>NZ_CABVPR010000062.1 GCF_902499135.1 Burkholderia dolosa
CCGGCCGCGCGCAGCAGCCGGCGGCGCGCGTCGTCGGGCGCGGCGGACGCGGGCAGCGGGGCGGCGGTGTCGGTCGCGGTGTCGGTCGTTGTCATTGTCGGTGCTCCGGTCGTGCGGAAGGGCGCTCAGTCGAGCAGGTCGGGTTCGTCGGCGACGACGCGCGCAAACAGGCTGTCGAATGCGTGCAGCGCGCCGTCCGGGCCGCCGATCTGGCCGTGCGTATGGCGTGCAGTCTCGTGATCGATCGGCTGCGGCGTGCCGGCCGCCTCGGCGAGCAGCTGCGTGTGCGCGGCATTGTCGAGCGCGATGTACCACCATGCCGCCGCCTCGACCGTCGGGCCCGCGGTCAGGATGCCGTGGTTTTTCAGGATCACGCCCTTGTGCGTGCCGCCGTCCGGTTTCGCGAGCGCGTGCGCGATCCGCGCGCCTTCGCTCGCGTCGACGACCATCCCGGTGAAATCGTCGAACAGCGCGTGATCCTCGTAGAACACGCACGCGTCCTGCGTCAGCGGATCGAGCAGCCCGTCCGAGCGTCGACCATGCCTTGCCGTACGTCGAATGCGTGTGCGCGGCGGCGACGACGTGCGGATGCGCATCGTGGATCGCCGCGTGGATCGCGAACGCGGCCTTGTTCAGCGGCCGGCTGCCGATCGCGGTTTCGCCGCGCGCGTTGACGAGCAGCAGGTCCGACACGCGGATCTGCGAGAAATGCACGCCGAGCGGATTCACCCAGAAATGATCGGGCAGCTCCGGATCGCGCGCGGTGATGTGGCCCGCGAGCCCGGACGCGAAGCCGAAGCGCGCGAACAGCCGGAACGCGGCCGCGAGCCGCTCCTGGCGATGGCGGCGTTCGGCCGCGACGTCGCCGCGCGGCGCAGACGGTTCGAACCAGAAGTGCTGGCGCGGCGATTCGGCGAGCACGAGGCCCGACGCGGTGCGGGCGATGGTGGACGGAACGGCGGACATCGGATGCGTCTCCGTGATCGTCATGCCGCGTGGCGCGCGGCGTCGCGTGCGGCGACCGCGCTGCGGACGCGCGGAATCAGCTCGCGGCCGTAGTCGAGCGCGTCTTCCAGCGGATCGAAGCCGCGAATCAGGAACGTCGTCACGCCGAGGTCGTAGTAGTCGAGCAGCGCGTCGGCGACCTGTTCGGGCGTGCCGACGAGCGCGGTCGAATTCGACCGCGCGCCGGTCAGCTTCGCGATTTCGGTCCACAGGCGCTTGTCGACGCGCGACCCGCGCTCGGCGGCCGCGAGCAGCCGGCGCGCGCCTTCGCTCTGCTGCGGACTGCCGGTGCCGAGGCCCGCTGCTTCGCGCAGCCGGCGCGTTTCGTCGAGGATCCGATGCGCGCGCGCCCACGCTTCGTCTTCGGTCGCCGCGAGGATCGGGCGGAACGACACCGAGAAGCGCACCTGCCGGCCGTGCTTCGCGGCTTCGGCGCGCACGCGCGTCGTCAGGTCGCGCACCTGGTCGAGCGATTCGCCCCACAGCGCGTAGACGTCCGCATGCTTGCCGGCCACCGCGAGCGCGGCGTCCGACGCGCCGCCGAAGTAGATCGGCACGTGCGGCTGCTGGAGCGGCTTCACTTCCGAATAGCCTTGCTTGAACCGGTAGTGCGCGCCTTCGTGATCGAACGGCTGCGTGTCGGTCCAGATGCGCCGCAGGATGCCGAGATATTCGTCGGTGCGCGCGTAGCGTGCGTCGTGATCGAGGAAGTCGCCGTCGCGCTGCTGTTCGCTGTCCGAGCCGCCGGAGATGAAGTGCACGGCGAGCCGGCCGCGGCTGAACTGGTCGAGCGTCGCGATCTGCCGCGCGGCGAGCGTCGGCGCGGTAAAGCCCGGCCGGTGCGCGAGCATGAAGTGGATGCGCTCGGTCGCGGCTGCCGCGAACGCGATCGTCAGCGTCGCGGACGGGCCCGTCGAGTGGTGCGGCACGAGGATCCGGTCGAAGCCGGCCGTTTCATGCGCACGGGCGAAATCGCGCACGTAGTCGGGATCGACGGCCGGGCCGGACGGCGGATGGATTTCCGACTGCTTCTGGCTCTGGATCATGCCGATGAATTCGACGCTCATCTGGGTCTCCGGTGCAGGGACGGCCCGGCGCGCAGCCGGGCGGGAATGGAGCGCAGATTACCGCCGCGATCATGCGAAACGGAAATAATCAATCCCGATTTGAATATCAGATTTGCATGGTTGGGGCGCGCCGGCGATGCGCATACGCTGTGCGCTCGCGATCGGTCGGCGTGGTGCGGCGCGAGCGGTGCGCGATGTGGCGTGCGTGCGGTGTTCGTGCATGCCGCGAGCGCCGGCGCCACCGCTGCGAATCCGCGTTCGGCGCGGCAACTGCGTCGCATCCTTCGATTGCGGATTCGGCGACGCGCGTTTCGGTTTCGGTTCGCTACATGATCGACGCCACGCAGCGACGCATGCACAAGCGCCGGCCGCCAACCGTCAGCCGGTCGATATCCGCTTTCGCATTGGCATTCGTATTACCGAGGGAACCCGTTCCGATGTCTGCCAGCCTTGCCGCTTCCTCGCCGCGATCGCAGCCTTCGCCGCTGCGTCGTCTGCGCGCCGACGACACGCACATCGCCGCGCTGCTCGACCGTCTCGTGCCCGAACTCGCCGCCGACGCGGCACGCAACGACGCCGAAGGCCGCTTTCCGCACGAGAATTTCGCGCGCCTGCATCGTGCGGGGCTGATCGCGCAGGTCGTGCCGCGCGAGCATGGCGGGGCGGGCGCGACGCTCGCGCAGGCGAGCCGGATCGTCGCCGCGGTCGCGCGCGCGGATCCGGCGACCGCACTGGTGCTGACGATGACGTATCTGCAGCACCGCGCGCTCGGCCGCGCGGACAGCCGCTGGCCGGACCGGCTGCGACGCGCGGTGTTCGACAGTGCGGTGGCCGAAGGCGCGCTGATCAACGCGCTGCGCGTCGAGCCCGCGCTCGGCTCGCCCGCACGCGGCGGGCTGCCCGACACCGTCGCCCGCCGCGACGGCGACGGCTGGCGCTTGTCCGGCCACAAGCTGTACAGCACCGGGATACCGGCGTTGCGCTGGCTGGCCGTGTGGGCGCGCACCGACGAGCCGCAGCCGCGCGTCGGCGTGTTTCTGGTTCCGCATGATCCGCATGCGGGCGACGCGCGGATCCGCGTGATCCCGAGCTGGGACCATCTCGGCCTGCGCGCGTCGGGCAGCCACGAAGTCGTGTTCGACGACGTGCGCTTGCCGGCCGATCACGCGGTCGACGTGCGTGCGCCCGACGCGTGGGCCGTGTCGGCCGCGACGCATGCGGACGCGGACGCGCAGGCCGACCAGCACGCGTGGATGGTCGCGCTGCTCGGCAGCCTGTACGACGCGGTCGCCCGCGCGTCGCGCGACTGGCTGCTCGACTTCGCGACGACCCGCGTGCCGAGCGGGCTCGGCGCGCCGCTCGCGACGCTGCCGCGCGTGCAGGAAGCGGTCGGCGACATCGAAGGCTGGCTGCATGCGAATCGCGTGCTGCTCGACGATCTCGTCGCGCGCGCCGACGCAGGCGATCCGCCAACCGTGACGACGAGCGGCCTCGTCAAGCGGACCGTCACCGAAAACGCGATACGCACGGTCGAGCATGCGCTGAAACTGTCGGGCAATCATGGGTTGAGCCGCAGCAATCCGCTGGAGCGCCACTATCGCGACGTGCTGTGCAGCCGCGTGCATACGCCTCAGGACGATGCGATCGCGGTCGCGGCCGGGCGCGCGGCGCTCGACGCGGCGCGCCGCAGCGATCGACAAGCGGAGGCGGGCCGCGGTGATACGTTCCGCGATGCCGCGCGAGGGCCTGCGACGCGCGATGCGAACGATGCGTGACCGGCAGCGAACGGCGGCGATGGCGGCGACGGCGGACGGCGGCACATCGCGCGCGCGTCGTCCGCTGCATTCATTGCATTCACGCCGCGTCGCCGTGCACATGCGCCGGCACCGCGAACGCGGTGCGCGCCTGCGCGGCGACGGCTTCGAGCGGCGCCGCGAAGCGGGCCGCATCGTGCCGGCGCAGCAGCCACAGATCGATCTGCGGCTTGAAATCGGCGAGCGGCACGATGTCGAGCGCGTCGCGCAGCGGACTGCCTTCGACGAGCGGCAGCGGCATCAGGCCGAGGCCGAAGCCGTTCGCGACGCTCTGCAACTGCAGGTCGCGGCCGTACGTGTCGAGCGTGACGGACATCGGCAGCCGTTGCGCGTCGAGCGCGCGCCGCAGCCCCGCGCGAAAGCCGCAGCCGTCCGGATTCAGCACCCAGCCGCGTGCATGGCAATCGGCGAGCCGGTAGCTGCGACGCGGCCAGTCGCCCTTGCGGCCGACCGCGACGAGCCGCGTCGCGAGCAGCCGCTCGCCTTCGACGTGCGGCGGCAGCACCATCTCGCGCGCGAGGAACACGAGCGCCGCATCGAGTTCGCGGCGCGCGACGCGCTCGACCAGCATGCCGGCCCACGCGGTCGTGACCTGCGGCGCGAGCGCCGGCCATTGCGCGGCGAGGCGCGCGACGAGATCGGGCAGCAGCAGTTCGCCGAGCCCGTGCGTGAGTCCGATGCGCAGCACGCCGGCCGGCGGCTGCCCGCCGGCTGCCAGCTCGCGCAGCGCATCGACCTCGCGCAGGATCGCGCGGCACTGGTCGAACACCTGGCGGCCGATGTCGGTCGGCCGCGGCGGCTTCGTGTTGCGGTCGAGCAGCGTCACGCCGAGCGCTTCCTCGAGGTTCTGCACGCGCCGCGTGATCGCCGGCTGCGTCATCCCGAGCTCGGCCGCGGCCTGGCTCAGCGTCTGGCAGCGGACGACTGCTGCAAAAGCGTCGATATCGCTAATTTTCATGTTTGTTCTGCATGGTATTTCAGGTGCATCATGACGATCCATCATATTCGAAGAGGCACGCGATGAGTACGCCGTCGTTGCAGCACACGCGGTTGCGCCCGTTCGTCGACGGCCTGGACGCATTGCTCGCGTCCGGCGCGAACGAGGCGCGCATCCTGGACGAGGGCCGCGCGCTGCTCGCCGCGCTCGTCGCGCACGACGACTGGCTGCCCGACGCATTCGCGCAGCCCGATCCCGCGCGCTATCGCCAGTACCTGCTGCATCTCGACCCCGACGAGCGGTTCTCCGTCGTCAGCTTCGTATGGGGGCCCGGCCAGACGACGCCGATCCACAATCACACCGTGTGGGGGCTGATCGGGATGCTGCGCGGCGGCGAGTTCTCGCAGCCGTACCGGTTCGATGCGGCGGGGCGGCCGGTGCCGGCCGGCGACGCGGTGCGGCTGCAGCCCGGCGACGTCGAGGCCGTGTCGCCGGGCATCGGCGACGTGCATCGCGTGACCAATGCGTTCGCCGATCGCGTGTCGATCAGCATTCACGTGTACGGTGCGAACATCGGCAAGGTCGAGCGCGCGGTATTCCTCGACGACGGCACCGTGAAGCCGTTCGTGTCCGGATACTCGAACGCATGACGTCCACCCGCCGTTGCCGCCGCGAGCAGCAGATCGACGCTCGCTGCGCTTTCCCGTTTCAACGCTCGATCGCCTTCATCCGAACTCAACCGCATTCGACCGACACACCGTGACGCAATCCGCCGATTCCACTTCCCGTTTTCCCGTCGCGTCGTACCACGACGTACGCGCGCGCCTGCTGGCCCGCGACGAGATCGCGCTGATCGACGTGCGCGAGGAAGATCCTTACGCACAGGGCCATCCGCTGTGGGCCGCCAATTTTCCGCTGTCGAAGCTCGAGCTCGACGCGTGGACGCGGATTCCGCGCCGCGACACGCCGATCGTCGTGTACGGCGACGCCGGCGGCGAAGATCTCGCGCCGCGCGCGGCCGACAAACTCGCGCAACTCGGCTATACCGACGTGCGGCTGCTCGACGGCGGCCTCGCCGGCTGGCGCGCGGCCGGCGGCGAGCTGTTCATCGACGTCAACGTGCCGAGCAAGTCGTTCGGCGAATGGGTCGAGGCCGAGCGCCATACGCCTTCGTTGTCCGCGCAACAGGTGCAGGCGCTGATCGACGCGCGCGCCGACGTCGTGATCGTCGACGCGCGCCGGTTCGACGAATACCAGACGATGAACATCCCGACGTCGACCAGCGTGCCGGGCGCAGAACTCGTGCTGCGCGTGCGCGCGCTCGCGCCGGATCCGGCCACGCAGGTGATCGTCAACTGCGCGGGCCGCACGCGCAGCATCATCGGCACGCAGTCGCTGATCAACGCGGGGCTGCCGAACCCGGTCGCGGCGCTGCGCAACGGCACGATCGGCTGGACGCTCGCCGGCCAGACGCTCGAGCGCGGCGCCGCGCGCCGGTTTCCGGACGACATCGATCCTGCGCTGCGCGACGACGCGCGCCGCGCCGCGCGCGCGGTGGCCGAGCGTGCCGGCGTGCCGCGCATCGCGCTCGCGAACGTCGCCGCGCTCGACGAGCCGGGCCGCACGCTGTACCGCTTCGACGTGCGCACGCCGGAAGAGTACGAGGCCGGCCATCTGCCGGGCTTCCTGAGCACGCCGGGCGGCCAGCTCGTGCAGGAGACCGACCATCATGCGGCCGTGCGCGGCGCGCGGATCGTGCTCGCCGACGACGACGGCGTGCGCGCGGACATGACCGCGTCGTGGCTCGCGCAGATGGGCTGGGATGTGCGCGTCGTCGAACCGGCCGGCATCGGCGCATTCGTCGAGCGCGGCCAGCCGCCGCGCGACGTGCCGACGCCGCCGCGCGCGGCCGAGGTGACGCCGGCCACGCTCGCCGGCTGGCTGGCGGAAGCGGCGCCCGACGAGATCGCGATCGTCGACGTGACGGCCAGCGCGAACTATGTGAAGCGCCATATCCCCGGCGCATGGTTTGCGGTGCGTGCGCAGCTGCGCGATGCGCTCGCGGCGATTCCGCCTGCCGCACGCTACGTGTTCACGTGCGGATCGAGCCTGCTCGCGCGCTTCGCGGCCGACGACGCGCGCGCATGGCTGCCGGCTTCCGCGCAGATTTCGGTGCTCACCGGCGGCACGGCTGCGTGGATCGACGCCGGGTTGCCGCTCGAAAGCGGCGACACGCGGCTGGCGTCGCCGCGCATCGACCGCTACCGGCGTCCGTACGAAGGCACCGATAACGCGGCTGCCGCGATGCAGGCGTATCTCGACTGGGAATACGGGCTCGTCGATCAGCTGAAGCGCGACGGCACGCATCACTTCAGCGTGATCTGACCGTCGCGGCGGCGGCGCGCCGCGCATCGCGCGCGCGGCCTGCAGCGCGCACGCCGGATGCACTACACTTGCGGGAATTTTGCATCGGCCGCGCCGCCGTCGATCGCCGCACGCGCGCCGCTGCGGGGCTCGCGGCCGGCGCGGGCAGCCGGCGCGCTGTGCGTTCCGCGCGCGCCGGACGATCTTTTCGCACCCATGACCACGCATAACGATCCCGCCTATCTGCTCGGCGACCTGCTGAAAAACGTTTCCCGCTCGTTCTATCTGACGCTGCGCGTGCTGCCCGACGGCATGCGCGATCCGGTCGGCCTCGCGTACCTGCTCGCGCGTGCGGCCGACACGATCGCCGACACCGCGCTCGTCACGCCCGATCGCCGCGCGGCGCTGCTGACGGACCTGCGCGACGACATCGAACGGCTCGGCGACGGCGCGGCGCTGTCGCGCTCGCTCGACGACGTGACGCGGATGCAGACCGATTCGCACGAGCACGTGCTGCTTGCGTCGATTCAGCCGATGCTCGCGTTGCTGCGCGCGCAACCGGATGCGGATCGCGCGGCGATCCGCAAGGTCGTCGCGACGCTGACCTCCGGGATGGAATTCGATCTGCGCACGTTCCCCGACGAGCAGTCGGGACGCATCGCATCGCTGCCGACGCGCGACGTGCTCGATCGCTATACGTATCTCGTCGCGGGCTGCGTCGGCGAATTCTGGACCGACATGACGGCCGCGCACACGCGCGCCGCGCGCGGCTGGGACCTGGTCGCGATGCGCGACAAGGGGATTCGTTTCGGCAAGGCGCTGCAGATGACGAACATCCTGCGCGACTGTGCGAAGGACCTGCGCATCGGCCGCTGCTATCTGCCCGACGACGTGCTGCGCGCACATGCGCTCGACGTCGCCGACCTGACGTCGGCCGACGCGTCGTTGCGCGCGCGCGGCGTGCTGGTCGACTTGCTGCACGTGGCGCTCGATCAGTATCGCGACGCGTGCCTGTATACGATCGCGATTCCGCGCCGCTTCGTGCGGCTGCGGCTCGCGTGCCTGTGGCCGATCATGATCGGGCTCGAGACGCTCGAACTGCTCGCGGGCCACGACGCATGGCTCGACCCGGCCAAGCCGGCGAAGGTGCCGAGAAAGCGCGTGTACCGGATCATCGCGTCGTCGCTCGCGATCGTCGGCTCGAATGCGGCGATCCGCGCGCGCGTGACCGCGCTCGCCGATGCGGTCGGCGCACGAATCGCGCAACCCCGCCCGCATTGAATGCCGCCCGCGCGGCGCGCCGGCACCGTCGTTCGTCGGTCGACGTGCGCGCGCCGCTGCGTTCGATATCTGCAGCGATCCCGCGATGCAATGACGAATCGCGCGCGCGAAATGCGCGTGTCACGATCGCCGGCGATGCTGCGCGGTTGCACGAATCGCGACGTCGGGTCGCTTTTGCGCATTCGTAAGACGGTTCGTGCCGAAGGCGTCTGACGACATTGGACGGCCGCGATGCACGCGTAAAAATGTAAAGCTAGGGTTTTCACCGGCAAATGCCGGAAACGCCCGCCGCGTAAGCGTTTTCAGGCACCGTGTAACCGTTTGGTGAACCGCCGCGTTGCGTCGATCATACGACGACCGACTGCAGATATTGGGAAACAATTGGTAATCCGTCAGAATTGCGCCGGCATGTACTCGCACATGTGTCACAAGACCACACCAGAAAAGAATCATTCTTTGAGGACGGAGAATCAATGAAAAAGCGCGTCGCTTTTGCCATGACGGCAGTGGGTCTCGCAGCCGCTACCGCAGCCCACGCTCAGAGCAGCGTGACCCTGTACGGTATCGTCGATAACGCAATCGCCTACCAGAACAACGCGGCGCCGTCGACCGGCGCGACGACCGGCGGCCATTCGAAAGTCTCGATGGGCACCGGCATCTGGGCCGGCAGCCGCTTCGGCCTGAAGGGCAGTGAAGATCTGGGTGGCGGCACGAAGGCGATCTTCCAGTTGGAAGCGGGCTTCAACGCGAACAACGGCGCATCGCAATGGGCGGGCGGCATCTTCACGCGTCAGGCATGGGTCGGTATGACGAACCCGGTCTACGGTACGCTGACGGCCGGCCGTCAGTACACCGCGTACTACACGCTGCTGTCGCCGTACAGCCCGACGACGTGGCTGACGGGCGCATACGGCGCGCACCCGGGCGATATCGATTCGCTGGATACCAGCTACCGCGCGAACAACTCGCTCGTCTACATGTCGCCGAAGTTCTACGGCTTCACGGTCGGCGGTTCGTACTCGTTCGGCGGCGTGCCGGGCAGCGTGAACCGCGGCTCGACGTGGAGCGCGGCGATCCAGTACCTGAACGGCCCGGCAGGCATCGCGGTCGGCTACCAGCGCGTCAACAACTCGACGCTCGGCGGCGGCGCGTGGGGCGACAACTCGACGGTCACGAGCGGCGGCCAGCCGGCCGTGTCGGCGATCAACAACGGTTACTCGACCGCACAATCGCAGCAGCGCCTCGGCGTGACGGCCGGCTATCAGTTCACGCCGGCTTGGGACGTGTCCGTGTCGTACACGAACGTCCAGTACATCCCGGGCGTGGGTTCGTCGTTCCGCAACACGGCGATCTTCAACACGGCAGGCGCCGTGCTGCACTGGAAGGCAGCGCCGCAGTGGGACTTCGCAGCGGGCTACTCGTACACGGCGGCAACGCAGTCGAACGGCATCACGAGCTCGGCCAAGTACCATCAGGTCACGCTGTCGCAGTACTACAGCCTGTCGAAGCGCACGGGCCTGTACGCGCTCGAGGCTTACCAGCACGCGAGCGGCAATACGCTGAGCAAGCTCGGTATCGTGCAGGCAGCGACGACCCAGATCGGCGACGGCGTGGCAGCAGGTGCCGGCCAGAACCAGATCGCGGTCGGCGTCGGCATGATCCACCGCTTCTGAACGTCGCGCGGCGCGCACGCGCTGCTTCCGGCGAGCGGTATGAAGAAACCGGCCTTCGGGCCGGTTTTTTCGTTTACGTCGATGATTTCCCGACGCTCGGCATCACCGATCGAGCGGCGATTTCAGCGGATCGTGCTCGCCGGTCAGCCCGAACACGACGATCTGCGCGGGCTCGGTATCGCTCGCGTTGCGCGACACCTGGTGGCGCGAGCCGGGCGGCTCGTACCAGCCTTCGCCGGCGCGGTAGCGCTGCACCGGTCCGCCGTTTATCTGCGACAGCACTTCGCCTTTCGACACGACCGCGAACACCGAGCCGAGATGCCGGTGCGGTTCGGACGCCTGGCCGGGCGCGTAGTCGACGGTCGCGACGACCGCGAGCTTGCCCGGCGCTTCGGGCACGGCCTGCCGCATGATCGGATGCGCGGCATCGCCGGCGTCGTGCGCATGGGCGGCGGCCGGCACGACGATGCCGAGCGCGAGCGACGCAGCCAGCATCGTGCGGCGAAGAAGGGCGCGCGGATACAGCATCGCGGCCGCCTTATTCCGGCAGTTTGCGGAAAGCGATCGCGAAGCGGTTCCACGCATTGATCGTCGCGATCAGCAGCGACAGATCGAACAGCTCTTCGTCGCTGAAATGCGGCTTCACGGCTTCCCACACCGCGTCGGGCACGTGGTTGTCGGCGATCAGCGTCAGCGCTTCGGTCCATTCGAGCGCCGCGCGTTCGCGTTCGGTAAAGAACGGCGTTTCGCGCCATACGACGACGGCGGCCAGACGGCGCTCGGTTTCGCCGCCGTTGCGCGCGTCGGTCGTATGCATGTCGACGCAGAATGCACAGCCGTTGATCTGCGACGCGCGCAGGCGAACGAGTTCGGCGAGCGGTTTTTCGATCGTGCTCTTCGCGATGAAATCCTCGGCGTTGCGCATCACCTTGATCGCGTTCGGGCTGGCGGCATAGAAGTTCAGGCGCGGTTGCATGGCAGGTCCTCTTTCGGTTGATGCGCACGGCGGCGCGACAGGACCCACTTTAGGCCGCTCACTGGCCTGCTTGAATGACCAATTTCCGGAAAATTCAGGTAACCACCGAAGCGGCCGCGCCGGTTCCGGCGCCCGCGTCGAGCAACGCCGCAAGCTTCGCGAGTGCGGCGTCGATGCGCACCGCATCGATCCCGCCGTATCCGAACAGCAGCCCCGGCCGGACCGGCACGCCGACGTGAAACGCCGAGATGCCGTACAGCCCGATATCGTGCGTGCGCGCCGCGCGCACCAGCGCGGCTTCGTCGAGCCCCGGCTTCAGGCGCGCGGCGAGATGGATGCCGGCGGTCGGCACGATCGGATCGAACCACCGCGCGAGCGCGCCGTGCAGATGCGCGAGCAGCATCTTGCGGCGCGCGGCGTAGTGCTTCTGTACGCGCCGCAGATGGCGTGCGAAGTCGCCTTCGACCATGAAGCGCGCGAGCGCGGCCTGCGTGAGCGTGCACGTGTGCCAGTCGACGATCTGCTTCGCCTTCGCGAGCGCGCCGCGCAGCGCGCGCGGCGGAATCGCATAGCCGATCCGCAGCTCCGGAAAGATCGTCTTCGAGAACGTGCCGACGTACACGACAAGACCGGTGCGATCGAGGCTCTTCAGCGATTCCACCGGCCGGCCTTCGAAGCGGAATTCGCCGTCGTAGTCGTCCTCGATGATCGCCGCGCGACGGCGCTGCGCCCATTCGAGCAGCGCGACGCGCCGTTCGAGACTCATCGGCATGCCGAGCGGAAACTGATGCGACGGCGTCACGTAGACGACGCGCGCGTCGTCCGGCAGCCGTTCGGTCACGATGCCTTGCGCGTCGACCGGCACGCCGACCACCGTCGCGCCGAGCGACGCGAACGCCGCGCGCGCCGGCGGATAGCCGGGATCCTCGACCGCGACGACGTCGCCGGGCCGCACGACCACGCGTGCGATCAGATCGAGCGCCTGCTGCGCGCCTTGCGTGACCAGCACGTCGTCCCAGCCGCAGGCGACCGCGCGGCTGAACGCGACATAGCGCGCGATCGCGCCGCGCAACTGCGGGTCGCCGGCCGGATCGTGATACTGGCCGCGGCCGCGCGCCTGCTGCCGCAGCGCGTGATGCAGGCAGCGCCGCCACGCGTCGAACGGGAACAGCGTCTTGTCGGTCACGCCGCCGCGGAAGTCGAAGCCCGGTGTGTGCTGCGGCGCGGGCATCGCGAGCGCGTCGGGCAGATCGTTCCACAGCGCGCGCACATCGACCGCGTCGATGCGCGGCGTGTCCTCGACGAGCGACGGTGCGGACGTCGGCGACGCATGCGGCACGCGCGCAAGGCCGTCGGCAACGAACGTTCCGTTGCCCGCGCGCGTGTTCAGGAAGCCTTCGGCGACGAGCCGCTCGAACGCGTCGAGCGTCGTCTTGCGCGACACGCCGAGCTGCGTCGCGAGGTCGCGCGTCGATGGCAGCCGCGCGCCGCCTTCGAGGCGTCCGTCGACGATCGCGGTACGCAGTTGCCGGTAGATTTGCCCTGTCAGGTCGTGACGGCCTTCGATGCGGATCGCGATGTCCATTGCAGTGGCTACCTTCAGCGTGGTGTTTTTGTGCCGACGAGGATACCGCAACGGCGTTGCCGGGCGGGCAGCCGCGGAACGGCGCGCGGCTATCGCGGCGTGCTGTCGTCGATTGTGTCGTCGCCGGCGCGCAATTGCGCGACCGTCAGTCCCGAAAACGTCGCTCGGCCTCGCTGCGCGAATACCGCGACGCGGTCCGCATCGCGCGGCGGAAACTTCAGATGGGTGAACGCGACGCGACCGCCGTTCGCGAACGCTTCGCCCGACCCGAGATCGACGACGATTTCGAGCAGCCGCGGCCGGCTGCGCTCGAGCGGAAGAGCAACAACGTGCTCGCGGCTTGGCCCGACCTCGCTGCGAATACCGAGACGCGGTCCACATCGCCCGGCGGAAACATCAGATCGGTGAACGCGACGCGACCGCCGTTCGGGAACGCTTCGACCAACCCGCGATCGACGACGATTTCGAGCAGCCGCGGCCGGCCGCGCTCGAGCGCAAGAACAACGACGTGCTGGCGACCGAGCCCGACTAGGCGCCGCAAAACGCGAATGACGTACGCAATACGCCCGCCGCCTCGTCTTCCCGAAAAGCCCTGCCGACGGCAGGGCTGAACGCGCGTTTACTAGACGACCGGTCTAATCGACGGATATCATCCGTTGCCATAAAAGCGACGACGCCTCGCGGCTCGCGCGCCGCGGCACGTCAGCGACCGAATTGCGAGTCGTGCCGCGCAGCGCATCGTGCAACGAGACGCCGTCGTTTTTTCGGGCTGCGTTCTAGACGACTGGTCTAATAGGTGCGTCGAGTATTTGTCGCGAAGCGGGCCGCACGTTGCCGCGCGATATCGGACTAACCGACAGGCGTGCCGCGGCCGCCGGCTTCATCGACGCGTCGCGGCCCGTTTTTCCCTATTTCGAAGGAGTGTCCGATCATGAAGATTCTCGTCGTCCTGACGTCGCACGACACGCTCGGCGACACCGGCAAGAAGACCGGCTTCTGGCTCGAGGAACTGGCCGCGCCGTACTACGCGTTCAAGGATGCGGGCGTCGAGCTGACACTCGCGTCGCCGAAGGGCGGCCAGCCGCCGCTCGATCCGAAGAGCAGCGACCCGGCCGCGCAGACCGACGCGACGCGCCGCTTCGACGCCGATGCGGCGGCCAAGGCCGAGCTTGCAGCCACGCGCAAGCTGGCCGACGTGTCGATCGACGACTACGACGCGGTGTTCTATCCGGGCGGCCACGGCCCGCTGTGGGATCTCGCCGAAGATCTGCACTCGATCGCGCTGATCGAACGCGCGCTGTCGGCCGGCAAGCCGGTCGCGGCCGTATGCCACGCGCCCGGCGTGCTGCGTCACGTGAAGGATCCGAAGACCGGCGAGTCGGTCGTGCGCGGCAAGCGCGTGACCGGCTTCACGAACAGCGAGGAAGCGGCCGTCGAGCTGACCGAAGTCGTGCCGTTCCTCGTCGAGGACATGCTGAAGACCAACGGCGCGCAGTTCGAACGCAGCGCCGACTGGGCGCCGCACGTCGTGACCGACGGTCTGCTGATCACCGGGCAGAACCCCGCGTCGTCGGAGCCGGCCGCCGAGGCGCTGCTCGCGAAGCTCGGCCGCCGGTAAGCCGGCGCCGCCTGTTCGTTTCGTTTCCGTCGCCGGACGCAGTCGGTCCGGCGGCGGTCCCATCGTTCCGCAGCGTGTGTCGCGCGGCGGATCGCATCGTGTTTTTGCAGAACCAAGCAAAGGAGTGGTGGATGTCTGCCCTGTTCGAACCGTTCAAACTCAAGGATGTCACGCTGCGCAACCGCATCGCGGTGCCGCCGATGTGCCAGTACGTCGCCGAAGACGGCGTCGTCAACGACTGGCATCACGTGCATCTGGCCGGCATCGCGCGCGGCGGCGCGGGCCTCGTGATCGCGGAGGCGACGGCCGTGTCGCCGGAAGGCCGCATCACGCCGGGCTGCGCAGGGCTGTGGAACGACGCGCAAGCCGAAGCGTTCGCGCCGTCGGTCGCCGCGATCAAGGCGGCGGGCGCGGTGCCCGGCATCCAGATCGCGCATGCGGGCCGCAAGGCGAGCGCAAATCGTCCGTGGGAAGGCGACGATCACATTGCCGAAGGCGACCCGCGCGGCTGGCAGACCATCGCGCCGTCGGCCGTGCCGTTCGGCGCGCATCTGCCGAAGGTGCCGCGCGCGATGACGCGCGACGACATCGCGCGCGTGCAGGCCGACTTCGTCGCCGCCGCGAAGCGCGCGCGCGATCTCGGTTTCGAATGGCTCGAGCTGCACTTCGCGCACGGCTATCTCGCGCAGAGCTTCTTCTCCGTGCATTCGAACCGGCGCGACGACGAATACGGCGGCTCGGCCGAGAATCGCGGCCGCTTCCTCGTCGACACGCTCGCGGCCGTCCGCAAGGTCTGGCCCGAGCATCTGCCGCTGACTGCGCGTCTCGGCGTGATCGAATACGACGGCCGCGACGAAGAGACGCTCGCCGAATCGATCGAGCTCACGAAGCGGATGAAGCAGGAAGGGCTCGACATGCTCAGCGTGTCGGTCGGCTTCTCGACGCCCGACGCGCAGATTCCGTGGGGGCCGGCGTTCCTCGCGCCGATCGCGGAACGCGTACGCCGCGAGGCCGGCTTGCCGGTGTCGTCCGCGTGGGGAATCGATACGCCGCAACTGGCCAATCGCGTCGTCGCCGAGCAGCAGCTCGATCTCGTGATGGTCGGCCGCGCGCATCTCGCCGATCCGCACTGGCCGTACTACGCGGCCAAGCAGCTGGGCGTCGAGCGTCCGTCGTGGACGCTGCCCGCACCTTACGCGCACTGGCTCGAGCGCTATCGCGTCGCCGACAAGGCGGCCTGAGCGCAGGGCAGCGCGGTCGCGGCTTCGTCGGACGAGCCGCGGCCGCGCGTGCCGTGGCGGCGCCGATGGATAGAATGGCGGTTCGCGCCGGCTTTCGGCCGGTACGAACCGCCATTTTTTTCATTCAGACAGAGGTGTCATGGGCGCACATGTCCCGTCGTCGCGCGATACGGCCGCCCGCCCGCGCGCGCAGCAGATCGCGCGCGCGATGCTGTACACGGCGTTCCTGCTGCTCGCGTTGTGGGTGATCCGCGATTTCATTCCGGCGATCGCGTGGGCGTGCGTGATCTCGATCGCGATGTGGCCGCTGCTCGAACGCTTCGAATCGCACCCGCTGTTCCGCGATCGGCCGACGCTGATCGCAACCGTGATCACGACCGGGATTTCGCTGCTCGTGATCTTGCCGGTCGCCGCGGGGTTCACCGAGGCGGTCGCGCAGGCGCACGACGTGCGCATGTGGCTGCACACGATCCAGGACAACGGCATTCCGCTGCCGGACGTGGTCGGCCGGCTGCCGTACGGCGCCGCGCAGATCACCGAATGGTGGCAGGCCAATCTCGGTCATCCGCTGCATGCGGCCACCGCGATGCACGGCGTGAACGGCGAGAAATTCATCGCGTTCGGCCGGCAGTTCGGCACGAAGCTCGCGCATGCGCTGCTCGAATTCGGCTTCATGCTCGTCACGCTGTTCGTGATCCTGCGCGCCGGCCACAAGCTGTCCGGCGCGTTGCTGCATGGCGCGCGGCGCGCATTCGGCGCGTCCGGCGCGGAACTGATCGACCGGATGGTCGACGCCGTGTACGGCACGGTGACGGGGCTCGTCGTCGTCGGGCTCGGCGAGGGCGCGCTGCTCGGCGTCGCGTATGCGTTCGCGGGCGTTCCGCATGCGGCGCTGCTCGGGCTCGTCACGGCCGTCGCCGCGATGCTGCCGTTCTGCGCGCCGATCGTGTTCTGCGGCGCCGCGCTGTGGCTGTTCGTGCACGGCGCGACGGTATCGGCGGTCGGGGTCGCGGCGTTCGGCTTCGTCGTCGTGTTCGTCGCCGAGCACTTCGTGCGCCCGGTGCTGATCGGCGGCTCGACGCGGCTGCCGTTCCTGCTCGTGCTGTTCGGCATTCTCGGCGGCGCCGAGACGTTCGGCCTCATCGGCCTGTTCGTCGGCCCCGCGCTGATGACCGTGCTGACGATGCTGTGGGCCGAATGGGTCGCATGACGCGAGCCGCCGCTGCGCAGGCTCGGCGATGCCGCGACGCGGCGGCATACGCGCCGGCATACGCGCCGGCGCCGCCGCCCCGTGAACCGCAACGATTTACCGCGCACAGCCGTTCATGCGTGGATGAAACGCGTGCATCCGCACGTCGATCGCGACATTTCTTTTCGATCCGAACCCAAAGGTCGAGTAGCATGGGGCTTTCGAACGCGCCGGCACGGCGCAGCAGATCTTCCCAAGCATGCGATTGATTCCGATGTCCCGTCGCGCGGCGACGCTGTCGCTGGCGGCAAGCTGCCTGATGCTGCACGGCTGCGCATGGTTCGAGTCGTGGCTGCCGTTCTCGTATTCGCGGATGCCCGTACCGAAGGCCGCGGCCCGGCATGGCGCGACGCGCGCCGACGTCGTGCGCGCCGGCGGCAACCCGCGCAGCGTATGGATGGTCCGCAACGGCAGCGGCGTCTGCTACAACTATCTGCTCGAGCACGGCAGCGATCGCCGGCCTTACTACGTCGTGTTCGACAACGCCGGCGCGGTCACGCAGCGCGGCTTCGACACGTGCATGGACGCCGACCGGAAGGGCCGCCTCGAGCCGCGCTAGGCGATCGTGCGGCCGGCACGGCCGCCGGACGACCGGACGGTCAGGCGATCGTCTCGACGACGCCGCCGTCCACGCGCAACGCCGCGCCCGTCGTCGCGGACGCCTGCGGCGAACACACGTACACGACCAGGTTCGCGACTTCGTCCGGCGTCGCCGGCCGCTGAATGATCGAGCTCGCGCGATGATTGCGCACGAAATCGACCGCGACGTCGTCGACGCTGCGGCCCGTTTCGTCGGCGGTGTCCTTCAGCATCGTGCGCACGCCTTCGGACAGCGTCGGCCCCGGCAGCACCGAATTGACGGTCACGTTCGTGCCGGCCGCGAGTTTCGCGAGTCCGCGCGCGATCGACAGCTGCGCGGTTTTCGAGAAGCCGTAGTGGATCATGTCGACCGGAATGTTCAGGCCCGATTCCGACGAAATGAACACGACGCGCCCCCAGTTGCGTTCCAGCATCCCTTTCAGGTAGTGCCGCGCGAAGCGCACGCCCGACATCACGTTCATCTCGAAGTAATGCGCCCATTCGGCGTCGTCGACGTCGAAGAACGGCTTCGGCCCGTAGATGCCCGCATTGTTGACGAGGATGTCCGCGTCCGGCGTGTGCTGCACGACGCGTGCGACGCCGTCCGCATCGGACAGTTCGGCGGCGACGCCGTCGACGTCCGCGCCGGGCACCGCGGCGCGCAGCTGCGCGAGCGCCGACTGCACCGACGCGTCGCTGCGTCCGTTGACGACGACGCGCGCACCGGCGTGCGCGAGTCCTGTGGCGATCGCCAGCCCGATGCCGGCGGTGGAGGCGGTGACGACCGCGGTCTTGCCTTTCAGATCGATGTGCATGAGCGTTACGAAAGAGGGTGGACGAAACCCGCCGCGCGTGCCGCGGCGGCCGGAACTCCAGCTTAGGCGAATCCGCGCGATCCGGCAGCGAAGCCGCGGCGCGCCGGTTGCATCGTGCGGCGCCGTCTTGTACGGTGTGCGTTCGTCGTTCGTTCCGGGAGCCTGCCGCGTGAGCCGTTCCGTCCACAAAACTGCCGTACCGTCGCCGTTCTGGCGCGATGCCGCGCTGCCGTTCATCGAGGCGCGCACGGTCGACGACGGGCGCGCGATCTGCTACGCGAAGCACACGCACGACACGTTCTCGGTGGGCGCGATCGTCGGCGGCACGAGCACGTATCTGAACGGCGCGACGAACGCGCACGTCGGGCGCGGCGTGCTCGTGATCATCGATCCGGAACAGGTGCATGCGTGCAATCCGTACGGCCCCGATGCGTGGGCATACCGGATGGTCTATGTCGACGTGCCGTGGCTCGCACGTCTGCAGCATTCGCTGGGCCGCGATCCGAATACCGACTTCCACGGCTTTGCGGCGAAATCGACCGAGCGGCGCGACCTGTTCGCGCAATTCGGCCGTTTCTACCGCACGCTCGTCGCGCCGCGCGTCGATCCGCTCGGCAAGGAGAGCGCGGCGGTCGAGTTCTTCACGCGGCTGCACGGCGCGCTCGATCGCGACGTGCCGCACGTACGGCGCGGCGACGACAACGCGAAGCTCGCGCGCGCGGCCGACTATATCGCCGCGCATTGCCGCGACGCCGTCACGCTCGATGCGATCTGCGCGGCGGCCGATCTGTCGCCGTCGTACCTGATCCGTGCGTTCAATGCGCGCTACGGGATGACGCCGCATGCGTTCCTGATCGATCGCCGCGTGCAGTACGCGCGCGCGGAACTGCGCCGCGGCCGGCCGATCGCCGACGTCGCGCTCGACGCAGGCTTTGCCGATCAGGCGCATTTCCAGCGCGCGTTCCGGCGAATCGCCGCTGCGACGCCCGGACAATACCGAAGCGCCGCGAGCTGAGCGCCGCGCCGGCGCGCACCGTCCGAGCGAAGCGCGCTACACGTCGAGCAGATACAGTGCGCTGCCGGCCAGCAGCAGCGCCATCAGCCGATTGAAGATCCGCATGCGCCGCGCGTTCGCGAGCCGATGCCGCAGCGACGCGCCCGCATACGCCCAGCACGCGATCGACGCGAAGCAGATCACCAGATACAGCGCCGCGAACTGCCAGACCTGCGCGCGGTCGCCGTCGGCGACGTACGCGCCCATCGCGGCCACGCACGCGAGCCACGCTTTCGGATTCAGCCACTGCATCGCGGCGCCGGTCGCGGCCGACGGGCCGGTTACGGGCGCGTCGGCCGACAGCCGGCCGTCGTCGAGCGCGAGCCGCAGCGCCATGTACAGCAGGAACGCGATGCCCGACCATTGCGTGGCCGTGGTCAGTACGGGCCAGCGCACCAGCGCCGCGTGCAGCCCGAGGCCGATCAGCAGGAACAGCGCGACGAAGCCGAGCGTCGCGCCGGCCGCATAGCGCAGGCTCGCGCCGAGGCCGTGACGCGCGCCCGCACTGAGCGCGACGATGTTGACGGGACCGGGCGTGATCGACGACGCGAGTGCGAACGCGGCCATCGAAACCAGCATGCTCATCCGTTACCTCCATGCGAATGTCGAAACCGCATGGAGACTAACGGCGCGGCGCGTGCCGGTATTGAAGAAAACTGCCCTCGACCGCGCGCTACGGCAACGCGCTACGGCAACGCGCGGCGCGCGTGCGCGGCCCGCACGTCGTGCACGCGGGCGGAATCGGCCGGGCCGGGCGCGTCGGCGGTGCGCAGCGGGCCGTCCGCGCACGGCTGCGCCGACACCGAGAAGCCGAACGTGTTGATGCCGCCGTCGCACGACACGAACACGCTGCCGCCATGCATCTCGGCGACCGCCTTGACGATCGACAGCCCGAGCCCGTGGTTTTCGTTGCTGTTCGCGCGCGCTTCCTCGAGCCGGTAGAAGCGTTCGAACACGTGCGCGCGCCGCGCCGGATCGATCGGCTCGCCGGGGTTCGCGACGGCCACGTCGACGAGCGCGTCGCGGCGCGCGATCGTCACGGTCAGCGTCGAGCCCGGCACCGAATGCTGGATCGCATTGATCAGCAGGTTCGTCATCGCGCGCCGGAACAGCGACGGGTCGACCGCCGCATGCGCGTCGCCGTGCAGCTCGGCGCGCAACAGCGCTTCGTCGAGCGGGATTTCGAGGAAGTCGAGCATGCGCCGCACCTCGTCCGCGAGCGACACGTGCTTCAGGTCGGTCGCGCGCTCGCCGCGGTCGCTGCGCGACAGGAACAGCATGTCGTTGATGATCACGCGCAGCCGCTCGAATTCCTCGAGGTTCGACTGCAGCGTCTGGCGCATCCGGTCGACCGAGCGGTCGCGGCTCGTCAGCGCGACCTGCGTCTGGCCGATCAGGATGCTGACCGGCGTACGCAGCTCGTGCGCGACGTCCGCATTGAACGCCTCGAGCCGCGCGTAGGTTTGCTGGATGCGTTCGAGCGCGCCGTTGAACGACGCGGCGAGCTCGCGCAGCTCGGTCGGCAGCGCATCGGTGTGCAGCCGCTGGCGGCGGTTGGTCGCGCTGACGGCCGCCGCGTCCTGCGACAGCCGGTCGAGCGGCGCGAGGCCGAAGCGCGCGACCGCGCGGCTCAGCAGCAGCGTGATCACGGTCGCCGTCGCGATCAGCGCGGCGAGCGTCCAGCCGAAGCGGCGCAGCATCCGCTGCGTGCGTTCGCACGAGGTCGCGACGATCAGCTTCAGCGGCGGCCGCTCGCCGCTGCCGGCCACGGCAACCGTCTTCGTCATCACGTCGTAGCTGCTGCCGTTCAGCGCATAGCGCTGGAACGCGCCGGCCGGTTCGCCGACCGGCACGCCGTCGACCGGGCTGCCGAAACGGAACGCGGGATCGGCGCCGTCGACCTGATAGCGCGTCGAGCCGTCCGGCGGCTCGAGATCGGCGAGCTTTTCCTGCATCAGGCGGCCGCGCGCGCTCGTGGTCGCATGCGATACGATCATCTCGGCCACTTTCGCGCGCGTGTCGATCGTCGCGCGCAGCTCGGCGAACAGCTGCCGCTCCATCAGCACGAACAGCCCGCAGCCGACGAGCGTAAACACGAGCAGCGACACGATGCCGAACATCGCGGACAGCCGCAGCGCAATCGAGCGTCTCATGCGCGCCTCTCGCCGTCGCCGTCGTCGCGCGCCTCGAGCACGTAGCCCATGCCGCGGATCGTATGCAGCAGCTTGTCCGCGAACGGGCCGTCGAGCTTCGCGCGCAACCGCTTGATCGCCGTTTCGACGACGTTCGCGTTGCTGTCGAAGTTCACGTCCCACACGAGTTCCGCGATCGTCGTCTTCGACAGCACTTCGCCGCTGCGCCGCGCGAGCACGCCGAGCAGCTGGAACTCCTGCGCGGTCAGGTCCAGACGCGTGCCGTCGCGCGTCGCGCGGCGGCCGATCAGATCGACGCGCAGGTCGCCGATCGAGATCAGCGTCGATTCCTGAACGCGTGCGCGGCGCGTGAGCGCGCGCAGCCGCTCGATCAGCTCGAGGAACGAGAACGGCTTGGTCAGGTAGTCGTCGGCGCCGCCGCGCAGCCCGCGCACGCGGTCGTCGACGCGGTCGCGCGCGGTCAGCATGATCACCGGCGTCTGCTTCTGCGCGCGCAACGCGCGCAGCACGCCGAAGCCGTCGAGCTTCGGCAGCATCACGTCGAGCACGACCACGTCGTAGTCGAATTCGACCGCTTTCCATGCGCCGTCCTCGCCGTCGAGCGCGGTATCGACGACCCAGCCTTCCTCGGTCAGGCCGCTTTTCAGGTATTCGACGACTTTCGGTTCGTCTTCGACGATCAGCACTTTCATGTTCGAATCCGTTGTCCGGGGCAATCGTGTCAAGGTCAAGGGGACGTCGCCGGCGCCGCGGCCGCGACCTCGGACGGCGCCGCGCCGTCCGCCGCGCGCACGTCCCAGCCGCCGCCGAGCGCCTTCGCGAGAAACACGACGAGCGCCGCGCGCTGGCCCTGGATCTGTACGGCCTGGCGCTCGCTCGTCAGCAGTTGCTGCTGCGCGGTCAGCACGTCGATGAACGGCGTGAGGCCGCCCGCGTAGCGATCCTGCGCGAGCGACACGAGCCGGCGCGCGTCGTCGACCGCCGCCGATGCCTGCTGCGCGGCGGCGCCGAGCACCGACAGGCCAGTCACCGCATTTTGCACCTCCTCGAATGCGGTGAGCACGGTCTGACGGTAATGCGCCTGTGCGGCGACGTAGCCGGCCTGCGCGAAATCGACGCCGGCTTTCAGCTTGCCGCCTTCGAACAGCGGCTGGCCGACCGACGCGCCGATCGACCACAGCAGCGCGGGCACGGTGAACAGCCCGGCGAAGCGCGTCGCGTCCCAGCCGATGTCCGGCGACAGCGCGATGCGCGGAAAATACGCGGCGCGTGCGACGCCGATCTGCGCATTCGCTGCCGCCATCGCGCGCTCGGCCGACGCGACGTCGGGCCGCCGCTGCAGCAGATCGCTCGGCAGCCCGGTCGGCAGCGCGGGCGCGCGAATCGGCACGACGCGCGGCGGCAGCGAGAAGGAGGGCGCCGGCGTGCCGACGAGCGTCGCGAGCGCGGTCTCCACCTGCGCGCGCTGCCGAAGCAGCAGCTGCGCCTGCGTGCGCGTCGCGTCGAGCTGCGCGCGCTGCTGCAGCAGGTCGAGACCCGACACCGCGCCGAGGTCGTGGCGCGCGCTCACGTAGTCGAGCGCCTTCTGCTGCAGATCGATCGAGCGCCGGACGACGTCGATCTCGGCATCGAGCGCACGCAGCGCGAAATAGCTCGACGCGAGATCGGCGCTCAGCACGACGCGCGCGTTCGCGAAGTCGTCGCGCGCCTGTTCGGCGCTCGCCTGCGCGGCCTCGACGCTGCGTCGCACACGGCCGAACAGGTCGGCTTCGTAGCTGACGCTCGCGCCGATCTGCACGTCGTTCTGCACGGTCGACATGCTCTTCGTCGCGTAGCTGGTCTGCGGCCGGTCGCCGGAGATCTTGAAGCGCTGACCGCTCGCGGTCAGCGCGACGGCCGGATACTGCGCGGCGCCAGCGGACGCGAGCGTCGCTTTCGCCTGGTCGTAGCGCGCGGCGACTTCCTTCAGGCTCTGGTTGCTGCGCAGCGCGTCGGCTTCGAGTGCGTCGAGCTGCGGATCGCCGAACGCGGTCCACCACGCCGGATCGAGCGGCGCGCGCGCCGGCGCGGCAGGGTGCCAGTACGCGTCGGCCGGGTCGAGCCGCCACGCCGCCGGCGTGTCGACGTCCGCGCGCCGGTAGTCGGGGCCGACCGTGCAGCCGCCGACGGCGGCGGCCGCGACGATCGCGGCAACCGCGGCGGGCCGCGCGCGTGCGCGCATCGCGCTCACGACTTCGCTCCGGCGGTGCCGGACGCCGGCCGCGCGGTCGGCGTCGATACGACGACCGCGTCGCCGTTCGCGAGCGCGTCGCTCGGGTTCGCGACGAGCCGGTCGTTCGACGTGATCGGTCCGTCGACTTCGAGCGTCTGCCCGATCGTGCGCACCACGGTCACCGGCTTCAGATGCACGACGCCGTTCGCGTCGACGGTCGCGACCGTCGGGCCTTCCGCGCGGAACAGCAGCGTGTTCGCCGGAATCTGCAGCCGGCCCGCGGGCGTCATCGGCAGCGTCGCCTGCACGTACGCGCCCGGCAGCAGCCGGCCGTCCGGGTTCGGCAGCGTGATTTCGGTCTGCAGCGAACGCGTCGCGACGTCGATCGCCTCCGCCGTGCGCGTGATCGTGCCGTCGAAGGTCCGTCCCGGCAGCTCGGCCTGCGCGACGCTCACGTGCCGGCCGACCTTCACCTGCTGCGCGTACGCCTGCGGCACCTGCACGTACAGGCGCAGCCGGTCGGCCTGCACGACCGTGAACAGCGCGCGGCCCGCATTGCCGGCGCTGACGAGGTCGCCGACGTCGACGTTGCGCTGCGTGATGATGCCGTCGATCGGCGCGACGATGCGCTGGAAGCCCTTCAGCTCGGTGAGCCGGCGCACGTTCGCGTCGGCGGCCGCGAGATTCGCGCTGCCCTGGCTGAACGCGCCTTGCCGGTCGTCGAGTTCCTGCTGCGACACGGCATCGCGCTGCCGCAGCTGCTGCGCGCGGTCGAACGACGTCTTCGCGAGCGCGAGCGCCGCCTGCGCCTGCCGGCGCTGCGCGGCGGCCTGCGCGAGTTCCTGGTCGAGTTCCGGCGTGTCGAGTTCGGCCAGCAATTGCCCCTGCTTCACGTGCGCGCCGATGTCGGCGTGCCAGCGCAGCACGTAGCCGCTCGCACGCGCGTAGATCGGCGCCTCGACGAAGCCGCGGAGCGTGCCCGGCAGCGTCAGCTTGCCGCCCGCGGCGGCGTCGGTCGGATGCACGACGTTCACGTACTGGCGCACGTTCTGCTCGGCGATCGTATCGAGCCGGCCGCGGTTCAGCACGTCGACGACGATCGTGCGCGCCGCGCCGGCGGCCAGTAGCACGCCGACCGCGATCAGCACGATTCGCGCGCGCCGCGACACCGACGTGCGCGTCGGCAGATGCATCCCGTGCTCGTCCACCTGGATGCCGACGGAACTGTGATGTTTCTCTTCCATGAATGGGACCGGTCAGTATGCGAAGTAAGGGCGGCGGCCAACGCGCGCGTTCACGATTGCGCGGCGCGATGCGCGCGCCGGCGGGCGAGCCGCGCATGCACGCCGCCGAACACGAGCGGCACGAACAGCAGCGTCGACACGGTCGCGAACAGCAGCCCGCCGATCACCGCGCGGCCGAGCGGCGCGTTCTGCTCGGCGCCTTCGCCGAGTCCGAGCGCCATCGGCACCATCCCGATGATCATCGCGAGCGCCGTCATCAGCACGGGCCGGATACGCGTCGCGCCGGCTTCCAGCGCGGCGGTCAGCGGCGGCGCGCCGGCCGCGAGCCGCTGCCGCGCGAACGACACGACGAGAATGCTGTTCGCGGTCGCGACGCCGACCGTCATCACCGCACCCGTCAGCGCGGGCACGCTCAGGTGCGTACCGGTGATGAACAGCATCCACGCGATGCCGGCGAGCGCGGCCGGCATCGCGCTAACGATGATCAGCGGATCGAGCCACGACTGGAAATTGACGACGATCAGCAGATAGACGAGCACGATCGCCATCGCGACGCCCGCGCCGAGCCCGACGTACGACGTGCGCATCGTATCGATCTGCCCGCGCATCGACAGCTCGGTGCCGCGCGGCAGCGTCGCGCGCGCGTCGGACACGATGCGGTCGATTTCGGCTGCGACCGAGCCGAGATCGCGGCCGTCGACGCTCACGTACAGATCGATCGCCGGCCGGATGTTGTAGTGCGTGATCACGGCCGGATTCGCGGCGGTGCGCACCTGCACGAGGTTGCCGAGCAGCTGCAGCGGCATGCCGGTGCGGCCGTTCGCGGAGACCGGCGTGCCGAGCAGGTCGCCGACCGACGCGATGTCGTACTGCGGGGTCTGGATCTGCAGCGGGTACTGGACGCCGGTGCGCGGGTTGATCCAGAACGACGGCGTCGTCTGCGAACTGCCGGACAGCGAGATCAGCATGTTCTGCGCGACGTTCTGCGCGGAAAGATTGAGCTGCTGCATGCGCGTACGGTCCATGTCGGCCAGCAGGGTCGGCTCGTCGTTACGCTGCAGCACGTGCACGTCGACCGCGCCGGGGATTTGCCTGACCTTTTTCATCAGGCTGCTTGCGATGGCCATGTTACTCGCGAGATCGTTGCCGAGCACCTGCACGTCGATCGCGGCCGGCTGCCCGAAGTTCAGGATCTGCGTGACGATGTCCGACGGCTGAAAGAAGAACTCGACGCCCGGAAAGCGCCGCGGCAGCAGCGCGCGCAGCGTCTGCACGTAATGCGCGGTCGCACGGTGGCCGGGTTTCAGCGCGATCATCAGTTCGCCGTCGAGCGTGCCGATCGTGCCCGCGTTGCTGTACGACAGGTTGATGCCGCTCACCGGCAGCCCGAGGTTGTCGACGATCGCACCGAGCTCGTCGGGCGGCACGACTTCGCGGATCACGCGCTCGACCTGATCCGCGAGGCGCGCGGTTTCCTCGATCCGGTAGCCGGTCGGCGCGCGCAGGTGCAGCCGGATGTTGCCGGAATCGGCGTTCGGGAAGAAGTCGCGGCCGAGCACGAACACGAGGCCGGTGGACAGCACGCAGAAGCCGAGAAAGCACGTCGCGTAGAAGCGGCGGCGCACTAGCAGGATGCTGAGCAGCACGACGTACCACGCGCGCAGCCGCTCGAACGCGGCATTGAACGCGTGATGAACGCGCGCGAAGCGCGACGTCGAACGCGCGGGGCCGCTGCCTGCCTGCTGCGGACGGAACAGCAGCATCGCGAGCGTCGGCACGAGCGTGCGCGACAGCACGTACGACGCGAGCATCGCGAACACGACCGCTTCCGCGAGCGGCACGAACAGGAAGCGCGCGACGCCGGTCAGAAAGAACATCGGCACGAACACGATGCAGATGCACAGCGTCGACACGAACGCGGGCACCGCGATCTCGCCCGCGCCTTCGAGGATCGCGTCGTGCAGGTTCGTGCCCAGATGCAGGTGGCGCTCGATGTTCTCGATCGTGACGGTCGCGTCGTCGACGAGAATCCCGACCGCGAGCGCGAGCCCGCCGAGCGTCATGATGTTGATGGTTTCGCCGAGCGCGGCGAGCGCGATCAGCGACGTGAAGATCGACAGCGGAATCGAGATCGCGATGATCAGCGTGCTGCGCCAGTTGCCGAGGAACAGCAGGATCATCATTGCGGTCAGCACGGCGGCGATCAGCGCTTCGTGAATCACGCCCTGCACGGCCGCGTCGACGAACACCGACTGGTCGAACAGCGGCGTGATCGTGAGCCCTTCGGGCAGCGTCGGGATCACCTTCGGCAGCAGCGCCTTCAGGTCCGACACGACCTTCAGCGTCGACGCGTCGCCGGTCTTCAGGATCGACACGAGCACGCCGCGCTGGCCGTTCTGCCGCACGACGTTGGTCTGCGGCGCGAAGCCGTCGCGCACCGATGCGACCTCGCGCAGATACGTCGTCGCGCCGTTGACGGTCTGCACCGGCAGATTGTCGATGTCGGCGATCGTGTCGGCCGATGCGTTGGTGTCGATCCGGTATTCGGTCTGGCCCATCTTCGCGGTGCCGGTCGGCAGCACGAGGTTCTGCGCATTGACCGCGTTCACGATGTCGGCCGGCGTGAGCCCCTTCGCGAGCAGCGCCTGCGGATCGAGATCGACCGCGACCACGCGCGTGCGGCCGCCGTACGGAAACGGCACCTGCGCGCCCGGAATCGTGATCAGCTGCGGGCGCAGGAAGTTCAGCGCGATGTCCGCGAGCGACTGTTCGCCGAGCGTCCGGCTCGACAGCCCGAGCTGGATCACCGGGATGCTCGACGCGGAATACGTGATCACGAGCGGCGGCGTCGCGCCTTGCGGCATCTGCCGGACGATCGCCTGCGCGGACGACACCGTCTGCGCGATCGCCGTCTGCACGTTCGCGCCCGGCTGCAGGAACACTTTCACGACCGCGATGCCGGGCAGCGACGTCGACTCGATGTGCTGGATGTTGTTGACGGTCGTCGTCAGCACCCGCTCGTGGACGGACGTGATCCGGTTCGTCATGTCCGTCGCGGACAAGCCGTTGTAATTCCAGATCACGCTGATCACCGGAATGTTGATCGACGGCAGCACGTCGACGGGCGTGCGCATCAGCGCGAGCGGCGTGGCCAGCACGATCATGATGGCCATCACGATGAACGTGTACGGGCGCCTGAGCGCGAGATGGACGATCCACATGGAAGGGGCGGTGGGGCGGGCGGCGGTCAGGCGTCGATGAAGGGAACCCGCATGATAGGCGTCGGCATGGCACGCGCTACTGACGCGAAACTGGCGGGATTGTCAGCTTGCCGCGCGCGGCGCGCCGGCCGATTCGGCAGACGAAACGCGCGCATGCGCGGCTTGTGCCGCACCCCGGAGACGGCTGCGGCAGCGGGCATGCATCCGGCATCGGCGACGGTTTCGCGCATCGGGAAAGCTCAGATCTGTTCCATTCCGAACCGCGCGAGCGCGGCGAGATCGACGACGTCGATCTGGTTGTATGCGAGCCGCAGCACGCCGCGCCTCTCGAGTTGCTGCAGCGCCTGGTTGATCCGCTGCCGCGACACGCCGACGAGCATCCCGAGCTCCTCCTGCGAGATCGCGAGCGACGGGCCGGTGTCCGGATACAGGTCCGGGTTGAACAGCTGAGCGAGCGACTGCGCGACGCGCGCGTCGACGTCGAGCAGCCGGCTGTTCTGGATCGACGCGATGAATTCGCCCATCCGGTTGTTCAGCTGGTGGATCACGAAGCGCGTGAACGGCAGGCTGCTGTCGAGCAGCGCGTGGAACGTATCGGCCGGCACGAACAGCACGGTCGAGCGCTGGATCGCGACGACCTCGTACTTGCGCGGCTCGCGCTTGATCACGCTGCCTTCGCCGAACCAGCCGCCCGACGGCACGCCGGAGAACGTGCAGCCGCGCCCGGACGCGTTGAAGATCGCGAGCTTCAGCAGCCCGCGATGCACGCCGATCCAGTATTCGGACGGCGCGAGCCGCCGCGCGATCACGTCGCCGGCTTCGCATTGCTCGGCGTGCGATTGCGCGAGCACGAGCGCGCGATGCTCGGGTGCGAGCGCGCGAAACCACGCGCATGAGTCGAACAGCGCGGACAGGGCCGGCAGCGGCGCGTGCTGCGCGGACGTGTCCGCGCAACGTGCGGCCGCATCGCGCGGCGCGGCGACGGAATCGGACATGGATGCGGGTTTGCGAGGATAGGGATAACGCGCAGCGGTCGCCGCGCAGTCTGTCGTTTCGATGACAGACGGCTCACAATAGCGGCCGTTAGGCTGTCGGCAATTGAACCACACCAGAACGATCCGCGGCGCACGCCCGCGGATCGATCGAACACGGGAGACAGGATCATGACGCAGATGTTCGAGGCTGGGCTCGGCCGCCGCGACGCCAACTACGTGCCGCTCACGCCGATCGACTTCCTGGTGCGCTCGGCCGAGGTCTACGGCGAGCGCGTCGCGATCGTGCACGGCGACGTGCGGCGCACGTGGGCCGACACGTATGCGCGCGCGAAGCGGCTCGCGAGCGCGCTCGCGCAAGCCGGCGTCGCGCGCGGCGACACGGTCGCGGCCGTGCTGCCGAACATTCCGGCGATGATCGAAGCGCACTTCGGCGTGCCGATGGCCGGCGCGGTGCTGAACACGATCAACACGCGGCTCGACATCGCGTCGGTGCTGTTCATGCTGCGTCACGGCGAAGCGAAGGTGCTGATCGTCGATACCGAATATGCGGAGCTCGCGCAGCGCGTCGCGCTCGAATTGCCGGCGCTGAAGATCGTCAGCGTCGCCGACGCGATGCCGGCCGACCTCGCGCGCTTCGCGCGCGCGACCGACTACGAAGCGTTCGTCGCCGGCGGCGATCCCGACTACGCATGGACGCCGCCCGCCGACGAGTGGGACGCGATCGCGCTGAACTACACGTCGGGCACGACCGGCGATCCGAAGGGCGTCGTCTATCACCATCGCGGCGCGTATCTCGCGGCGATCAGCAACCTGCTCGAATGGGACATGCCGAAGCACGCGGTGTATCTGTGGACGCTGCCGATGTTCCACTGCAACGGCTGGTGCTTTCCGTGGGCGGTCGCCGCGCGCGCGGGCGTGAACGTGTGCCTGCGCAAGTTCGACGCGAAGACGGTGTTCGACCTGATCCGCCGCGAACGCGTCACGCACTATTGCGGCGCGCCGATCGTGCAGAGCGCGATCGCGAACGCGCCGGCCGAATTCCGCGCGGGAATCGACCACACGGTGCACGCGATGGTCGCGGGCGCGGCGCCCGCGCCGGCCGTGATCGCGAAGATGAAGGAGATCGGCTTCGACCTGCTGCACGTGTACGGGCTCACCGAGGTCTACGGACCGGCCACCGTATGCGCGAAGCAGTCGCACTGGGACGCGCTGTCGGACGACGAGCGCGCGCGGCTCAATGCACGGCAGGGCGTGCGCTACCACCTCGAAGCGGGCGCGACGGTGCTCGACCCCGACACGATGGCGCCGGTGCCGGCCGACGGCGAGACGCTCGGCGAAATCATGTTCCGCGGCAACATCTGCATGAAGGGCTACCTGAAGAACCCGAAGGCGACCGACGAAGCGTTCCAGGGCGGCTGGTTCCATACCGGCGATCTCGGCGTGCTGACGCCGGACGGCTATATCCGGATCAAGGATCGCCGCAAGGACATCATCATTTCGGGCGGCGAGAACATCTCGAGCATCGAGGTCGAGGACGCGCTGTACCGGCATCCGGCCGTCGCGGTCGCGGCCGTCGTCGCGATGCCCGATCCGAAGTGGGGCGAGGTGCCGTGCGCGTTCGTCGAATTGCGCGAAGGCGCGAGCGCGACGGAGGACGAGATCGTCGCGCACTGCCGGCAGCTGCTCGCCGGCTTCAAGGTGCCGAAGGCCGTGCGCTTCGGCGAGCTGCCGAAGACGTCGACCGGCAAGATCCAGAAATTCCAGTTGCGCAACGCGGTCGGCTCGACCGCGGCGATCGATCTGGCCGGCGACAAGAAGTAGGCGGACGGCCGTTCGTCGCCGCGCGTCGACGCTCACGCGTCGCGCTCGAGGCGGAACACGCTGACCGCTTCGGACAGCTGCGCGGCCTGGTCGCGCAGCGCGACGGCCGCGCGCTCTGCGTCCGCGATCAGCGTCGCGTTCTGCTGCGTCGCCTCGCCGATCTGCGTGACCGCGACGTTCACCTGCTCGATGCCCGTCGATTGCTCGCGCGATGCGGCGCTGATCTCGCCGATCAGCGTGCGGACCTGGTCGACCCGCGCGACGATGTCGCGCATCGTGCCGCGCGCGGCGTCCGCGATCCGGTAGCCCTGTTCGACGGTCGTCGACGATTCGGCGCTCAGCGCGTCGATCTCCTTGACCGCCGCCGCGCTGCGCTGCGCGAGCGCGCGCACCTCGGCCGCGACGACCGCGAAGCCCTTGCCGTGCTCGCCCGCGCGTGCGGCTTCGACTGCCGCGTTCAGCGCGAGGATGTTGGTCTGGAACGCGATGCCTTCGATCGCGCTCGTGATCTCGGCGATCCGGCGCGTCGTGCGGCCGATCTCGTCCATCGTCGCGACCACGCGCTGCACGGCCTCGTCGCCGCTGGTCGCGGCGACCGCTGCGTCGGCGACCAGCGCATTCGCCTGCGCCGCGTGTTCGGCGTTCTGCTGCACGGCCGCCGTGATCTGCTCCATGCTGGCCGCCGTCTGTTCGACGCTGCTCGCCTGCGTCGCGATTCGCGCGGCGATGTCGCCGCTGCCGGCCGCGATCCCGACCGTGCCGCGGGCGATGTCGGCCGAGCCGCTGCGGACCTGCGCGACGATCTGTGCGAGACCGTCGCCGATCCCGTCGACCGCCTGCACGAGCCGGCCGATCTCGTCGTTGCCGGCCGCGGCGCGCGACGCGGCGCCGTCGCGGATTCGCACGCTGAGATCGCCGGCCGCATAGCGCTCGGACGCGCGTGCAGCGGCGTCGAGCGGCCGGCTCACGACGCGGCGCACGACGAGCGCGAACAGCACCGCGAACGCGGCGACCAGCACGGCGGCGATCAGCAGAAAGCGGTTGCGGGTCGCGCGCATGTCGGCGAGCAGTTCGTCGTCGAGCGCGATGCCGCCGACGAGCCATTGCCATTGCGGAATCGTCGTGAACGACACGAACTTGTCGGTCGGCCGCGCGTCGTGCGCGGCCGGATCGGCCGACGTGTACGCGATGCGGCCCTGGCCGGCCGCGAGCATCTGCGTGTACGGCGCGCGCGTATCGTCGGCACGCTGTCCGGCCGCGTCCGGATGGACGACGAACGTGCCGCGCGAGGTGCCGGGCGACGCATCGAGCACGAAGTAGTAGCCGTTGCTGCCGATCTTCAGCGCGCGAATGCCGTCCTGCACGAGCTGCAGCTCCGTGCCGACGTCGATGCCGACGAACAGCGCGCCGATCACGCGGCCCGTCGCATCGGTCACCGGCTTGTACTGCGTGATGTACGGGCGGCCGAACAGCTTCGCGAGGCCCGTGTAGCTGCGCCCGGCGACGAGCGGCGCATACGCGGGGCCGGCGCGGTCGAGCTTCGTACCGACCGCGCGCGTGCCGTCCTGCTTCTTCAGCGACGTCGTGATGCGCACGAAATCGTCGCCGTCGCGCGCGAAGATCGTCGCGATTGCGCCGCTTTTTTGCAGGAACTGGTCCGGAATCGAGTAATCGAGGTCGAGCGCCTGGCCGCCCGCGGACAGGGTCGGCGCGGCGACGCCGCCGATGTCGACGGTCCGGGTCGGATCGAGCGCGAAATCGGCAGGCAGGAAGCTCGCGAACAGCGACATCGCGCGCGTGGCTTCGGCCGACAGCGCCTTGTCGAACAGCTCGACCATCGCGCGGATCGACTGCTCCTTGTCGGCGATCCGCGCGTGCGCCTCTTCGGCGAGCTGCTGGCCCGCGAAATGGGCGAGTGCCCACGCGAAAACGGTGAACAGCAGCGCGACGAGCGCGCACGCCAGCGCGGCAAGGCGGGTGCCGACGCTCGCCCGGCCCAATTGAGTCAATCTCATACGGCATCCTGAGTGGGGAGGGAGAGAGGCGGAACGCACGCGTCACCGCTCGTCGTCACTTAAACGGCAACTTCGACGGATTCTTTAGCGGCGGTTGCGCAGGTGTGCGTGCGCACGGCGCACCGTGCGCGCGAGTCGCGGCCGGACCGACGGCCGATGCGGTCAGTGCGTCACGAGCCACGCGATCGCCAAGTACCGGCCGACCTTCGCGATCGCGACGATCGCGATGAACGTCGGCAGTGGCTCGCGCAGCACGCCGGCGATCATCGTCAGCGGGTCGCCGATCACCGGCGCCCAGCTGAGCAGCAGCGACCAGCGGCCGTAGCGTGCGTACCAGCGTTCGGCGCGCGCGAGCGCGGACGGCTTGACGGGGAACCAGCGGCGCTCGCGGAAACGCTCGATCCCGCGGCCGAGCGCCCAGTTGATCGTCGAGCCGGCGATGTTGCCGACGCTCGCGACGAGCACCAGCGCCCACGCGGGCTCGCGCCCCGCGATCAGCAGGCCGGCGAGTACGGCCTCGGACTGCAGCGGGAACAGGGTCGCAGCGACCATCGACACGGCGAACAGGCCGCCGTAGGTGAGCAATTCGGGCATCGCGCGATTGTACCGGGCGCGTCGCGGCCGGCGCGGGCGGTGAGCCTGAACGGACACGGCCGGTTAGACACGGCTGTTTCGACACGGTCGGTTAGACACGGTCGGTCAGACGCGCTCAGTTCCACCCGACCATGATCGCCCCCATGCCGACGAGCAATCCGCCGGTCACGCGGTTCATCGCACGCATCCGCGCGGGCCGCCGCAACGTGCGGCTGAGCCGGTGCGAGAACAGCGCCATCGACGCGACGCCGCCGGCGAACAGCAGCGCGAACGTCGCCGCGAGCAGCAGGTATTGGCCGTTCAGGCTCAAGCCGGCGTCCGGGCGGATGAATTGCGGAAAGAACGACGGAAAGAACAGCAGCGTCTTCGGATTCAGTCCCGACGTCGCGACGCCGCGCCAGAACAGCGCGCGTGCCGTATCGGCGGGCGGCTGCGCGACGCCGGCCGCCGCCGCGGACGCGTTCGCGGCCGCCCGGTCGAGCCATTGCTTGACGCCGAGCCACACGAGGTACGCGGCGCCGGCCCAGCGGAGTGCGGCGAGCGCGCGCTCGTCGAGATGAACCAGCGAATTCAGGCACAGCGCGGTCAGCGCAAGCTGCAGCAGCACGGCGAGCGTGCCGCCCCACACGCACGGCAATGCGCGGCGCCAGCCGGCGCGCAGCGCGTGATTCATCGTGAGGAGGTTGACGGGACCGGGGGCGTAGACGAGAACGGCGGAAGCCGCGACGAACGACAGGTAAAGCTGGAACGACATGACGGGAAGGGCGCGAAACGGGAGTGGGCGTCGCCCGCGCAGCCGGATCGGCACGCGGGCGGCGGGAATTTCATGCCCGCTGCCGGCACCGCAACTCGTGATTGCGGCCTGCGTCCCGACGCGAAGGGTCGTCGCGGGGAGCGTGCCGGCATCGGGCATGGAGAAAATGTATCAGCCGGCCCGATTAAAAAGCTTCCTGTTTGCCAGTAAAACGCGCCGAATTCCGGAATTCCGTTCAGATAGAATGCCGATTTTCAGTAGAAAATTCTTTCAGCCATGACTATGCGCGAACGCTCGCCGAAAACCCTCGACAACCAGGACCGCAAGATCCTTCGCGCGCTGCAGAAGAACGCGCGGCTGTCGAACGCGGAACTGGCCGAACAGATCGGGATGTCGACGACCGCGTGCTGGAACCGCACGCGGCAACTGGAGGCCGACGGCTATATCGACGGCTATGTCGCGCTCGTCAATCAACGGATGCTCGGCTACGCGGACATCGTGATTCTCGAAGTCACGCTCGACCGCCACGAAGACGACGCGCTCGCGCGCTTCGGCGCGGAGCTCGCGGCATTGCCCGAGGTGCTCGAGGCGTATCTGGTGTCAGGGGAATACGACTACTGGATCAAGGTCGCGGTGGACGGTACGGCCGGCTACGAGCGCTTTCTGCGCGAGAAGCTGTACCGGATTTCGAGCATCCGTCACAGCCGGTCGATGTTCGCGCTGCGCTGCATGAAGGATGTGCCGTCGATTCAGGTGTGAGTGCTGCCGCCCGGCAGACCGTGTTGCCGTGCTCCGCGGTGCGCCCGAACGCGAAGACGGATGAACCGGGCAAGGACGCGCCGGATGCGCGCTGCCGGCCGCGATGCGTTGCGCCGCCGGCCGTATCGCGCCCATGCGGTCGTTTCGCTCAGCGCGGCAGGCGCGCGTGCGCTTCGGCGATGACGGCGCAGTTCTCGAGGTGGAGCGCCCACGCTTCTGCAAGCAGCGAGCCCAAACGTGCGAGCCAGCCAGCGGAGTGGGTGGAACGGTCGGAGACGTTAGTCGTTTGCATGATGAAGCCCCTTGTGGTGGTGGATTAGGGATAACCCTAATGATAGAGGAGCGTCACCGCTTTGTGAAATTCGATTTCGTTATATGAGAATTCTTGACGATTCTTCGTTGCTGCTACGCAACATAAGGACCCGGCGAATCGCCCGGCGCGCATTGCCGATTCCCGTCCTTGTTCGCGCGGTGCTCGCTGTCAGCCTCCGATCCATCCGAACCGCCACGACAGCCGCCGCGTCGCCGCGAGCAGCGCTTTTGCGAGCGGGCTGTCCGGCCCGCGCGGAAAGCCGCGCGACGAACCGATGATCGCGATGACCAGCCGGATGCTGCCCGTGTGATCGAACACGGGCGCCGCGATCGTGCCGATGCCCGGCACCGGCGCGTCGAACGCGAAATCGACGCCGTCCGCGCGAATCGCGGCGAGCCGCGCGCGGAACGCGTCGTCGAGTTCGGTCGGGGCGCCGGCGAGGCGCACCGGCTCGTCGGCAAGCAGATCGGCCAGTACGTCGTCGGACATGCCGGCCGCGAAACTTCGGCCGATCGCCGTATTGACGAGCGACATCACGGTGCCGACCTGCAGGCTCACGTGCTGCGGCCGTGCGGCTTCCTCGAGGCGGATCACCGTCGGGCCGAGCGGGCCGAGCGTCGCGGCCGCGACGCTCATGTCGGTCGCGGCGGCGAGCGCGACGATCTCGGCCTCCGCATCGCGCGTCGGCGACACGCGCTGCATCGCGATCAGACCGAGCGCCTGCGCGAGCGGGCCGCCGTCGAAGCCGCCGGTGTCGTCGCGGGTCAGCAGGCCGATCTTCTGCAGGCTCACCAGATGAGGAAACGCTTTCGCGGCCGGCATGCCGGCGGCCGTCGCGAGATCGCGCAACGGCAGCGCGCGCCCCGCCGATACGAGCGCGAGCAGCAGATCGCCGGTGCTGTCGAGCGCATTGATGCCGCGCTGCGCGCGCGCGTCGTCGGCCAGCGCGGGCGGCATCCGCAGC
>NZ_CABVPR010000063.1 GCF_902499135.1 Burkholderia dolosa
GCCGGCGCCCATTCTCGTTGCGAAGCAGTACGTCGTGAAGCGCGGCGACACGCTGACCGGCATCGCGTCCGCGCACGACTGCAGCGTCGGCGACCTGCGCACGTGGAACAAGCTCGGCGCGCGCAGCCGTCTGCGCGCCGGGCAGGTGCTGCGCATCGTCGCGCGGCAACAGCCGCAACCGGCGGCCGCACCGGCTGCACAGGCGGCCGCACCGGTTGCCGCGAGCGATGCGTCGGGCGGCGCGTCGGCAGCCGCATCGAGCGCGAGCGACCGGCAGGTCATCAAGGAAACGAAGCGGCACGCGAGCGGCGTCGCGCTCACGTGGCCCGCGCGCGGCAAGATCGTCGAGACGTTCAGGCCGGGGCAGAACCGCGGCATTCAGATCGCCGGCCGGCCGGGCGATCCGGTGCGCGCGGCCGCCGACGGACGCGTGATGTATGCGGGCACGGGCCTGAACGATTACGGCAGCCTGATCATCGTCCAGCACAACGCGGATTTTCTGACCGCGTATGCGCACAACCGCAAGCTGCTCGTGAAGACCGGCGACATCGTGCGCCAGGGCGACGCGATCGCCGAGATGGGCGATCTCGACAACTCGCGCGTCGCGCTGCTGTTCGAAGTGCGGCGCGACGGCAAGCCGGTCAATCCGATGCCGTATCTGCCTTCGTCGCAAGGCTGACGCCGGCGGCGCCGCTGGAACGCGGGCGTCGTCGCTGCTACGCTACGAGCGTTTCATGCGCGCTGCGCGTGCGCGCGGCCGACGGCGGCGCTGGACGATGCACGGCCGAGCCTGCCGCGGCTGCCGTCCGCGCAACGGGCGCGCATGCGTTGTTTCGAGCCACCGTTTCCGACAGAACATTCCCCATTCATGGAACACTCTCCGACCCGTCGCTCGCTGTTGCTCGCCGCGTTATCCGCACCGTTCGTCGCCGCATGCACATCTGCGCCCGTCGCCGATCAGGGTCGCGCCCATGCCGCGCAATCGGCGCTCGCCGCGCTTGAACAGGCGTCGAACGGCCGGCTCGGCGTCGCCGCGCTCGATACGTCGAACGGCACGCGAATCGCGCATCACGCGCGGCAGCGGTTCCCGCTGTGCGGCACCTATGCGGTCGTCGCGGCGGCCGCGATGCTCGCGCGGGCGTCGCTCGACGCGTCGCTGCTGCCGCGCCGCATCCTGTATCGCCGCTATGAAATCGTGTCGGGCTCGCCGGTCACCGAGAGCCACGTCGATACCGGGATGACGATCGCGCAGCTGTGCGTCGCGATGCTGCAGGCCGGCGACAAGGGGGCGGGCAATCTGCTGATGGGCGTGCTCGGCGGCCCGCAGGCCGTCACGTCGTTCGCGCGCGAAAGCGGCGACACGACGTTCCGCCTCGATCACTGGGAACCCGAACTGAACAGGGCCGTGCCCGACGACGAACGCGACACGTCGACGCCGGTCGCGATGGTCGACACGCTGCAGCGGCTGCTGCTCGGCGAAACCGTGCTGCACGAACCGCAGCGCACGCAGCTCACGGAATGGCTGACGGACAGCGCGCGCGGCACGCCGGGCATCGCGGCGGGCGTGCCGCCCGGCTGGCGCGTCGCCGGCAAGACGGGCACCGGCGGCTACGGCACGACGACCGACGTCGCCGTCGTGTGGCCGCCGTCGCGCGCGCCGCTCGTGATGGCCGTGTCGTTCACGCAGCCGCGCGCCGATGCGGCGGCGCGCGCGGACGTCGTCGCGTCGGCCGCACGCATCGCCGCCGGTGCGCTGACCGCCAGCGCCTGATTCCCGCGCGACGGTCGACGCACCCGCGCGCGGCGCGACACCTCGCGCAAAGCCGGCGTTTGGCTTATCGTGTCGATCAGCGCGCGCCGGTGCCGGCGCGCCGTTTCTTACGCCGATCCGTTCCGTCATGCGCCGACTTCCGCCCCTGCACGCGCTGCAGATCTTCTCGACGGTGGCCCGCCACCGCAGCTTCACGCGCGCGGCCGAGCAGCTGTGCATCACGCAGGGCGCGGTGAGCCGGCAGATCCAGACGCTCGAAGCGCATTACGGTTTTCCGCTGTTCAGGCGGCATGCGAAGGGGCTCACGCTGACGCCCGAAGGCGAGCAGCTGCTGCCGGTCGTCAACGAAAGCTTCGCGCGGATCGAAGACATTTCATCGAAGCTCACGCGGCAGCGCACCGATCTCGCGCTGAAGGTGCCGACCTGCGTGATGCGCTGGATGCTGCCGCGCATCATGCGCTTCCAGGGCGAGCATCCCGATCTGCACGTGCAGATCACGACCGCGTGGCAGCACGTCGTCGATTTTTCGAGCGAGCCGTTCGATGCGGCCGTCGTCTACGGCACGTCGCCGGGCGCCGGCGTGTTCGCGCTGCCGCTGTTCGACGAGCGGCTGACGCCGGTATGTGCGCCCGAACTGCGGCACGCGCTGCCGCTCGACGCGGTGGGCGATCTCGCGCGTCATACGCTGCTGCATCCGACGCGCGATCATCGCGACTGGCGCGCGTGGCTCGATTACGCGGGCGAGCGCGGCGTCGACGCCGAACGCGGGCCGACGTTCGACACGCTCGATCTCGCGACGAACGCGGCGATGCAGGGCTTCGGCGTCGCGATCGGCGACGTGACGCTCGTCGACGACGACGTCAGCGCGCGCCGGCTCGAACGTCCGTTCGACATCGTGCTCGAAACCGGCGCACGCTACTTCTTCGTCTACCCCGAAACCATCGGCAGCCAGCAGAAGATCCGCGCGTTCAGCGACTGGATCGCGCGCCATCGCGACTGACGCGCGTGCGCGCGGTTCGCCGCGCGGCCGCGGATTCGCCGGTCTACTGATAAGTGACGATCGCGATCATCGGTGCGCGCTCGTTCGCGGCGCGCGAAGGTAAAGCGATGGGATGCGATGCCTGCGTGAACGTCGCGGTCTTGAGCGTGCGCGACGATGCGGCATCGACGAACGCGATCTGGCCGGCGGCCGGGCGTGGGCAGTCCGGACGCACGCGCGCGGGCGTCGTGCCCGCCGCGTCGAGCGCGAACGAGCACGGCGGCTCGACGATCATGCCGGTGAAGCGAACGATGCCGGAGCTGCTGTCGGCAAACGACGGCAACGACGCCAGAAGCGAGGCAGCCAATGCGAACGACACGGCAAACGGGTGAGGCTTCATGACGGGCTCCAGAAAGGAAGCGCGTCGCAGCGCGGCCGCTCGACCGGCAGCCGTCAACGCTGCGATGCTGTGTGCGTAAACGGCAATTCCATCGAACCTCTTGAGCAGGAAACCGGAGACGATCGGCACGGGCAAACGCCGCCGCGTGCCTTCAATCAATTTATCTCAAAATCGGGCGGCGGCAAGTCGGGGTAATGCCGTAAGGGCAGCAGCGGACGACGGGCGTTCGCCGCTATCGTTGCAGACGCAACCGCGTTGCAGCGGCGGAAAAGCGAAACGGCCGCTCGTCGGTCACGAGCGGCCGTTTCGTTTTGCAGCGCGATCGCGACGGATCGCGGCAGCTCGCGCCGATCAGCCCGCGCGCTTGCGCAGCGCGCCGACGATCACGAGCAGCACGATCGCGCCGATGATCGATGCGATCCAGCCTGCGCCCTGGCCCGGCGAATACCAGCCGGCCGCGCGGCCGACGTAGCCGGCGATCAGCGAGCCGACGACGCCGAGCACGATGGTCATCACGATGCCCATCTTGTCGTCGCCGGGCTTGAGCGCGCGGGCGAGGAGGCCGACGATGAGCCCGACCACCAGGGTTTCGATGAATTGCAGCATGAACGCCTCCCTATTGCTGTTGAGCGGTTGAAGAACGGAGATGGACCGGTGCGGTCCATCGGGGTTCCGCGCGCCGGCAAAGCGGCGCGCGGCGTGCGGAGTATCGCACGCCCGCGCGTTCCGCGGATGTCAGTTCGCCGGCTCGCCGGCGACCGGCTCCGCACGCCGGTAGCCTTCGGTCGCGCGCAGCAGCGTGCGCGTGTAGTCGCGCGCGACGTGCCCCGCGCGCACGTCTTCGATCCGCAGCTGCTCGACGATTTCGCCGTGCTGCATCACGGCGACGCGCTGGCACAGGAAGCCGACCACCGCGAGGTTGTGGCTGACGAGGATCATCGTCAGGTTGCGCTCGCGATGCAGGCGGCGCAGCAGGTTCAGGATCTCGGCCTGCACCGATACGTCGAGCGCCGACGTCGGCTCGTCGAGCAGCAGCACGCGCGGCTCGACGATCAGCGCACGCGCGATCGCGACGCGCTGCCGCTGGCCGCCCGACAGCTGATGCGGGTAGCGGAAGCGGAACGTCGGGCCGAGCCCGACTTCGGACAGCGCACGCGCGATGCGCGCGTCGGCGTCGCCGATGCCGTGGATCGACAGCGGCTCGCGCAGCGTCTGGTCGACGGTGAAACGCGGATGCAGCGACGCGTACGGATCCTGGAACACCATCTGCACGCGGCGGCGGAACGCGCGGTCCGGCGTGCCGCCGACCGTCCGTCCGTCGATCGACAGGCTGCCCGACGCGAGCGGCACGAGGCCGGTCAGCGCGCGCAGCAGCGTCGACTTGCCGGAGCCCGATTCGCCGACGAGCCCGAACACTTCGCCGTCGCGCACTGCGAAGCTTGCGTCGCGCACCGCGTCGACATGGCCGGTGCGGGTCGGAAAACGGATCGATGCGTGATCGACGTCGATCATCGTGAAGGCTCCTGTCGATCGGCGGGCATGGAGAAGGGCGGCGCGGCATCGAGCCACGCCGGATCGCGCTGCAGCACCGGCAGTTCGTCGGGCGGATTCGCGAGCGGCGGATTCGCGGCGAGCAGCCCGCGCGTATAAGGGTGCGTCGCGTCGCGCAGGTCGCGCGCCGCACAGGTTTCGACGACGCGCCCCGCATACATCACCGCGACGCGGTCGCAGAACGACATCACGAGCGGCAGGTCGTGGCTGATGAACATCAGGCCGGTGCCGTGCCGCGCGATCATCGTGTCGAGCACCGCGAGCACCTGCATCGATACCGCGACGTCGAGCGCGGACGTCGGCTCGTCGGCGATCAGCAGCCGCGGCCCGGTCGACACCATCATCGCGATCATCACGCGCTGGCCCATGCCACCCGACAGCTCGTGCGGATACGCGTCGGCGACGCGTGCGGGATCGCGGATCTGCACGGCCGCGAGCGCGTCGACGATCCGCTCGCGCAGCGCGCGGCCCCGCAAGCTAGGTTCGTGCCGCCGGAACGCTTCGCTCATCTGCTTCGCGACGGTCATCACCGGGTTCAGCGAATACTTCGGATCCTGCAGGATCATCCCCATCTGGCTGCCGCACAGCCGCCGGCGCTCGCGCGGCGACATCGCGAGCAGGTCGTGGCCCGCGAAGCGCATCGTGCGCGCCGAGCAGCGCGCGGCGTCGGGCAGCAGCCCGAGCAGCGCCCGCCCGGTCAGCGACTTGCCGGAACCCGATTCGCCGACGATGCCGAGCCGTTCGCCGGGCGCGAGCGTCAGCGACAGGTCGCGCACCGCATCGGTCACGACGCCGTCGTGGCCGCGAAAGCCGATCTTCAGGCCGTCGATTTCGCACAGCGGCGCGACGGCAGAATTCATCTGCATGTCAGGCTCCATGCCGGGGATCGAAGACGTCGCGCAGCCCGTCGCCGAGCAGGTTGAACGCGAGGCTCACGAGCAGGATCGCCGCGCCGGGCAGCGTCGCGACCCACCACGCGTCGAGCAGCACGTTGCGGCCCGACGCGACCATGAAGCCCCATTCGGGGCTCGGCGGCTGCGCGCCGAGCCCGAGGAAGCCGAGCCCCGCGACGGTCAGGATGATGCCGGCCATGTCGAGCGTCGCGCGCACGATCACCGACGACATGCACAGCGGCACGATGTAGCGCAGCAGAATGCGCGGCCCGGACGCGCCCTGCAGCCGCGCCGCGTGGATGTAGTCGGCCTGCGCGATGCGGATCGTCTCCGCGCGCGCGAGCCGCGCATACGCGGGCCACGCGGTGATCGAGATCGCGACGACCGCGTTGATCACGCCCGGCCCGAGCGCGGCCGCGAACGCGAGCGCGAGCACGATCTTCGGAAACGCGAGCGCGACGTCGGTGATGCGCATCAGCACGCTGTCGACGAAGCCGCGGCAGTAGCCGGCCGTCGTGCCGATCGCGACGCCGATCGGCACGACGATCACGACGACGAGCAGCGCGATGCCGAGCGTGAGGCGCGCGCCGCCGATCAGCCTCGACAGGATGTCGCGGCCGAGCTGATCGGTGCCGAGCCAGTGCGACGGCGAACCGGGCGGCAGCAGGCGATCGGCGAGCACCTGGCGCAGCGGATCGTGCGGCATGATCAGCGGGCCGACGATCGCGACGACGATCAGTACGACGAGAATCGCGAGTCCGAACAGGTTCAGCGGATTCGTCGCGAAGCGGCGCCAGCGACGGTACGCGAGGCCGAGCGCGGCCTGCGAGCGCGACGCGGGCGCATCGGAAAGCAGCCACGCGCGCAGCGTGACACGGTCGGCATTCGTCATCGGGCGGCCTTCGGCATGGACGGAAACGGAAGCGGAAGCAGGGTAAAGGCGGTCATGTCGAAGCGGCTCTCAGCGTGCGCGCGGATCGAATACGCGGTACAGCGCATCGGTCAGCAGGTTGACGGTGATGAACATCGCGCCGATCACGAGCGTCGCGCCGAGCACCGCGCTCATGTCGGCGTTCAGCAGCGCGCCGGTCAGATACGAGCCGAGCCCCGGCCACGCGAACACGATTTCGGTCAGCACCGAGCCTTCGAGCAGGTTGCTGTACGTGAGCGCGATCACGGTCAGCAGCGGCACCGCGATGTTGCCGAACGCGTGACGCCAGATCACGCGGCGCTCGGACAATCCCTTCGCGCGCGCGGTCACGATGTATTCCTGGTTCAGCTGGTCGAGCATGAACGAGCGCGTCATCCGGCTCAGGTACGCGACCGAGTAGTAGCCGAGGATCGCCGCCGGCAGCGCGATGTGCGACAGCGCGTTGCGCAGCACGTCCCATTCGCCGGCGAGCGCCGCGTCGATCAGCAGGCTGCCGGTGCGCGGCTCGACCATCCCGTCGTACACCGGATCGAGCCGTCCCGGCCCGGCAACCCAGTGCAGCCGCGCATAGAACAGCAGCAGTCCCATCAGCCCGAGCCAGAACACCGGCACCGAATTGCCGACCAGCCCGACGAAGCGCGCGACGTGATCGATCGGGCGGTTGTGCTTCACCGCGGCCGCGACGCCGAGCGGCACGCCGATCGCGATGCCGATCAGCGTCGCGATCGTCGCCAGCTCGAGCGTCGCCGGAAACACGCGCTTGATGTCGTCGAGCACCGGGTTCGACGTCAGCAGCGACATGCCGAGATCGCCGTGCAGCACGTCGCGCGCATAGATCAGGAATTGCGTGACGAGCGGCTTGTCGAGCCCGAGCGCGATGCGTTCGGCCGCGTACGCTTCGGCCGACGCGCGATCGCCGAGGATCGCGAGCACCGGATCGATCGGCACCTTGCGGCCGATCACGAACGTCAGCGCGAGCAGCCCCGCGAACGTGACCGCGAGCGTGAGCGCCCAGCGCAGCACGCGCAGCGTCCAGCGCACGGCCGGGCGTCGCGCGGGCAGCGTGCGCAGCGCTTCGAGGGAGGAGACGGGAGTCGACATGCGGCGGGCTTATTGCTTCTTCAGGTTGCGGTACGACACGAGGTCGTTGATCGGTCCGACTTCGAGCCCGCTCACGCCGGGCCGCGTCGCGACCTGCGCGACCTTCTCGAACATGATCACGAACGGCGAACGCGCGAGCAGTTCCTTCTGCATCGCCTGGTACAGCTGTGCGCGTTTCGCCGCGGTCGGCTCGGCGAGCGCGGCGTCGGTTTCCTTCGTCAGCTTCGGGATGTCCCATCTGTTGCGCCAAGCGAGCATTTTATAGCTCGACTTGTCGGAGTTGTCCGGGTTCCATGCGAAACCTTGCGCATTGCTGTGCGGATCGATGTAGTCGGCCGACCATTCGCCGATGTAGATGTCGTGCTGACGCGCGCGGTATTTCGCGAGCGTCTGCTTGTTGTCGCCGGGAATCAGCTGCACCTTGACGCCCGCCTGCGCGAAGTTCGCCTGCACGGCCTGCGCGATCTCCGTGTACGGATAATCGTTGCGCACGTCCATCGTCACCGTGAAGCCGTCGGGTACGCCGGCTTTCGCGAGCAGCGCCTTGGCCTTCGCGACGTCGAGCTTGTACGGGTTCGTGTTCAGCGCGCCGAGGAAGCCTTCGGGCAGGAAGGTCTGATGCACCTTGTACGTCGTCTTCACGACGTTGCTTTGAATGCCCGAATAGTCGACGAGCCATTTCAGCGCTTCCTGCACGTCGGGCTTCGCGAGCGTCGGGTTCTTCGTGTTCAGGCCCAGATACAGCAGCGTCGCCTGCGGCGCCGCCACGACCTTCGCCTTGCCGGACTTGACGACCGACGCGAGATCGTCGGGGCTCAGGTCGCGCGCCGCGTCGACGTCGCCGTTTTCGAGCAGCAGCCGCTGGCTCGCGGCTTCGGGCACGTGGCGCAGCACGATGCGCTTCATCGCGAGCGGCAGACGATAGCCGTCGAAGCGCTGCAGCACGATGCTGTCGCCGGCCGTCCACTTGACGAGCCTGTACGCGCCGGAGCCGGCCTCGTTCGTCTTCAGCCACGCGTTGCCGAAGTCGCTGCCCTGCTGGTGCGACAGCAGCAGCTTCTTGTCGACCACCGACGCGGGCCACGAACCGAGCACGTTCAGCACGAAGGTCGGCGCGTACTTGCGGTCGGTCGTGATCGCGACCGTCTGGTCGTCGATCTTCTTCACGTTCGCCGCGACGTTCGCCTTCGTGAGGCCGATGCCGGTCAGCACGGCCGCCGGCCCCTTGTCGAGCAGCACCGCGCGCTGGATCGACCACGCGACGTCGTCGGCCGTCAGCGGATTGCCCGAGTGGAACTTCAGGCCGCTGCGCAGCTTGAACGTGTAGGTCAGCCCGTCCGCGCTGACCGTCCACGACTGCGCGACGTCGCCGTTGAATTTCGACGGGTCGCGCAGGTCGACGCGCACCAGCCGGTCGTACGTGTTCGCCACGTATTCCTCCGGCACGAGCTCGTAGATCTCGCCCGGATCGAGCGTCGTGAATTCGTCGAGCAGCGTGGCCATCACGAACATGTCCTTCGGCGTTTCCGCGCGCGCGGCGGAAAACGGAACGGCGGCGAGAACGGCCGCGGCGGCCAGGGACGCGACGAGCCGGGATGTCAGGGGTTTCATGGGCGCTCCATCTGTCGTTGATGTCGTTGAAATGGTCGAACGTGAACGGAAAAGGGGACGTGCGTCACATCAGGCGCCACGGACCGCTGGCGTCGTTGTCGATCTGCGGCAGCGCGCGCGAGCCGGGCAGCTCGTAATGCCACCATTCGCTGTGGATATGCGCGAAGCCGGCCGCCTGCATCACGCCGAGCAGCAGCAGCCGGTTGCGCTGCACGGTTTCGGGCAGCCCCGCGTGGAAATGACCCGATGCGGCGACCATCTCGTCGAAGCCGGTGCCCATGTCGAGCGGCGCGCCGTCCGCGCCGACGAGCGTCAGGTCGAGCGCGGTGCCGCGGCTGTGGTTCGACCCGCGGCCGAGATCGGCGACGAAGTTCGGATCGGGCAGGAAATCCCACAGCACCTGCTGCGCCTGCGGCGGCCGGTACGCGTCGTAGATGCGCAGCGTGAAGCCGGCTTGTGCGGCGACGTCGACCGCGCGCCGCAGCGCGGCTTCGGCCGGCTCGAGCAGCAGGCAGTGCGCACGGCGGTAGATCGGCTTGCCGGTCAGGTTGCGCTCGGTCGCATAGACGAGATCGATCTCGACGCGATGCGTGGCGGGCGTGATTTCGACGAGGCGGTAATCGTTCATCGGCAGGGCGGTTTTCTCAGGATTCGAATTGGTCGAACGTGCGTTGCAGTTCGCGGTTGCGCGCGACGCGCCGGTCGATCGCCGGGCCGAGGCGATCGACCACGGCCGTGATCAGCAGGTTGAACAGGCAGGTGAGCGGCGCGAGCGAATCCCAGAACTGCCCGACGTCGGTCTTCACCTGCAGCAGGTCGGCCGGCCATTCGCGCGCCCACGGGCAATACAGGTCGGTGACGAGCGCGAACGGCTGGCCGAGCTCGGCGGCCGCTTCGCAATAGCGGCGCGCGCTGCGCGAATACGCGCGCGTATCGGTGACGACGCAGTACGGCCGCTCGAATTCGGAGTTCAGCGAATCGACGTACGAGCCCGACTGACCGTCCGAGTAGAACACGCGCGGGCGCAGATATTCGAGGTAGCTGCTGAACGCGTTGCTGATCCCGCGCGTCGACTGGATCCCGAGGACGAACACCGCATCGGCATGCGCGATCCGGTCCGCGACCTGCGCGAACACCGGGCCTTCGGCCAGCCGGTACACATGGCGGATCGCATCGAGCTCGCGCTCGAGCGACGACGCGAGCGCGCCGTCGCCGCGCGCGTCGCCGCTCGGCTGCGTGCGCGCGATCCGGCGATATTCGTCGAGACGGTCGGTGATCATCCACGGCCGGTCGCCGCCGCCGCGCAGTTCGCGCTTCAGGTCGTCGAGATTGCGATAGCCGACGCTGCGCAGGAAGCGGCCGACCGAGATCCCGCTCGTGCCGGTCTGCTGCGCGATCTGGTCGGCCGTCTCGAGCCCGAGCCGGTCGAGGTTCGCGAGCATGTAGCTGGCGATGCGCTTCGCGGTCGGCGTCAGCTCGGCGAAGCGGGATTCGACGGTACGGGCGAAGGCGCAGGTCATCGGATGTTAGATCGTTGTCGTTCGGCATCTGAATGTCATGCATCTAACAAAGCCAAAATCATTCGCGCCAGTGGACAAAAACTATTGCGAGGCGACCGCGATAGCGGAGGGCGGCGACGTGCGCGCGCGATGCGGCATGTCGCCGGGCGGCGCCGCGATCATTACAAAATTAAAGGCGATCAGATTAATTCATTGGTCTAGCTCGATAATTCATTTAATTTTTCATCGGATTTGGATTTAACTCTGCGTTACGGGATGCGGGATTTTTGATTATTCGAAAAACGGCATTTATCCCGTAATGGATATTCGATCAATTGCAAGAATGCAGAGGAAAATCATGACGAATCTGTCTCGACGCAGGATGTTGGCGAATACGGCCGGCGCGATTGCCGCCGCGGGCATTGCGGTAACGGCGAAGGCCGCGTCGTTCGGCAATCCGGACCGCCCGCCGGAAGGCGCGATCAACGCGCGCAATCGCCAGAGCCTGACCGATCCCGGCCCGCAGAATCCCGCACTCGCCAATCAGTTTCCGTCTTTTCAGGATCCGCCGGCCACCGATATCAACGGCATGCCGTTATTCTGGGCGTCGTTCAATAATGCGCATAAACGAATTCAAAATGGCGGCTGGGCGCGCGAAGTGACGCAGGACGATTTCGCGATTTCCGAAACGATTTCCGGCGTGAACATGCGTCTGACGCGCGGCGGCATTCGGGAAATGCATTGGCACCAGCAGGCCGAGTGGGCAATCATGCTCGACGGCCGCTGCCGGATTACCGTGCTCGACGAACTCGGGCGTCCGTCGGTCCAGGACGTGAAAACCGGCGATCTCTGGTATTTCCCGCCGGGCCTGCCGCATTCGCTGCAAGGCATCGGCACCGACGGCGCCGAATTCCTGCTCGCGTTCGATAACGGCCGCGCGTCGGAATTCAATACGCTGCTGCTGACCGACTGGATCGCGCACACGCCGCCCGACGTGCTCGCGCTGAACTTCGGCGTGCCGGCCGATGCGTTCAAGAACATTCCGCTCGACAACCTGTGGATCTTCCAGGGCGACGAGCCGGGGCCGCTCGCCGACGCGCAGCGCGCGTCCGCGTCGTCGCGCGGCGCGCCGCCGCATCCGTTCATCTTTTCGCTCGGCGACATGAAGCCGGCCGCGCGCACGCGCGGCGGCGAAGTCCGGATCGCCGACAGCACGAACTTCAACATTTCGAAGACCGTCGCGGCGGCGCTCGTCACCGTGCATCCGGGCGGCATGCGCGAGCTGCACTGGCATCCGAACGCGGACGAGTGGCAGTACTACCTGCAGGGCGAAGCGCGGATGACCGTGTTCGACACCGGCCCGAAGGCGCAGACGGCCGATTTTCGCGCGGGCGACGTCGGCTACGTGAAGAAGAGCCTCGGGCATTACGTGCAGAACACCGGTCATACCGATCTCGTGTTTCTCGAGATCTTCAAGGCCGACCGCTACGCGGAAGTGTCGCTGTCCGACTGGCTCGCGCATACGCCGCCGAAGCTCGTCGAAGCGCACCTGAACATCTCGCCGGACGTGATCGCGCAGTTTTCGCGCAACCGCCCCGATGTGGTGCCGCTGTAATGCCGCCGCGGCCGCGCGCCGGCGTGCCGGCGGCGGCCGCGATCGAACCCGCCTTCGTCATTCGAACGGAACGACACCATGATTCCCGTCACGAGCAAATCCGCCGGCAGCTTCGCGCTGCCCGGCATGTCGACCGAGCGGACCGACGCCGCCGCCCGCGCCGCGCTGGAAGGGCGGCGCACGGGCCTCGCCGCGCTGCTGCCGTTCGTCGGCCCGGCCGTGGTCGCGTCGATCGGCTATATGGACCCCGGCAACTTCGCGACCAACATCCAGGCCGGCGCCGCGTACGGTTACCGGCTGCTGTGGGTCGTGCTCGCCGCGAATGCGATCGCGATGCTGTTCCAGGCGATGTCGGCGCGGCTCGGTATCGTGACCGGCCGCAATCTCGCGGAGCTGTGCCGCGACCATTTCCCGGCGCCCGTCGTGTGGGGGATGTGGATCGCATCCGAGATCGCCGCGATGGCGACCGATCTCGCCGAATTCCTCGGCGGCGCGCTCGCGTTCGGGCTGTTGTGCCACGTGCCGCTGTTCGCCGGGATGATCGCGACGGCGGTCGCGACCTGCGCGATCCTCGCGCTCGAAAAGCGCGGCTTCCGGCCGCTCGAAGCCGCGATCGCGGCGCTCGTCGGCGTGATCGGCGCATGCTACGTCGGCGAGCTGCTGCTTGCGCCGCAGGACTGGCACGCGGCCGCGTTTCATCTCGTGGTCCCGCAGATTCCGGACCATACGGCGCTGACGATCGCGGTCGGGATCATCGGCGCGACGATCATGCCGCATACGCTGTATCTGCATTCGGGGCTCACGCAGGGCCGCACCGCGCCGCGCGACGACACGGAGCGGCGCCGGCTCGTGCGGTTCTCGAACCGCGAGGTCGTGATCGCGCTCGGGCTGGCCGGCTTCGTGAATCTCGCGATGGTGATGATGGCGTCGTCGGCGTTCCATCTGAGCGCGCCCGGCATGACCGACATCGGCGATGCGTATCACACGCTGATTCCGGTGCTCGGCCCCGCGGCCGGCGCGTTGTTCCTCGTCGCGCTGATGACGTCGGGCGTGTCGAGTTCGGTGGTCGGCACGATGGCCGGGCAGGTCGTGATGCAGGGCTTCATCCGGCGCCGCATGTCGGTGTGGGTGCGGCGCGCGGTGACGATCGCACCCGCGTTCGCGGTCGTCGCGCTCGGCTGCGACGTCACGCATGCGATGGTCGCGAGCCAGGTCGTGCTGAGCTTCGTGCTGCCGATGCCGATGATCGCGCTGCTGCTGCTGTCCGCGCGCAAGGACGTGATGGGCGACTATGCGATGCGGATGCCGCTGCGCATCGTCGCGGGCGCGGCGACGGTCGTGATCGTCGCGCTGAATGCGTATCTGGTGTGGGCGGCGTTCGACTGAGTGCACGAACCGTGCGGGCGCGCGTCGCGCAACCCGACGCAGCGGTGCGCGCCGCGGCCCGCCCGCGATCGGCACGGCCGATGCGCACGGGCCGCGCGGCACATCACTTCGCGAGCGTGCGGTACGACACGAGGTCGTTGATCGGCCCGATCTCGGGCCCGGTCGTGCCCGGCCGCGTCGCGACCTGCACGACCTTCTCGAACATGATGACGAACGGCGAGTTCGCGAGCACGGCCTTCTGCAGCGCTTCGTAACGCTGCGCGCGCTTCGCCGGCGACGGTTCGACGAGTGCGGCCTCGGTGTCCTTCGTCAGCTGCGGGATGTCCCAGCCGTTGCGCCACGCGAGCATTTTCGTCTTCGACTGGTCCGAGTTGTCCGGATTCCACGCGAAGCCGCGCGCGTTGCTGTTCGGGTCCATGTAGTCGGGCGACCATTCGCCGATGAAGATGTCGTGCTGGCGCGCGCGGTACTTGCCGATCGCCTGCTTCGCGTCGCCGGGGATCAGCTTCACGCGGATGCCGCCCTGTGCGAAGTTCGCCTGCAGCGCCTGCGCGATCTCGATGTACGGATAGTCGTTCGGCATGTCCATCGTCACGTCGAAGCCGTTCGGCAGCCCGGCCTTCGCGAGCAGCGCCTTCGCCTTCGCGACGTCCTGCCGGTACGGCCGCGCGTTCAGCGTGCCGAGAAAGCCTTCGGGCAGGAACGTCTGGTGGACCTTGTAGGTCGTGCTGACGATGTTGCGCTGGATGCCGTCGTAGTCGACGAGCCACTTCATCGCCTGCTGCACTTCGGGCTTCGCGAGATTCGGATTCTTCGTATTCAGGCTCAGGTACAGCAGCGCGGACACCGGCCACGCGGCGACCTTGATCTTGCCCGCCTTCTGCAGCGCGGCGAGGCTGTCGGGGCTCAGATTGCGCGCGGCGTCGACGTCGCCGTTCTCGAGCAGCAGCCGCTGCGCGGACGCTTCGGGCACGTGGCGCAGCACGACGCGCTTCATCGGGTACGGCGTGCGATACGCGTCGAAACGCTGCAGCACGATGCTCTCGTTCGGCGTCCACTTGACGAGCCGGTACGGGCCCGAGCCCGCATCGTTGGTCTTCAGCCAGCCGCTGCCGAAATCGTTGCCCTGCTGATGCGACATCAGCAGCTTGCGGTCGAGCACCGACGCCGGACATGCGCTCAGCACGTTCAGCACGAAGCTCGGCGCGTACTTGCGGTCGGTCTCGAGCACGAACGTCTGCGGATCGGTCGCGCGGACCTTCTGCATCACGTTCGCCTTCGTGAGGCCGAGATCGGCGAGCACGCCGGCCGGGCCCTTGTCGAGCAGCACCGTGCGCTGCAGCGACCACGCGACGTCGTCGGCGGTCACCGGATTGCCGGAATGGAACGTGAGGCCGGGCCGCAGCTTGAACGTATAGGTGACGCCGTCGGCGCCGACCGTCCACGATTGCGCGATCTGTCCGTCGAAGCGCGTCGGGTCCTTCAGGTCGACGCGCACGAGCCGTTCGTACGTATTCGCGACGTACTCGGACGGCACGAGCTCGTAGATCTCGCTCGGATCGAGCGTCGTGAATTCGCCGAGCTGCGTCGCGACGACGAAGATGCCGGGCGGCGTCGCGGCCTGCGCCGGCAGCGCCGGAACAAGCGCGACGAGCGCGGCGCTGACGAACAGCCGGGACAGCAGATGCTTCATGCGGGCTCCATCGAAAAAGAATCGTGGTGCGATTCTCTCATCGACCGCAGCCCGGACGAAAGTAGCCGATGCCGCGCGCACGGCGCGGCATCGGGCACGGGTGGAGCGGCGGAATCAGATCACGCAGCGCGCGATCGCGAAGCGCATCGCTTCTTCGGGCGGCTCGCTGCCGGAGCCGCGCACGACCTTGACGACCGAGCCGTTGCCCGACGGCGTCAGCGTGACGAAGTACGCGCGCGAGCCGACGGTGATGTCCGTCACGCCGTTGTGCTGCGACTGCTCGGTGCCCGACAGCCGGCTGTCGAGGCAGTTCGCGATCGCGTACGCGGGGCGTTGCGACGACACGTAGATCATCGGCGCGGCGCCGGATGCGGCCGAGTCGGACGAAGGCGCGGAACCGCAGGCGGCGAGCAGCGCGGCGGGGAGGAGCAGCAGGAATCGTTTCATGATCGGGCGTCGTGTATGTCGGGTCGAGGCCGGGCCGCGACGAAAGCGAAACGCAAAGCTTCGCGACGGCGCGGCGCGCGATGCCGGAAGCGGTCGACGTCGGAGTATACCTGCGTCGTTCCGCGCGTATCGCACGTTGAAACGATTCGATACATCCGGCGGCGCGCCGCTCACGCGGCGACGGCCACCGGCGCAGGTGCGCGATGCAGCAGCACCGGAACCGACTTCGACGTCGGCGTGTTGCACACGTCGCCGACGCTGTCGAGCGGCACGAGCGGATTCGTTTCCGGGTAGTACGCGCCGATGCAGCCGCGCGGGATGTCGTATTCGACGAGCAGGAAGCCGTTCGCGCGCCGCTCGATGCCGTCGTGCCACACGGTTTCGATGTCGACCCATTCGCCGGCCTTCAGGCCGAGCATCGCGAGATCGTCGCGGTTCGCGAACACCACGCGGCGCTGGCCGAACACGCCGCGGTAGCGGTCGTCGAGCCCGTACACGGTCGTGTTGTACTGGTCGTGCGAGCGCGTCGTCATCAGCGTCAGCAGCCGCTCGCCGTGCAGCGCGCGGGCGCGCTGGATCGGCGTGTCGGCCGGCAGCGCGTGCGCGATGAAGTTCGCCTTGCCGGTCGGCGTCAGCCATTCGCGCTCGCGCGACGCGACGCGCAGATGGAAGCCGCCCGGCCGCGCGATGCGCGCGTTGTAGTCGTAGAACCCGTCGAGCGTCGCTTCGATCGCGTCGCGGATCTTCGCGTAGTCGTTCTTGTACGCGAGCCAGTCGACCTTGTCGCTGCCGAACAGCGCATGGCCGATATGCGCGACGATCGCCGGCTCCGACATCAGGTTCGGCGACGCCGGCTTGTTCATCCCGTACGACACGTGAACCATGCTCATCGAATCTTCGACCGTCACGCCTTGCGGCACGTCGTCCTGCAGGTCGATTTCGGTGCGGCCGAGCGTCGGCAGGATCAGCGCGTCGCGGCCGTGGATCAGATGGCTGCGGTTCAGCTTCGTCGTGATGTGCACGGACAGGTTGCAGCGCCGCATCCCTTCCCACGTGCGCGGCGTGTCGGGCGTCGCCATCGCGAAGTTGCCGCCGAGCCCGATCAGCACCTTCACGCGCCCGTCGAGCATCGCGTCGATCGTTTCGACGACGTCGTAGCCGTGCGCGCGCGGCGGCTCGAAATCGAACACGCGGCCGAGGCGGTCGAGGAACGCCTGCGTCGGTTTCTCCTCGATGCCGACCGTGCGGTTGCCCTGCACGTTCGAGTGGCCGCGCACCGGGCACAGTCCCGCGCCGCGGCGGCCGATGTTGCCGCGCATCAGCATCAGGTTCGTCAGCATCTGCACCGTCGCGACCGAATGCTTGTGCTGCGTGATGCCCATGCCCCACGTCGCGATCACGCGTTCGCTGCGCGCGTAGCGCAGCGCGAGGGCGTCGATCTGCTCGTACGGCACGCCGCTTTCGGCCGTCAGCGCCGACCAGCGCTCGTTGCGCAAGTCGTCGGCGAACGCGTCGAAGCCGGCCGTGTGCGCGTCGATGAACGCGGTGTCGAGCACGCGCGGCGCACCGGCCGCGCGCGCGGCGTCGTCGAGCTCGAGCACGCGCTTCGCGACGCCCTTGATCAGCGCGAAGTCGCCGCCGATCGTCGGCTGGATGAACGTCGACGCGATCCGCGTGCCCGACATCGTCAGCATCTCGAGCGGGCTTTGCGGATCGGCGAAGCGCTCGAGCCCGCGCTCCTTCAGCGGATTGATCGATACGATCGTCGCGCCGCGCTTCGCGCATTCGCGCAGCTCGCCGAGCATCCGCGGATGATTGGTCGCCGGGTTCTGCCCGAAGATCAGCAGCGTGTCCGCATGTTCGAAATCGTCGAGCGTGACGGTGCCCTTGCCGACGCCGACCGACGGCGGCAGCCCGCGGCTCGTCGCCTCGTGGCACATGTTCGAGCAGTCGGGGAAGTTGTTCGTCCCGTACATCCGCACGACGAGCTGATACAGGAACGCCGCTTCGTTGCTCGCGCGGCCGGACGTGTAGAACGCCGCCTGATTCGGGTCCGGCAGCGCGCGCAGATGGCGCGCGATCATCGCGAACGCGTCGTCCCACGCGATCGGCACGTAGCGGTCGGTTTGCGCGTCGTACACCATCGGGTCGGTGAGCCGGCCGTGCTGCTCGAGCTCGTAGTCCGACTGCGCGAGCAGTTCGGTGACCGTGTGCGCGGCAAAGAATTCGGGCGTCACGCGCTTGCTCGTCGCTTCGGCGGCCACCGCCTTCACGCCGTTCTCGCAGAATTCGAACGTCGACGCGTGCTGGCGGTCGGGCCACGCGCAGCCCGGGCAGTCGAAGCCGTCGGGCTGGTTCTGGCGCAGCAGCGTCCGATAGTTGCCGCCCGCAACCTTCTCCTTGATCAGGTTGATCGTGACGGCTTTCAGCGCGCCCCAGCCGGCGGCGGGGTGCGTGTACGGTTCGATGCGCGCGGCGGCGGATTTCTTTTTCATGATGCAGGTGTCGGGGTCGATGCGTGCAGCGTACGCGGCGCGCGCGGCCCGCTGTATATACACCTGTTCACTTCGAAAAAGAGTACAGTTGCGGCGATTTGCACAGTGCGGATCGCAACTGTGTCGTCGAAGGCGACTTGAAAGGAATGCGGGTGAAGCGTTACGAACAACTGGCCGACGATCTTCAGGCGCAGATCGAGCGCGGCGTCTACCGGCCCGGCGAGCGGATTCCGTCGGTGCGGCACGCGAGCCGGCAGCAGCAGCTCAGCGTGACGACCGTGCTGCGCGCGTATCTCGTGCTCGAAAGCCGCGGGCTGATCGAAAGCCGGCCGCAGTCGGGCTACTTCGTGCGTGCGCGCGCGGCCGTGCCCGACGTCGCGGAGCTGCACGCGTCGACGCCGGCCGCGGAGCCGTCCGCAGTGGACGTGAGCCGGCTCGTGCTGTCGACGCTGCGCTCGATCGCGCGCGACGATGCGGTGCCGCTCGGTTCGCCATACCCGGACGCGTCGCAGTTTCCGGTGCAGCGGCTCGCACGCTACGCGCAGGCGATCGGCCGGCGCCGCACGCGCTGGGGCGTGATCGACGACCTGCCGCCCGGCAACCAGGAACTGATCCGGCAGATCGCGCGGCGCTACGCGGAGCGCGGCGTCGCGGTGGAGCCGGGCGAGATCGTGATGACGATCGGCGCGACCGAGGCGATCAACCTGTGCCTGCAGGCGGTCGCGCGGCCGGGCGACACGATCGCCGTCGAATCGCCGACGTTCTACGCGATGCTGCATGCGATCGAGCGCATGGGCATGCGAGCGCTCGAGGTCGCGACGCATCCGGGCGACGGCATCGATCTCGATGCGCTCGAGCGGATCCTCGCGCGCGAGCGCATTGCCGCGTGCATGGTGATGCCGAATTTCCAGAACCCGCTCGGCTTCCGGATGCCGGATGCGCGCAAGCGCGCGCTCGTCGAGCTGCTCGCGAAGCACGGCGTGCCGGCGATCGAGAACGACGTCTATCACGAGCTGTACTTCGGCGACGCGGCGCCGAGCGCGCTGAAATCGTTCGATCGCGACGGCCTCGTGCTGCACTGCGCGTCGTTCACGAAGAGCCTGTCGCCGCGCTACCGGATCGGCTGGGCGATGCCGGGCCGCTATCGCGACGCGGTCGAGAAGCTGAAATTCCTGAACACGCTCGCGACGCCGGCGATCGAGCAGCTCGCGATCGCCGAATACCTGAAATACGACGGCTACGATTTTCATCTGCGGCGCATGCGCAAGCAGTATGCGCAGCAGGCGAACCTGATGAGCGCGATGGTGCGGCGCTTCTTTCCAGAAGGCACGCGGCTGTCGCAGCCGCAGGGCGGCTACGTGCTGTGGGTCGAGCTGCCGCCGCACGTCGATGCGATGAAGCTGTATGCGCGCGCGCTCGCGCAGCGGATCACGATCGGGCCCGGACACATGTTTTCCGCGACCGACGATTACCGGCATTTCATCCGGCTCAACTACAGCTATCCGTGGTCGCGGCAGATCGAGGATGCGCTGAAGACGCTCGGGCGGCTCGCGGCGGAATGCGCGCGCGGGTGACGGCGCCGCTTGCGCGGCGCGTTGGCACTCCGATTCCGGCAGCCGGCGCGCACGCCGGCCCGAAACTGCGTGCTTATGCGCCGCGTCGGTCGAGCAGCGCGACGATGTCCGCGGTCGACCCCGTTTCGCCGACGCGCGGAAAGATCCGCTCGATGCTGTTGGCGTGAGCGTCCGGGTTCGCGTCGGTCATCGCATCGATTGCGAACGTGACGTTGTAGCCGAGCTCGAACGCATGCCGCGCGGTCGATTCGATGCCGATGCTCGTCGCGATGCCGGCCAGCACGATCTGCGTGACGCCGGCAGCCTTCAGATAGGCGTCGAGGTCGGTGCCGGTAAACGCGCCCCAGGTTTTCTTCGTGACGAGATGGTCGCCCGGCTGCCGGTTCAGTTCGGCGATCAGCTCGGTCCAGTCGGCCGCGAGTCCGACGCTGGGCGGCTGCCGCTGCGTGCGGCCCGGCGCGCCGCCCGCGACGTTGACGAGCACGACCGGCAGCCCGCGGCTGCGGAACGCGTCGAGCAGTTCCCGCGTGCGTTCGATTACCGGCGCGACCGCGTGCGGCGGAGGCAGCGCGACGATGCCTTTCTGCAGGTCGATGACGACGAGTGCGGTGTTCGGATCGAGACGGGTAACGCTCATGACGGGGCTCCGTGGAGTGGAAGAACGCCCGTGTGCGCGGGCGATGCCGCGCGCACGTGCGGGATCGTCGATCATTGATCGCCGATGCGTCGGATCAGCGCAATCGCGGCGGCGAGCGTGCGGACGTCGTCGTCGGAGAGCTTCGCGATCGCCGCGCCGAGCCATTGGTGCTTCGCGGCGCCGCGCTTGCGTCGCGCGTCCGCGCCCGCTGCGGTCAGCCGGAACAGGATCTGGCGGCCGTCGGTCGGGTGCGGCTCGCGTTCGACGAGCCCGTCTTCCTCGAGGCTCGCGAGAATCGCCTTCATCGACTGCGGCTTCATCGCTTCGGCGCGCGCGAGCTCGGCGGTCGCCGTCGGCCCGTTCTGCTCGAGCCGCGCGAGCGCGCTCGCATGCGACATGCCGAGACCGTCGGACGCGGTTTCGGCGCGCAGCCTGCGGATCAATTGAGCGACCGCGACGGTGAGATCGGCGGCGACGGTGTCGGCGGAAACGCCCGGTTTGCGCGGTGGAGTCATGCGGCGAATCTTATGGCACGACAGGCTAACTTGCAAGTTTACCTGTCGAATTGGCCGGCATGCGGCGACAGCCTGCACGCTCACGCGCATGCGGAACGGCGCCGTCAATCGCGCGGTAACGGTACGACGTCGGTGCGCTTCGGCGTCGCGTTCTCGTGCAGCGGATCGCCGAGATATTGCGCCAGTTCGTCGGCGGCGATCGCCGCCGGAATCGGCAGATCGGCCGCGCGCCGCTTGCCGTCGGCACCGAGATCGAGCACGGTCCGGCGGCCGTTCGAGCGCACGACCGCGAGTACGCGGCCGAACGCATCGAAGCGGTATTCGCGCGGCATCGGATCGTTCCTGTCGAGCGTGTGCGGCGGCCGCTACCGGATCGAACAGGCGAGCCAGCGATGAATCTTCAGCGCATCGCTCGACACGCCCGCACGCGTCGGTGCGCCGAGCAGCACGATCGTTTCGCGCCGGCCGTTCACGCGCATGCGCATCACGACGCCGTGCCCCGACTCGTTGATGAAGCCCGTCTTCTGCAGCCGGATCGGCAGCCGGCCGTAGCGAACGAGCGGATCCGAGTTCACGTACAGCAGTTCGTCGTCGCCGGCACGCACGGTGGTCGACGTGTCGGTCGAGAAGTAGCGGATCAGCGGATCCTTCGCGGCCGCGCCGACGAGCCGGGCGAGATCATCGGCCGTCGACACGTTGTGCGGCGACAGTCCGGTCGGCTCGCGGAAGTGCGTGCGGCGCATGCCGAGCCGGCGCGCTTCGCGGTTCATCGCACCGACGAACGCGGCGCGTCCGCCCGGATAGTCGCGGCTGAGCGCCGCAGCTGCGCGGTTCTCCGACGACATCAGCGCGATATGGAACATCTGGCGACGCGACAGTTCGGCGCCGATCGGCAGCCGCGAACCGGTGAACTTGATCGTGTCGCGGTCGCGGGCCGTCACGCGCAGCACGCCGTTCAGCGGACGGTCGGCGCGGCGCGCGACGACGGCGGTCATCAGCTTCGAGATCGATGCGATCGGTCTGACGGTGCGCGCGTTGCGCGCGAGCAGCGGCGTACCGGAATCGACGTCGAGCACGTACGCGGCGCGGGAATGAAGGGAGCGGACCGCGCGCGGGCTGTAGCCGCAGCTGGCGAGCAGACGCGGTTTCGCAGCCGCGCGCGGGCGTACCGCGGTCGTGCGCTTCGCGCGTCGCTGCTGCGGCGTCGGCGCCGCGCGATGCGCGATCGCATGACGCTTCGCGCGCGGGCGGCGATGCTTGACGGCCTTGCGGTGCGCAGGCTTTTTCTTGACGGCCTTCGCATGCGCGTGCGCGACGCGATGCGGTTGCGCGCGTTGAGCGGACGCGTTCGTCGCGAACGCGAGCATCAGGAACGAAAGCACGATGATCACGAGGGTCCGGGCGCGATGCGTGCGCGCGATGAGGCCGGTCAAGCGGGAGTCTCCTTTTCGCGCGCAGGGCGGCGCGCAATGGATGGGCGGTCAGCGGTGCGGGAAATTATACGGTCGATCGCTTCGCGATGACGATCGAGGAATGCGCGACGGCATAACGTGCAGCGGGATTTCGACTGTTTTTTTGCCGCTTGCGCGCAGATACGTGGACCGTGGAAACGCAGGATCGCGCGGCGTCGGGCCGGCTCTTCGCTCGGTATCGGCCCGTTCAGCGCGGCCAGTTCCGTCGCGACACGACTGCAAAGCTGATCGCGATCGAGCCGGTCACGGCGCGCGGCGGCGCGTCGTCGAGCGCGTCGCCGTAACGGAACCGGCGACTGCGTCCGTCGACGCGTGCGGCACGCCGGTTCGTTGCACGCGCATCGGGCGCATCGACGCCATCGGACGGAGCGGCCGCATCCGGCGCGACGATGCGTTCGTCGCCCGCCACGTCGCCGCGCGACGGTTCGGAAGCAGGTGCGGAGGCGGGCAGGCAATGCAAGGACATGATGGCGGTTTCCGGGAGGGCATGTCCGTATTGAACGCGACGTCGTTCGATCAGTAAAATGAATCTTTCGACCGTTGAGATTCCTTTGAAGAATGGAACTGAAACTGCTGCGGACGTTCCTGACCGTCACCGAGCTCAGTCATTTCAGCCGCGCGGCCGATGCGCTGCACATGAGCCAGCCGGCGCTGAGCAAGCAGATCGGCGCGCTCGAGGCGAGCGTCGGCGGCAAGCTGTTCGAGCGCGGGCGGCACGGCGCGGAACTGACGCCGCTCGGCGAGCGCTTCCTGCCCGATGCGCAGGCGCTCGTGCGCGATGCCGATGAAATCCTCGCGCGCGCACGGGAGGCGGCAAGCGGTCAGCACGGCCATCTGCGGCTCGGCATCTGCCTGTCCGTGCTGACGCTCGTGCCGAAGCTCGTCGCCGAGTTTCGGCGCCGCAATCCGGGCATCGCGGTCACGCTGAGCGACCTGTCGTCGTCCGAGCAGACGCGCCGGCTGCGCGCGGGCAAGCTCGACGCCGGCTTTCTGCGGCTGCCGTCGGACGACGGGCTGTCGTCGTTCAAGGTGATCGACGAGGGGCTCGCGCTCGCGGTGCCGCCGCATCTTGGCATCGCGCGCGTGCCGGCCGATCTCGGCGTGCTCAACGAGATCGGCTTCATCGCGTTGCAGCGCGCACGCGGCCCCGGTCTCGCCGCGCAGATCGACCGCTGGTGCATCGAGCGTCGCTTCGTGCCGCACGTGACGCAGCAGGCCGAGGACGTGCAGTCGGTGCTGACGTCGGTCGCGGCCGGCGTCGGCGTCGCGTTCATTCCGTCGCGCGCGCAGTATCTGCTGCGCGACGCGACCGTGCTGCCGCTCGGCGGCAAGGACGCGAAGTGGCGCGTGGGGCTCGCGTGGCTGTCCGGCCGCGACGATCCGGTCACCACGCGCTTCGTGTCGTTCATGCGCGCCGCGATCAAGGACGCGTGACGCGCCGGCGCGATGCGCCGCGGTATAGTGTGCGCGGCCGCATCGCGGATGCATCCGACGTACCACCGACGAATCCCGACCGATGACCTCAGAACCCGACGATTCCCCGCTCGATCCCGCACTGGTCGCGACGCTCGCGACGCTGAACGAGGCCGCGAACGATCCGGCCGGGAAAACATGGTCGCTGCCGAAGCTCGCGAAGCGCGCGCAGTTGCCGATGAGCACGCTGCGGCGCGTGCTGACGCAGCTCGACGCGGCCGGCCTGAGCGTGACGACGCTGAGCGAAGACGGCACCGGCAGCGCGGCGCTGACGGCAGAAGGGCGCGCGTTGTGCGCGCAGCTGTTCGGCGCGAACGACGCGGGATGACAGAAGAAAAGACGGGCCGCCGATGCGGCCCGTCGTGCGGACGTTCGCCGAGCGGTGCGGCGGTTTGCCGACACGCGCTGTGACGCTATGCCAATGAACTTGCAGGCGTGGCAGTCGATCACTGTTGCGACGAACGCGATCGTGCGCGACACGACGTCTGTCGCAACCGTGCGCCCGTTCCGTTGCAAGCGGCCGGCCGCGCGTCGCGCGAGCCGGCCTGCGGCGATCCGAAGCAGGTCAGAACCACCGCTTGTAGCGGCGCACGTAGATCGTCTTCACGATCTGTGCGAGGGCAATGTAGCCGACCATCGTCGCGACGAGCCACAGCCAGTAGCTGCCCGGCAGATGCATGAAGCCGAGTGCGTCGGCGAACGGCGAGAACGGCAGCCAGCAGCCGATCGCGATCGCCGCGACCGTCGACAGCAGCACCGGTAGCGATGCCGTGCTCTGCAGGAACGGGATCTTCTGCGTGCGCAGCAGGTGGACGACGAGCGTCTGCGACACGAGACTTTCGACGAACCAGCCGGAGTTCATCACGATCTGGCCGCCGGCTCCGCCGCTCATCTGGTACATCGCGCCGGCGCCGAACACGGTCCACATCAGCACGTACGTCGTGATGTCGAATACCGACGACGTCGGCCCGACCCACAGCATGAAGCGGCGAATGTTTCCCGCCTCCCACTTGCGCGGCTTCTTCAGGAATTCGGGGTCCATCCGGTCCCAAGGCAGCAGCATCTGCGACGTGTCGTAGACGAGGTTCAGCACGAGCAGCTGGACCGCGAGCATCGGCTCCCACGGCAGGAACGCGCTCGCGACGAGCACCGAGAACACGTTGCCAAAGTTCGAGCTCGCGGTCATGTTCAGGTACTTCAGGATGTTCCCGAACGTCTCGCGGCCTTTGATTACGCCTTCTTCGAGCACCATCAGGCTCTTCTCGAGCAGGATGATGTCGGCCGTTTCCTTCGCGATGTCGGCGCCGCTGTCGACCGAAATGCCGACGTCGGCGTCGCGCAGTGCCGGTGCGTCGTTGATCCCGTCGCCGAGAAAGCCGACCGTGTGCCCGTTCGCCTGCAGCGCTTTCACGATGCGCGCCTTCTGCAGCGGCGTGAGCTTCGCGAACACCGTCGTGCGTTCGACCGCATGGGAAAGCGTCGCGTCGTCCAGCGTGTCGATTTCCGTGCCGAGCATCGGCTGGCCGGGCTCGAGGCCGACCTGGCGGCAGACCTTCGTCGTGACCACCGCGTTGTCGCCGGTCAGCACCTTCACCGCGACGCCGTTCTCGCGCAGGGCGGCGAGTGCCGGCGCAGCCGATTCCTTCGGCGGATCGAGGAACATCAGGAAGCCGCGCACGACGAGATCGCGCTCGTCGGCAGTGCGGTACTGCTCGCGCTCGGCGCCGCGCGCGATCGCACGGGTCGCGAGCACGAGCACGCGAAAGCCGTCCCGGTTGTACGCGTTCGCCTGTTCGAGCAGCCGCTCGCGGGCGGCGACGTCGAGCGCGCGCACGCCGTCTTGGTGCTGCACGTGCGTGGACACGGCGAGCATTTCCTCTACCGCGCCCTTGCAGATCAGCAGATGCGCGCCGTGCGCATCTGCGACGACGACCGATAGGCGGCGCCGCACGAAGTCGAACGGCAGTTCGTCGATCTTCCGGTAGCCCTGCGGCTTCACGCGTTCGCCGATCTCGTTCGCGCGTGCGACGATCGCGATGTCGATCAGATTCTTCTGGCCGCTCTGATGGAAGCTGTTCAGCCAGCCGAGTTCGAGGATGCGCTCGTCCGTGCGACCCGACGGATTCAGATGATGTTCGAGGATGATCTTGTCCTGCGTGAGCGTGCCGGTCTTGTCGGTGCACAGCACGTCCATCGCGCCGAAGTTCTGCACCGCGTTCAGCCGCTTGACGACGACCTTGCGCCGCGCCATCGCGATCGCGCCGCGCGCGAGATTCGCGCTGACGATCATCGGCAGCATCTCCGGCGTGAGACCGACGGCCACCGCGAGCGCGAACGTGAGTGCGCTCAGCCAGTCGCCTTTCGTCAGCCCGTTGATCGCGAACACGACCGGCACCATCACGAGCATGAAGCGGATCAGCAGCCAGCTGACGCTCGCGACGCCGCGATCGAAGCTCGTCTCGACGCGCTTGCGGCTCACGACGTTGCGCGCGAGCGAACCGAAGTACGTGTCCTCGCCGGTCGCGACGACGACGGCCGTCGCAGTGCCGCTGACGACGTTGGTGCCCATGAAGCACACGTTGTCGAGGTCGAGCAGCGACGTCGACGCATCGTTCGCCGCGCCGTCCGCGCGCGTCCCGGCAGACTTGCCGGCGACCGCGCCCAGCGTGTCGTACTTCTCGACTGGCAGCGCCTCGCCGGTCAGCACCGCCTGGCTGATGAACAGGTCGCGCGACGCGATCAGCCGCACGTCGGCGGGGATCATGTCGCCGGCCGACAGATGGACGATGTCGCCGACGACGACTTCGCGCATCGGCACGTCGCGGCGCACCGGTTCGGCCGTGGCGCTGTCCGCGCGCTGCACGGTCGCCGTCGTGCGGACCATCGCCTTCAGCTGCTCGGCGGCCTGCAGCGAGCGGAATTCCTGCACGAAGCGCAGCAGCGCGCTGATCGTGACCATCGTCAGCAGGATCGTGATGCCGACGTAGTCGCGATCGTCGGGTGCCGCGAAGTAGACGTCGGTGAAGTAGCTGATCGCCGCGAGCACCAGCAGCACGTAGACGAACGGATTGTGGAACGCGTGCAGCAGCTGGTGGGTCCAGTGCGGCGGCTTGTCGTGCGCGATTTCGTTCGGGCCGTTGCGCTGCAGACGCTCGGCCGCCTGCTCGCACGTGAGGCCGCGCGTGCCGGTGCGCAGCGATGCGAGCGTGTCTTCGAGCGGGCGTGCCGCTTCGTGCGCGGCGCGGATCACGTGCGGCTCGTTCCGCCGGCCTGCGCCGCCGTGGATGAAGCCGCGCTGCTTTTTCTTCGGTGTATTGCTCTTCGGTGTATTGCGTTGTGTCATGGGTCGCTCCCGGCGCATGCGTGCGGGCGGGAGCGGCCGCGGCGTCATCGACGCACGGACGCGTCCCGCCGCGTCGCGCGATGCGCGATCGGCTGTGGATCGGTGAATGCGGAAACGCTCGCCGGCACGCACCGCGCACTCCGGCTGTCGGCACGCGGCGTCGCGCCGGCGAGCGGTAATGGACTACTGTCGTCTGAGTTCATCTGCGCTCCTGACGGTGGCGGGTGGGCGGTACGGGCAATCGACGGCCGCGCATGCACGAGGCTGCACGGTCCGACGGCACGCGAACGGAATGCACGCGCGGCGATGCTGCGCGCGACGCGAACGCACGCGCGCGCGACAGTGCGTCGCATGCGTGCGTCGATATCGAAAATTCGGCGGGAATTCTGGCCGGTCAGGCCGGAAGGGCGCCGCATCCTGCTTCCCGGGATGCGGCAGAAGACGAGGCTCTGCGCGGTTTCCTCAGGCAGCAGTCAAGTTGGTCGAGCGCCAACTACAACTCGCATCGGTGTTCACAGAACACTCCAAGTAATTAGACGGGGCGATGGTAACGGCTCGTTGTGCAGAGCGTCAATCTCTTTTGCATTGTTTTGCATTGTTTGGTTGGCGTGTTCCTGCGGCATGTTATCGCATGTCGGAATTCGCCGAAAAACCGCGCGTATGCGGATATCGGCATACGCGCGGCCGCGGCAGACGCGTGCCCGGTTACTGCCCGGCCGACGCGACGGCGGTGCCCGCGTCGAGAATCCCCGAGCCGGCCGGCATCGCGGTGCACGACGTGCCCGCCGCCAGCTTCGCCGCGCGCGTGCCGCCTTGCAGCTTCTGCTGGATCTGCGCGGGCGTCAGGTTGCCGTTTATTGCGAGCATCAGCGCGGCGACGCCCGTCACCTGCGGCGTCGCGAGGCTCGTGCCGCTCGCGGTCGAGTACGTGTCGGCGCCCGGCGTCGTCGTGCCGCTGTTCGCGGTCGACAGGATGTTCACGCCCGGCGCGCTCAGCGCGACGTCGCTGCCGAAATTGCTGAACGACGCGCGACGGCCGGTCGTATCGGTCGCACCGACGCTGATCACGCCGCGGCAGTTCGCGGGCTGATCGAGCCCGGTCGACAGCCCGTCGTTGCCGGCCGCGACGATCACGGTCACGCCCTTCGCGTTCACGTCGTCGATCGCCTGCTGGAACGTCGTGCTGCATGCGCCGACGCCGCCGAGACTCAGGTTGATGATCTTCGCGGGATTCGGGTTCGCCGGCACGCCGCTCACCGGAATGCCGGCTGCCCAGCGCATCGCGTCGGCGATGTCGCTCGTCACGCCGCCGCACTTGCCGAGCACGCGCACGGGCAGGATCTTGCCGAGCCACGACAGGCCCGCGATACCGGCACCGTTGTTCGCGGTCGCACCGATCACGCCCATTACGCGCGTACCGTGCCAGCTGCTGTCGCTCGGTTCGCTCGCGCAGTGGTAGTACGGGCCGCTCGCGTTGTCGAGCTCCTGCTGCGTGACCCAGTCGCCCGGATCGGTCGCGTCGGGGCCGCGCGTCATTCCGTTGTTGCTCGTGTTCACGTTGCTGATGAAGCTGTAGCCGGACAGCAGGTTGCCGACCAGATCGGCGTGCGGCCGGTAGCCGGTGTCGAGCACGGCGGTGACGACGGTCGGCGAGCCCTTCGTCTGGTTCCATGCGGGCGGCGCGTTGATGCCGGCGCTCGGGTCCGACATGTACCACTGCTGGCTGTAGTCCGGATCGCTCGGCGTGTCGCGGATCTTCATCGGATGATCGGGTTCCGCGTAGTCGACGTCGGCGTCGGCGGCGAACGCCCGCGCGAGCGCTGCCGCATCGGCGGCCGCGAGCCGCTGGCCCAGCGACAGCACGGCCGCGCCGTTCGAGATCGAGCGTTTGACCTGCACGTTCAGCGCTGCCTGCGGCGTCGTGGCCGCATACGCGCGTGCGGCGCCGGACGTCGTCGGCGCGGTCCAGCGCGTCATCGAGCGCTGGATCACCGCGTCGAGCCGCGTTCCGTTGTCGAGCGCCGCCATCGCGCGCGTCGCCGTCGACGTCTTCAGCTTGACGATCAGATGATCGACCGGCGGTTCGTCGGCCGTCGTGTTCTGCGCGGCCATCTGCGCGGCCATCTGCGCGGCGGCCTGCTGCGTCGTGCATGCGTTGCCGCCGGACGTGGCGGGCGGCGTCGTCGGAGCGGGTGTCGGGGCGGGTGTCGGAGCCGGAGCGGCGTTCGACGAGGACGGATTGCTGCCGTCGCCGCCTCCGCCGCCGCAGCCGGAGATCGGAAGCAGGGCCGCGGCGGACAGCATGCCGGCGAGCATGCGCGCGTGAGCGGAGCGGGCCAGCGCGGAATTGGAACGTTTGGCTCTCATGTTGAAGATCGATCCTCGTAGATAACCGCGATGCCGGCGGCAATGCATGGCCCGGCGAACCGGACCTTGTTGTTTCGTCTGACGATCGCCGCAGGTTGTCGCGACGCGCCATGCATTGGGTAACGGCCGCTGCGGCGGCTTCTTGAGCACGTTATGCGAGAAAATCGACCGATACGCAAACGTTTGCGTTATGGCACTGCAGCATGGAACGATGCGCGGCGCGACGCGCACCGACCGCCGCGCTTCGTCGTGCGAGCGGCGGCACGTGACGGCGCAAGGGCCGCGCACGTCGGCAGCCGGCGGCAGCGACCTTGCGCTTTCCCTGATGCGGTGCAAATTTGTCGAGCGTAGGATCGCGATTCATCCATGGTTCGTCAGGAGAAAAGCATGAATCGACGCTTCCGTTGTCTGACCGTCGTGCTGGCCTGCGCGCTGGCAGGCGCCGCGCACGCGCAGGCGCTCACCGGCACGCTGAAGAAGATCAAGGACACCGGCGTCGTGTCGCTCGGCATCCGCGAATCGTCGGTGCCGTTCTCGTATTCGGACAACCAGCAGAAGAACATCGGCTACTCGCGCGACATTGCGGCGCGCATCATCGATCAGCTGAAGACGGAGCTGAACGTGCCGAGCCTGACGGTGAAGGAGATCCCGATCACGTCGCAGAACCGGATTCCGCTGCTGCAGAACGGGACGATCGACTTCGAATGCGGATCGACGACGAACACGCTCGAGCGGCAGAAGCAGGCCGCGTTCTCGAACAGCATCTTTCTGTACGGCATCCGCTTCAGCACGCGCAAGGACTCGGGCGTGAAGGACTTTCCGGACCTGGCCGGCAAGACCGTCGCGACGACGGCCGGCACGTCGGACGAGCGGCTGCTGCGCAAGCTGAACGAGGAAAAAGGGATGAACATGACGATCATCAGCGCGAAGGACCACGCCGAAGCGTTCATGAACGTGACGACCGGGCGCGCGGTCGCGTTCGTGATGGACGAGCCGCTGCTGTACGGCGAGATCGCGAAGGACCGCAATCCGGGCGCCTATACGGTGACCGGCACGCCGCTCGTCCACGAAAACTACGCGTGCATGATGCGCAAGGACGATCCGGCATTCAAGCGTGTGGTCGACGGCGTGATCGCGAAGATGCAGACGTCGGGCGACGCCGAGAAGCTGTACGACCGCTGGTTCACGCAGCCGATTCCGCCGAAGGGCGTGAGTCTCAACTATCCGCTGTCGCCGGAGATGAAGGAACTGTTCAAGCATCCGACCGACCAGGCGCAGTATTGACTTCGCGCGCTCGTCGCGATGCGGGTCGCGGCGGGCGGGCGCGGCGTCCGCGCCGGGCGGCGCCGCAATGAAAAACCGCCGGCGCGGGCCGGCGGTTTTGCGACGATGCCGAATGGCGCGACGCGTCAGATCTTGATCTGCGGCCCGCGCGCGGCCGGCGCGGCGGGCGCCGCAGGAACGGCCGGGCTCGCCGAGCGTGCTGACGGGTGGGCCGGCACGATCACGACGACGGGTTCGGGCATCGCCCACATCGGTATCGCGAACGCGACCGGCTGCGGCGCCGGCATCGCGAACACGTTCGCGAGCGCGACGCGCTGCAGCGCCATCATCTGCTGCTGCATCGCGACCATCTGCGCCTGTGCGGCCTGCATCTGATACTGCGCGGCCTGCAGTTGACGCAGCGCGGCCGCCGGCGGCATGCCGCCCGTCGACGTCTGCATCTCGAAGCTCGCGCTGCCGTTCGGGCTGCGCCAGCTCCACGTGCTGACCTTCATCGGGCCGGCCGCGGTCTGGACGACGCGCGTTTCGGCCTTCACGGGTACGGCCTGCCCGTTGACATTGACATACATCGGTTGTGCGGCCGCGGCGGCGTCTGCCTGCGCGGCCATGGCGAACACGGGCATCAGCGCTAGCGCGCCCGCTGCCATATACGAACGGAATCGCATATTCGTATCTCCTCAAACGAGTCTGAACAACAGGAACGAATCATGCGGCTCACGGATGGAGCCATCGCGCACTATGCGAGCGTTGGCTTAAGCGGGAATTAAAACGGGGCCGGACGTGTCGCTGGCGGCGACCGCTGCGACCGCTGCGACCGCTCGCGACCGCTGGCGCGATTCCGCCCATCGAGAGCGCGGCCGGCGCATGCTTTCGGCCGACATTCAACCGCGCCCGCGTCAGGGAAATCCCGACCGCCGGCCGCAACAACGGGCAAAATAAGCGATTCCGCGCGTGCGTACGCCGGTTCGTGTTTCGAACAACGCGTGCGACGCCGCTGCCGCCCGCATCCTTCCCAGCCTCGATGAACGCCACGTCCTCCTCCGTCCGCCAGCCCAATTCGCCGCGCTTCCTGCTGTTCTTGATCTGTCTGTTCTCGTCCGCCGGTCAGCTCGCGATCGACATCTACGTGCCCGCGCTGCCCGACATGGCACGTTCGTTCGCGACGACGCCGCAGGCGATTCAGTCCAGCGTGTCCGGCTACATGGCCGCCTATGCGCTCGGCCAGCTGATCTTCGGTCCGGTCGCGGACGCGTACGGACGCAAGCGCGTGCTCGCGTTCGGGCTCGTGATCTACACGATCGGCTGCGTGCTGTCGCTCGGTGCGCCGAATCTGGAGACGTTCGTGCTCGCGCGCTGCCTGCAGGGTTTCGGGATCGCGACCACGAACCTGCTCGCGAAGGCGATCATCACCGACTCGTTCTCGGGCCAGGCGCTGATGCACGCGTTCACCTACATGTCGATCGCGTGGGGGCTCGCGCCGATCGTCGCACCCGTGATCGGCGCGCACCTGCAGACGTGGTTCGGCTGGCGCGCGTGTCTCGTGTTCCTGCTCGTGTACTCGGTCGTGATGTGGGCGCTGCTGTGGCGCTACCGCGAAACGTTGCCGAAACCCGTGCGTCTCGCGCCGCGCACGCTCGCCGCGAACGCGGGCAAGGTGCTCGCGAGCCCGGTGTTCCAGAGCTGCTTCCTCGCGCAGGGGCTGTGCTACAGCATCCTGCTGGTGTTCAACATCGTCGGGCCGTTCATGGTGCAGAACACGCTGCACGAGCCGCCGACGTTCTTCGGCTATCTCGCGCTCGGGATCGGCCTCATGTATTTCCTCGGCGGGCTGTCGAACCGGATTCACGGGCGCGGGCTGCCGAGCGCCGAACAGCGGCTGCGCATCGGCGCACGCGTGATGGCCGGCGCATCGATCGCGATGCTCGCGCTCGCGCTGACGGTCGGCCTGCGCGTGTGGACGCTCGCCGCGCCGGTGCTCGTGATGGGTTTCTGCGCGGGCGCGATGTACCCGACGCTGATGGCGAAGGGCAACTCGCTGTTTCCGCATATCGCGGGCCTGACGAGTGCGATTCTCGGGTGCGCGCTGCTGCTCGTGTCGTCCGCGATGATGGGGCTCGCCGGGTTCGTGTCGGTGCAGGTGCTGACGCCGCTCGCGGTGTTCTTCGTCGTGCTGTCGTTCGTCGTCGTGTGGATGGTGACCAAGCTGCTGCGCTATCTGACGCAGCAGCAGGCCGCGACGGTCGCATGCGGGAGCGAGGGGGCGGCGTAGGCGTCAGGGTTGCGGACACGATGTTGCGGCCTGCGTGAAGGTCGCCGCGATTCGCGGGCAGCGCCGCGCAGCTGCTTTCCCGCATGGGCATCCGGCAGAGCCGCTACGCGCATGCCGCAGCTTCCGCCGTGGCGCGCCGCGTGCAGCTGCACGTCACAGCGGATTCGCCGCGCCGGCCTGCGCGAGCGACGACACCGCCGCCTGATCGGGCATCCCGTTCGAATCGATCGCGCCGGCTTTCGCGAGCGCGTCGAGGTCCGCGTCGATGCCCGGCTGTCCGACCGTAAACGGCGTCGTCAGGAACGCGGGCGTCGACAACGCGACCGCGTAACGCTGCTGCAGATTCGCGACGACCGCCGCTTGCGCGGCCTGCACGATGCCCGAATCTCCGATCGCCCGCTGATAGCGCGGATTGCCCTGCAGGTTGCCGATCAGCCCGGCCGTATTCGTGCCGAGCCGCGCCGCGAGATAGACGAGCATCAGTTCCGTTTCGGGCGTCGTGTTGAACGTGCCGCCCGCGTACGCCAGCGAATGCAGCGTCGTGCCGCCCGACGCGACGCTGATGACGCACGGCAGCACCGCGTTGACCGTCACGCGATAGTTGCCGCCGCCGTCGGTCAGCGCCGTCGCGGAGCCGGCCGCACAGTTGACGGCGACCGGCGCGCTCGCGAGCGCATGACCGGTCGCGGCGGTGCCGGACAGCGCGACGGTCTGCGTGTCGTCGTCGAAGCAGACGTCGATGCCGAAGCACGCTTCGCCATTGCACGCGGCCAGCATCGCGAGCGCGGCGATGCAGGCCGTGCCGAGCGCGGGGCGAATGAAGCGCATGGTGCGGAGGTTCATGTTGCGGGCGATCGTAGAAAGGAGGGGCGACACGGCGCTGCTCACATTCTAGGTTCTGCCGCGCGCGGCTGCCGACGGTTTTTCAACGGCGCGCCGCGCCCGGGCGCTCCCGCGGCCGCTCGCGGCCACGCGTTCACCGCGCTGCCGCCTTCGCAAACGCGCCGCGCACCTCGAAGCGGACCGTATCGACGACGTTGCCGCGCGCATCGACGAGTTCGAGCCGATGGCGGCCCGGCCACGGCATCCACGCGATGCGGTCCGCGTGGCCGATCACCTTGTCGTCGAGCCGCCACGCGAACCGTGCCGCGCGTCCGGACGTGCGCTCGAACCAGATCCGCTGGTTCTTCGGCGGAATGTCCGGGTCGATCGCGAAGATCGTGCCGTCGGTCGGCGCGCCGATCGTCAGCGGCGCGCGCGCGCCGTCGTTGCCGGGCGCGACCGGCGCGGCGAGGCGGATCGTATCGAGCGCCGTACCTGCGATGAACCGTTCGTCGCGGGCCGGTTCGACGTCGCGTTCGAACACGATGCGCCGCGTTTCGACGCCGGCAGGCGGCCGCGGCGCGCGGCTCGGCACGTCGCGGTGCAGATAGCCGACGATCGCCGACCAAACCGGCGCCGCGCCGGTGACGCCGGACACGTCCCACATCGGCGAGCCGTCCGCGTTGCCGACCCACACGCCGACCGTATAGCGCGACGTGAAACCGATCGTCCAGTTGTCGCGCATGTCCTTGCTCGTGCCGGTCTTGACGGCCGAGAAGAAGCGCGTCGCGAGCGGATTGTCGAAGCCGAACGTGCGCACGCGCGCGTTGTTGTCGGACAGGATGTCGGTGACGATGAAGCTGGCCGCTTCGCTGAACACGCGCGTGCCGCCGTTCGCGCGTGCGGACGCGGAAGCGGGCGACGAACCGCTCGACGAAGCAGCGGACGCGGGCGCCGGCACGTCGACGACTGCGCGCGCGACGCCGCCGTTCGCGAGCGCGCGATACGCATTGGTCAGCGACAGCAGCGTCACGTCGGCGCTGCCGAGCGCGAGGCTGAAGCCGTAGTAATCGCCTTCCTGCGCGAGCGGCAGCCCGAGCGCCGTCAGCGTGCGCGCGAAGCGGTGCGGCGTGACGAGCACGAGCGTGCGCACCGCCGGCACGTTCAGCGAGCCGCCGAGCGCGCTGCGCACGCTGACCCAGCCCTTGAAGTCCTTGTCGTAGTTCTGCGGAATGTACAGCCCGCCGCCGGCCGCCAGGTTGATCGGCGCGTCGTCGAGCAGCGATGCGGCGGTGAGCCGCTTTTCGTCGATCGCCTGCGCGTACAGGAACGGCTTGAGCGTCGAGCCGGCCTGGCGCGGCGCGACGACCGCGTCGACGTCGCGGGCGCCCGACAGCGCGCCCGACGAGCCGACCCACGCGCGAATCTCGCCGCTCGCGTTGTCGATCACGACGACCGCGCCGTCCTGCACGTTGCGCCGATGCGCGGGCGCGTCGAGTTCGGTCAGCGCGCGCGTCAGCGTGTCGCGTGCGAAGCGCTGCAGCGACGCGTCGAGCGTCGTGCGGACCCGCGCACCGGCCGCGGGCCGCACCTCGGCCGCGATGCGGCGCGCGAAGTGCGGCGCGAGCGCGTCGCCGTCGTC
>NZ_CABVPR010000064.1 GCF_902499135.1 Burkholderia dolosa
CATACCGGTGTGCCGGCGTCGTTGAATACCGGCTTCGCGTGGCGGCTGCCATGGACGGGTGCCGCCGTTTTGGGCTGGACCTTCACCCATTTGCCGTTCGCGTCCGCGGCGACGGGCACGAGCTTGGTGCCGGGCTGCAGTTTCTGGTCGGGTTCCGGCAGGTCGCTAACCAGCCGCGCGCCCGGCGAGATTTCCAGAAAGGCTTTGGATGCGGGCAACTGCTTCGCCCGCTCCCGACTCTTCTTGATGAACGCTTCGAGCTCCGGGCCGGCAAATACCTCGAGATGCAGCAGCGGGCGAGTCGGCTTCGCGGGCAGCAGCTTCGCGTCCGGATAACGCAGATAGTGGCCCAGGTACCCGATCACATCGCCGGCTTTCACCGCATACGGCTGTTTCAGCACGACGACCGTATCGAGCGGCTTGGGATCCACGATCGGGTCCAGTTCCTTCTCGTACACGTACCCATACGGCGCGTGCGGCGACACCGGCTGGCCGACGACCGCGCTTGCCGGCGTGCCGGACTTGATCGCCTTGATTTTCGCCCAGCCGGGCTTGGCCTTCGCCTGCTCGTCCGTGTCCGAGACGATCAATTCCGACCCGCGCGGCAGGATGCCGATGATCTTGCCGTTCGGCAGATCGCGGATGCGAATACCCGTAACGGCAGGCGGGAGCGGCGGCGTTTCTTTCGGGGTTTCGTCCTCGGGCGGCAATTCGAAGTCGTTCCGAATGAAGTCCCCGAGCACGTCGCGATTGACGGTGTCGCGCAGCGGCGGCACCGGCACCTTCGGCAGCGGGACTTCCTGCTTGTCGTTCGCGTTGTCGCCGACGCGGTAGTATCGGTCGCCTTCCCAATACGGCATAGGTCGAAGGCTCGCCTTCGCGCGCTCGGCCGAACCGGCTTTGGCCTGTTCGGCCGCCAGCTGATAGCTGTTCCAGTCCATCACGTGCATGTACAGACTGAAGAACGTCAGCGTTTCGTTCTTGCCGGGTGGTGTCGTGCTCGACGTTGGAGCCGGCGTCGCCGTTGCTGGCGCTGTGGATGACGTTGCCGGTTGGGCTGCAGCATTCTTGGCTGGCTCCGGCTTTGCGGGCGGAGGTGGGGGCGGAGGCAGTTTCAGCCGATGACGGATGAGCACGAAGCCCGTCGAATACAACGCGTGGCGGCCGTCTTGGTAGTCCTGTTCCGGATACTTGCTGTCGAGCCTGTACGCGACGACTTCGCCATCGGCGATCGCACGGATGCCGTCGCCTTGCTTCAACTGCGCAGCCGTGTTCTGGTCGAAGTGGATGCCGCCGTGCCACATGCCATTCGCACCCAGTGGATAGAACCCGTCTTCGGCGGCTGCCAGCGCCTTCATATAGGTCATCGGGTTGGCTGGGTCATCTTTGCCGACCGGTGAGAACGGAAAGGCCCAGTTTAGCGGCGTGTACGGTGCTGTCGCAGGTGCGCTCGGGGCGGTCGCCGGCTTGGCCGGCGCGGCTGGCTTCGTGGTAGGGTGGCTATTGCTCATGTTGCTCGGAATCTCTCGTTTCTCGTTTTTCTTGCTGCTCGGATGCTGTCCGGCTTGGCATCAGCCGGAGAAAAGCGAGCCGCGGCCGCTGTCGGTCGATACCGGCGTCGCCTTCAACGGATCGCGAATCGTCCCGCTCGCACCACTTGGCTTGTCCCAACTCCCGCATTTCTCCAGGATCTGCCCGGTCGTCACGCTCTCGATCAGACCGCCAGTCGCGGTGGGCGCTGCTCAGTTTGAGGAAGCTGAGCCACGACGAGAAGTGCAGCTGGAATACGACAGCGATCCGTCGCTTCCGAGACGGCGCGCGCTGCACGTAGCCGTGAATCGGCAGGTAGCCGCCGTCGGTCTGGCGAATTCACAGCGTGACGGGCTGCAGCAGCAACGCGTTGAGCCTTGATCGCCTCGCCGGCAACCGGCGTCGACTATCACGTCGAAATTGCGGCCCAGCCGCGCGCCGATCCTGACGTACAACGGCACGAGCGCATCGTTGCCGAGCGGCGTGTCCAGTTTGACGATGCGATCGAACTGCGCGTAGCCGCCGCGCAGCACTTTTAGCAAGACTTCCCGGCCATGCGAGAACTCCGTTCCACGGAAAACGCGCGCGGTCGAAGATGCCGACCTCACGCAATGCGCACGACAATCTTTCACATAAATAACGAAATATTTCCAATTCACTTCCAGCGAGCGCGGAAGTCCAAAAAATGCCAGATAGCGGAAGCCGGTTCAACCGCGCAAAAGATCATACCAAATGAAATTTGGAACGATAAAGGCGACTACAGCTTTATTGAGCCTTGTTGAGCCTATTGGTGACCATGAATATCGAGATGGTGACCATGAATATCGAGAACCAGGATACGGTCGGCTGACGCTGCCGAAGGTCGCGCCTCGAATAACCCGGTCCTATTTTGTGGTGACGTTTCTTGCGGCAATCAGGGGCAAAGTGAAACCTTCGCACGGCCCGCTATATACATAAAGGGTTGCAAATCGCCAGACTTGCAACCCTTCTCCGTTTTTACCGCGCAGCCGCGCCCTGCCACTGCAACACCTCGCGCACGAATCTTGCGACAACACGCGATAATGCCCCGTGAACAACTCGCATCCGCGCATGAAAAACAACGTACTGAACACCCTCCTGCTCGGCGCACTGCTCGCATTCGGCACATCGACCCCGGCGTCGGCGGCGTCCGCCCAAGCGCTCGACGACGCGCTCGACTGCCACTCGAACGGCCACAAATTCGTCGCGCCGCTGCTCGCGGCCGGCGACATCCAGTCCGAACCGATGCACGTCGAATCGAACTCGGTCAATGCGTTCCGCACGAACCGATCGCTGACCGCATATGGCTTCGGCGTCTACGTCGTGCTCGGCTACCAGGCGAACGATCCGATCTTCCGCCCCGGCGACGGCACGCCGATCGGCAAATGGGCTTACGGCGTCGTGGTTCGCGGCACGAAGAGCGCGGTCGAACAAGCCGTGCGCAAGGCCGGCAGCGACGCGACCGTCAAGCAGGCGTTTCCGTTCCTGACCGCGATCGTCTGCTCGTCGGACTGACCGGCTCGTCCGGAGCGGTCGGCCGAGGCCCGGGCATCGGCGCGCATCGCGCAGCTCCGTATCACGCGCTCGTATACACGACGCGATACGGAATGCCGACCTTCTCCCATTCGGCCGCTTCCTGGCTCAGGCTGTAGTCGGTCAGCGGATTCTGTTCGACCCACGCGCTCGGCAGACGCACCTCGTAGCCGCCCTTCTTCATCTGCGATACCGAAATGTCGGGAAGCCCCGCATCGGTCCGGCGCCGGCACAGCAGCGCTGCGAGCCTCAGGCAGAACAGCAGCGGCCATTCGACGTCGCGCGCCTGCGAAAGCTTGCCGAGCTTGCCCGCATGACCGAGCACCAGCGCGGCGAGCCGCGCCTGGTCGGTGCGCGAAAAGCCCGGCATATCCGCATTGCTCGCGATATACGCGGAATGCTTGTGATACGCGCTGTGGGAAATCGACAGCCCGATCTCGTGCAGCGCCGCGGCCCACCCGAGGAACGTGCGCGCCTCCTCGCGCTGGTCGTCGCCGGATTCGTCGAGCTGGTCGTAGAAGCGCACGGCGAGCGTACCGATCCGCTCGGCCTGCGCGCGATCGACGCCGTAGCGCCGCATGAAGCCCTCGACGGTGACCGCACGCATGTCCTCGTGCTGCGTGCGCCCGAGCAGGTCGTACAGCACGCCGAGCCGCAGCGCGCCGTCGGTGGTGTCGACGTAATCGACGCCGAGCTCCTCGAACACCGCGAGCATGATGGCGAGGCCGCCGGCGAGCACCGGCACGCGGTCCGGCTTCAGCGCGATCAGCTTCAGCCGATTGACGTTCTCCGCCTTGATCAGCGCGCGCTTCAGACGCTCGAGGCCGCCGCGCGAAATACCGTGCGTGATGCCGGGATCGTTGAAGCCGTTCGCCTCGACGAGTTCCGCGAGCGCACGCGCAGTGCCGGACGAGCCGATCGCCTGATCCCAGCCGGCCTTCTTGTATTCGCTCGAAATGATCTGGATTTCGCGCTTCGCCGCGAGCTCGGCCTGACGCATCGTGTATTCGTCGACGTTGCCCGCCGGAAAGAACGCGCGGCTATGGCTCACGCAGCCGATGTACAGACTCTCCATCACGATCGGCGTGTAGTGCGAGCCGATGATGAATTCGGTGGAGCCGCCGCCGATGTCGACGACGAGCCGTTTGCCCGCGCTCGCCGGCACCGAATGTGCGGCGCCCGCATAGATCAGGCGCGCCTCTTCGCGACCGGCAATCACTTCGATCGGAAAACCGAGCGCCGCTTCGGCTTCGACGAGAAATTCGCCCGCGTTCTTCGCGACGCGCAGCGTGTTGGTCGCGACTGCGCGCACGTGGTCGGGATGGAAGTCCCGCAGGCGCTCGCCGAACCGCTTCAGCGCCTCCCAGCCACGTTCCTGCGACGCGCGATCGAGCATCTTGTCGCTCGACAGGCCGGCAGCGAGCCGAACCGGCTCGCGCAGCGCATCGACGGGATAGATCTGACTGCCCGCGGGCGTTTCCTCGACGCGACCCACGATCAGCCGGAAGCTGTTCGAGCCGAGGTCCACGGCAGCCAGCAAGTGGGGGGTTGTAACCATCAGAAGGGGCTCCGTGCGCGGTTCGCCCGTGGCGGCCGGTCGGGCCGCACAAGGGCGTCGTTCAAAGGCGACATTTTAAGCGTGGAACGCTTGCCGTTGCCACGCTTCACGGGCATGCATACAGCGGATTGTATATGGCCGAAACTTTTATGAGATAAAACGGTTCCGGCGTAGAATTTGCCGATATAAATGAGTGATTGTCATCTGCACGTCATCGTACCGTGAGAGTTTCCGAGCGTCCTTTCGTCACATCGCCCGAATCCCCGCCTACTCCGCCGATGTCCGTCCGTTATCCGCTTCTCAACCGTGAACTCGGCATCCTCGGTTTCAACGAGCGCGTGCTGGCCCAGGCCGCCGATCCGCAGGTACCGTTGCTCGAGCGCCTGCGCTTCATCTGCATCACGAGCAGCAACCTCGACGAATTCTTCGAAGTCCGCATGGCCGGCCTTCAGGAGCAGATCCGCGACAACCCGGGCGCGCTCACGCCCGACGGCATGTCGCTGCAGCATGCGTACGATCTCGTCGTCGAGCGTGCGCAGCGACTCGTGCATCGCCAGTACACGATGCTGCACGAGACGGTGCTGCCCGCGCTCGAGCAGGAAGGCATCTATTTCCACGCGAGCGACAGCTGGAACGATGCACAGCTCGAATGGGCGCGGCGCTACTTCCTCGACGAACTGCTGCCGGTGCTCACGCCGATCGGCCTTGATCCCGCGCACCCGTTCCCGCGCGTGCTGAACAAGAGCCTGAACTTCGTCGTCGAGCTCGAAGGGCGCGACGCGTTCGGCCGTCAGGCCGTGATGGGCATCGTGCAGGCGCCGCGCGCGCTGCCGCGCGTCGTGCGCATGCCGCAGGCGCTGTCGGGCTTCGAACACGGCTTCGTGCTGCTGAGCTCGTTCATGCAGCGCTTCGTCGGCGAACTGTTCCCGCAGCTCGTCGTGAAAAGCTGCAACCAGTTCCGCATCACGCGCAACAGCGAACTCTTCGTCGACGAGGACGAAATCACGAACCTGCGTGTGGCGCTGCAGGGCGAACTGCCCGCGCGCCATCTCGGCAACGCGGTGCGCCTCGAAGTGTCGGCCGACACGCCGCAGCACATCGTGCGCCGGCTGCTCGAGGAAAGCGGGCTCGGCGAAAAGGATTGCTATCGCGTGATCGGCTCCGTGAACCTCGTGCGCCTGATGCAGATTCCGGATCTCGTCGATCGGCCGGACCTGAAGTTCACGCCGTTCACCGCATCGATCCCGCCCGAGATCGCGAACGCGCCGACGATGTTCGACGCGATCGACGACGGCGACATCCTGCTGCATCACCCGTACGAAAGCTTCCAGCCGGTGCTCGAGCTGCTCGAGCAGGCCGCGAAGGATCCGAGCGTCGTCGCGATCAAGCAGACGATCTATCGCACCGGCAGCGTGTCGCCGCTGATGGACGCGCTGATGGAAGCCGCGCGCAACGGCAAGGAAGTCACCGTCGTCGTCGAACTGCTCGCGCGCTTCGACGAGGAAACCAACATCAACTGGGCCGCACAGCTCGAGGCGGTCGGCGCGCATGTCGTGTACGGCGTCGTCGGCCACAAGTGCCACGCGAAGATGATGCTGATCGTGCGGCGGGTCGTGCAAGGCGGCAAGGCGTCGCTGCGCCGCTACGCGCACCTCGGCACCGGCAACTATCATCCGCGCACCGCGCGCCTCTATACGGACTTCGGGCTGATGACGGCCGATCAGAAGATCTGCGAGGACGTCCATCACGTGTTCCAGCAGCTGACCGGCATCGGCGGCGAGCTCACGCTGCACGAGCTGTGGCAGTCGCCGTTCACGCTGCATCCGCGCCTCATCGAATCGATCCGCACCGAAATCGACAACGCGCGCGCCGGCAAGCGCGCACGCATCGTCGCGAAGATGAACGCGCTGCTCGAACCGTCGGTGATCGCGGCGCTGTACGAAGCGTCGCAGGCGGGCGTCAAGGTCGACCTGATCGTGCGCGGCGTGTGCGCGCTGAAGCCGGGCGTGCCGGGGCTGTCGGAAAACATCACCGTGCGCTCGATCGTCGGCCGCTTCCTCGAACATCACCGCATTTACTATTTCCATGCGGGCGGCGCCGAGGACGTCTATCTGTCGAGCGCCGACTGGATGGATCGCAACCTGTTCCGCCGCGTCGAAGTCGCGTTCCCGATCCGCGACCGGAAGCTCAAGCGCCGCGTGATCGCCGAAGGACTGTCGGTGTGCCTCGGCGACAACCAGTCGGCGTGGCAGATGCACAACGACGGCCACTATCGCCGACGTCGCGCGGGCAAGACGGTGCGCAACGCACAGCTTGGATTGCTCGCGAAGTTCGCGTCGTAGGCATCGCGCGGCTTCGCGCGCGCCGGTCGAATGAAAAGCGCAGCCCGCGGGCTGCGCTTTTTTCGTTGTCCGCCGGGAACGGCGCACGACGCGCCGACGCGCTCACGCTTCGAACGCGGCCGGCCGGATCGCGACGATGCGCGATGCGGGAAAACGCGCGGTGAACGTGCTGCCGCGCCCTTCCTCGCTCTGCACGTACAGATGCGCGTCGTGCCGCTGCAGCACGTGCTTGACGATCGCGAGCCCGAGCCCCGTGCCGCCCGTATCGCGCGAGCGGCTGCGGTCGACGCGATAGAAGCGTTCGGTGAGCCGCGGCAGATCGGCGGCCGGAATGCCGAAGCCGCTGTCGGTGACCGAAAACACGCCCTGCCCGCCTTCGCGCCGCCACGACACCGCAATCTTCCCGCCTTCCGGCGTATAGCGGATCGCATTGGTGACGAGGTTGCCGAACGCGCTGAACACTTCGGTCTGCGCGCCCGTCACGCCGAGCGTCTCGTCGATCGTGAACGTGATGTCGTGATGCCCGTTCGACAGCGTCTGCGCATCCTCCTTCAGATGGTCGAACATCGCGCGCATGTCGATCGCACGATCGCTCGGCGGCTTGCTTTCGCCTTCGAGCTTCGCGAGCACCAGCAAGTCGGTGACGATGTGCCGCATCCGCGACGCCTGCTGCTCCATCATGTCGAGATAGCGCGCGCGGTCGTCGTCGTTCAGCGGCAGCTCGCGCATCGTTTCGAGAAAGCCCGACAGTACGGTGAGCGGCGTCTTCAGTTCGTGCGACACGTTCGCGACGAAGTCGCGCCGCATCGCGTCGGTACGCTCGAGCTCGGTGATGTCCTGCGTGAGCAGCAGCTTGCGATTCTCGCCGTATGGAAACACCTGCACGGCGAGCACGTTCTGCCGCGCGTCGCCCATCCCGCGCATCACGAGCGTTTCGTCGTAATGCTGCGCGTTCAGGTAGCGGACGAAGTCGGGATGGCGAACGAGGTTCGTGATGTGCTGCCGCAGGTCGCGCTTCGCATCGAGGCCGAAATGCACTTCGGCGATCGCGTTGCACCACTCGATCTGATCGTGATCGTCGAGCATCGCGACGCCGTTCGGCGACGCCTGGATCGCCTGGATGAAGCGCGAATGCTGCTGCTCGACCTGCCGCACCTGCGCGTGCCACTGCTTCGCGAGCTTGTGCAGCCGGTAGTAGATCTCGCCCCAGATGCCGGGCGCGCTCGGCACCTCGCCGTATACCGGCGCATCGAGCAGCCGCCACAGACGTTGCGTATGAAACGTACTGAAAAAGCCCTGCGCGATCAGCATCGCGACCGCGAACGCGAGCGCCGCGGTCCAGCCGACGAAAACGCCGACCAATACGCTGATCAGCACGAGCAGCACGAGCGACACCAGAAAGCGCGCCCAGATGATGTTCATGATTCAGCGTCCGAGAGTATGAACGGCATGCCGCGAAAAGCGGCATGCGCGAAAACGTTACGCGTGCTTCGCGAGCCGGTAGCCGCTGCCACGCACGGTCTCGATCATCGCATCGCAGCCGGCCGGCTTCAAGGCCGCGCGCAGCCGCTTGATGTGCACGTCGACGGTACGCTCCTCGACGAACACGTGATCGCCCCACACCTGGTCGAGCAGCTGCGTCCGGCTGTGCACGCGTTCCGGATGCGTCATGAAGAAATGCAGCAGCCGGAATTCGGTCGGGCCGAGATCGAGCTTGATCTCGCTGCCGTCCGACTGCGCGGCCACGCGATGCGTGGCCGGATCGAGACGCAGCCCGTTGATCGACACGACGTCCTCGGTCAGCTGCGGCGCGCGACGACGCAGCACGGCCTTGATGCGCGCCATCAGCTCCTTCGGCGAGAACGGCTTCGTCACGTAGTCGTCCGCGCCGATCTCGAGGCCGAGCACCTTGTCCTGCTCGTCGCCGCGCGCGGTCAGCATGATGATCGGGATGTGCTTGGTCCGTTCGTTGTTGCGCAGATCGCGCGCGAACGCGATACCGGACTTGCCCGGCAGCATCCAGTCGAGCAGCACGAGATCGGGCAGCACGTCGCTGATCAGGTTCTGCGCCTGTTCAGCGTTGTACGCGCGAATCGGACAGTGACCGGCATGCTGGAGATTCACCGAGATCAGTTCCGAAATCGCGGGTTCATCTTCAACGACGAGAATGTTGCTGGGCATCGGCACCTCTTTTCTTCCCTGGAGCGTAGTCGCGTTAACTGTTGGCTTCGCGGTCGAGCGTGTCGCGCGGCTGATGCCGCACGTCGGTGCCCTTCACGATGTAGATGATGAACTCCGCGATGTTCTTCGCGTGGTCGCCGATCCGCTCGATCGCCTTCGCGATGAACAGGTACTCGAGACCGACGGAGATCGTACGCGGATCCTCCTGCATGTAGGACACGAGCTTGCGCACGAACGCGCGGAATTCCTGGTCGATTTCCTTGTCGTCCTTGACGATCTGCGCGGCGGCCACCGTATCGAGGCGCGCGAACGCGTCGAGCGCACGACGCAGGATCGACACGGCCATCTCGCCCGACACCTTGATCTCGGCGATGTTGACCGCGCGCGCGGCCGGCTCGTCGATCAGGCGCCGCACGCGCTTCGCGATCTTCTCGGCCTCGTCGCCGGCGCGCTCGAGGTTCGTAATCGTTTTCGAAATCGACATCAAAAGACGCAGGTCGCGCGCGGCCGGCTGCCTCCGCGCGATGATGTTGCCGCACTCCTGGTCGATCTCGACCTCCATCGCGTTCAGCGTTTCCTCGGCCGCGATCACCTTTTCGGCCGCGTGGCGGTCGAACTCGTTCAGCGCGTGCATCGCGCCGACGATCTGCGACTCGACGAGCCCGCCCATTTCCAGCACCTTCGACGACACGGCGTTGAGATCCGCATCGAACTGGCTCGACAGATGTTTATCCGACATGGCTGTTGTTCTCCGTCATCAGCCGAAACGGCCGGTGATGTAGTCTTCCGTTTCCTTGCGCACCGGCTTGATGAAGATCTTTTCGGTCTCGCCGAATTCGATCAGCTCGCCCAGATACATGTACGCGGTGAAGTCCGAGCAGCGTGCGGCCTGCTGCATGTTGTGCGTGACGATCACGACCGTGTAGTCGCTCTTCAACTCGGCGATCAACTCTTCGATGCGGCCGGTCGAGATCGGGTCCAGCGCCGAGCACGGCTCGTCGAGCAGCAGCACTTCCGGACGGATCGCGATGCCGCGCGCGATGCACAGCCGCTGCTGCTGGCCGCCCGACAAACCGTAGCCGCTCTGGTTCAGCTTGTCCTTCACTTCGTTCCACAGCGCGGCCTTGGTCAGCGCCCACTCGACGCGGTCGTCCATCTCCGAGCGCGTGAGCTTCTCGAACATCTTCACGCCGAACGCGATGTTGTCGTAGATCGACATCGGAAACGGCGTCGGCTTCTGGAACACCATGCCGATGCGCGCACGCAGCAGCGAGATGTCGCGCTTGGTCGTCAGCAGGTTCTCGCCGTCCATCAGGATCTCGCCTTCGGCGCGCTGCTCCGGATAGAGCGCATACATCTTGTTGAACGTGCGCAGCAGCGTCGACTTGCCGCAGCCCGACGGGCCGATGAACGCCGTCACCTTCCCTTCCGGAATGCGCAGGTTGATGTTCTTCAGCGCATGGAACTTGTTGTAGAAGAAGTTGAGGTTGTTGACCTCGATCTTCGCGTTCAGCGGCGCAACCGGACGGCCGTGCACCGCGTCGTGCGTGCCGGCGGGCGCTGCGGTGCGCTCGACAGGATTCAGGTGGCTTTCTGCCATATTCATCGGATTGCTCCGCCGTTACTTTTTCGAGAAGATGGTGCGTGCCAGGATGTTGAGTCCGAGCACCCCAAGCGTAATCAGGAACACACCCGCCCATGCGAGCGACTGCCATTCCGCGAACGGGCTCATCGCGAACTTGAAGATCGTAACGGGCAGGTTCGCCATCGGCTGGCTCATGTCGACCGAGAAGAACTGGTTCGACAGCGCGGTGAACAGCAGCGGCGCCGTTTCGCCGGCGATCCGCGCGACCGCGAGCAGCACGCCGGTCACGATCCCGCCGAGCGATGCGCGCAGCGTGATCTTCGTCACCATCCGCCACTTCGGCGTGCCGAGCGCGACGGCCGCTTCGCGCAGCGCGTTCGGCACGAGCTTCAGCATGTTCTCGGTCGTGCGGATCACGATCGGAATCTGCAGCAGCGCAAGCGCGATCACGCCGGCCCAGCCCGAGAAGCGTCCCGACTTCGCGACAACCAGCGCGTACACGAACAGGCCGACGACGATCGACGGCGCCGACAGCAGGATGTCGTTGATGAAGCGGATCGTGCTCGCGAGCAGGTTCTTCTGCCCGTATTCGGCGAGATAGACGCCGGCGAGGATGCCGATCGGCGTGCCGATCAGCGTGCCGAAGCCGCACAGCAGCAGGCTGCCGACGATCGCGTTCGCGAGGCCGCCGCCTGCCGTGTTCGGCGGCGGCGTCGATTCCGTGAACAGCTGCAGCGACAGGCCGCCGATGCCGAGGTGCAGCGTCGTGTACAGGATCCACACGAGCCACAAGAGGCCGAACACCATCGCGCCGAGCGCAGCGGTCAGCGCGACCGCGTTGGTGATCTTGCGCTTGCGCTGCAGGCGGCCGCGCATCGCGTCGAGCGCGGCACCGTTCGGCCCAGGGAAATTCATCACGGGCTCGCTCATTTCTTGCCCTCTCCTTTCTCGAGACGCAGCAGCAGCAGTTTGGAGATGGCCAGCACGATGAACGTGATCACGAACAGGATCAGGCCGAGCTCCATCAGCGCCGACGTATGCAGGCCGGGTTGCGCCTCGGCGAATTCGTTCGCGAGCGCCGACGTGATGCTGTTGCCGGGTGCGAACAGCGACACGCTGTCGAGCAGGTTCGTGTTGCCGATCACGAACGTGACGGCCATCGTCTCGCCGAGCGCGCGGCCGAGGCCGAGCATCACGCCGCCGATCACGCCGGTCTTCGTATAGGGCAGCACGACCTTCCACATCACTTCCCACGTCGTGCAGCCGATCCCGTACGCCGACTCCTTCAGCAGCACGGGCGTGACTTCGAACACGTCGCGCATTACCGATGCGATGTACGGGATGATCATGATCGCGAGAATCACGCCGGCCGCGAGAATGCCGATGCCGATCGGCGGGCCGGACGTCAGCGGCCCGAGCACCCACACGTTCTCGAACAGGCGGCCGATCGGCTTCTGGAAATACTGCGCGAAGATCGGCGCGAACACGAGCAGGCCCCACATCCCGTAGACGATCGACGGAATCGCGGCGAGCAGCTCGATCGCGATGCCGAGCGGGCGGCGCAGCCACACGGGCGCGAGCTCGGTGAGAAACAGCGCGATCCCGAAGCTGACCGGCACGGCGATGATCAGCGCGATGAGCGACGTGACGAGCGTGCCGTAGATCGGCACGAGTGCGCCGTAGATGTCCGAGTTCGGGTCCCACTCGGATTGCCACAGAAAGCCGATGCCGAACTTCTGGATGGTCGGCATCGACGCAACGATCAGGGAAACGATGATCCCGCCGAGCAGCAGCAGGGTCACGATTGCGGCGAGCCGCGCGAGGCCGCCGAACAGAACGTCGCCGATACGCCCGGGCGCGCGCTGCGGCGCGACGTCGGCAGACCGGGAAGACGTGTATGAAATATCAGACATGGGTGCCTGCTTTTGAATGCCGGGCGCCGTAACGCCCGGCCTTACCGCACACACTGCCCGGCCGGCGCGGCCGGGCAGCGAACCGCTGCAACGCTTACTCCGCGGCGACCGGCTTGCCCGATGCGTCGGTCACCTTCACCTTCCACTGCTTGCGGATTTCCGCTTCGACCGCCGCCGGCAGCGAGATGTAGTCGAGGCTGTCGGCCGCCTTCTCGCCGTTCTTGAACGCCCAGCTGAAGAACTTCAGCGTTTCGGCGCCCTGCTCCGGCTTGTCCTGCTTCGCGTGCAGCAGCACGAACGTCGCACCGACGACCGGCCATGCGTCCTTGCCCGGCTGGTTCGTCAGGATCTGGTAGAACGACTTCGACCAGTTCGCGCCTGCGGCCGCAGCCTTGAACGTTTCGGTCTTCGGCTCGACCACCGTGCCCGTCGAGTTCTTCAGCGCGGTATAGACCATGTTGTTCTTCTTCGCATACGCCCACTCGACGTAGCCGATCGCGCCCGGCAGGCGCTGCACGAATGCCGCGACGCCGTCGTTGCCCTTGCCGCCCGTGCCCGTCGGCCAGTTCACCGTCGTGCCTTCGCCGATCTTCGACTTCCACTCGTCGTTGACCTTCGACAGGTAGTTCGTCCAGATGAAGCTCGTGCCCGAGCCGTCAGCGCGGCGGACCACGGCGATGTCCGTGTCCGGCAGCTTCAGCTTCGGGTTCAGCGCAACGATCGCCGGATCGTTCCACTTCTTGATCTTGCCGAGGTAGATGTCGCCGAGCACCGGGCCCGACAGCGTCAGTTCGCCGGCCTTCACGCCCGGCACGTTGACGACGGGCACCACACCGCCCACGACCGTCGGAAACTGGAACAGGCCTTCCTTCGCGAGCTCGTCATCCTTCAGCGGCGCATCCGAACCGGCAAAATCGACCGTCTTCGCGACGATCTGCTTCAGGCCGCCCGACGATCCGATACCTTGATAGTTGACCTTCGCGCCGCCGGACTGCTGGTAGTCCGCAGCCCATTTCGTGTAGATCGGCATCGCGAACGTGCTGCCTGCGCCCGTGATGTCGGCAGCGTGCGCGGCAACGGCGAAGATCGCGCCAGCCAGGCCGGCAATCGCGGTTTGCATCAATTTCATGAGACCTCCAGTGTGTGAGCGGATGATTACGGCACCGCGAAGGTTAGGGGCTCCTCATGACGATAATGTGACAATCGATGAAACTGGCGTGACAGTAACATGACCGGTTGAAAGGGAGTAGCGGGCGGCCGCGGCACGGGCGTGCGGCGGGGGCTGCCCCGGGGCCGGGCGGCGTGGCGCGTGCGCGCGATGTACATGCGGCCAGCACGGCGCGGAAGCATTGAAAGCTGTGAAAGCTTCCGAAGTCCCAACGCCCCGAAACCGAGCCACGCATCGATGCAAGGGTCGGATTCCGCTGGCCCGGCGGCACGTTTGCCGCGCCGTTCTTCGTTCTTCTATTAGATAGCGCAAACCTTTGCGCCCGACATGCAGCGGCACCCGCAGGCGCCGCATGCCGGCAAGGGGAAAACGATGCGGCGCGGCCAGCGCGGCCGCATCGTTCACGCTTGCGTCAGGCGGTTGCCGCGCGCACCGCGTCGGCGATCGCTTCCGCGTGCGTGCTCGCGTCGGCCGCATGCTGCGCTTCGACCATCACGCGCAGCACCGGCTCGGTGCCCGACGCGCGGATCAGCACGCGGCCGCTGCCGGCGAGCGCCGCTTCGGCGGCGTCGATCGCCGCGCGAATCGACGTGCTGCCCTTCCAGTCGGCGCCCGGCTTCATCCGCACATTGATCAGCTTCTGCGGGAACAGCGTGACGCCGTCGAGCATCTGCGCGAGCGTGCGGCCGCTGCGTTTGAGCGCGGCCAGCACGAGCAGCGCCGAGACGATGCCGTCGCCGGTCGAATGCCGGTCGAGCGACAGGATATGGCCCGAGCCTTCCGCGCCGAGCTGCCAGCCATGCTCGCGCAGTTTTTCGAGCACGTAACGGTCGCCGACCGCCGCGCGCACGAACTTCACGCCTTCGCGCTGCAGCGCGACTTCGACCGCGAGGTTCGTCATCAGCGTACCAACCGCGCCGTCGACCTTGCCGTCGGTCGCGATCCGGTCCTTCACGAGCACGTAGAGCAGCTCGTCGCCGTTGTACAGCCGCCCGGTCGAATCGACGACCTGCAGGCGATCCGCGTCGCCGTCGAGCGCGATGCCGAGATCGGCGTGGTTCGCGCGCACCGCGCGCACGAGCGCATCGGGCGCGGTCGCGCCGACGCCGTCGTTGATGTTGAAGCCGTTCGGCGCGACGCCGATCGGAATCACGTCCGCGCCGAGTTCGTGGAACACGTGCGGCGCGACCTGGTACGCAGCACCGTGCGCGCAATCGACGACGAGCTTCAGCCCGCGCAGATCGAACGCGGCGGGGAACGTGCTCTTGCAGAACTCGATATAGCGGCCGCCCGCATCGTCGAGTCGCCGCGCCTTGCCGAGGCCGTCCGACGACGCGCACTCGAGCGGCTTGTCGAGCCACGCCTCGATCGCGGCTTCGGTATCGTCGGGCAGCTTGTTGCCGTCGGCGGAGAAGAACTTGATCCCGTTGTCGTGATACGGGTTGTGCGACGCGCTGATCACGACGCCGGCCGACAGGCGCAGCGCGCGCGTCAGATACGCGACGCCCGGCGTCGGCATCGGGCCGGCCAGCATCACGTCGACGCCTGCCGCCGAGAAGCCGGCTTCGAGCGCGGCCTCGAGCATGTAGCCGGACACGCGCGTGTCCTTGCCGATCAGCACCGTCGGGCGCGAGCCCGCGGCGACATCGGCCGTGCCGGCCAGCACCTTGCCGGCCGCATAGCCGAGACGCAACACGAAATCGGGCGTGATGGGCGCTTCGCCCACCGTACCGCGAATGCCGTCCGTGCCGAAATATCGACGTCCCATGGCGAACCTTCCTCCTTCGTCTTTCTGACTTATCGTTGCCGCGCGGCGTCGCGCACGGCATTCCAGACCTTCAGCGCATCGACCGTCGCCGCGACGTCGTGCACGCGCACGATCGCGGCGCCGCGCTCGACGGCGCACAGCGCGGCCGCGACGCTCGCCGCCACGCGCTCGATCGGCGGCTTGCCGCCGATCACCGCACCGAGCATCGACTTGCGCGACATGCCGGCGAGAATCGGATACGCACGCCCGTCGGGCCGCGCGGGCGCCGTGTCCGTCAACGCGGCCAGCAGCGCATAGTTGTCCGCGATCACCGCCTTGCCGAATCCGAAGCCCGGATCGACGCAAATCCGCTCCGGCGCGATGCCGGCGTCGCGCAATGCTTGCGCACGCGCGGCGAGAAAGTCGCGCACGTCGGTCACCACGTCGTCGTAGTCGGGCTCGCCGGTCTGCATCGTCTGCGGCTCGCCGAGCATGTGCATCGCGCACAAGCCGCAGTTGCCGTCGCGCACCGCGTCGATCGCACCCGGCTGGCGAAAGCCCCAGATATCGTTGATCAAGTCCGCGCCGGCCGCCAGCGCCGCGCGCATCACGGCCGGCTTGTACGTATCGACGGACAGCGGCACGTTCAGCGGCCGCAGCGCTTCGACGAGCGGGATCACCCGCGCGAGCTCGTCGTCGAGCGATACCGGCGGCGCGCCGGGGCGCGTCGACTCGCCGCCGATGTCGATCAGGTCGGCGCCTTCGGCGATCATCCGCTCGGCCTGTCGCAGCGCATCGTCGCGCGCGAGGAAGCGGCCGCCGTCGGAAAACGAATCGGGTGTCGCGTTGAGAATGCCCATCACGAGCGGACGCTCGAACGTCAGCAAGAAGCGGCCGCACTGGAGCGGCGCAGGTACGGATGGAGAAACGGTGGAGTCGGACACGAGCGGCAGGCGTGAATGAATGCAAAACGGGCCGGTGTGAAGCCACACCAGCCCGTGAACGGTGCCAAAGCGGAGATTATGCCGGCGAAGCCGGTGCCGGCGCGTTGCCGGGCTTGACCTCGGCAGGCGTGCTGCCGCCGCCCGACGAATCGCCGCCGACCGCCGGCGAACTCTTCGGCGAGCGCGGCGGGCGACCTTCCATGATGTCGTTGATCTGATCGGCGTCGATCGTCTCCCACTCCATCAGCGCGGCCGTCATCGCTTCGACCTTGTCGCGGTTCTCTTCGAGCAGGCGGCGAGCAAGGCTGTACTGCTCGTCGAGCACGCGGCGGATTTCCGCGTCGACCTTCTGCTGCGTCGCTTCGGAAATCGTGCGCGTGAAGCCGCGGCCGAACGGGCCGCCGTCGTTCTCGTCGTCGACGTAGACCATCGGCCCGAGTGCGTCCGTCATCCCGAAGCGGGCGACCATCGCACGTGCCGTCTGCGTCGCCTTGTTGAAGTCGTCCGACGCGCCGGTGCTGATCAGATTGAGGAACAGCTCCTCGGCGACACGGCCGCCGAACAGGATTGCGAGCCGGTCGAGCAGGTATTCCTTCGAGTACGTCTCGTTGTCATGCTCGGGCAATTGCCACGTGACGCCCAGCGCACGGCCGCGCGGAATGATCGTGACCTTGTGCACGGGGTCGGCCTTCGGCAGCAGTTTCGCGATCACGGCGTGACCGGACTCGTGGTAAGCCGTCGCACGCTTCGCCTCTTCGCGGATCACCGCCGACTTGCGCTCCGGACCCATGAAGATCTTGTCCTTCGCGTCCTCGAAATCTTGCATCTCGACGATGCGCTTGCCGCGGCGCGCCGCGAACAGCGCGGCCTCGTTCACGAGGTTCGCGAGATCGGCACCCGAGAAGCCCGGCGTGCCGCGCGCGATGACCGCTGCATCGACGTCGTTCGCGATCGGCACCTTGCGCAGGTGCACGCGCATGATCTGCTCGCGCCCGCGGATGTCCGGCAGACCGACGTAGACCTGACGGTCGAAGCGGCCCGGACGCAGCAGCGCCTTGTCGAGCACGTCCGAGCGGTTCGTCGCGGCGATCACGATGACGCCCGAATTCGCTTCGAAACCGTCCATCTCGACGAGCATCTGGTTCAGCGTCTGCTCGCGCTCGTCGTTGCCGCCGCCCATGCCGGCGCCGCGATGACGGCCGACCGCGTCGATTTCGTCGATGAACACGATGCAAGGCGCGTGCTTCTTCGCCTGCTCGAACATGTCACGCACGCGAGCAGCGCCGACGCCGACGAACATTTCGACGAAGTCGGAGCCCGAAATGCTGAAGAACGGCACCTTCGCTTCGCCGGCGATCGCCCGTGCGAGCAGCGTCTTGCCGGTACCCGGCGGGCCGACGAGCAGCACGCCGCGCGGAATGCGGCCGCCGAGCTTCTGGAATTTCTGCGGATCGCGCAGGAAGTCGACGAGCTCGGACACTTCTTCCTTCGCTTCGTCGCAGCCCGCGACGTCGGAGAAGTTGACCGCGTTGTTGTTCTCGTCGATCAGCCGCGCACGCGATTTGCCGAACGAAAACGCGCCGCCTTTGCCGCCGCCCTGCATCTGCCTCATCATGTAGAACCAGAACACGATGATCAGGATCGTCGGCCCGAGGTAGTACAGTGCGGACATCAGCGCGTTCGGTTCATCGTCGGCCTTGCCGCTGACCTGCACGCCGTACTTCATCAGATCGCCGACCATCCAGATGTCGCCGGGCGACACGATCTGGTATTTCTGGCCATCAGCCGGAGTGACGGTGAGGTTGCGCCCCTGCACGACGACATTCTTCACCTTGCCGTTCTTGGCGTCGTCCATGAACTGCGAATAGGACACGCCTTCCTGGACGCGGGGCTTGTCGAACTGCTTGAACACCGTAAACAGCACCAGTGCGATCACCAACCACACTGCTGCCTTCGAAAACATATTGTTGTTCAAAGCACCACTCCTTCACTCGTAGACGAGCGCCTACATTTTCCTTGCGGCGCCCCTCGGTCATTCTAATCCAGTCCGTACACCCCTGCCATAAGCATTGACAACCGTCGCGATAGCGATTCGCTTGTCCGGCAAGGGCTCTGGCCCGTTTGCGGCATCCCGCGCATCAGCGCGGCTGCTTCAGATGCCGACCCAAAATGAACGTTTCGGACGATTTGTCGCGGGACGCCTTGGGCTTGCGTGGTGCGACCACCTTAAACTGCTGTTTGAACTTCTCGACGATCTGGCTGTAGCCGCTGCCGTGAAAGCACTTGACCAGCAGCGCGCCGTCCGGCTTCAGATGATTCTGCGCAAATTCGAGCGCCAGATCGCAGACGTGCTCGATGCGCGCGGCGTCCGCCGACGCCACGCCCGACAGATTGGGCGCCATGTCGGAAATAACAAGATCCACCGGACGACCTTCAAGCACATCCTCGAGCTGGTGCAGCACGTCGTCCTCGCGGAAGTCGCCCTGGATGAAGTGAACGTCGGCGATCGGCTCCATCGGCAGCATGTCGAGCGCAACGATCGTGCCGTCGATCCCGCCTTCGCGCACCGCATCGCGCCGCTTGCCCTGCGCGAGCTTGTTGCGCGCGTACTGGCTCCAGCTGCCGGGCGCCGCGCCGAGATCGACGATCACCTGGCCCGGACGGATCAGCTTGTCCTGCTCGTCGATTTCCTTCAGTTTGTATGCGGCACGTGCGCGATAGCCTTCCCGCTGCGCCATTTTGACGTACGGGTCGTTGATGTGGTCGTGCAGCCAGTGCTGGTTGAAGCGGTTTTTTGCCATTCGAAAGAGAGATTGCTGCCATTTGCTTCGTGAAGCCGCGCTTTTGGCGGATAATACGCGTCTTCTTCGCGCGGCTGCGGCCCCCATTGAGGCCCAAGCCGCGATTTTACGTGGTTTCGGCGCGCGGCTGACGCGGCAATTGCCGGCGTTTCGCTTTGCATGCAGCGCGCCCTTATTTAGATTTCGACATTTCCATGCCCGCCCTTTCGCTTTCTCCCGCCGAGCGCTCCGCGCTGCGCTCCCAGGCCCATGCGCTCAAGCCCGTCGTGCTGATCGGCGCCGAGGGGCTGACCGACGCCGTGCTGAAGGAAATCGACGTGCACCTCGCCGCGCACCAGCTGATCAAGATTCGCGTGTTCGGCGACGAGCGCGACGAGCGCGTCGCGATCTACGACGAGATCTGCGATCGCCTGAACGCGGCGCCGATCCAGCATATCGGCAAGCTGCTCGTGATCTGGAAGCCGGAGGCGCCGAAAGCCGCGCCGTCGCGCGCACGCCGTGCCGGCACGCTGCCGAGCGCGGCCGAAGCTGCCGACAGCAAGAAAGGCCGCGCGCCGCGCACCGTCAAGGTCGTCAAGGTGTCGCCGAACGCGAGCCCCGTGCGCCGTCCGAAGCCGACGAAGGTCGTCGTGCGCGGCAACGAGCGCGTGACCGCGGGCGGCAACGTCAAGCGTGCGAAAAAGCGCCAGGCGAGCACCAAGCGGCCTTACCAGGACAAGTGATGCACAGCGGGCGCGGTTCGCCCGCGCCGCGCTGCCCGCGCGATACTCAGGCGTCGCGCGCCGGCAGACGCCAGATCAGCATCAGCCCGAGCACGCTCTCGACGAGGTAGAACAGGCTCGAGACGCCGTGCAGCATCCCGAAGCGGCTCGCATAGGGCGAGTTCGCGATATCGGTGCCCGCTTCCATCGCAGCCACCCGCAGCGCGTTCATGAACGGCTGCAGCGCGAAATACCCGACCAGCACGCACGCGACCATCGCCGCGACGATCCAGCGCACGCGGCGATACTCGCCGCCGCCGCGCCGTACCTGCTGGTTCGACAGCGCGAGCAGCAGCACGCCGCATACGGCGCCGACGATCGCTTCGATACGGAACAGCTGGGCGGCGACCGAGCCGGCCGTCGCCCGCTCGAGCGTCCCGAACAGCACGGGTGCGACCGCATACCCGATCGTCAGCAGGCTGCCGACCCAGACGGCCGACAGCAGACGGAACATGCGATGCGGCATTACGTCGCTCCGCGTCAGATGTAGCTGACCGAGATGATTTCGTATTCGCGCACGCCGCTCGGTGCCTGCACGGCCGCGACGTCGCCTTCGGACTTGCCGATCAGCGCACGTGCGATCGGCGAGCTGACCGAGATCAGGCCGTGATCGATGTCGGCTTCGTCGTCGCCGACGATCTGGTACTTCACGGTGTCGCCGGACTCGAGATCCTCGAGCTCGACCGTCGCGGCAAACACCACGCGGCCGTCGGCGTCGAGCACCGTGGGATCGATGATCTGCGCGGCGGAAAGCTTCGATTCGAGTTCCGCGATGCGACCCTCGATAAAACCCTGCTTTTCCTTTGCAGCGTCGTATTCGGCGTTTTCGGACAGATCGCCCTGTGCGCGGGCCTCCGCGATCGCGTTGATCACGGCCGGCCGCTCGACGGACTTGAGGCGCTGCAATTCATCGCGCAGTTGCTCTGCGCCACGCTTTGTCAACGGAATGGTGCTCATAAACGGCTCAATCGCTAAAAACGGCTATAAAAAAAATCACCGCGATTAAGCGCATTCCCGGCGGAACCGGAAACACCGCTTAACCGCGGCACGTGATGCTTCGACAGGTAACTGACCGCTTAGTTTAGGCGAGCGTGAAGACCTTGTAAATCATAGACTTCCAGATCCTTCAGGTAACGCAGCCCTTCGACCGCCGCGCGCGCGCCCGACATCGTCGTGTAGTAAGTGACCTTGTGCGCCTGCGCGCTCATCCGGATCGAGCGCGAATCGGCGATCGCCTGGCGCGTCTCGTCGACCGTCGTGAACACGAGCGCGATCTCGCCGTTCTTGATCATGTCGACGATGTGCGGACGGCCGTCCTTCACTTTGTTGACGACCTTCACCGGCACGCCGGCCGCTTCGATCGCCGCTGCGGTGCCCTTCGTCGCGACGATCGGGTAGCCGAGGTCGTGCAGCATGCGCGCGACTTCGACCGCCTTCGGCTTGTCGGCATCCATCACGGTCAGCAGCACGGTGCCGGATTCCGGCAGGCGCGAGCCGGCCGCGAGCTGCGACTTGAACAGCGCCTCGCCGAACGTCCGGCCGACGCCCATCACTTCGCCGGTCGAGCGCATCTCAGGCCCGAGCACCGGATCGACGGTCGGGAACTTCACGAACGGGAACACCGCTTCCTTCACGCTGAAGTACGGCGGCTCGATTTCGTTCGTCACGCCCTGCTGCGCGAGCTTCTGGCCGACCATCGCGCGCGCCGCGATCTTCGCGAGCGGCAGGCTGGTCGCCTTCGACACGTACGGCACCGTGCGCGACGCGCGCGGGTTCACTTCGAGCACGTAGATGACGTCCTGCTTCGAACCGTCGGCCTGCGGCACCTGCTGGATCGCGAACTGCACGTTCATCAGGCCGACCACGTTCAGCGCCTTCGCCATCGCGGCCGTCTGGCGCTTCAGCTCGCCGACGGTTTCCTTCGACAGCGAGTACGGCGGCAGCGAGCATGCCGAGTCGCCCGAGTGAACGCCCGCCTGCTCGATGTGCTCCATCACGCCGCCGATGAACACGGCGTCGCCGTCGCAGATGCAGTCGACGTCGCATTCGATCGCGTCGTTCAGGAAGCGGTCGAGCAGCACCGGCGAATCGTTCGACACCTTCACGGCCTCGCGCATGTAGCGTTCGAGGTCGCGCGGTTCGTGGACGATCTCCATCGCGCGGCCGCCGAGCACGTACGACGGACGCACGACGAGCGGATAGCCGATTTCGGCCGCGAGCTCGAGCGCCTCCTCTTCGTTGCGCGCGGTGCGGTTCGGCGGCTGGCGCAGGCCGAGATCCTGCAGCAGCTTCTGGAAGCGTTCGCGGTCTTCCGCCGCGTCGATCATGTCCGGCGACGTACCGATGATCGGCACGCCGTGCGCCTCGAGGTCGAGCGCGAGCTTCAGCGGCGTCTGGCCGCCGTACTGGACGATCACGCCGACCGGCTTCTCCTTGTCGACGATCTCGAGCACGTCTTCGAGCGTCAGCGGCTCGAAGTACAGGCGGTCGGACGTGTCATAGTCGGTCGACACCGTTTCCGGGTTGCAGTTGACCATGATCGTTTCGTAGCCGTCCTCGCGCATCGCGAGCGCCGCGTGCACGCAGCAGTAGTCGAACTCGATGCCCTGGCCGATCCGGTTCGGGCCGCCGCCCAGCACCATGATCTTCTTGTTCGCGGTCGGCTGCGCCTCGCACTCTTCCTCGTACGTCGAGTACATGTACGCGGTTTTCGTCGCGAATTCGGCCGCGCACGTATCGACGCGCTTGTAGACCGGGCGCACGTTCAGCTCGACGCGGCGCTTGCGCACGTCTTCCGGCGTCGTGCCGAGCAGCTTCGCGAGACGGCGGTCCGAGAAGCCGCTCTGCTTCAGGAAGCGCAGTTCGTCGAACGTCAGCGACGCGAGCGTGCGGCCCGACAGCGCCTTTTCCTTCAGGATGATCTGTTCGATCTGCGCGAGGAACCACGGGTCGATCGCGGTCTCCGCGTAGATTTCCTCGGCCGTCATGCCGATGCGGAACGCGTCGCCGACGTACCAGATGCGGTCGGGACCCGGCTCGTGGATCTCGATCGCGATCTCGTCGCGATCGGTCGACTTCTCGTCGAGACCGTCGACGCCGACTTCGAGGCCGCGCAGCGCCTTCTGGAACGACTCCTGGAACGTGCGGCCGATCGCCATCACCTCGCCGACCGACTTCATCTGCGTGGTCAGGCGCGAATCGGCTTCGCGGAATTTCTCGAACGCGAAGCGCGGAATCTTCGTGACGACGTAGTCGATCGTCGGTTCGAACGACGCGGGCGTCTGGCCGCCGGTGATTTCGTTCTTCAGCTCGTCGAGCGTATAGCCGACCGCGAGTTTCGCGGCGACCTTCGCGATCGGGAAGCCGGTCGCCTTCGACGCGAGCGCCGACGAACGCGACACGCGCGGGTTCATCTCGATCACGACCATCCGGCCGTCGCGCGGGTTGATCGCGAACTGCACGTTCGAGCCGCCGGTGTCGACGCCGATCTCGCGCAGCACCGCGAGCGATGCGTTACGCAGGATCTGGTATTCCTTGTCGGTGAGCGTTTGCGCCGGCGCGACCGTGATCGAATCGCCGGTGTGCACGCCCATCGGGTCGAGGTTCTCGATCGAGCAGACGATGATGCAGTTGTCGGCGCGATCGCGCACGACTTCCATCTCGTATTCCTTCCAGCCGAGCAGCGATTCCTCGATCAGCAGCTCGCGCGTCGGCGACAGGTCGAGACCGCGCTTGCAGATCTCCTCGAACTCCTCGCGGTTGTATGCGATGCCGCCGCCCGAGCCGCCGAGCGTGAACGACGGACGGATCACGACCGGATAGCCGCTGCCGCCGGTGGCCGCGGTGATTTCCGCGTGCACGCGGGTCGCCTCTTCCATCGAGTGCGCGATGCCCGATTTCGCGGAACCGAGGCCGATCTTCGTCATCGCGTCCTTGAACTTCTGGCGGTCTTCCGCCTTGTCGATCGCTTCCGGCGACGCGCCGATCAGCTCGACGCCGAACTTCTCGAGCACGCCGTGATGATGCAGGTCGAGCGCGCAGTTCAGCGCGGTCTGGCCGCCCATCGTCGGCAGGATCGCGTCCGGGCGCTCCTTCTCGATGATGCGCGCGACCACTTCCCACGTGATCGGCTCGATGTACGTAACGTCGGCCGTGTTCGGGTCGGTCATGATCGTCGCCGGGTTGCTGTTGACGAGGATCACCTTGTAGCCCTCTTCGCGCAGCGCCTTGCAAGCCTGCGCGCCCGAATAGTCGAACTCGCAAGCCTGGCCGATGATGATCGGGCCGGCGCCGATGATGAGGATGCTGTTGATGTCTGTGCGTTTTGGCATGGCTTGTGAATTCAATGAGTAATCGTTGTCGTGGGTCGGCCCGCTGCGCTTCAGCTCATGGTGGCGAGCGCGAGCTTCACCGAGAAACCGATGAACAGGCCGCCCACGCCGCTCGCCGCGCCGGCTGCGAGCTTGCGGCGGCGGCGAAAGTGCTCGGCAAGACGCGCGCCCGCGAAGATCAGCGTGCTCAGGTACAGAAAGCTCGCGCATTGCGCGATCGCCCCGAGCACGACGAACGACAGCGCGGGATGCGGGAATGCCGGGTCGACGAACTGGATGAAGAACGAGATGAAGAACAGGATCGCCTTCGGATTCAGGAGGCTCACGATCAGCGCCTTGCGAAACGGCTGCTCGCCGTCGACCGCGCGCGGCACGTCGGCCGGCGCACCGGCCGGCGCGCGCAGCTTGCGCCACGCGCCGCGCAGCATGCCGGCGCCGATGTAGAGGAGATACGCGGCGCCGCCGTACTTGACGACCGAGAACAGCAGCGGGTTCGCCTTCAGCAGCGACGCGACGCCGGCGGCGGACAGCACCATCAGCACCGTGTCGCCGACGAACACGCCGCAGGCCGCGCGATAGCCGGCCTTCACGCCGCGCTGCGCGGCGAGCGACAGCACGTACATCGAATTCGGTCCCGGCAGCAGGATGATGAAGATCACGCCGAACACGTAGGTCCAGATATCCGTGATGCCGAGTGCGTGACCGAACATGATGCGAGCCTCCGTGCGTCAGCCGTTCAGGCGGTGCGCTGCTTCGCCGCGTCCATCAGCGCGGTGAAGCGGTCGAACAGGTAGCCGATGTCGTGCGGGCCCGGCGACGCTTCCGGGTGGCCCTGGAAGCAGAACGCCGGCTTGTCGGTCAGCTCGAAGCCCTGCAGCGTGCCGTCGAACAGCGACACGTGCGTCGCGCGCGCGTTGGCCGGCAGCGAATCGGCGTCGACCGCGAAGCCGTGGTTCTGCGACGTGATCACGACGCGGCCGTCGGCGAGATCCTTCACCGGATGGTTCGCGCCGTGATGGCCCGTCTTCATCTTCAGCGTCTTTGCGCCGACCGCGAGGCCCATGATCTGGTGACCCAGGCAGATGCCGAAGGTCGGCACGCCGCGCGCGATGAACTCCTTCGTCGCCGCGATCGCGTAGTCGCACGGCTCCGGATCGCCGGGGCCGTTCGACAGGAAGATGCCGTCCGGATTGAGCGCGAGCGCGTCGGCGGCGCTCGCCTGCGCGGGCAGCACCGTGACCTGGCAGCCGCGCTCCGCGAGCATGCGCAGGATGTTGTACTTGACGCCGAAGTCGTATGCGACGACGCGGTACTTCGGCGCTTCCTGCATGCCGTAGCCGCTGCCGAGGCGCCATTCGGTCTGCTTCCACTCGAACGGCTTGGCGGTCGACACGACCTTCGCGAGGTCCATGCCGGCGAGGCCGGGGAACGAGCGCGCGAGCTCGATCGCCTTCGCTTCGTCGTCCGAGCCGGCGAGAATGCAGCCGTTCTGCGCGCCCTTGTCGCGCAGGATGCGGGTCAGCTTGCGGGTGTCGATGCCGGCGATCGCGACGACGCCTTCGTCGCGCAGGTAGTCGCCGAGCGTGCGCGACATGCGGAAGTTCGATGCGAGCGTCGGCAGATCGCGGATGATCAAGCCGGCGGCATGGACTTTCGTCGCTTCGACGTCTTCGGCGTTCACGCCGACGTTGCCGATATGCGGATAGGTGAGCGTGACGATCTGACGCGCGTAGCTCGGGTCGGTCAGGATTTCCTGATAGCCGGTGATCGCGGTGTTGAACACGACTTCGCCGATCGTGTGGCCGTCGGCCCCGATCGAATAACCACGAAAGACCGTGCCGTCGGCAAGTGCAAGCAAAGCGGGAGAAAAAGACGGCAACACGGGAGGCTCCTTGGGGAACACCCTGCTGCCGACCTGTTTACCCTGCCGCGCGCGCACCGCGCGGCGGATGCGCGCGGCGTCGCTAGCTGGACGCGGCCTGCGTTGTCGACATGCGAGGCCGGCGCGTGGCGCACGAGGCTTCGCGACATCGCCCGACAGGCGGCGTGCGGCGGATGAACGGGATGAGTGAGGTAGGCGCTAGGGTGCGAGGTTGATCAGCACAAACTTTCAAATTATAGCCTGAAAAAGGCCTAATCTTCAATCGATATGACGGTGCGAACCCGCACGCGCAGCGTCCGGCAGCGCGGCTTCGCGTGCGCACGATCGGCTGCGTCCCCGTTTTCACGGCGCCGTGCCGTGCATGCAAGCGTACTGCCGGATCAGTGCGCGTGGCCAGTGTCGCGCGTCGGCCATACGTACCATATGGCGCTCGCGAGCTGCAGCGCGAGCAGCACGCTCCATGCAGTGACGTGCGCGGCGGCCGGATAACGGCCGTCGATCGGCTGCCAATGCGACAGCACCGCGCCGATGCCGATCTGGAACGCGAAGATCAGCAGGAAGATCACGAGCGTCAGCGTCGTGTTCGCGCGACCGATCAGATGCGCGGGAAAATGTCCGGCCATCACCGCGTACGTAAGGATGCCGACGCCGCCGAACATTCCGTACGCGCCCCACAGCATCGCCGGCGGCAGCGGCACGCGCGCGACGATCGCGACCTGCGTCGCGACGAACAGCGCCATGCCGATGCCGCAGAATGCGTAGACGGACACGCCGCGCCGCTCCAGCATGCGCGCCGCCGCACCGAAGCCGACGCAACCGGCCATCATCGCGAAGCCGAGCACCGACACGAGCCGCGCGGCATGCGGCGCGTCGAAGCCCGCGACGTCACGCAGATAAGGACCGACCCACAGCGACTGCATCGCATAGAACACGCCCTGCGTGACGACCGAAAACGACGCGATCTTCCAGAATGCGCGGCTGTTCAAAATGTGCCAGGTGCCCTTGAACTGGCTGACGAGTCCGCCCTGGTGACGCGTGTCGCCGGCGTCGGGCGCGCCGAAGCCGATCGCGGCCGCGACGACGACGGTCAGCACCGCAAGCGCCGCGCAGACCGCGCGCCAGCTCGTCCAGCCGAGCAGCCAGGTCAGCGGCGAGCCGACCGCGACGCCGCCGAGGCCGCCGACCGCCATCACGAGCCCGTTCACGAACGGCAGCCGGCCGACCGGGAAATGCTGCGCGAGCGCCTTGAACGCCGCGCCGAGGCAAACCGACACACCGACGCCGATCAGCAGCCGGCCCGCCATCATCGCGCCGAGTCCGTGCGCGGCACCGAACACGGCAGCACCGGCGGCGGCGAACAGCAGCATGCCCGCGGTCACGCGGCGCGGTCCGAAATGATCGAGCATCACGCCGGCCGGAATCTGCGCGCCGGCAAAGCCGAGGAAATAGAGACTCGTGAGCACGCCGAGATCGGCCGCCGACAGCCCGAGTTCGTGCGTGACGTACGGCGCGAAGCCGAGATTGACGCCGCGAAACACGTACGACACGAAATAGCCGATCGCAAACAGCGCGAGCACTCTCACCTGCACCGACGACATCGATCCTCCTGATTTCCTGGCGCTGCGATACGGCAGCGGGCAGCGTCCGCACACAACCGAAGCCGCAAACGAAAACGCCGTCACCTCGGTGACGGCGTTCGACGCGTTTCGTCGGATGATAGCGCAAGCGCGAGCCCGACGACGGCGATGCCGCGGGGCCGCGCTGCGGCCGCGCACGCGTTACTTCTTCTTGCTCTTGTGTGCGACGGCCTTCGGTGCCGCCTTGGCCGGCGCGGCCTTCGCGGGCGCCGCGACTTTCGTCGCGCGCGCCGCCGGCTTCGCTACGCCGCGCTTCGTGCCGCGCGCGGACTTGCCGCGGACCGACAGGCTCGCGCGCTCGATGTGCGCGCCGCCGGCCGACGTCGCGATCCGCTCCGGCCCCGGCTCGGCCGGCACCGCGCGGCCGACCGGCACGTGCAGCACGAGCGCCTGGCCCGGCATCACGAGATCGCGATGCGTGCGGTTCCATGCCTTCAGCTGTCCGACCGACACGCCGTAGCGGCCGGCGATCGCCGCCATCGACTGCTTGCGGCGCACGCGGATCAGCATCTTGCGCGTGTCCGGCACGTCCGGCTCCATCGCGAGTACGCCGTTCTCCGCGACGTCGGCGCTGATGTCCTCGTCATCGTCGTCGCCGCGCGGCACGACGATCGTCGAGCCGGGCTTCAGGCGCATGCCGGCCGGAATCTTGTTGACCGACATCAGCGTGTCGGCGTCGACGCCGATCTTCTCGGCGATCGCGGCCGGCCGCGCGCGTTCGCTGACTGTGTACGTCGTCCACGACGAAAGCTGGCCGCCATACGACTTCAGGTTCTTCTCGAACGCGGCCGCGTTGTCGAACGGCAGCAGGATCTGCGGCTCGGTCGCGCCGAGGATCACCGGCTTCGAGAACGACGGGTTCAGCGAGCGGAATTCGTCGAGCGACAGGTTCGCGAGCTTCGCGGCAACCGCCACGTCGATGTCGCGCGACGTCGTGACCGTGACGAAGTACGGGTGGTTCGGAATCTCGGGCAGCGTCAGTCCGTACTGCTGCGGATTCGCGATGATGTTCTTCACCGCCTGCAGCTTCGGCACGTAGTTGCGCGTCTCGTTCGGCATCCGCAGGTTCTGGTAGTCGGTCGGCAGCCCGGCCGCCTGGTTGCGCGCGATCGCACGCTGCACGTTGCCCTCGCCCCAGTTGTACGCGGCGAGCGCCAGATACCAGTCGCCGAACATGTCATGCAGGCGCGACAGGTAGTCGAGCGCCGCGCTCGTCGACGCGAGCACGTCGCGCCGCTCGTCCTGCCACATGTTGCGCTTCAGGTTGTACGTGCGCCCCGTGCCCGGCATGAACTGCCACATGCCGGCCGCCTTCGCGACGGATAGCGCCTGCGGATTGAACGCGGATTCGATGAACGGCAGCAGCGCGAGCTCGGTCGGCATGTGACGCGCCTCGAGCTCCTCGACGATGTGATACAGGTACTTCTGCGAGCGCTCGGTCATGCGCTGCACGTAGTCGGGCCGCTGCGTGTACCACGTCGTCTGCATGTCGACGAGGTCGCTCTGCAGGTCGGGCATCTGGAAACCGCGGCGGATGCGTGCCCAGAGATCGGAGTCTGCGCTGGTCAGGTCGCCGACGGATTGCTTGTCGACGTCGACGGTTTCTTTGGCGGTGGCTGATTTGCGGAGGTAGTTGGACGTCGCTTGCGAATCGGCGGCGTTGTTGGCGACAGGGGCCTGGCTCGCACAAGCGGCGAGGAGCAGGACCATCAGCGCACTCAATATAAGTCGCATGAAAATCTCGGCTTCCGACGGCTGGAAATTGCAGGCGATACTACGGAAGTGCGTGCTTCACGTCAATAAAAACACCGAAAACTCAGCCAAATCCGACGTTTGGAGCAATTTTTACAGATACCGCTTGAGCTTTTGAGTCCTGGTATACGCGTCATCGGAAGCGGTTTTTCCATTCGCGCATCAGCGTGAATGCGGTCAGCCGGTCCGGAACGGTTTCATGAAGCTCGGCTTCGAGCGTCGCGCGGATCGCATCGCTGTCGGACCGCATGAACGGGTTCACCGCGCGCTCGTGCGCGATCGTCGTCGGCAGCGTCGGCACGCCGCGCGCGCGCAGCGCCTGCGCTTCGTCGCGCCACGCGGCGAGCGCCGCATTGCCGGGTTCGCACGCGAGCGCGAAGCGAATGTTCGACAGCGTGTATTCATGCGCGCAATGCACGCGCGTGTCGCCGGGCAGCGCGGCGAGCGCATCGAGCGACGCGAGCATCTGCGCGGGCGTGCCTTCGAACAGCCGGCCGCAGCCGCACGAAAACAGCGTGTCGCCGCAGAACACGTGCGGCACGGCGGCACCGTGCCCCGCATGCTGGAAATAAGCGATGTGGCCGCGCGTATGACCGGGCACGTCGAGCACGTCGAACGCGACGGCCGGCGCCGCGACGCTCACGCGGTCGCCGCCCGCGAGCGCATGCGTGACCACGCCGATCGCCTCGGCCGCCGGGCCGTAGACCGTCACCGGCGCATCGTCCGATCGGCCATCGAGCAATGCCGCGACACCGCCGACATGGTCGGCGTGGTGGTGCGTGAGTAGAATAGCGGTCAACCGCCAGCCTCGCTCGTCAAGAACGCGGCGCACCGGCGCGGCTTCACCCGGATCGACGGCGATCGCATCGCGACCGTCCGACACGAGCCAGATATAGTTGTCTTCGAATGCCGGCACCGGCACGTATTCCAGCTCGTTCATGGGCGCGCAACCATCGTTATGTCCGATCGACAAATTATAGACTGGCCCGCCTGGACCGACTCCCCACCCGGCCGCTACGTGCTGGGCTGGGAGCAGGCGCAGCTCGACCGGATCGTGTCCGACGTGTTCGGATTTCACGCGCTGCAACTGGGCCTGCCGCAGCTCGACGCGCTGCGCGAAAACCGCATGCCGTATCGCGGCCTCGTGCTCGATCCGGAGAGCGGCGCGAGCGCGCCCTATCGGTACCCGTGGGTACGCGACGCGCACGGGCCGAAGCACGCGCCGGCCGACCGCAGCACCACGTGGTGCGATCTGCTCGACCTGCCGTTCGAATCGCAGAGCGTCGACCTGATCGTGATGCCGCATACGCTCGAATTCACGTCCGATCCTCACCGGCTGCTGCGCGAGGCCGAACGCGTGCTGATGCCGGAAGGCCAGCTCGTGATCACCGGCTTCAATTCGCTGAGCCTGTGGGGCATGCGGCAAACGTTCGGGCGCATCGCGAACCGGCCGTTCGTGCCGGCCGCGCGCGACCAGATCGCGTTCATCCGGCTCAAGGACTGGATCAAGCTGCTCGGCTTCGATCTGGAGCGCGGCCGCTTCGGCTGCTACCGGCCGCCGCTCGCAACGGACAAATGGCTCGCGCGCTACGGCTTCATGGAAGCCGCGGGCGACCGCTGGTGGCCGATCTTCGGCGCGGTGTACATGGTCACGGCCGTCAAGCGCGTGCGCGGCATGCGCCTCGTCGGCCCGATCAAGGTGAAGAAGCCCGTGCTCGCACCGGGCCTCGCACCCGCAGCCTCCCCGACCATCCATCAAGAACGTTCATGACAACCGACACCATCGACATCTATACCGACGGCGCCTGCAAGGGCAACCCCGGCCCCGGCGGCTGGGGCGCGCTGCTGCGCTACGGCGACCACGAAAAGGAGCTGTTCGGCGGCGAGCCGAACACGACCAACAACCGGATGGAGCTGATGGGCGTCATCGCCGCGCTCGAGGTGCTGAAGCGTCCGTGCCGCGTGATCGTGCATACCGACTCGCAATACGTGCAGAAAGGCATCAGCGAGTGGATCCACGGCTGGAAGAAGAAGGGCTGGGTCACTGCGGCGAAGACGCCCGTGAAGAACGCCGACCTGTGGAAGCGCCTCGATGCGCTCGTGATGCTGCACGACATCGAATGGCGCTGGGTGAAAGGCCACGCAGGTCATCCCGAAAACGAACGCGCGGATGCGCTCGCGAATCGCGGCGTCGCGTCGCTCGCGGCCTGAACATCGGCCGCCTTCCCGTCATTTTCGATTTATCCGACATGCGCCAGATCATTCTCGATACCGAAACCACCGGCCTGAACGCCCGCGCGGGCGACCGCATCATCGAAATCGGCTGCGTCGAGCTGCTGAACCGGCGGCTCACCGGCAACAACCTGCACTTCTACGTGAACCCGGAGCGCGACAGCGATCCGGGCGCGCTGGCCGTGCACGGGCTCACGACCGAATTCCTCAGCGACAAGCCCAAATTCGCCGAAGTCGCCGATCAGATCCGCGAATTCGTGCGAGGCGCCGAGCTGATCATCCACAACGCGCCGTTCGACCTCGGCTTCCTCGACGCCGAGTTCGCGCTGCTCGGGCTGCCGCCGTTCAGCGAGCATTGCGCGGGTGTGATCGACACGCTCGTGCAGGCCAAGCAGATGTTCCCCGGCAAACGCAACTCGCTCGACGCACTGTGCGACCGCTTCGGCATCAGCAACGCGCATCGCACGCTGCACGGCGCGCTGCTCGACTCGGAGCTGCTCGCCGAGGTCTATCTCGCGATGACGCGCGGACAGGACAGCCTCGTGATCGACATGCTCGACGACGCGGCAACTGTCGGCGGCGCAGCCAACGGGCAGCGCGTGTCGCTCGCGGCGCTCGATCTGCCGGTGCTGGCCGCGAGCGACGAAGAGCTCGCCGCCCATCACGCACAGCTCGACGAGCTGGACAAATCGGTCAAGGGCACCTGCGTGTGGCGCACGTCCGACGCCGTGGACGCCGCCGAAGCCGCATGATGCTGCGTCGCGCAGCCGCGCGTCACACGCGCGGCTGCAGCGCGATCAGCGCCATCCCGCCGAGCGCCAGCACCGCGCCGGCCACGTCCCAGCGGGTCAGCGCGATGCCGTCGACGACCCGCAGCCAGACCAGCGCGACCGCGATATAGACGCCGCCGTACGCCGCGTACGTGCGTCCGGCCGCGCTCGGATGCAGCGTCAGCAGCCACGCGAACAGCGCGAGCGACAGCGCGGCCGGCACCAGCAGCCAGAGCGGCCGCCCCGCTTTCAGCACGAGCCACGGCAAGTAGCAGCCGACGATTTCGGCCAGTGCGGTCGCCGCGAACAGCGCCGCGATCTTGATCCATTCGGTCATCCGATTCCCCGTCGATTTCGCGCGCGTCGCAGCGCCGTCGACGCCCCGCCGCGCGCCGCCGATCATACCCGAGCGCGCCCCGCCAGACGGGGGTTTCCCGGCAATTTGCACGATCGTCTGTCATCGTGCTATCATGTCGCCTGTTTCACATTCAATCTCTGTCTATTCGATTTCGATCGGTCCGTTTGCGCAGCGCGCGCCGGGCGTTCGATCGAAATTGCACCCAACAGAAAAGCCCGCCCGACAGGCCCGCTTTTCTCGTTTCGTCGCCCCGTCGGGGCGCGCGCCGGAACGGCCGACGATCGGTCCGCACCGGCATCCGCCGCTCGCATCGCGCGGCCCATTCTTCATGAGCGCACCGTCGCGACGGCCCACCGGGCCCGCGTCGAAGCAGTCCTTTGCGCAGTAAGCGTTTAACGGCTGCCCCGACGCGCCGCACGTGACTTCGCGCTCGCCGGCAAACCGTGTCGGACGGCCCGCCGTTCCGGCGCAGTCAAAGGAGTGCATGACCTTGACCGCAACACACGTCAGCCCGACCGCTGTTTCTTCCACCGGCTCGCATGACGAGCCCACGCTCGCCGCGGACGACATTACCGTCGTCGACCAGAGCCTGCTCAAGCGCGCCGTCAGCGCAATGGCCATCGGCAACGCGATGGAATGGTTCGACTTCGGCGTGTACAGCTACATCGCCGTCACGCTCGGCAAGGTGTTCTTCCCGTCCAGCAGCCCGTCCGCGCAGCTGCTCGCGACCTTCGGCACGTTCGCGGCCGCGTTTGTCGTGCGCCCGCTCGGCGGCATGGTGTTCGGCCCGCTCGGCGACCGCATCGGCCGCCAGCGCGTGCTCGCTGCGACGATGATCATGATGGCCGTCGGCACGTTCGCGATCGGCCTGATTCCGAGCTACGCGTCGATCGGCATCATGGCGCCGGTGCTGCTGCTCGTCGCCCGCCTCGTGCAGGGCTTTTCGACCGGCGGCGAATACGGCGGCGCCGCGACCTTCATCGCCGAATTCTCGACCGACAAGCGCCGCGGCTTCATGGGCAGCTTCCTCGAATTCGGCACGCTGATCGGCTACGTGATGGGCGCGGGCGTCGTCGCGCTGCTCACCGCGTCGCTGTCGCAGGAAGCGCTGCTGTCGTGGGGCTGGCGCGTGCCGTTCCTGATCGCCGGCCCGCTCGGCCTGATCGGTCTCTATATCCGGATGAAGCTCGAGGAAACGCCCGCGTTCAAGCGCCAGGCCGAGCAGCGCGAAGCGCAGGACAAGGCGGTACCGAAGGCGCGCTTCCGCGAAACGCTGATGCGCAACTGGCGCGCGCTGCTGCTCTGCGTCGGGCTCGTGCTGATCTTCAACGTGACCGACTATATGGTGCTGTCGTACCTGCCGAGCTTCATGTCGTCGACGCTGCACTTCGACGAATCGCACAGTCTCGTGCTCGTGCTGATCGTGATGGTGCTGATGATGCCGCTGACGCTCGCCGCCGGCCGGCTGTCCGACAAGGTCGGCCGCAAGCCGGTGATGCTCGCCGGCTGCGTCGGGCTGCTGGTGCTGTCGATTCCGTCGATGATGCTGATTCATGCGGGCACGACCGCGTCGGTGTTCGCCGGGCTGCTGATCCTCGGCGTACTGCTGTCGTGTTTCACCGGCGTGATGCCGTCCGCGCTGCCGGCGCTGTTCCCGACCGAGATCCGCTACGGCGCGCTCGCGATCGGCTTCAACGTGTCGGTGTCGCTGTTCGGCGGCACGACGCCGCTGATGACAGCCTGGCTCGTCGACGTCACGCACAACCTGATGATGCCCGCGTACTACATGATGGGCGCCGCGGTGATCGGGATCGTGTCGGTCGTCGCGCTGGCCGAGACGGCGCGCAAGCCGCTCAAGGGCTCGCCGCCGGCCGTCGCGACGCACCGCGAAGCGCATCAGCTCGTGCGGCAGCTGCGCGACGAAGACGTGTCGGAGGACGTGTACGACGTCGTGTCGACCGCGCGTGCGTAAGCGTCGCGCATGAAAAAGCCCCGGCAAATGCCGGGGCCCGATCGAACGGCCGGCTGTCCGGCCGAATCGCCCGACCGGCTCATGCCGGTCGGGCTTTTTTTTCAGTCGCGCATTGCCGACGCGCTCACGCGTGCCCTTCGCAGTGGCTGCAGAAGATCAGCGCCCGCGAGCGCGACACCGCGGCCTGCGCACCGCGCGCGGCGACGATCAGCCCGACCTGGCCGAGATTGAAATCGCGCTCGACCATCAACTGCGTCAGCGCGGCAAGCGGCAACACGACGGACGGGTGGTACAGGCTCGATTCGATCAGCGCTTTCATCATCGGCTCCATCAGGCAATGCGTTATTCGATGGAGTGGATTCTAGGGATCGGCCGTCCGCGGATAAACAGCGCGAATGCGAAGTCACTTGTCAGCCGCCGAGAACAATCGACGGCGGCTTGCCGGGCGGCGCCGCGGAGCGGATACGAGCGGCATCGGGACGGACACCGACCGATGCGACGCGGCCGGCTTTCCGGGCTCCGCCGTCACGGCGGCTCGTCGTGACGCCGTGTTGTCGTGTTGCCATGTTGCCTGTTGCCGTGTTGCCGTGTTGCCGTGTTGCCGTGTTGCCGTGTTGCCGTGTTGCCGTGTTGCCGTGTTGCCGTGTTGCCGTGTTG
>NZ_CABVPR010000065.1 GCF_902499135.1 Burkholderia dolosa
CGGCATCGCGCTCGGCGCGCGGACGGCGGCGGCCGTGTCCGCGGCCGCCAGCGGCTGCGCGGCGACGCCGCAGCACCACAGGGCGACGAGCGTCGAGCAGAGCCGGCGCACCGCCGGCCAGCATGAAAAAGCGGGCGCTGTCATCGTGAAATATCTGGCGTGATCGGGCGAGAGGCGCCTGCCGGAAGCAGGCGAGACCGAGAGATTACGTGTTTTGCGGAGGCTGCGCGAGGGGCGCCGATGACGCGAATCGCAGCCGGAAACACGTTTTCGGCAATTTGACCGTGAAAAAATCGTACGGATTGCCTAAAGTAACGGAAGGATTTGCCGCTAACCCGTTGATAAAGCGGCACACGTGCTGCGGGGACACGGCACGGCCGTGCGGCCCGTTCATTCATAAGGGTTCGATATGCCGACACCGCTGTTCGGAAAGTTGTTTGCGCAACCCGTTGCGATCGACCCCGGAACGGCGAGTACGCGTATTTATACGCACGAGCGCGGTGTGGTGCTGAACCAACCGTCGGTGGTGTGCTTTCACAAGGCCGTCACGGCCGACGGACGAGCGGCGGTAGCGGCTGTCGGGGAACTCGCGAAGGCGCTGCTCGGGCGCGAACCAGCGCATCTGGAAGCTGTGAAGCCGATGCAGAATGGGGTCATCGCCGACGCGCACGCGGCTCAGCAGATGATCCGCAGCTTCATCGACATGTCTCAGACCCGTTCGCGCTTCGGTCGCCGCGTCGACGTGACGTTATGTGTGCCGTCTGACGCGACGGCCGTCGAACGGCGTGCGATCCGCGATGCGGCATTTGCTGCTGGCGTGTCCGACGTGGAGTTGATCGACGAGTCGCTCGCCGCGGCGCTCGGCGCGGGATTGCCGGTGACGGAACCGGTCGGCTCGATGGTCGTCGACATCGGCGGCGGCACGACGGAGGTCTCGGTGATAGCACTGGGCGGTATCGTGTATCACGAGGCAATCCGCGTCGGCGGCAGCCAGTTCGACGCGGCAATCATCAACCATGTACGCAATGTGTACGGCGTGCTGCTCGGTGAGCAGACGGCCGAACACGTGAAGAAATCGATCGGCTCAGCCGTGAGCGCGGGGCCGCGCTCGTCGACGCACGCCGTCGGGCGCGGCGTCCAGGACGGCCTGCCGCGCTCCGTCGAGTTGTCGAACCACGATATCGCGGACGCGCTGGCCGCGCCGCTGAAGCAGGTGATCGGCACAGTGAAATCGGTGCTGGAAAACGCGCCGGCCGAACTCGTGACCGACATCGCGCACCGCGGCGTAGTGCTGACGGGTGGCGGCGCGCTGCTCGCCGACCTCGCGAGGCTGCTGTACAACGAAACGGGGCTCGTCGCACGAATTGCCGACGAGCCGGCCACGTGCGCGGTGCGTGGCGCCGGAGAGGCGATGGGCCGGCTCGCGATGTGTGCGGCGGCCTGACGCCGCGCGGCCGGGTCGCGCGACGTTCGCCCATTCACAGTCCGACAAATTTCCGACACTGGTCTCCCGCTTGCGCGACGAGGGCCGCAGCCGATCGCCGTCGCCGCGCACGGCCGCGCGCAGGCGCGCCGTGTTAGCGTTACGCGCCCGTACCGGGCCGCCCGCCGGATCTCCCGGCGCGCGAGCGATTCCGGGAGACCACCGTATTGAAGAACCGTATCGGGCGGGGCCGCGTCGCCCTGCTGGGCCGCATGCTCGCGGCCGTCGCGTGCATCTGGATCGTCGCGGCCGTCGCGCTCGCCGCATACGGGATGCGGATGCGCAGTGAGCCCGCGGACGTCGCCGTGATCTTCGGCAGCGCGCTGGACGACGACGGCGCGCCGAAACCCGTGCTGACCGCGCGGCTCGACGTCGGCGTGCACTGCTACCGCAGCGGCCGGTGCCCGGTCATTCTCGTCAGCGGCGGGATCGACGGGCCGGGGCTGAACGAGGCGACCGCGATGCGCGACTATCTCGTCGCGCGCGGCGTGCCGGCCGACCGGATCGCCGTAGACGACCAGGGCGACAACACGCTCGCGACCGCGCAGCACACGCTCGCCTACATGCGCGCGCATCGAATGTCGCGCGTGCTGATCGTCAGCCAGTATTACCACCTCGCGCGGGCGCGCCTCGCGTTCGAGCGCGTCGGCATCGAACCGTCGAACATCTACGTCGCGTATCCGCGCGCGTTCCAGTTGCGCGACGTCTATTCGAGCTGGCGCGAGGTGCCGGCGTATGCGGTGTACGCGGTACGTCTGTGGCTCGATCCGGATGCACGGCCGATGTCGTTCCGCCCGATGCTGTTTCTGATGAGCCTGTTTTCGTAGCGCGGCGCGACGGGCGCGGCCGCGGCGGCGCGCGCGGAACCGGATTTGCTTCCCGGTCCGCAGGTTCGCCGCGCGCGCCGTTTCACGTGCGGCGCCCGCTGCGCACGTCGCCCGTTCTGACCTATCCTGTGCGAAACATGCGACGCGCGCCGCGCGTTGCGCCTCGACACAGGAGTATCGATGCCGAATCACGCTGAAGCCACGACGACCCAGGCGCCGCAGGTCGCGCCTGTCGCCCCGACTCAAGCGTCGGGTCCCGCATTCATCGCCCCGGAAGCCGATCCGCAAGCGCTCGCGCGCAACAACCAGTACGTGCTGAAATCCGGCGACGCGTTCGTCGTCAGTGACGCGCTCGGCGACATCGGCGGTCACGACGACGGCCTGTTCGTCGACGACATGCGCGTGCTGTCGACATGGCGCCTGACGTTCGGCGGCCGCGCGCCGTCGCTGCTGTCCGGCGCGACGAGCGCCGACAACGCGTCGTTCACCGCACACCTGACGAACCGCCCGCTGCCGCCGCTCGGCGGCAAGGAAACGCCGGAAGGCGTGATCCATATCGAGCGGACGCGCGTGCTCGCGGGCGACGTGCTGTACGAAGCGCTGACGCTGACCAACTACGGCGCGAACGACGCGGAGGTGCCGCTGTCCCTGTCGTTCGCGGCCGATTTCAAGGACATGTTCGAAGTGCGCGGGATGCAGCGCCCGAAGCGCGGCACGGTCGGCACGCCGCGCGTCGATGCGGGCGCGGTACGGCTGTGTTACGACGGCCTCGACGGCGTCGAGCGCAACGTGACCGTGCATTTCTCGCCGGCGCCCGACGCGCTGTCGGTGGATCGCGCGGACTACACGCTGACGATCGCCGCGCAGGCGTGCGTGTCGATCTATCTGACCGTCGATGCGACGCTCGGCGCCGCGCAGCGCGACGGGCCCGGATGCGGCCGCGTCGCGATGCGCACCGCGCTGGTCGGCGTGCATCGCGCGATGCGCGCGCGGCGCGAGTCGATGGCGCGCGTGCGGACCGGCAATCCGCTGTTCGACGCATGGCTCGACCGCTCGCTCGCCGATCTCGGGCTGTTGACCACGCAGCTCGACACCGGGCCGTATCCGTATGCGGGCATTCCGTGGTTTTCGACGCCGTTCGGCCGCGACGCGGTGATCACGTCGCTGCAGATGCTGTGGCTGCAGCCGTCGCTGGCGCGCGGCGTGCTGCGGTTCCTCGCCGAGCATCAGGCGCGCGAGACGTCCGCGTTCCGCGATGCGGAGCCCGGCAAGATCATGCACGAGTTCCGCCGCAGCGAGATGGCGGCGACGGGCGAGGTGCCGTTCGCGCTGTATTACGGCGGCGTCGATACGACACCGCTGTTCATCGTGCTCGCCGGCGCGTACGTCGAACATACCGGCGACGACGCGCTGCTCGACGAACTGTGGCCGGCGCTCGAGCGCGCGGCGCAGTGGGTGATCGACAAGTGCCACCGCAATCCGTACGGGCTGCTCGACTATCAGCGCACGTCGGAGCGCGGTCTCGCGAACCAGGGCTGGAAGGACAGCCACGATTCGGTGTTCCACGCGGACGGCCGGTTTCCGGACGGCCCGATCGCGCTCGTCGAAGTGCAGGCGTATGCGTGCGCGGCGCTCGAGGCGATGGCTGCGTGCTCGCATCGGCGCGGCCACGCGGCCGATGCGACGCGCTACGCGCTGCGGGCGAAGACGCTGCGCGAGCAGGTCGAAGCGCTGTTCTGGATGCCGGAGAGCGGCTTCTACGGGATCGCGCTCGACGGTCATGGCGAGCTGTGCCGCGTGCTCGCGTCGAACGCCGGGCACCTGCTCGCGTTCGGCTTGCCCGACGCGGCGCGCGGCGCGGCGGTCGCCGGCGTGCTCGGCTCGGCGCTGTTCGAGACCGGATGGGGCATTCGCACGCTCGCGGCCGGCCAGCCGCGCTTCAATCCGATGGCGTATCACAACGGCTCCGTGTGGCCGCACGACAATGCGTTGATCGCGCGCGGGCTCGCGCGCTACGGCGACAAGACCGCGGCCGTGAACCTGCTGCGAGCGCTGTTCGAGGCGGCGGTCAGCTTCGAGATGCGGCTGCCCGAGCTGTTCTGCGGATTCCCGCGCCGGCGCGGCGAACCGCCGACCGCGTATCCGGTCGCGTGTCTGCCGCAGGCATGGGCGGCCGGTGCGCCGTTCATGATGCTGCAGGCATGTCTCGGCGTGAGCATCGACGCGGCGCGCCGCGAGGTGCGCGTCGAGCGTCCCGCGCTGCCCGAAGGCGTCGACTGGCTGCGTATCGACGACTTGCGGGTCGGCGACGAAACCGTGTCGCTGACGTTCCGCCGCGTCGACGGCCACGTGGTCGCGGCAGCCGAGCCGGGACGCGTGAACGTGGTCGCGGTGCTGTAACGGCGCGCCGCACGTGCGCGAACGTTGCGCGTCGTCGCGCCACGTTCGCGCACGGCGACATAGAATCGTCACATGACCCTGAACGATGGCGGAGGCACACGATGACGACCGACAACCGGCCCGACGACGGCGCGCACAAGCTCGAGAATCTCGAAGCGGCGGTCGATCACCTGCACCGGTCGATCGAATCGCAGAGCATCGCGGTCGGCGCGGCGAAGGGCATTCTGTTCAGCCTGATCGAAACGCTCGGTGCGCTGATCGGCGATCCCGATCTGCCCGAACATGCGCGCTCCGGGTACGAAGCGCTGCGCGACAAGGCGCGCGAATTGCGCGGCGGGCTCGACCGGCATTGACTACGAACGATCGGGCGGGCGCCGGCGGATGCGTATGCGCCAACGGGCCGTGCGGGCGCTGCCCGATCCTGCGCGGGCCGCGGAAAATCCCTTGCACTCAATGAGTTAGGCCGCCGATGCGCAGGATATCCACAAGCTTGCCAACAAAATCTGTGGAGAACCGCTCGGCCTGGCGCGACGCGCGCGAATCGCCGTGCGTCGGCGCCAACCGACTGCCGCGCGGTTGACCTGCGGCGCGCACGCTACCCAATCCCCTTTTGTATCAACACGTTACACGTTACATCGGCCGAATATCCACAGGCTTGCCAACAAAAACTGTGGATAAATCGCGCGCGATTGTGTCGTGCCGGTTGGCGATGACGCGGATCGTATGCGACCGTCCGGCGAACGGACGCGGACACTGCCCGTCGTGTGTGTGGACGGCGGTAAAGCGTGTCCGATCAACGGGTTAGGCCCGACGTACCCAGGATGTCCCCATCGTTGCCAACATTTTCTGTGGACAAACCGCGTGCGGCGTCATCCGGCGGCGCGTGCGCCGCGTCGGCCGCCTCGGCGACGATCCAGTCGCGAAAGAGCGTCATTGCGGGCGTCAGCGGTTTCGACTTCAGCGACGTGAGCCAGTAGCCGCCCGCGTGCACGTCGATGTCGAGCGGCCGCACGAGCTGGCCGAGCTGCAGCTCGCGCGCGAACATGCAGGCCGGCGCGAGCGCGACGCCGGCGCCCTGCATCGCGGCCTCGACCATCAGCCGCGACGAATCGAACACGGGCCCGTTGACCGCCCACGGCTCGAGCTGCGCGGCCTCGAACCAGCCGAGCCATTCGTCGGTGCGGTACGAGCGCAGCAGCGTTTTGCTCGCGAGGTCGGCCGGCTGCGCGACGCGGCGCGCGATCTCCGGCGCGCACAGCGCGGTGAGCGGCGCGTCGAGCAGCCGCTCGTTGCGCGTCGCGGGCCAGTTGCCTTCGCCGAAGCGGATCGCGAAGTCGAGCCCTTCGGCCGCAAGGTCGACGACGTTGTTGTTGGTCCTCAGCCGCAGCTTGACGAACGGATGCGTGTCGCCGAAGCGCTTCAGCCGCGGCATTAGCCAACCTATCGCGAAGGTGCCGACGACGCCGAGCGTCAGCACTTCGCGAAAGCGCCCGCCGTCGAACTGCTTGAGCACCGTTTCGATCCGGCTGAACGCGTCGCTCAATACCGGCAGCAGCGCGCGTCCTTCGTCGGTGAGCGCGAGGCCGCGCGGCAAACGCGTGAACAGCGCGCAGCCGAGCCGCTCTTCGAGCGAGCGCACCTGCTGGCTGACCGCGGCTTGCGTGACGCTCAGTTCGAGGCCCGCGCGCGTGAAGCTCAGATGGCGCGCCGACGATTCGAACGCGCGCAGTGCATTCAGCGGAAGGTGAGGGCGGAGCTTGGTCATAAGAATTTCTTTTGTCGGCGGTGAATTATCGTTGCTTGTCAGTCGACCGTAAAGTCACGATAGTGCTGTCTCGCCGGCCGGCCGTTTTGCATTCGTTCGTTTCGCAACCTTCCACCACGAGACACTCGACATGACCCATTCATCGCAACGTCGAACCCTGTTGCTGGCCGCCGCAGCCGCGCCGCTCGCGCTGACCGTCAGCGCCTGCGCATCGTCGCGCGGTTCGACGCAGGACGTCGCGTCCGCGACGTCGTTTGCCGCGCTCGAACGCGCGGCCGGCGGACGGCTCGGCGTATGTGCAATCGACACCGCGAGCGGCCGGCGCGCGCAGCATCGCGCGGACGAGCGCTTCCCGTTCTGCAGCACGTTCAAGGCGATGCTCGGCGCGGCGGTGCTCGCGCGCAGCATCGCGCAACCCGCGCTGCTGCAGCAGCGCGTCGCATACGGCAAGGCCGATCTCGTCAGTTATTCGCCGGTGACGGAGCAGCACGTCGGCGCCGGCATGACCGTCGCCGAGCTGTGCGCGGCCACGATCCAGTACAGCGACAACACGGCCGCGAACGTGCTGATGAAGCTGATCGGCGGCCCGCAGGCGGTCACCGCGTATGCGCGTTCGATCGGCGACGCTACGTTCCGGCTCGATCGCTGGGAAACCGAACTCAACACCGCGCTGCCCGGCGACCCGCGCGACACGACGACGCCGGCCGCGATGGCCGCGAGCCTGCGCGCGCTGATGCTCGGCGACGCGCTGCCGAGTGCGCAACGCGCGCAGTTCGTCGAATGGCTGCGCGGCAACAAGGTCGGCGACAAGCGGATTCGTGCAGGCGTGCCGGCCGGCTGGCGAGTCGGCGACAAGACGGGCACCGGCGGCTACGGGACGACGAACGACGCGGGCGTCGCATGGCCGCCGTCGGGTGCGCCGATCGTGCTGGCCGTGTACTACACGCAGGCACGTGCCGACGCGCGCGCGAAGGACGACGTGATCGCGGCCGCGACGCGCATTGCGGTCGCGACGTTGCGTTGAGCGATGCGGCACGGCGCGCACGGTATCGACGATGCCGCGCGTGCCGTGCCGCTGTCGTGATCGGCGCGTCGAAACGTTGCGCGATCAACGACTTGCGCGATCGATGCTCAGGATATCCACACCGTTGCCAACAAAAACGGTGGAAAAGCAGGGCGCGCAGCGGCCGTCGTTGCGAAGCGGATAGCGCAGTGGAGGGCGCCGCGCGTTCGAACGGCATGCGTGCGTCGTTCGTAGCACCGCGGACAAACGCTTTCGGATCAAATGCTTGGTCGCGGTATGCGCAGGCTATCCACATGCTTGCCAACAAAATCTGTGGACAAGCCCGCATGCGGCGGCCGGACGATCGTCAGCCGCGCCGGTCCTCGACGGCCGGCCACCGTGCGAACGCGAACACCCACAACATGACGAAGTTCACGACCGGGATGAACATCGTCAGCACCCACCAGCCGGAATGGCCGGTGCGCCGGACGATGCGGACATAGGGATAGACGACGATCGCGACGATGACGAGCGAGATGAGCAGTTGCGCGGCGGTGACGTGTTCCATGGTCTTCCTCGGAATGAATGTGTCGTTGTTCGATGCCGGCGCAACGGTCTGCCGGTCGTGCAGCGCGAGACGGTGACAATGCGCGCTCGCGCGGCTCGCGTGATCTTGACGCGTTCGGCGCGCACGCGTCAACGCGGGTAAAGGCGGCGCCGCTGCGTCGGGCCGTTCGTCGTTGCACGCGCGGGCCGGCCGTTGCCGAAACCGTGACGCAGCGGACGAATCGTTTCCCGATCAACGGGTTAGCACACGCTTGCTCAGGATATCCACAAGCTTGCCAACATTTTCTGTGGAGAAGTGGTGGCGCGGGTTGCGTGTGCGGCGAGTCGACGTCGCGTGTCGTTCGGTCGGCGGCATGCAGCAGTCGTCGCTTTGCAAACAGGCTGATCGCGGCTCACGATCGTCGGTCGATGCGACGCGACGCGACGCGACGCGACGCGATGCGATGCGATTCTCTTCGCGATCGCTGCAGCAAGGCAGCGGTGAGCCGCGTGTGGTCGGAGCCCGGCCGCGCGCGTTACCCGCGCACGATCGGCAAACCCTTTGCGATCAATACGTTGGTGTCGTTGCCGAACGGTTTTCCACAAGCTTGCCAACACAATCTGTGGATAAGGAACCGGTTGCGTATGTCCGGCCGCCGTCGGAGCACGCACGTCGTCGAGCGTACGCGGGCGCTGCGCGTCGTATCGAGCTCGGCGGTAGCGAGAGACCGGTCGGCGATCCGCACGGCGATCGGCGTTGCGCACCACCGTGTCGATCATGTCGTGGACGCTTGGTTCGTGGATATGCGCGCGTACTGCATTGCTGTCGATTGGGTCGCGCGGTTGCAGCGGTTTGCAGCAGTCGCAGTACAGCCGTTCGTCGAATGGCGCGCGCAATGTCACGGCGTTGCTGGTCCGCATCGAGTCGTGCAGCAAGCTGCGCGACTTCCGTGGGCGACAGCGCGACTTCACGATCGTTGAGGCGTGCCAATCCTCGACTTCCTGTCCGAGCCCATCACCGATTTGGCGAATCGTCATCGAAGCGCAGTGCGCGCGCCGGCTCATGTCCCTTCGGTACACGCGCAGACCGAGAGGATTCCGCCGACGGGCGCCGCAGGAGAGACGCACGTGAATGCGCGCCGCGCAATCGAACGCCGCTTTCATACTTGTCCAATGCGGCGCCGTGTCGCGTCGGCGCGGTGTTCGGGTTTGCGTACTCTTACGGTCCGTCATCCCGACGGGGCGCGTTCGACATCGCGCGACACCGTATCGAAAATGAGGAACGACATCATGAAACACCTGGCCGCAGTTCTGACCGTGGCGCTCGCCGTGCTGCCCGCCGCCGCTCGTGCGCAATACGCGGGGCCTTCCGCGCTGACGACGACGACCGTGAAGGATCTCGTCGCGAACGGCAAGGACGATCAGCACGTGCAGTTGCAGGGGCGTATCGTCAAGCACATCGGCGGCGAAGATTACGAGTTCGCGGACGCGACGGGCACGATCCGCGTCGAGATCGACGACAAGCTGTGGGCCGCAGGCCGGCCGGTCACCGACAAGAACGAAGTGAAAGTGACCGGCGAGTTCGAGCGCAAATGGTCGGGCCGCCTGAAGGTCGATGCCGATCGCATCGAAGTGCTGCGCTGACGGTGCGCGACAGGGGCCGGTGATAACATGAACGACCGGTTTCCGCTCCCACCACGATGGCCGCCAATTTCGACGAACTCGCGTCCCGGATCCGGGCGCAATTTTCCGAGCTGAGTCCGCAATTCCAGGCGGGCGCCGCGTTCGTGCTCGATCATCCCGACGAAGTCGCCACGTCGTCGATGCGCAAGGTCGCGCAGCGGGCGCAGGTGCAGCCCGCGTCGCTCGTGCGGCTCGCGCAGCAATTCGGGTTTCCCGGCTGGAATGAGCTGCGCGACCTGTGCGTCGCGCGCGTGCGCACGCGCCCCGAGCCGCTCACGCAACGCGCGCGTTCGCTCGTGCGGCCCGACGCGAAAGCGTCGCTCGCGCACGATCTGCTGACCGCGCAGCAGCACAATCTCGCGGCCACCGCCGCGCAGAACGCGCATGCGCTCGCGGATGCCGCGAAGCTGATCCGCAAGGCGTCGCACGTGCATGTCGCGGGCTTCCGTTCGTGCTATCCGGTCGCGTTCGGGTTCGTCTACGGCTATCGGCTGTTTCGCCCGACCGTGTCGCTGCTCAACGGCGTCGCGGGTTCGCTCGAGATGGAGCTGCGCGCGATTTCGAAGCAGAGCGTGACGGTGGTCGTCAGCTTCGCGCCGTATTCGGCCGAAGCGACGCGCGTCGCGCAGGTCGCGAAGGCGCAGGGCAGCAAGCTGGTCGCGATCACCGACAGCGCGGTGTCGCCGATCGCGCTGCACGCCGACGCGCAACTGATCTTCACGCACGACAGCCCGTCGTTCTTTCCGTCTCTGGTGGCCGCGCACGCGACGGCCGAGGCGCTGGTTGCGCAGTTGCTCGCGCTCGAAGGCGGCGACGCGATCGCGGCGCTCGAACGCGCGGAAGCCGACCTGCATGCGAGAGGCGCGTACGTCGTCTGATCGCATGCGGCGCGCATGACGGCGAACGGTCGGCAATCCGGGCGAGCCGATGTTCGCGTGCGCGTACATTTCATCCGATCGCGAAACGTCGGCGCGTCGCGCGCGTATGCTGGCGATCCATGTCCCGAGGAGCCCCGCAATGTCCGAATCCGATACGCAATTGCGTCACGCCGAAGCCTTCCGCGCACTGCACGCGCGCTCCGGCGCGTTCGTGATCCCGAACCCGTGGGATGCCGGCACCGCGCGTCTGCTTGCGATGGCCGGCTTCGAGGCGCTCGCGACGACGAGCGCCGGTTTCGCCTATTCGAAAGGGCTGCCCGACAACGCGATCGACCGCGACGCGATGCTCGCGCACATCGCCGAGATCGTCGCCGCCGGCGGTCTGCCGGTGAGCGCCGATCTCGAGAACGGCTTCGGCGATGCGCCGCAGACGGTCGCCGAAACGATCCGGCTCGCTGCCGAAGCAGGCGCGGTCGGCGGGTCGATCGAGGATGCGACCGGCCGTGCCGATGCGCCGATCTATCCGCACGACGAAGCGGTCGAACGCATTTCGGCGGCCGTCGCAGCGGCGCGTGCGTTGCCGTATCCTTTTACGCTGACCGCGCGCTGTGAAAATTATCTGCACGGCCGCCGCGATCTCGCGGACACGATCGCGCGGCTCGTCGCGTATCGCGACGCGGGCGCCGACGTGCTGTACGCGCCGGGCCTCACCGATCCGGACGACATCGCGGCCGTCACGCGCGCCGTCGACGCGCCGGTGAACGTCGTGATGGGGCTGCAGGGCGGGCTGCTGAGCGTCGATGCGCTCGCGGCGCTCGGCGTGAAGCGCGTGAGCGTCGGCGGCGCGCTCGCGCGGGCCGCACTCGGTGCATTTTTGCGCGCCGCGACCGAGATCGCGCGGGACGGCACGTTCACGTTCGCACAGGCGGCCGTGCCGGGGCGCGATCTCGATCGCTGGTTCGCGGCGCCCGACAACCCGCCCATCCGGGTCCCGCGATGAGCACGGATAAAAACATGGGATCGATTTCAAATGAAATATCGTTGACGATAATCAACCGATATTTCGTCTGATTTAAATACCGACGCTGCCGCAAAACTCGTCGTCTATTCTCCGGATTCGCAACGAGCCGTGTCGTCCGGCCGGCCGGGCAAACCCGAGCCGGTGGCGTCTGCTTGAATCGCGCACCGATGCCGCGCTTTGTTGCAATTCGTCGATGCAGGTTTTTCGTTGCACGGCAGTTGCACGTTATTTTTCGGGTTGTTAATCTTTCGCACCAGCCGAATCGCCGGTCGCCGTTCGCCGGGAAAAATGAATATATAAAATTTCTGAGAGAGAAATGACGATCCGAGAAAATCATCGCAGCGGGTTTCGCGTCGGCGACGTCGTGACGCTGAAAACCGGCGGTCCGCGCATGACGGTCACGTATGCCGGGCCGGTCGTGTTCGACGATGCCGACTGGCTGATTTGCCAGTGGTTCGACGACAGCGGTCACTTCCGGCAGGAGATGTTCCATCACGAAACGGTCGTGGCCGAGCCGCGCGCGATCTCCGCGGGCCGTGTGCGGCTGCGCATGTTCACGCAGCGCTACAGGTCCGCTGCCTGACGCGCTGACACGCCGAGTGGCTCACCGAGCGCGCGGTATCTGCATCGCGGCATGTCGCGGCGCGACGCGCGCTGCTGCGTCGCACCAATGCGCGTTGCCGCAGCGATGCGACATTTCACGTCAGCCGGAAACGTGCGGCGGCGCATGACGCCGATACTGCCCGCATGAACCTGACACCTGCCGATCCGATTGCCGCGGTCACGCACCGCGATCCGTACCCGTACTATGCGACGCTCGTCGACGGGCCGCCGCTCGCGTTCGATCGCACGCTCGGCTTGTGGGTCGCGAGCCGCGCGGCGACCGTGACCGCCGTGCTTGGCGATCCGGCGTGCCGCGTGCGTCCGCTCGATGCGCCGGTGCCGCCCGCGTTGCGCGGCACGACGGCCGGCGCGCTGTTCGGCGAACTGGTACGCATGAACGACGGCGCGCTGCGGCACGACGTGCCGAAGCACGCGTTGCGCGCCGCGCTCGCGTCGTTCGACGCGAATGCGTTCCGCGACCGCGCGACGCAAGTGGCTGCTGCGCGGTTACGTGCGCCGTGCGATTCCGATGCGCTGAACGCGTGGTGTCTGACGGTGCCGGTGTGCGCGGTCGCCGATCTGCTCGGCTTCGACGATGCGCAGCTCGACGATATTGCCGCGCTCGTGGTCGACTTCGTCGCTGCGCTGTCGCCGCTATCGGACGAATCGGCGCTCGCGCGCGCGAACGACGCGGCTCGGCAATTGCTCGACCGGATGACGGAGCGCGTCGCACGCACGAAGACGCGCGACGGCACGCTCGTCGCCGCCGTTCAGCAGGCGGCGCGCGAATCGGGCTGGCATGCGAGCGGCGCGCTGATCGCGAATCTCGTCGGGTTGCTGTCGCAGACCTGCGAAGCGACGGCCGCGTGGCTCGGCAACACGCTGATCGCGTGGGCCGGCACGGCGCACGACGGCGTCGCGATCGAACGCGATGCGCCGAACGACGCGGCGCTCGACGCATTCATCGCCGAAGTGGCGCGCTTCGACTCGCCGGTGCAGAACACGCGCCGCTTCGTCGCGTCGCGTACGACGATCGACGGCGTCACGCTCGAAGCGGGCGCCGCGATTCTCGTCGTGCTCGCGGCGGCGAACCGCGATCCGGCGGTGCATCGGGAACCCGATCGGCTGCTTCCCGGCCGGCCGTCAGGCCCGACTTTCGGCTTCGGTACGGGGCCGCACGGCTGCCCGGGCGAGCGGATCGCGCGGGCGGTGACGGCCGGCGCGTTTCGTGCATGGCTGCGTGCGGGCGGTGGGGTGCCGCGCGACGCGCTGACGTGGTCCTACCGTGCGTCGACCAATGTCAGGATGCCGAAGTTCGACGCGGTACGGTGACGGAAGAGCGGCTGCTCAGCGGCAGCCCTGCTTCTGCGCCCATTGCTCCTCGGCGGCGACGCGGCGCTGTACGCGCTCGACCAGGCTGGTCGAGAAGGTCCGCATCATGATGCCGCGGCGTTTCGCGAGGATGGTTTGCGCGACATCGGTTTGCGGGTTCGACTGGCACGCCCAGTAAAGCGTCATCAGCCAGCCGATGACCGTCCATCCGAACAGCGCGTTGAACATCGCGATCGTCAGTTTGTCGTGCCGGCCGCGCCGATCCGCGACGATGGCCGGTAAAAAATAGAGCGCGATCGCTGCGATCGAACCGACGACCTGAATCAGGACTTCCTGTTGCATGGTGCTGCTCCGTCCGAACTGCAATGAGGCCGATTGTCGCGCTTTTTCCGTTCATGTGCCGGCAATTGATTGTTGCGCTTTTGGCGACGATGGACGCGCGGCGTCGGCTGCAGACCGCACATCGTTGCTCAGTGCGAAACCTTCGTCGCGCCAGCCGGCGATCCCGCCCGCCATCAGCTTCACCGGCCGGCCGAGCCGGGCGAGCCGGATCGCGGCGCGCGCGGCGCCGTTGCAGTGGGGGCCTGCGCAGTACACGACGAACAGCGTATCGGCCGGATAGTCGGCGAGCTTGCCGGCGACGATCTTGCGGTGCGGCAGGTTCAGTGCGCCGCGCACGTGGCCGGCCGCGAACAGGTCAGGGCTGCGCACGTCGAGCAGCACGAAGTCGGGCGCACCCGACGCGAGCGCATCGTGCACGTCCCAGCAATCGGTTTCGAATCGCAGCGATGCCTCGAAATGGGCGAGCGCGGCGGCGCTGTCGGCGGCGGGTACGTCGGTCACGAACGTCATGGCGGGTTCTCCGGAAGGTGGCGCGCGATGCGCGGGGATGGAGGGCAGTATCGCGGTTCGGCGCACCGCGCGGCAGTGGCGCGATCGACAAACTCCGGTAACATCGCGCCATGCTCGATCACCTCGTCGTTGCGCTCGCCTACGATCGCCTCTGCACATTCGAATTCGGCTGCGTCGTCGAATTGTTCGCGCTCGAGCGCCCGGAGCTCGGCGTCGACTGGTACCGCTTCGCGGTTTGCGCGAGCGAGCCGGGGCCCGTGCGGGCGGCGGGCGGCATCACGGTTGCCGCGCCATACCGGCTCGCGATGCTCGATCGCGCGGATACGATCGTGATTCCCGGCTGGCGCGATCCGGACGAATTGCCGCCGGAGCCGCTGCTGAAGAAGCTGCGGGCTGCGCATCGACGCGGCGCGCGGCTCTGTTCGATCTGTTCGGGCGTGTTCGTGCTCGCGGCCGCCGGCGTGCTCGGCGGCCTCACCGTGACGACCCACTGGCGTTACGCCGAGCGTCTGCAGGCGCGCTATCCGGCGCTGCGCGTGAATCCCGATGCGCTTTACGTCGACGAAGGCGCGATCGTCACGTCCGCCGGTTCGGCCGCGGGGCTCGACATGCTGCTGCATCTCGTGCGCCGCGATCACGGCGGCGCGATCGCGAACCGCGTCGCGCAGCGTCTGGTGCTGCCGCCGCATCGCGACGGCGGTCAGGCGCAGTTCGTGCCGCGCCCGGTCGCGCCGGGCGGCAGCGACCGGCTCGCGAAGCTGATCGACTGGATGCGTGCGCATGCGGCCGAGCCGCACACGCTCGCGTCGCTCGCCGCGCAGGCCGCGATGAGTCCGCGCACGCTGCAGCGGCAGTTCGCGGACGCGACCGGGATGTCGCCGCTCGCGTGGCTGATCCGCGAGCGCGTAAACGTCGCGAAGGACATGCTCGAAGCGCATCCGGCACTGTCACTCGCGCAGATCGCGGCGCGTGCGGGCTTCGGTTCCGAGGAGTCGTTGCGCCGGCATTTTCGCCGTGTCGCGGCGACGAGTCCTGCCGCGTACCGGCGCGGAATGGATCGCGGCGTCAGGTAAGAACGCCGACGGGCGAACGCTGCGCAAGACCCGTTCGACGCTGTATGTGGTGCCGGCGCGCTGGGGCGCCGATGTGTCGTAGTTGCGACCGCAAGCGCCGTGTTTGCCCGCGCGATCGCGGACGGTCGATTGCGCGATGACGGCTCGGGCGAGCGAACGCCGCACCTGAGCCGCCAGCCGTCGCGTGCGGCGAAGTGCAATTCGCTGGCTGGGCTGCTGGTTCGATCCCGCGTAGCGCGCAATCGATGCGTCAACTCACGGCGACGCCGCCCCGTACTCGCGCGGCCGCAATACGACGATGCCGGGTGTGTGCTTCACGTATTCGAGAAACGGCGAGTCGACGACCTTCATGTTTGCCTTCTTCGATGACGCATTGCGCAGCATCGGGCCGTCCGGCGTGTCGATGAAAAAGCCGACGTGCGTGACGTCGAGCCCGTCCGCTTTCGCATAGATGCCGATGAAATCGCCGGTGCGCAGCCGGCTGACGACGTAGTCGTCGACGAACTCGCTCGGGATATGGACGACTTCACGTGACACGACGGGCAGCCCGGACAGGAACGCGCTGCCGTCGGCCTTCCTGTTGAGGAGCTTCGTGGCGGATAGGGCGCGAGCGCTGATCGTCGCGGTAATGTCGTCGGCCAATACCGGTGAACGCGCGGCCCAGTCGGTGAAGAAATGACGACGGTTCCAGAAACTGACGTCGCCGTCGACGTAGCGCGTCCGGACGAGCCGTGTCGCGTAGTCGGCTCGTGTCGCTGCCGATCGCGCGGCTTCGACGTAGTCGAGATAGGTGAAGCAGTCGAGTCCGCTGAAGTCGATCACGAGCCGCTCCGGCGTGGCCGCCGAGCCTTCCAGCACGCCGTCTCGATACGGTACGTCGAGGAACGCCCGCGACAGCACGTCGATCAGCCCGCCCGTGTCGTTGCCCGGATAGGTCGCGCGAATCGCCAGCAGCGTATCGAGCATCGCCGAAGTCGCGTCGCTCATGTCGGCCAACGCGGCGTGCTGCTGCTCGATCGTTTCGTTTGCCGTCGTCGTGGGTGTGTCGCCGTAGCAGCCGTACAAGGTCAAAGCGGCGACGAGCGGTGCGATCTTCGGGACGGTCATGGCAATTGCCCTGCGCTAAGGAGTTGGAAAGCGACGGTTCGCGTCGATGATGGCGGCTGCGACGCGGACCGAATATCAGAAATGGCGCGCGGCGGATGGCTGAATCGGCCGATTCCCCGACGCAGCACGATATCGGGCAGACGAGCGCGCCGGAAAAAATCTAAACAAAGTGTGAAATGGGCGTTCGGACACCGTATCCGGCATCCGGAGACCTGGCCGAACGGCCAGCGGCCCGCCGCCCGTGGAGCATCGGCGTATCATCTTGATTTTCGTCAGCCCGATCCAGGTCCCGCCATGACTTCCGTCGACACGCCCCCCGTCCTCGACCACGACAAGCTCGTTACGTTCGTCGAGCGCAAGTGGAACGATGAAATCCTCCATGCGCTGACCGACTACATCGCGATCCCCGCGAAGAGTCCCGCGTTCGATCCCGACTGGGCGAAACGCGGCTATCTCGAGCGCGTCGTCACCGACGCCGCGCAATGGGCCGAGCGTCAGCCGGTGAAAGGACTGACGCTCGAGATCGTGCGCCTGCCCGGCCGCACGCCGGTGATCTTCTTCGAGACGCCCGCCACGCGCTCGGGGAGCACCGACACGATCCTGCTGTACGGCCACCTCGACAAGCAGCCCGAATTCGACGGCTGGCGCGCGGATCTCGGCCCCTGGACGCCGAAATTCGAGAACGGCAAGCTGTACGGCCGCGGCGGCGCCGACGACGGCTATGCGATCTACGCGAGCCTCGCGGCGCTCGGGGCGCTCGACGAGCAAGGCGTCGAGCGGCCGCGCTGCGTCGGCCTGATCGAGACCTGCGAGGAATCGGGCAGCTACGACCTGCTGCCGTACGTCGACGCGCTGCGCGATCGGCTGGGTAACGTGTCGCTCGTCGTGTGTCTCGATTCCGGCGCCGGCAACTACGACCAGATGTGGCTGACCACGTCGCTGCGCGGGCTCGTGTCCGGCGATCTGCAGGTCGAGGTGCTCGAGGAAGGCATTCATTCGGGCGTGTACGGCGGCATCGCGCCGTCGAGCTTCCGCGTGATGCGTCAGCTGTTCGAGCGCCTCGAAGACGCGAAGAACGGCAACCTGCTGCCGCACGTGTTCCATTGCGAGATTCCCGAAAGCCGGCTGCGCGAAGCCGACGCGGCCGCGGCGATTCTCGGCGATGCGGTATGGAAGGGGCTGCCGTGGGCATGCGGCGCGGACGGCAAGCCGGTGCTGCCGACCACCACCGATCCGCGCGAGGCGCTGCTGAATTCGACGTGGCGTCCGTCGCTGTCCGTGACCGGCGCGGCCGGCTTGCCGGCGCTCGCCGACGCGGGCAACGTGCTGCGTCCGCGCACCGCGTTCAAGCTGTCGCTGCGCCTGCCGCCGCTCGTCGATGCCGCACAGGCCGTGCAGCAGCTGAAGGAACTGCTCGAAGTCGATCCGCCGTACAACGCGAAGGTCACGTTCAAGCCGGATGCGGGCGCCGCCACCGGCTGGAGCGCGCCCGATCTCGCGCCTTGGCTCGCGTCGTCGCTCGACGCGGCTTCGCGCCGTCACTTCGGCGCGGACTGCGCGTACATGGGGCTCGGCGGCACGATCCCGCTGATGAACGTGCTGCAGGAGGGCTTCCCGTCCGCGCAGTTCATGGTGTGTGGCGTGCTCGGGCCGAAGTCGAACGCGCACGGCCCGAACGAGTTCCTGCACGTGCCGTACGCGAAGAAGCTCACCGCGGCGGTCGCGGACGTGATCGCGTCCGCACGCTGAGCATTTCCGTCGCTCACCGCGTGACCTGACGGAGCGTTGCCGATGACCGCGCTGTCGACTCCCGATACCGAACCGCTGCGCATGCGTGCCGAACCGCTGCATGCGTTCGTCGCGTCGCTGTGGGCGCGCGCGGGCAGCAGCGAACGCGACGCGCGGCTCGTCGCCGATCATCTCGTCGGCGCGAACCTCGCGGGCCACGATTCGCACGGCGTCGGGATGATCCCGAACTACGTCGCGTCGTGGCGCGAAGGGCAGCTGCAGCTGAACGGGCACGCGGAGATCGTGCGCGACGGCGGCGCGGTGCTGACGATCGACGGCGGCCGCGGCTTCGGCCAGGTCGTCGCGTTCGATGCGATGGTCGAAGGGATCGAGCGTACGCGGCGCATGGGCATCTGCGCGATCGGGCTGCGCAACGTGCATCACCTCGGCCGCATCGGCCACTGGGCCGAGCAGTGCGCACACGCGGGCCTCGTGTCGTTCCATTTCGTCAACGTGCCGGGCGACCTGCTGGTGGCGCCGCTGCACGGCACCGACGCCCGGTTCGGCACGAACCCGTTCTGCGCCGCATATCCGCGCGCGGGCAAGCCGCCGCTGCTGGTCGATTTCGCGACGAGCGCGATCGCGTACGGCAAGACACGCGTCGCTTACAACCAGCGCCGTCGCGTGCCGGCCGGTTCGCTGATCGATGACCGCGGCCGGCCGACCGACGATCCGGCGGTGATGCACGAGAAGCCGTTCGGGGCGCTGCTGCCGTTCGGCCTGCACAAGGGGTACGCGCTCGCGGCGATGTGCGAGATCTTCGGCGGTGCGCTCGTCGGCGGACACACGACGTACGGCGACACGCTGCAGAAGACGAGCGCGATCGTCAACGGCATGCTGTCGGTGCTGATCGATCCGAACGCGTTCGATGCCGCCGACGCGCAGCGCGAGGCCGACGCGTTCGTCGCGTGGGCGAAGGCATCGCCGCAAGCGGGCGATGCGCCGGTGCAGATGCCCGGCGAGCCGGAGCAAGCGAGTCGCGTAGCGCGTACTGCCGAAGGCATCCCGGTCGATCGTGCGACATGGCGGCAGATTCGCGACAGCGTGGCCGCGATCGGCTTCGACGACGCGGCGCTCGACGCGTGGACGCGGCGCTGCACCGGCGACGCGTAAGCGCACCACGGACGCGGGCAGCCGATGAGCTGGCAAGCGGAGAAGGCACACGGCGACGAGATCGCGTATCGGCTCGCGAGCCTCGGCCACGTCGAAGTCACGCGCTTTTTCAGCGGCGCCGCGCTGCGGCTCGACGGCGTGATGTTCGGCTTCCTCGCGCGCGGTTCGCTGTTCCTGCGCGTCGACGACGTGAACCGGCCCGCGTTCGCCGCGGCGGGGATGAAGCCGTTTTCCTACACGGGCCGCACGCGCACCGTATCGCTCGAGGGCTACTACGAGACGCCGGCCGACGTGCTCGAAGATGCGGGCGCGTTGTTCGACTGGTGCCGCGACGCGTATCGTGCGGCGCTGGCGGCAGGGCCGCCGAAACGCGGCACGAAGGGCGGCCGCAAGACGCGCACCGTATAGCGCACGCACTGTCGCCGTCGCCCGGCGTGATGCGATGGCGGTTTCCTTTTCCGCTCATTCGCTCGAGACGGTTCGACGCGGATGTGCCGCACCGCACGGCACCGGGCCGCGCGCTGCGCTCGAGCGTGCTTCACAACCGGCGCCGTGCCGTTTATGATCGGCGCGGGCCGCGCCCGTGCGTCGCGCCGCCTGCGCCGGCATGCCCGCCGGCCCCCGAGAACGGCGCATCGAACGCCGCCGGGGCGCTTCCCCCCATCCTCATTTCCGACGGAGACAGCCGATGCTCGTCCTGATTCTCGGTTTAGCGATCTTCCTTGGTGTGCACTCGATCCGGATCGTCGCCGATGGCTGGCGCTCCGCGCAGATCGAGCGGGTCGGCGAGAAGGGCTGGAAGGCGCGCTATTCGATCGTGGCGATCGTCGGTTTCGTGCTGATCGTGTGGGGCTACGGCATCGCGCGTGCAAACGCTACGCTGCTGTGGGTGTCGCCGGTCGGCGTGCGCCATCTGACGGGCATGCTGACCGCGATCGCGTTCGTGCTGATCGCCGCGTCGCACGTGCCGGCGAACCGCATCAAGGCGCTCGTCGGCCATCCGATGGTGGCGGGCGTGATGGTCTGGTCGATCGCGCATCTGCTCGCGAACGGCACGCTGCATGCGGTCGTGCTGTTCGGCGCGTTCTTCGTATGGTCGCTCGTCGACTTCGTCGTGTCGCGCGCGCGCGATCGTCGCGACGGCGTCCGCTATCCGGCCGGCAAGCTGTCCGGCGACGTCGTGTCGATCGTCGCGGGGCTCGTCGTGTGGGCGGCGTTCGCGTTCTTTCTGCACGGCTGGCTGATCGGCGTGCAGCCGCTCGGTTGAGCGGGCGCCGGCCGAACGCGCGTCAGATCGGCTTCACGAACAGGCCGACGGTCAGCGCGGCGCCGATGCATACGATTGCGATGCGCAGCACGCGCTCGTTGACGCGGTGCAGTGCCCACGCGCCGGCGAGGCCGCCGGCGATCGCGCCGCCGCCGAGCGCGAGCGCCGCACCCCAATGCAGATGCGGCGACGTCACGAACAGCACGACGGCCGACGCGTTCATCACGCCCGCGAGCGCGTTCTTGGTCGACGTCGCGTGACGCGGCGACAGGCCGGCCATCGTCAGCGCGGCCATCATCAGAAATCCGATTCCGCCGCCGAAATAGCCGCCGTAGATCGCGATCAGGAATTGCGAAACGCCGGCCGCGAACGGACCGATATGTCGGGTTTCCGCGGTCGGCTTCCGGAAGAAGCTGCCCCATGCGAACACGATCGTCGCGAACAGCACGAGCCACGGGACGAGCCGCGAGAAGATCGACGACGGGGTTTTCAGCAGCAGCAGCCCGCCGAGCGCACCGCCGACGATGCTGATCGCGAACAGCGCGCGAAACGACAGCTTGCCGGCGCCGCGCACCATCCGGCGGCTTGCCCAGCCGGTCGTGACCTGCGCGGGAAAGAGCGCGACCGTCGACGTGATGTTCGCCGCGAGCGGCGACATGCCCGACACGATCAGCGCGGGCAGCGTGATGAACGAGCCGCCGCCTGCGAGGGCGTTCTGGAGGCCGGCCCAGACGCCGGCGACGATGAGGAGAGCGAGCACGATCGGTGGTCCCGGAGAGCCGTCGTTGAACCGCTGACGATGGAGCGTGCCGCGGCGATGCGTGATGGTAATTCAGGACTCGCGCATGCGCACGGGTTTCGCCGGCGGCCGATGCGCGGCGGGCACGATTCGGCAGTCGGGAAGGACTCGCTCGTACCGATTCTTTTGCCGACGCTGACTATTGGCTTGCAGCACGCGATTCGGCCGGATCGGAATGGCTTGGCCTGTGTTTCGCAATCAACGCGCGTCCGTATGCGTCGGCACCTCCTCGTCGGTGCGCGGATAGACGATCGTGCCGTCCGGCTGCGAGACCGCGCCTGCGGTGAGCCGCGCGGGCTCGATGCGGTTGCGGCCCATGATGTGCAGCACCGTTTCGCCGCGCGCGATCAGATAGTCCGACACGATGCGCCGGTGACAGCGCCACCACACGGCTTCCGAGCACATGATCGCGCAGCGCTGCTTGCGTCCTTGCGCGATCAGGCGATCGAGACCCGCATGGAACGCCGGCGACAGCGCATAGTCCGCGTACCGATGAAAGCTGCGATTCGTCCAGAAATCGTTGACGTCGTTCGGCACGTCGTGCGACTTGCCGCGCAGGCCGCCGAGCTCGGCGATGTGTTCGTACTCGATGCCGGCCGAAGCGAGCGCCTCGGGCAGCGTCGCTTCGTTGAATTGCGGATTCGCGCGCGAGCGCGTCATCTTGCGGATGTCGACGAGCAGCGTGACGTCGGCCGCGCCGAGCATCGCGATGAATTCGTCGAGCGTGCGGTCGGAATGGCCGATCGTGTAGAACGGCAGCATCACGCGCGCTCCTTGCCGGCAATGCGTTCGAGCACGCTGCCGCGATGGGCGGCGACGTGATCGGTGCGATCGCTCCTGATCTCGTACTGCGGATCGTCGGGCGACGCGCGGTGCCGATGACCCTTGTAGTCGAAGTCCTGCGTGTGGACCGCGACGATCGTGCCGGTCACGTAACCGGCTTCGGAATTCCAGCGGACGTGGTCGCCTACGTGAAACTGCGTCGTCATCCGAAGTCCTCCTTGCATCGAAGGGCGCGCGATGCGAGCGGCGCGCGCACCTGTGCGGATTATCGGCCTCCGTCGCGGACGAAAAAAGCGCGGAGGCGAGCGGCAGCGCAAATTCTCAGCAATCGACGTGCCTGCGCGTCGCCACGCTTGCGTGTGTCCGGCGATACAGGCGACAAGCGGTCGTCCGCCCGAGCGGCGCTACGGCCGACCGCGTAGCGAACGATCCGCATCGCCAAAAACGGCGCGGATGCCGCGCGCCGGCGCATGACCGGTGCCGCGGCATCCGCTCGTGCTTACTCGCCGAGCTTCGACGTCACGCAACCCGTGCTCGCGCATTCGCGTTCGCGCTCGCGCAGGAACGACAGCCGCGACTGCGTCGCGTCGATCGCGCACTGCAGGTTGACCAGATAGCCGTCGTCACGCTTCTCGCTGCAGCGGTCGTCGCGCTGCTTCATCCATGCGAGCTGACCGCTCTTCAGCTTCGCCTGCTGGTCGCCGCTCAGCTGCTTGCGCAGGCGGCCGTACTGGTCGTTCAGTTCGCGATCGAGCTGCGAGAACTCGTTGCTGCTGCAGTACACCTGGTCGAACGCGCTGCGCGGCTTCGCGCAGCCGGCCGCGTGCGCGGCGAACGGAACGGCGAGCGCGGCGAGCGCGCAGCATACGAGCAGACTCTTCTTCTTCATGGTGGTGCTCCTCACTGGGTGAAAACCGGTCGAGCCGATCGGCGACGCTGCTATCGAACCGCCGTGCACGCGTCGATGCCGCCCGCGATCGCGGCGGCCAGACGCTGGATCGTTTCGCGGCGCGCGAGTCGCTTTTCTTCATCGGGATTGACGATCACGCCTGCTTCGACGAGCACGGCCGGAATCGGCGCGGTGCGCAGCACGACGAGATCGTCGAAGCGGTGGATGCCGAGCGACGGATCGATCAGCGGCCGGTTCTCGCCCTTGATCGGCTCCGCGTGATACAGCGACGGCCGTTCGCCGGCCGCGACCAGCCGCTCGGCGATCGCCTTCGCGCATTGCAGGCTTTGCGCATAGCGCGGATTGCGCTGCGACACGAACACCGCAAAACCGCGGAATTCGCGCTGCCGGCCGGCGTCGATGAACTGCTGCTGCATCGAATCGTGATGGATCGACACGAACAGGTTCGCGTCGGGCGCCTGCGTCGAGCGCTGGTTCAGCGCGATCTCGCGGCCGTCGGCCGACGTGCGCAGGACGCGGTCGCCGTTCGCTGCGAGCTTTTCGGCCACCGCGGCGGACAGATCGAGGTTGTACAGGTATTCGACGCGGCCGCTCGCGCCGGTCGCGCCGGGATGGCTCGGCGTGTGGCCGGTGTCGACGACGATGTAGCGCGAGGAAGCGGGTTCGGGACGCGCGTTCGCGTCGTCGGCCGCGTGAGCTGCGGGCAACGTGCCGAGCAGTGCCGGGCACGCGAGCGCCGGGACGACGACGAGCGGGCGCAAATTTCGGAGGATTCGGTTCTTCATTGTTGTTGTCGAGCAAGTACGGGCCGCGTCGAGCGGCGCGGCACCGTCGGCCTGCGCTCGATGCACTCGGAATGTCGCGCGATTATAGCGGGCCGCAGCGGCGCCGCAATGACGGCGCGGCTGCCGCGTCTTCCGGCACGCGCGCGTGCGATGCGCAACGGCGGCGCACTTTTCCGCAGGCCGGTTGCATGCCGCGCACCATGCGGCGACTCCCGGTCCATCGTCGACGCCGGTCGAGTCGAGCGCGCATTCGATTGAACTATCCCGAAAACTTTCCTACGATCCGGTCATGCGTTCGGGAAAGACCCGAAGCGTTTCAATCTCTTGAGGGAGCCTCATGAGTACGCAACCGAACCGGCGCCTCGACGCGCTCGTTTTCATCGGCCGTTTCCAGCCTCCGCATCGTGGTCACCTGAATGTGCTGAAGTCCGCATTGAGCCGGGCCGAGCGCGTGTGCGTGCTGATCGGCTCGACCGACCGGCCGCGCACGATCAAGGATCCGTTCTCGTTCGACGAGCGGCGCCAGATGCTGCTGTCGCTGTTCGACGCAGCGGAGCGCGAGCGCGTGACGATCGCGCCCGTGCAGGACTCGACGTACAACGACAACGACTGGCTGCGCTGGGTGCAGGATGCGGTCGCGGCCGCGCTCGGCGACGTCGCGCAGCGCCGCGTCGGGCTGATCGGTCACGAGAAGGACGCGACGTCGTATTACCTGCGGATGTTCCCGCAATGGGAACGGGTCGACGTCGACGCGACGGAAGACATTTCCGCAACCGAAATCCGCGACCAGTATTTCGCCGAGCGCACGAACAGCTTCGTGCGGTGGGCGGTGCCCGAACCGGTGTTCGGCTGGCTCGAGCGCTTTCGCACGCAGCCGGAGTTCGCGCAGCTGAAGGCCGAAGCCGAGTTCATCGCCGCGTATCGCAACGCATGGTCGGCCGCGCCGTATCCGGTCACGTTCGTGACCGTCGACGCGGTGGTCGTGCATTCCGGGCACATCCTGCTCGTGCGTCGCCGCAGCGAGCCGGGCCGCGGGCTGTGGGCGCTGCCGGGCGGATTCGTGAACCAGGACGAACGGCTCGACGCCGCGTGCATTCGCGAACTGCGCGAGGAGACCGGCCTGAAGCTGCCGGAGCCCGTGCTGTGCGGTTCGCTGAAGGACCGCCAGGTGTTCGACCATCCGACCCGCTCGCTGCGCGGCCGCACGATCACGCACGCGTGCCTGTTCAACTTCCCGACCGGCGAGCTGCCGCGCGTGAAGGGCAGCGACGATGCCGACAAGGCGCGCTGGGTGCCGCTCAACGAGTTCGCGCAGATGCGCAGCGTGATGTTCGAGGATCACTTCGACATCGCGTATCACTTCCTGGGGAAGCTGTGATGCGCTGATTCCCCGCTTCCGGTCCGCCGCGACAGACGCGGCGGCATTGAAACGGCCTAGAGGAGCTCTAGCCATGCAACACGATCCCGGCGGCTTTGCCGCGATTCTCGCCAATCCGATCCTCAACACGGATTCGTACAAGGCTTCCCACTTTCTGCAATATCCGCCCGACGCGTCGGCGATGTTCTCGTACGTCGAATCGCGCGGCGGCCGCTACGACCGCACGCTGTTCTTCGGGCTGCAGATGCTGCTGAAGGAATATCTGTGCCGGCCGGTCACGCACGCGATGATCGACGACGCGCGCGCGTTCTTCGCCGCGCACGGCGAGCCGTTCAACGAAGCGGGGTGGCGCTGCGTCGTCGAGCGCTACGACGGCTATCTGCCGGTGAAGATCCGCGCGGTGCCGGAAGGCTCGATCGTGCCGGTGCACAACGTGCTGATGACGGTCGAATGCGACGATCCGCGCGCGTTCTGGCTCGCGTCATATCTCGAGACGATGCTGCTGCGCGTGTGGTATCCGGTGACGGTCGCCACGCGCAGCTGGCATCTGCGGCAGACGATCCGCCGCTACCTCGAGAAGACCGACGACGATCTCGCGCAACTGCCGTTCAAGCTGCACGATTTCGGCGCGCGCGGCGTGTCGAGCGCGGAATCGGCCGCGATCGGCGGCGCCGCGCACCTCGTCAGCTTCATGGGCTCGGACACGGTGCTCGGCGTGCTCGCCGCGAACCGTTTCTACCGCGAGCCGATGGCCGCGTACTCGGTGCCCGCGGCCGAGCACAGCACGATCACGTCGTGGGGACGCGAGCACGAAGCGGACGCGTACCGGAACATGATCCGGCTCTTCGGCCGGCCCGGCGCGATCGTGTCGGTCGTATCCGACTCGTACGATCTGTTCGCGGCGCTCGAACTGTGGGGCGGCGAGCTGCGGCACGCGGTGATCGACTCGGGCGCGACGCTCGTCGTGCGCCCCGATTCGGGCGACCCGGTCACGATCGGGCTGCAGACCGTGCGCGCGCTCGACGCGTCGTTCGGCTCGACGGTGAACGGCAAAGGACGCCGCGTGCTGAATCACGTGCGCGTGATCCAGGGCGACGGCGTCGACGAGCAGTCGATCGATGCGATTCTGTCCGTGCTCGATGACGCCGGCTATGCCGCCGGCAACGTGGCGTTCGGCATGGGCGGCGCGCTGCTGCAGCAGCTGAATCGCGACACGCAGCGCTTCGCGATGAAGTGCTCGGCGATCCGTCGCGGCGGCGTGTGGCACGACGTCTGCAAGGATCCCGCGACCGACCGCGGCAAGCGGTCGAAGAAGGGGCGGCTCACGCTGCTGCGCAATCGCCGCACCGGCGAGTACCGGACCGCGATGCTGCCGCTCGCGTGGGACGATCGCACGCTCGAACACGAATGGGACGATGCGCTCGACACGGTGTTCGATACCGGCCGGCTGCTCGTCGACGCATCGTTCGCCGACGTGCGGGCAAGAGCGCATTCCGGGCACGCATAAGGCGCGCCGGCCGCAGCGCGAACGCGCCTCGCGCTGCGCGGCGCGCATCGCCGGTTCTCAACGCTCGCTCGTCGCCGCGCGGCGGCCTTCGCGCGGCTGCGCGCTACGGTCGTCCGCCTTGCGTGCCGCGTCCATCGCACGCGCGAGCGCATCGAACACCGCGGGCCCCTTGCAGCGCGACACGTTGAAGCGCAGATACGACGTCGCGCCGTGCGACGCGCTGAACACGTTGCCCGGCGCGAGCACGACGTCGTGATCGAGCGCATGACGCGCGACGCGCGCGGCATCGAGCTCGTCCGGCAGCCGCGCCCACACGAACAGCCCGCCGCGCGGCTCGGTCCAGATGTCGAGCCCCGCGCGCGCGAGCCGCCGGATCGTCTCGCCCATCGCGTCGGCGAGCCGCGCGCGCAGCGCGTCGAGATGACGCCGGTACGTGCCGTCGACGAGCAGCCGATGCACGACGTTCGCGCCGATCTGTGCATTGCCGAACGACGTCGCGAGTTTCAGGTCGACGAGCGCGTCGATCCATTCGGCGCGCGCGGCGACGTAGCCGCAGCGGATCGCGGCCGACAGCGTCTTCGAGAAGCTGCCGATCGACACGACGCGCGACAGCCCGTCGAATGCCGCGAGGCGCGGCGCGGGCGTGGTCTCGAAATCCGCGAAGATGTCGTCCTCGACGATCAGCAGCCCGTGCTCGGCGGCGAGCGTCAGCAGCCGGTGTGCGACCGGCGGCGCGAGCGTCGCGCCGGTCGGGTTGTGCAGCGCGGCGTTCGTGATGTAGAGGCGCGGCCGATGTTCGGCGAGCGTCTGCTCGAAGCGGGCGAGGTCGGGCCCGTTCGGCGTGTACGGGACGCTGACGATCCGCGCGCGGTGCGCGCGCAGCAGCGCCTGGAAGTTGAAGTAGCACGGATCGTCGACGACGACCGTATCGCCGGGCTCGAGCAGCAGCCGGCACACGAGGTCGAGCGCGTGCGTGCCGCCGTCGGTCAGCAGGATCTGCGCGGGCTCCGCATGCACGCCGTGCTGGGCGAGCCGCCACGCGAGCTGCTGGCGCAGCGCGGGCAGACCGAGCGGCGTCGCGTAGTCGGTCAGCGCGTCGGCGTCGTCGCGCGACACGGCGCGCAGCGCGCGGCGCAGGCTTTCGTCCGGCAGCCACGACGACGGCAGCCAGCCGCAGCCGGGCTTCATCGTCGCGGGCGCCGCTTCCAGCGACTGCCGCGACAGCCACAGCGGATCGAGTTCGCGGTCGAGGCGCGGGCCGAGATCCGCGAGCGCGAGCGGCGGCGCATGGCCCGATACGTAGAAGCCCGACCCGCGCCGCGCGACCAGCACGCCTTCGCTCGCGAGCCGCTCGTACGCATCGACGACCGTCGATTTCGATACGTGCAGCGCGTCCGCCATCATCCGGATCGACGGCACGCGCGCGCCCGGCATCAGCGCGCGGCTCGCGATGCGTGCGCGCAGCGTGTCCATCACGGTTTCGACGCGCGTGCGCGACGGGGCGGGCGGAACGGGATCGACGGGAGTAACGCGCATGACGAACGGTGAACTGTACGGCCGTTTGTCCAGTACAGTTTGTCGGAATTGTATTGGGCTGTAGCTTACGCGTTTTTCGCGCGCGGCGGATCATCGGTCATCCACTTCCTCGACCAGGATTTCCCCGTGCAAAAGACGACCGACGGATGGCTCAGCGGCATGCTGGGCGTCATCATCTTCAGCGGCTCGCTGCCTGCGACGCGTGTCGCGGTGCAGGGGCTCGACCCGCTGTTCCTCACGTTCGCGCGCGCGACGATCGCCGGCGCGCTCGGCCTGCTGCTGCTCGTCGCGCTGAAGCAGAAGCGGCCGACGCGTGCGGAGGCGGCATCGCTCGTCGTCGTCGCGCTCGGCGTCGTGATCGGTTTTCCGCTGTTGACCGCGCTCGCGCTCAAGCACGTGACGTCCGCGCATGCGATCGTGTTCGTCGGGCTGCTGCCGCTCGCGACCGCGCTGTTCGGCGTCTGGCGCGGCGGCGAGCGGCCGCGGCTGCCGTTCTGGCTGTTCTCGCTGGTCGGCAGCGGCGCGGTGGCCGCGTTCGCATTGCGCAACGGCGGGCACGCGTCGATCGTCGGCGATGCGCTGATGCTGGCCGCGATCGTCGCGTGCGGGCTCGGCTACGCGGAAGGCGCGCGGCTGTCGCGCGATCTCGGCGGCTGGCAGGTGATCTCGTGGGCGCTCGTGCTGTCGCTGCCGCTGATGCTGCCGCTCGCGTGGCTCACGCGGCCGGCGACGCTCGCCGGCGTCGACGCGGGCGCGCTGTGGGGGCTCGCGTACGTGTCGCTGTTCAGCATGCTGATCGGCTTCGTGTTCTGGTATCGCGGGCTCGCGCTCGGCGGGATCGCCGGCGTCGGCCAGCTGCAGCTGCTGCAGCCGTTCTTCGGCTTCCTGCTCGCGGCCGGGCTGCTGCACGAGACGGTGCCGCCGTCGATGCTGGTCGTGACGGTCGTCGTGGTCGGCTGTGTCGCGGGCGCGAAGTACTTCTCGAAGATCGCGCCGGTGCAGCGCGCCGGATGATGTGCAACGCGGCGCACGCTGCGGCGGGAGAGGCGCGCGCGGCGTGCGGCACGACCGGACAGTCCGCCGCCGCGCGTGCACGCACCGCTTATCCCATCACGACGTTCGCGAGCCGGAACTGATACGCGGTGGCGGTCGTGCCGCCGCCGCCGCCCGTCATCACGATGTCGGCGCTCTTGATGCCGAGCAGCGACAGTTCGGTGTTGATGTCGGACAGCACCGCCGAATTCATCACCGCGCCCTGTTCGATCTGCGATGCGGTGCCGATCCACAGCGTCGGCTTGAATTCGAACACGGCCTTCTGGCCGGGTACGATGCCGGTCTTGTGCGCGAGCAGCCGGTTGTCCTTGAAGACCGACGCGGTGATCGCGCCCTGGCGCAGGTCGTTGCGCAGCTGGATCTCGCGCGACGTCGGCGCCGGCCCGGCGAACGCGAGCACGTTGCCGGACGCGGCGCGCGACACGCTGAAGATCTGTCCGTTGTCCGCACGCTTTTGCGGCATGTAGTTGCCGTCGGCGTCGCTCGCGGAGACAGTCGTCAGCATCGGAAACACGAACGGATGGTTGTCGCCGCGCCCGCAGTTCGTGATGACCTTCCACGCGATCGCCAGTTCGTCGAAATCGGTCGACACGTTCTTCTGGAAGATCACGACCTGGCTGTTGTTCACGTCGTTCGACAGGTTGACGAAGTTGAGCTTGATGTCCATGAGTCACCTTGATTCGATCTGGATCAGTGATTGAAACGCGCCGGCCGTGTGTTGCCGGCGCGCGTGTCGTTACGCCATCACGACGTTCTCGAGCCGGAACGTGAACGGCAGCGAGCGCGGGCCGGGGCCGCCGCCGGTCATCACGATGTCGGCGCTCGCGATCCCGAGCAGCGACAGCTCGGTGTTGATGTCGGAGATGACCGCCGAGTTCAGCAGCGCGCCCTGTTCGACCTGCGACGCGACGCCGATCCAGATCGTCGGCTTGAACTGGAACACGGCCTTCTGGCCCGGCGCGACGGACGTCTTGCGCGCAAGCGCGCTGCCGTCCTTGTAGATCGTCGCGTTGATCGCGCCGGTCGGCAGATCGTTGCGCACCTGCACTTCGGTGCTCGCGCCCGGCTCGGCGCCGAGCTGCAGTACGTCGCCCGAGCTGGAGCGCACGACCTGGAACACCTGGCCGTTCGTCGCGAGCTGCTGCGGCATGTAGTTGCCCCAGCTGTCGCTTGCGCTCACGCTCATCGTCATCGGGAACTTGAACGGATGGTTGTCGCCCTGGCCGCAATTGCGGATCACCTTCCATGCGATCGCGAGTTCGTCGAAGTCGGTGGCCACGTTCTTCTGGAAGATCACGATGCTCGAGTTGTTCGCATCGTTCGAGCGGTTGATCAGGTTCAGCTGGATATCCACGTCGTTGCTCCTTGCGTTCAAAAAAAAGCGGCAATCGGTCTGCCGCATACCTTTCCCGCCGGCGCGTGCGCGAGCGCGCGCCGTCAAGCCCGTCGAAACCGGATGAAACCGGATGAAACCGGATGAAGCGGCGCTACGCGCGCACGACGCGTTCGAGCGCGAATGCGAACGGCTGCGCATCGGCGCCGGTGCCGCCGCCTGTCATCACGATGTCCGCCGCCGCGATGCCGGCGAGCGGCAGCTGCGTGTTCACGCTCGACAGCACCGCCGCGTGCAGCGCGCGGCTTTCCTGCACCTGCGACGCGACGCCGATCCACAGCGTGGGCGTGAAGCGGAACACCGCCTTCTGGCCGGGCGCGACCGCTTCCTTCACCGCGATCAGCCGGCCCGCGCTGAACGCGTTCACGTTCACCGCGCCGCGCGTCATCCGGTTCACGACCTCGATGTCGCCGCCGGACGCGCCGGCACGGTCGGGCACGAGCCGGCCGCGGCCGGTCGGATGCGCGTCGACCGCGAAGCGCGTGCCGGCCGGCGCGGCGACGCGCGGCGAGAAGTTGCCGTGCTCGTCGCCGAGCGCGACGTCGATGTCGGTCGAATAGACGAACGGATGGAAGCAGTCGCGCCCGCAGTAGCGGATCACCTTCCATGCGACGGCGAACGTGTCGAGATCGGGAATCACGTCGCGCTGGAACAGCACGACTTCGCTGTTGCCGCAGTCGTTCGAGCGATTCACGAAGCGCAGCCGGATGTCCATCACGCTTGCTCCCGAGCGGGCGCGGCGTCGCCGTCGCGCAGGTTGCGGTCGGCCCACTGCGCAAGCGCCGGCGCGACGCCGTTCGCGAGCGACGCGACGTGCAGCGCCTGCGCGCGCGCCTGCGCATGCACGTCGCCGGCGAAGCGGCCGAGCGCCATCGCGGCATCGGCCGGCCCGCGCGTGCGGCCGAGATCGTCCAGGCATTGCGCGGCTGCGTCGGCCATCGCGCCCGCATGCTGCAGGTGGCTCTGCGTGAAGCGCGTCGCGAGGTCCGCGTTCAGCGCGGCGAGTTCCTTGATCGCGGCGGCCGAGCTGCCGGGCGCGAGCCGTTCGATCTGCGCGCGCCACAGCGAGTCGGTCGCCGCCTGGCACGCATCCATGTAGCGGTGGCCGGCTTGCAGCGCGGTGTGCGCGAATGCGCGCCATGCGGGGCCGCCGGTCGTGCCGGCCGCGCCGGTGGTCTGTGCGGCGAATTTGCCGAGCAGCTGCAGCGCGTTGGCGTGCGCGCTTTCCCATTGGGCGATGAACGTGGAGAACATGGCGGTTCCTTGTATTGGATCGAGTGGCGGTGACGGGACGTCGGCGTGCATCGCGCGAATCACGGCCGCGCGGCGCCGAGGCGCTGCACCATCCGCATCACGGCGGCCATCTGCGGCGCGTCGCGGCGGTAGAAGTCGGGATGCAGCGGGTCGGCGCTCGTATAGCCCCAGAAGTCCCAGCAGCCGAGCGGGTTGACCGCGGATTTCGCGACCTGCGGATAGAGGACGATCAGCCGGTTCGTATCGGCGATCTCGTTGTAGCCGACGCCGCGGATCATCCGTTCGCCGACCGTCGCGACGTTCTGCACGCAGCCGTGGAACACGACGTGCACCGCGCACGTCGCGCGTTCGCATTCGGCCGGCACGTACGCATAGCCGACGTCGTCGAGCGATGCGCGGCGCTGCGGGTCGAACGCACGCTGATCGAAGCGCAGCAGCTTGCCGTTCGCCTGCGCGGCCGGCGGATTCAGCGGCTTCGCGCTCGTGCCGTAGATCCAGCGGACGATGTCGTGCGACTGCTCGAAGCCGCAGTTGTCGATGTACGGACTCGCGTTCGCGCTGCACGCGTTGTCTTCCGGCCGGTTCGTGATGAACGCGTGACCGGCGTCCGGCGACGCGCGGTACAGCAGGTTCGCGTCGGGCACCTGCGCGAGCGTGTAGAAGCGTGCGGTCTGATCGACGACGCGGGTGGACACGACCGTATCCTTCGCGCCGCTGAACACGTAGATGCGCTGGCGACGCAGATTGACCGGATCGTCGATCTGGCCGCGCTGTGCGAACGTGCGCGCAGCGCGCCATGCGTCGGCCGCGGACGGCGCGGGACCGATCGGCTGCATGCACAGCGTGGTCGCGGCCACCGCGGGCGCGATCAGTTCGTTCACGCCCGCGCAGTAGAACGGGCCGCCGGCGACGATTCCCGCGCCGATCAGCCGGCTCGAGAACGCGACGTCGAACTGCGCGGCCATGAAGCCGCCGGACGACAGCCCCGATACCGACGTGCGCTGCAGGTCGGCTGCGTACGCGGGCAGCGGGTCGGCCGCGAGTGCGGCGTGCGGCGCGGCCGACACGATCGCGGCAACGGTGACGGAGGCGGCGCCGACCAAGCGGCGCACATCGCGAAGCGTGCGCGAAACGGCGGAGCGGAGCGGCGCTGGGCGGCCGGGCGAGCGGGTGACGTTCATGCGGAACTCCTGTCGTGGCGATGGGTTGGGATCGCGAATGCGATGCAATGCTTGACGGACGGCTTCAGCTTAGGTGCGGCGCGCGGTGCGGAGAATGGCGCAAACGGCACGGTCGACGACCCGTGACGTTCGGCCTGCGCGCGCCGCGGCCGTCATGACAGAAACAGCGCGCGCTCCGCGCGGCGCCGCTTCGTGAGGCCGGCGAGCGGCCTGCCGCCGGCCTTGTTCCACACGAGGAACTGGTCGGCCGCGCGCGCGGTGGCGCCGGCATTCAGGTAGCGCAGCAGCGTCGACGAGCGCAGTCGTCCGGCGCCGAGGTTGAAGACGAACGACATCAGCGCGTCGAACTGCTGCTGCGTGACCGGCACGCGCAGCAGCTTGCGCAGGTTCAGCTCGGCGCTGCGCAGGTCGCGCCGCAGCAGCGCATCCGCCTCGGCCTGCGTGAGCGGCCGCGTGAAGCGTTCGTGCGGCAGGATCAGATGTCCGTAGCCGATCGTCGGCTTGCCGACCGCGTCGAGATACCGCGCAAGCCGCAGCCCCTCGAACTGCTTGATCAGCGCGATGCCCTGCGCGCCGGTGCGTTCAGGCTGGTTCGCCATCGTCGTTCTCCTTGCTGCCCGGCCGTGCGCGCGGCACGAGGCGCTGCGTGTATTCGTCGATCACGCGCATGATCGCTTCGGGCGGCGCGAGCGCCGCGAACTGCATTTCGATGTCGATGTGCTCGGTGTCACGCTGCCGCGCGACGCCCTGTGTGTCCTTGCTGCCGGAGCGCGGCGCGAACGTCACGTAGAAGCGGCCGCGCTGGTCGTCGCCCGCGATGCCGCCGGCGGGCAGCGCCTCGGTGAAGTCGCCGCGCACGGTCAGATGCACGACCATCCGCTCGAGCGCGAGCCCGCGCGGCGTCGCGAGCGCGACGAGCGGCACCGGCATCGCATGCTCGGCGTCGAGCGCGACGGTGACTTCGCGCGGCGCGAGCAGCCCGTCGTCGCGCCGGTCGAAGAACTGGTCGAGCACGGCCGTGTACTGATGCGCGAGCAGCTGGTTCGCGGCCGCCGCCGCGTGCTGCATCCCGCGCGCGATTTCGTCGAGCGCGATGCCGCGCGGCGGCGGGTGATCGGCGCCGCGCGACGAGCCGGGCGGAGGGGGCGGCGCG
>NZ_CABVPR010000066.1 GCF_902499135.1 Burkholderia dolosa
TGCTGATGTCTCCCGTTCCGTTGACGTCAACATGCTACGTGAACATAGATCAGTTAACAACGGAACGGGACACTAGCGACAATCTTCAAATGTGGAGGTGCGCGAAAATAGCGGCCGTCGACTTTAAGTGCTTTCAAGATTCGAGCGCCGGCGCAGGCAGGGCACGACAACCACGGGCGATTAAAGGAGAGCGCTATTTTGCAATGCAGCAGATCCCCGATCGAACCTCGCCATCAGCGCAAAGTATGCACGAACCAAATGAAAGTCAAATCGAAGATGGAACCGCAAGGGCTTGCGCGCCTCAATTTTTCGCGTGCGGGGCGAGCCGGCGCGGACGACTTGCCGGCCTGTCGATCGACTACGCAATGCGGCGTGCGAGATTGAGGCCGCTCATGGCACGTATAGCTCGGCGCTGCCGAGCGGAGACCAATCGATACCCCCCATGAACAGCACGGTGCTGTCGGGCAGCAGCGTGGCTACCGGGGAATCGCGATTCGCGCTCATGTTCGCGACGGTCTTCCACGTCTTCGTGTCAGGGTGGTACAGCTCAGCGCTGCTGAGGGCATCCTGTGTATCGGAACGGCCCCCCGCGACGAGCACGGTGCCGTCGGGCAGCAGTTGGGCGGTATGGTTCTCGCGCTCCATGTTCATGCTGTCGACGGTCTCCCAGCTCTTGGTGGACGGACGATACAGCTCCGCGCCGCTGAGGCTTCGACCGTCGCGGCCGCCCGCGATGAGCACCGTGCCGTCAGGCAACAGCGTGGCGGTGTGATATTGGCGAGCCGTACTCATGCTGCCGACGGTCTCCCAGGTCTTCGTGTCCGGGTGGTACAGTTCGGCGCTGTTGACGTACCCGTTGCCAGCGTAGCCCCCTGCAACGAGCACGGTGCCGTCTGGCAGCAGCGTGGCAGTGTGGCGATCGCGAGCCCTACTCATGCTGGCGATGGTTTCCCAGGTCTTGGTGTCCGGGTGGTAGAGAAAGGCGCTGCTGAACTGGCCGTTGCTATGGCTGTAGCCTCCCGTGACGAGCACGGTGCCGTCGGGCAGCAGCGTGGCGGTGTGGTAAGCGCGAGCCGTACCCATATTTGCGACGGTCTCCCACGTCTTGGTGTCGGGGTGGTACAGCTCGGCGCTGCTAATGTCACCCATGACACCATTGCGGGAGCCCCCCATGACGAGCACGGTGCCGTCGTGCAACAGTACCGCGCTGTGGCCGCGGCGAGGCGTGTTCATGCTGGCGACGTTTTCCCACGTCTTCGTGTCAGGCTGGTACAGCTCCGCGCTACCGACCGTGCCCACTAGTCCTTGCCCGCCTGCGACGAGCACGGTGCCGTCGGGCAGCAGTGTGGCGATAGGGCGACTGCGGGGCTCGCTCATACTGTCGACCGGCACCCACTTCTGTATTCCCTGCGAAACGGTAATGGCGATTTGTGCAGAGACATTTCCAGCACCGTTGCTCCCGGTGACCGTATAAACGGTGCGCGGCTGCACGCGAGTCGGCAGCCCGCTGATGATGCCGGTGGACGCATCGATGGACAGTCCGTCGGGCAACGCGGGCGTGACGGTATACACATCGACGTCGCCGCCGCTCGCATGCGGCGTGTTTTGCGCGATGGGCTGTCCGCTCGGGTACACCGCATCGGGGTCGTCGTAGGTCAAGCTTGCGGGGGGCACGAGCGCGTTTCGAACCTCGATGTTGACGACGGTGGAGATACTGCCCGCGCTATTGGAGCCGGTCACGGTGTAGTCGGCAGGTGCGGTGACGGCCGTGGGCGTGCCGCCGATCGCGCCGGTCTGCGGGTTCAGTGCGAGCCCGGCCGGCAACGCAGGCGACACGGCAAAGCCGGTGATGGCGCCGCCGGACACGACGGGCACGTTCGGATGAATCGCGACGCCGGTCGTATAGACGACCGGGTTGTCCGGATAGGCGAGCGAGTCGGGCGCAATCGCACGATGCTTGACCTCGATCTGCACGCGCGCGGCGGCACTGCCCGCGGCGTTGCGGCCGGTGACCGTATAGATGGTTGCGTGGGCAACGGCTGTGGGCGTGCCGGAGATGACGCCGGTGACGGGATCGAGCGCGAGGCCCGCAGGCAATGCGGGTGAAACGCTGTATTGGGCGATGGTGCCGCCGCTGCTGGAAGGCAGGTTCGGCGGAATGGCGGAGCCGACGGTATAGACGACGGCCGAGTCGCTGTAGCTGAGACCCGCTGGCGCGCCGACGGCGGGATGGGTGCCGCCGCTGCCGCCTCCGCCGCATGCTGCGGTGAGCGATACGACGAGCAGCATCAGAAGCGGCAGCGCGACTTTCATCAGTCGCGCGTCATAACAATGTTTCAATGTCGAAAGCATCGAAGAAGAATCCGTGGAAAGTTGCTTCACCGGTTTGCAGTGCTATCGGTGAAATTGGTGTGTGGGGCGCGGGCAAGAGCAGAGCAAGCGGATGACGATCGAAGAAAGTTGCTTCGTGCTACAGCGCTTTCTCGATCAAGCCCACCATGCTGGCGAACACGCACGCATATCAAGAACAAGAACCGGAGCGGCGGATCTGCCGTCAGGTTCACCGGCCAGCCGTCGCCGAGAGGCTGAAGCGCGCCGCGCGCGGCCGCGCCTCGGTCGTCGCTGAAACGACCGCTCGTGGTCCGTGCAGCACTCGAGCGGCACCGTACATCCGGGCGGCCGCGCGGCCTCATGAATTCTTTTGTCGCCACCATGCCCGTCCAGTGCCGTGACGACGTCGCGATGCGATGTCCGGCGTTCGAACGGCGTGGCTCCGCAGCGCGGCGACCGTTTTATCGATTCGCGCTTCGAGGGCCTTCGCACGTCGACACGACGGCGCTCGCACCGGCAAGCAGGACGGGTTCGTCGCGACAGTTCAATTTCTGTTCAGCATTGTCGTTACCCCCGTCTGATAACGACACAATCCGGCTCTCGATTAAGTCCAGATGGAGCTGTGATGGATATTGCACTGACGAGCGCAATGCTCGAATCGATTCAGAGCGGCCAGCCCGACGTCGGCGCGGTAGCAGGGCACCCGGCCGATACGGCGGACGCGCACGCTGGCGGCTTCGCCGATGCAATGAAACACGCGATCGAACAGGTTGACGCACAACAGCGCACGGCGAGCGACAAGCTGGCCGCCGTCGATCGCGGCGATAGCGACGATCTCGTGAGCGCAGTGCTGGAGAGTCAGCAGGCCGACCTGTCGTTCTCGATGATGGTTCAGGTCCGCAACAAGGTGATGAGCGCGTTCGACGACGTGATCAAGATGCCGGTCTGACGGAGCGAACACCGTGCTCAATCAAGTCAAAGCCGCGCTGTCCCGCGCGATGCCGTCCGGGATGCGGCTGCCGTCGTCCGCGTCGCTGATGAAGCTGATGCCGCTGGTGGTGCTGGCGATCTGCGTGACCGCGCTGGCGATGATGGTCATGCATCATCGCGATACACGCTTCAAGCCGCTGTTCGGGTCGCAGGAATCCATCAGCGCCGCCGACATGATGACCGTTCTCGAGACGGAAGGCATTCCGTATCGAATCCACCCGGAAAGCGGTCAGGTGCTGGTGCCGGAATCGCAGCTCGGCGCGACGCGCATGCTGCTCGCCGCGAAAGGCGTGGTCGCAAAGCTGCCCGCCGGACTCGATCAGGTGGACAAGAGCGATCCGCTCGGCGTCAGCCAGTTCGTGCAGGACGTGCGCTTCAGGCGAGGCCTCGAAGGCGAGCTGGTTCGCAGCATCGTCAGCGTCGAGCCGGTCGAATCCGCACGCGTGCACCTGTCAGTCGCGAAGTCGTCGTCGTTCATTCTCGCGGACGGCGACAAGAGCTCGGCGTCGGTCGTGCTGACGCTCAAGCAGGGGCGGACGCTGAAGAAGGACCAGATCTCCGCGATCGTTGCGCTCGTGGCCGGCAGCGTAGCGAATCTCGATCCGTCACGCGTCACGGTCGTCGACCAGGCTGGCAATCACTTGTCCGCGCTGATCGATCCCGATTCGGCCGCCGCGACCGACGGCGAGTTCGGCGCGCGCATCCGGGAGGAAACGCTGCGCAACATCCGCGAACTGCTGCTGCCGACGCTGGGCGACGGCAATTTCCGAGCGAGCGTGACGGCGGAGATCGATCATGACCGCGTCGAGGAAACGCGCGAGCGATACGGCGACACGCCGAAGGTGATGCAGGAGGCGACGCGCGACGAGCGCGACGGCGCGCAGGCCGCGGTCGGCGTGCCGGGCTCGCTTTCGAATCGTCCGATTGCGCCGCCCGCAGCCAGCCAGACGGCGGATGCTCAACAAAGCGGTCGCAACGCGCAGACGCGGCAATTCGCATACGACCGCAACGTCGTGAAGATCAAGCGCAGCCCTGCGCGCCTGAAGCGTCTGAACGTGGCGGTCGTGATCAACAACGCGGCGGCACCCGGCGGCGCGAAGGCGTGGACGCCGGAACAGATCGAACGCATCGATGCAGTGCTGCGAAACGGCCTCGGCATCGACGGCGCGCGGGATGACGCACTGGTCGTGTCGGCGCTGGATTTCCGCGCACCGCCCGCCGTTGAAACGCTGCCGTGGTGGAAGCAGCCGGACAACATCGTGTCGATGGCGACGTGGGGCGGTTACGCGGTCGCCGCATTGTCGATCTTCCTGTTCGTGCTCCGTCCGCTGATCAAGATTCTGCGCGAATGGGTCGCGGGTCGCGAACCGGTGCCGCCCGTCGCGACCGACGCGCAGCAGCCCGCCGACGAGCCGGCGCCGGGCTCAGGAAACGGCTTGCGAGCGGCGATGCTGCCCGAGGATGCGACGCTGCCGCCAGTCGGCTCGGACGTCGATGTCCTGGCCGATCACCTGAAAAATCTGGCCCACGACGCGCCTGAGCGCGTTGCCGAAGTCATCAAACCCTGGATTCGCAAACATGAGTAACGCCAACGAAACCATGACGACCGAGGTTCGGTCGGGTGCCGCGCGTGAAGCGGCGCAGCGCGCCACGCAAAGCGCGCCGTTGACCGACGTGGAGCGCGCCGCGCTGATCCTGCTCAGCATGGGCGAGGAAGCGGCCGGTGCGGTGCTGCGCTGCCTGTCGCGCGAGGAGCTGCTCGACGTGACGCTCGTGATGGCGAGAATGCGCGGGATGAAGATCGACGCGGTGCGCGAGACGATCGAGCAGTTCTTCGATGCGTTCCGCGCGCAAAGCCGGGTGAGCGGCGCGTCGCGTGCATTTTTACAGCGCTCGCTCGACGTCGCGCTCGGCGGCCCGATCGCGAACAGCGTGCTGAGCCGGATTTACGGCGATGTAATCGGTCCGAAGATGACGCGTCTGCAATGGGCGCAACCGCGCTGGATCGCGGACCGGCTCGCGATGGAGCATGTGCGGATGCAGGCGATGTTCGTCGCGTTCCTGCCGCCGGAGCAGGGTAGCGAGGTGATCGCGGCGATGCCGGCCGCGCGCCGCGAGACGGTCCTGCTCGATATCGCAAGGCTGAAAGAGATCGATCACGCACTGCTGGGCGACCTGGAAGCCGTGGTCGATGCGCTGATCGACGACCTCGGTACGCAGAGCACGGTAGTAGAAGGCGCGCGGCAAGCGGCAGAACTGATCAACCGGATGCCGGGCGACCGGAGCAGGCTCGTCGCGGTGATGCGCGAATCGGACCCGGAAATCATGTCCGCGGTCGAAGAGCGAATCTACGACTTCGCGATTCTCGCGCGTCAGAGCGACGCGACGATCGCCGTGCTGCTCGACCGGATCGAGATGAACGAGTGGGCGGTCGCGCTGAAGGGAGCGGCGCCGGAATTGCGCGATGCGCTGTTGCGCTCGATGCCGCGTCGCTCCGTCACTGCGTTCGAGGATCTGCTGAACCGCACCGGCCCGGTGCCGCTCAGCCGGGTGGATGCCGCGCGCCGCGCGATCATGGAGCAGGTGCGCTCGCTCGCTGAGGAAGGTGAGATCGACTTGCAGCTGATCGCGGAGGAAGTGGTTTGATGCGCAGCTATCGGAAGTACGCGTTTCCTTCGCTGACGCGCTTTCGCACGACACGCGACGACGGAAACCGCGGCGATGCGCCGCTGCCTGGACTCGACGACTCGCCGTCGATCGCGCAGTTGGACGACGCGCGGCAGGCCGGTTACGACGACGGTTACGCGGCGGGAATGGCGGCGGGCCGCAACGAAGGCGCGCAGCTCGCGCGGGACGATGCGCAGGCCGCACTCGATGCGCTCGCCGAACCGCTCGACGCATTGGTCGCCGGCTTCGACGCGCTTGCACGTGCGGAGCGCGGTGCAATGCGCGACGAATTGGTCGCGCTCGTCGAAAAGGTCGCGCGCCAGGTGATCCGCGTCGAACTCGAGATGCGGCCCGAGCAGATTCTCGCGTTCGTCGACGAAGCGCTCGCGTCGTCACCGCAGGCATCCGACACACCGGAAGTGCGCGTGAGCGAGGCCGACTTCGCCCGCATCGAAGCCGCTGCGCCGGAACTGGCGCAGCGCTGGAACCTGGCGCCCGATGCGCGCCTGGCGTCGGGTGAATGCCGGGTCAAGGTCGGCGCGCGGGAAGTCGATGCCGGTTGCGGCCAGCGTCTTGCGGCCTGTCTCGAACGGATTGCCGAACATGTCGGTGCTGCGCAGCGCGCAGCCGACGAAGGGGGGGATCGATGAACGACACGCTGCGAAATATCGACTTCGATCATTTGCCCGTCGCGACGCAGGTCGGACGGCTCATCGGCGTATCGGGAATCCTGCTGCAGGCGACGGGCTATCCGTTCGAGACCGGCGCGAACGCGCGAATCGAGACGGCTTCCGGCGAGTGGATCGACGCGCGCGTCGTCGGCTTTCGCGACGACGTGACGCAGCTGATGCCGTTTCGCGCGCCGGCCGGCCTGTTCGCCGGCGCCCGCGTGATGCCGGCCGGTGCCGGTCGGCAACTGACGATCGGCGCTGCGTGGCGCGGCCGCATCGTGGACGGGATGGGCGAGCCGTTCGACGGCGGCGGTCCGCTGACCGGCGATGCGCCGCTCGACCTGCGCCCGCCGAGGATCAATCCGATGAAGAAGCGCCCGGTCGCGGGCGTGCTCGACGTCGGCGTGCGCGCGATCAACGGCATGCTGACGATCGGACGCGGCCAGCGCGTCGGACTGTTCGCGGGAAGCGGCGTCGGCAAGAGCGTGCTGCTCGGGATGATCACCCGACAGACCGCGGCGGACGTCGTCGTCGTCGGGTTGATAGGCGAGCGCGGCCGCGAGGTACGCGAATTCGTCGAACATGCGCTCGGGCCGGACGGGATGCGAAAGGCGATCGTCGTCGTCGCGCCGGCCGACGAATCGCCGCTGATGCGGCTGATGGCCACTGAACTGTGTCACGCGATCGCCGCGCATTTTCGCGATCGCGGCGACAACGTGCTGCTGCTCGTCGATTCGTTGACGCGCTACGCGATGGCGCAGCGCGAGCTGGCCCTCGCGCTCGGCGAGCCGCCGGCCACCAAGGGCTATCCGCCTTCGGTGTTCGGGATGCTGCCTGCGCTCGTCGAGCGGGCGGGCAACGGCGAAGGCAGCGGTTCGATGAGTGCGATCTATACGGTGCTCGCGGAAGGCGACGACGAGCAGGATCCGGTCGTCGATACGGCTCGCGCGATTCTGGACGGCCACATCATGCTGTCGCGCGAACTTGCCGCGCAGGGGCATTATCCGGCGATCGACGTGACGCGCTCGGTGAGCCGATGCATGTCGCTCGTTGCATCGAGCGCGCAGTGCGCGGCCGCGAGCGAGCTGAAGGACCTCCTGTCGCGCCACGTGCAGGTGCGCGACCTGATTCCGCTCGGCGGCTACGTCGCGGGCGCCGATCCCGCGACGGACCGCGCGGTCGAGTTGCATCCGCGCATCGCGGCGTTCCTGTCGCAGGCGCAAGGCGACGCGGCGCCGTACGACGACACGGTCGCGCAGATGCTGGCGTTGCTCGAATGAGCATCGAGCGTGCGGTGGGAAGCCTCGCGCGGCTGGCCGAGCTGCGCAAGCGCGACGTCGATCGGCTGGGGGCTGCGTTCGCGGAGCGGCAGACCGAGCATCGGCGTCACCGCGCGACGCTCGCGCAGCTGCAGTCGCTTGCCGACGAGTTGCCCGAGGTTCGACGCGGGCATCCGGCGCTTGCCGCCAACGGCGGCGACTACAAGGCGCTGTTGCTGGACACCATTCACCGGCAGGCGGACCAGCTGGCTGTGCATGAGCGCGCGATGACGGACAGCAGGACGGCGCTCGTGGAAGCGATGCGCCGTCATCGCAGCCTGACCGCCGTGCTCGAGCGACGCCGCGGCGAAATGGCGCATGCGCGCGACGCACGCTCGCGAAAGCGCGAAGACGAACTGGCGACCCAGGCGTGGCTGCGGCAACGCACGGACGGAGGTCGTTCCTTTCACGATGGATAACGGGAATTTGTCATGTTCAGTATCGGAGTGCCTGCGGAAAACGCGCAGGCGTTCGCGGACCTGTACATGCTTCAGTCGCGGGAGCTGCTGAAGCTGCAGAAGGCGAACAACAGTGCCGTGAAGTCGGCATTGTCGAAATTGCAAAGCGCGATGTCGTCGTTCCAGACGTCGATCTCCGAGATCAAGGGGCAGGGCGCGGCGGTCCGGTTCGCCGCGTCGATGTCGGATGCGGGGATGGGTACGGTGACGGTCGGCAAGGGCGCACAGCCGGGTAGTTATACGTTCGTGGTCGACACGCTCGCGTCCGCGCATCAGGTCGCGTATGCGAAGGTGCCGCCCTTTGCGGCGGAAGACGCGGGATCGATGACGATTTCGCTCGGGGACGGGACCGCGTTCGACGTCGATCTTGCGTCCGCGAACGTGGACGAGAACGGCGACGTGACGCCGGCCGAACTCGCGCGCGCGATCAACCAGGCGGACGGAAACGGCGGCAAGGTGACCGCATCGATCATCAATGTCGACGGCAAGCAGCAGCTTGTTCTCACGGCCGGGCAAAGCGGCGAAGGGAGCCGGATCACGGTGGACGCATCGAAGGCCGGCAGCGCGGAGCTGCGTGCCGCACTCGAGCAGCCGCCGACCGAATTGGCCGAAGCGCGCGATGCGGTGTTCTATCTGGGCGGCAAGGACGGAATGCGGATCAAGCAGTCGTCGAATACGTTCGACGGCATCGACGGCGTGTCGGTGACGTTCTCGCGTGCAAGCGACGTTCCGGTCCGGTTGAAGGTCGAGACGGACGCCGCCGCGACGAAGGAGGCGGCTCAGGCATTCGTCGACTCGTATAACGAAGTGATGACGCTTCTCGGCGAGCTGTCCGCGAGCGGCGGAGAGGACAAGGTTGCAGGGCCGTTTTCCGGCGACGCCGGGGTACGGTCGCTGAAGCAGCAGCTCGTCGAGCTGCTGCGCGGCGACGCGGGCGGTCAGCGGCTGATGGCGTTCGGTTTCGAAGTGGATCGCAACGGAAAGCTGTCGCTCGACGCCGATCGTTTCGAGGCGGCGGTCGGCAAGAACCCGGAGGCGTTGAACGCGTTGCTCGGTGGCGGAACCGACAGCATTCCGTCGCGGATGGACGCCTATCTGAAGACGTGGACATCGCCGACGGACGGTCATATCAAGCGTCGTCAGGAGTCGAATCAGGCTGTTGAAACTTCGTTGAACAAAAAGGAAGCGGCGCTGGAGACGCAATACAGTCAGGTCTACGAGCGGTACCTGGAGAAGTTCAGTCGAGTCGAGCAGATGCAGAAGCAGATGCAGGTCACGCTGGCGCTGCTCGACAGTCTGCCGACCTTCGGAGAAAGGAAGTGATTCATCAACAGGGGTACGAGAACTACTGCGCGTCGCATCGCGACGGGCAGACGGCCGGCGCATCGCCGGCACAGCTGGTGGTTGTCTTGATGAACGGTCTGCTCGACGAGCTCGTCCGGGTTCGCGCGCATATCGACGCGGGGCGCTACGAGCAGAAGGGAAACGGCATCGCGAAATGCATCGCGATGTTCGCCGGGCTGACGAGCATGCTCGATCACGATGCGAAAGTCGAAATCGTCGGGCGTCTGACCGGGCTGTACGAGTACTGCGTGCGTCGTCTCAACGAGGCGGGCCTCACGCTCGACACGGCGCTCGTCGACGAAGTCGCATCGCTGGTGACGACGCTTCGCGACGCGTGGGCGCAAATCGATCAACAACACGGACGGTAGACATGCAGGTAACACGATACATCAACGATCTGGCGGTTCGCGTCCGTAAGGCGATGATCGCGCGCGACTTCGATTCGCTCGCGATGATCGATCGCGAGGCACATCTGGTTGCGACGGAGCTTGCCGGAAAAAAGCTCGATCGCGCCGCATGCAGCGCACTCATGCTGCTGGCTGCCTCGCATCGGGAGGCGACGAAGATGCTGGAGGACGAGCTGCGGGCCTTGACCCGCGAGATGACGCGCGTCAGCGAACGGCGCGCGGGGTGCCGCGCGTATGCGCGTCAGAACGGCGAGCTCGACGCGTGATGACGTCGATGCTGACAGGTGACGCCATCGCATTGTCGAGGCCGGACGTCGTCGTGCTTGCTGAACATGGGGCAGCCGGCTCGACGGAATCCGCTGCGGCGTGGCTGTCGACCATCGCACGGACGATCGACGACATGCCGTGCGACGACGACGGGGCAAGCGTGACGGCCGGTGTGCCCGATCTCGCCGTCGCCGATACGGCTGTCGAAGGTATCGCGGTCCCGTGTTTCGTCGCGTTTCCCGCGGTCCAGCCGCCGGACGGCATCGACGCGGGGCGCGATACGGGCGCCCGGCGTATCGCCGCTCCAGACGTGGCCGGCCGGCCGCCGATCGACGCGGTCGTCATCGCGGCGGACGGCGTATGGCAGCCCGCTCTCGCGGGCGCGGTGCCGGCTCTGCCGGCGGCGGTCCTGCGCGTGCAGATGGCCGCCCGTGAAGCGAGACCGTTCGCCGATCTCACCGGCTTCGCACACGTACCCGGCGCCGACGACATTCGGTCGACGGCGCCGGCCGTGACGCGATTGCCGGTTGTCGACAGCGGCGACGGCAAGTCGACGTCGGCGCTGCCGCTGCAAGAGTGGGTACCGGTTCCCGATAACGCGGCGGCATTGAAGGCGATCGTGCAGGCCGCCGCGGTGCCGACGCAGCCCGACGCCGCAGCTGCGGCTGCGCCGGACGAGCGATCGCGCGTCGTGGCGGCGTTGGCCGAGCGCATCGCCGTTCAGGCGTCGCAGCGCGTCCAGCATGCGAGCGTTCAACTCGATTCGTACGGCAACGGACACGTGACGATCGAGCTGCGACACGACCGCGGCGCGATCAGCGTCCATATGTCGGCGGCCGATGCGGACGTGGTGCGGCAGCTGCAGGCGATCAGCGACAGCTTGCGGCACGAGCTCGGCACGCGCCAGTTTCACGACGTCTCGGTGCAGGTGTCGAGGCGCGGCGACCACGAAGCCGGCGACGGCCGGCCGCGACGCGACGATCCGGCACCGGATCGGGAAAAGAAGCCCGGCAGCGCACTCGCATTCGAGGGCGATACCGGAACGTTCGAACCGGCTTGACGGTGAAGCCGATGCGAAACAGGAAACGAGCATGAAACCGAGTGGGAAGTGGATAGCGATCGGCGTTGCGGTATTGGCGCTGGGCGGTGCGGGCGCAGCCGTGCTGCTGACGGGAGGGCAGTTCGGCGGCACCGCCGCGCCCAAGGCGGCGGCCGACGTCGATACGGCGCGTTACGTGTCGCTCGACAAGCTGGTCGTCATGCTGAAGGCCGACGGCGCGGCGCGACCGCGCTACATGTCGATCGATCTGGTGTTTACGGCAGCGACCGAGAAATCGGAAAAGCGCGTACGCGAACAGTTGCCGTTGTTGCGGGCGCTGTCGTATCAGGCGCTGTCCGAATACTCGGCGGCGGACGTACTGCGAATGAGGCCGACCGATATGTCGGACCGGCTGAACGGTGCGTTTGCGGCTGCGTTCGGCACCGAGGAAGCCCGGCCGTTTACCGACGTGCTGGTCGCGAAGGTCATGGTGGATTGAAGCGGATGACATCGATTACTTTTACCGAATATGAAAACGTGCAGCGTGCGTGCAACGGCATGCTGCCCCGCGGCGAGGCGCACTGGATCGCCGAATACGCACCGCTCGTCAAGCGAGTCGTCGGCAAGCTCGCCGGTCACGGCGCAGCCGGCATCGACCGCGACGATCTCGAGCAGATCGGCATCATGGGGCTGCTCGAGGCACTGCGTCGCTATGGCGAGCCCGACGACGCGTTTGCGAACTACGCGGTCGTGCGCATCCGCGGCGCGGTTCTCGACGAACTGCGCCGCCAGGACTGGCGTCCGCGTACCGCCCGGCAAGGCGCGCATCGGCTGCGCTCGTGCGAGCGCGCGTTGCGCAGCAAGCTCGGTCGCGAACCCGGCAAGGACGACATCTGCGCCGCGCTGGGCATCGACGGCGTCGAATACGACCGGATCATGCTCGACGACAGCGCGAACGAACTCATGAGCCTGGACGAGTTGATCAACGCGCACGGCGACGTGCCGGGGGAGGCGCAGGCGGGGCCCGAGGCCCAGGTGCTGGCGCGGCGCGGGATCGAACAGGCGCTGCTGGTCCTCGACGAGCGCGAGCAGCGCGTGATCCAGCTCTATTACGAGTTCGATTTGACGCTTCCGGAGATCGGCGCGGTGTTGAACCTGACGACGGCGCGCATTTGCCAGCTGCATCGCGGCGCGCTGAAGAAAATGCGCGGCTACCTCGAACGGTCGTGATGCGCGTGATGACAAGGAATTCGCTATGCAGCAGATAGTGGGCATCGTGATCGTGATGGCATGCGTGCTCGGCGGCTTCATCTTCATGGGCGGGAACGTCGCGAAGCTGTGGCAGCCGGTGGAGCTGCTGATCATCGTCGGCGCGGCGGCAGGCGCGCTCGTCATCGGCAACCCGCGGCACGTGCTGTCCGAGATGGCGTCGCAGGTGCGAAAAGTCGTGACGGGACGAAAACGCGCGTCCGGCACGGAGTTTCAGCGGCAGCTGTTGCTGCTGATGTACGAGCTGCTCGAAGTCGGACGCGATCTGAAAGCGCTGGATCAGCACGTCGAGGCGCCGCACGAGAGTTCGCTGTTCACCCGCTATCCGCTCGTGCTGGCCGAGCCGAAGCTGCTGGCGTTCATCGTCGACAATTTCCGGATGATGGCGCTCGGCAAAATCAGCGCACATGAGCTCGAAGGCGTACTGGAGCAGGAGCTCGTCGCGATTCACGAAGATCTGGAGCAGCCGTCGCGATCGATGAAGAAGATTTCGGACGCGATGCCGGGCTTCGGGATCGTCGCAGCCGTGCTCGGCGTCGTGATGGCGATGAACGGCATCAACGCGGGCGCGAGTGCGGGCGAGCTCGCGGAGCAGGTCGGCGCCGCGATGATCGGCACCTTCATCGGCATCTTTTTCTGCTACGGCGTGCTCGATCCGCTGTCCAGCGTGATCGGCCAGCTGGTGCGGGCCGAGATGTCGGACTTCGAGTGCGCGAAGGTCGTGCTGGTCGCGTACGCGGCCGGCAAGCCGCCGCTGCTTGCGATCGACGCGGGGCGTCGACTGGTGCAGCTGATCAACAAGCCGAGCTTCGCGCAGCTCGAGACGTGGATCAAGGATCTCGACGGGGCGCGCGCATGACTGCGAACGTCGAGTCCACCGGCGGCGCCAAGCGCGGGCGTCATGCCGACGGCGACACGATCGTCAAGCGGGCGCCGCGGCGTGCGCACGACCACGATCACGGCGGCAACTGGAAAGTGGCGTTCGCGGACTTCTGTCTCGCGCTGATGTGCCTGTTCCTGCTGCTGTGGGTGCTGGCCGCACGCGACGAGGAAGAGACGCGCATCAAGCTGATCGAGATGTCCGAGCAGGCGATGTACGACGGCGGCGCAGGCATGTTCGATGGCACAGGGTCCGCGCCGTCGCTGGACGAGCCGATCGGGCCGCGCGCGATCGACCCGTCGACCGGTGCCGTCACGTGGGACGCGGACGACGGGCTGGCGCAGCTCGCCGCGCGGTTCGATCGGCTGGGGGCCGACGCAGGCCTGCAGGACAACCTGCGTTCGGTCATGACGCCGTTCGGCCTGCGTCTGATGCTGCACGACAGCGAGTCGCAGGGCGTGTTCGAGCGCGGCAGCGCGGTGCCCGCACCGCCGTTTCGACCGTTGCTCGACAAGATGGGAGCGCTGTTTGCGCAGACGGACAGTCCATTGCTCGTGATCGGGCACACGGATTCGGTCCCGTACCGCAAATACGGGCTGGGCGGCCGTTCGAACTGGCATTTGTCGGCGGATCGCGCGATGTCGGCCCGGCGCGCACTGGTCGACGGCGGGATGCCGCCCGGGCGCGTGCTGCAGGTGATCGGAATGGCAGATCGTGCGCCGTTGTCGAGCGATTCGCGCGCGGCGCACAACCGGCGCATCGAATTCGTGGTGACGACGCCCCAATATGCGCGAACGCTCGCCGCGATGTTCGGCCCTCCGGCACAAGTCGCTCCTTGGGCGCCGGGAATCGACGTCGCGTCGGCGGGCGTACGGCGCGATGACTAGCATCGCGGCTGTCGAGTCTGTCCGGCGCAACGGCAGGGCTGCCGAAAGGGCCGGCTTTTGGCCGGCGAAATCGCAAGGCCCCGCTCGTCGCTCGGCATTTAATCCCGCGCTCGTTTAGGTCGTTTCATGGAAGTGGACGCTCGGCCGTCGGTTTAGAGTGCCGGAAGTCGTGTAAGGAAGAGAGATATGGTGCGTATTACCAATGAGGCGAGACCGATCGAGATGATCAACAAGGCGGACACGGCGGAGACCGGCAGCGTACGTGCAAGCACGCCCGCGCCTGTTGCCGCGCGGCAGCCGTCGACATCGGACGTGCCGACGCTGGCCGCCGGTCGGGCGGGCCTGAAGGAAGCGGCCGATGTCGACAGCGAGCGCGTAGCGAAAATCAAGGCAGCGCTGGAAGCGGGGGAGATCCCGTTCGATGCAGCGGCGGTCGCAACGCACGTGTGCGCCTTTCACCGGAGGGGCGGACGATGACGCCGGCACGCAAGCGGGCGTTGCTGGACGGCCTCCGTGCGGACCTCGCCGCCTATCGCGAATTGCAGAAAATGCTGGACGACCAGTTTCAGGCTGCGTTGCGGCTCGACGTCGACGCGCTGCGCGCGCTCGCGGCGGCGATCGACACGGAAGTCGCTTCGCTCGAGGCCCGGCGCGATGCTCGCGTTGCGCGGGTCGGGACAGGGCCGGGCGGCGCCGCGCGACTCGCGGAGACGATTTTTCCGGGGGCCGAGTGCGCACTGCAGCGCGCGTCGGTGATCAAGCATTGCGGCGAGATCGACGCGCTGATCCGGGCCTGCAAGGCACGTGTGGCGCGCAATGGCAACCTGCTGGCGATGCAATCCGAAGCGATGCATTCGCTGCTGAAAGGCGAGCCGCACACCTATGCTCCGCGCTGATCCGTTTCTGTGGCCCGCGCGTGTGAACGAACCCGCCGTCGGGAATCGGCCTCCGATTCCCGCGACGGCGCACGGCAGCCGTGAAAGTTTCGGCAACGTGTATGCGCGTCTGCATCGCGATATCGAGGCGACCGTCAAAAACGGCTTCGGACCGGCACGACGTGCAGCAGTATCGGCGCCGCCGGCGCTGTGGTCCAACGTTCGTCGCGATCGCGGCGAGATCGGCGTCCCGGGCGGCGGCACACTCCGTGCCGGCGAGGCGGCACTCGACATGCTCGCGCAGGCCGGCTCGCTCGACGCACGACAGCGTGCGTTCGTGGCCGACATCCTTCCACATGCCGAGCGCGCGGCGGCCGCGCTCGGGGCATCGCCCGATCTGGTCGTCGCTCACGCAGCGCTTGAATCGGGATGGGGACAGCGGCCGCTGCGGCATGCCGACGGCCGTACGTCGCACAACGTGTTCGGTATCAAGGCGACCGGCGCATGGCGCGGCGACGTCGTCGACTCCACGACGACCGAGTACGTCAACGGTGCGGAGATCAAGACCGTCGAGCGGTTTCGCGCTTATCGCGACTATGCCGGTGCGTTCAGAGACTATGTGGACCTGATCGGAAACAACCGGCGGTATGCCGGTGCGCTCGGTCACGGCGACGACGCGTCGAAGTTCGCGCGCGGTCTCATACAGGGTGGTTACGCGACCGACCCGCGCTACGCGGCCAAGCTGGCCCAGGTCGTCGCGCGGCTTCGCGACGCGCCCCGTTGAGCGCGCTTACTCGACGCGGCGCAGTTGTCCGTGTCCGGTGAGCGGCGTTTCGTCCCGTACGCGCAGCGCTTCCGGTGCGATCTGCGCTTCGACGTCGACGTGCGCGGTGAAAACGCTACCCTTCGCAACGCGATCTTTCGACATCGCGCCGATCGCCTCGTCCGGCGCGAACATCGCAGTCGCGGCCGGCGCGTGCGCGGCCGTATCGGTCGCGCCGATCCGGGCCAGAAGTACGGGATGGCCGTCGAGTCTGGCGTCGCGCATCGCTACCGTGTAGCTCCCGTGCTCGGTCCATGCAAAACGCCGGCGGCCGGCCGGCTGAGCGTCGAAGCGCAGCACGATTTCCGCGGGCTGCTCGCAATGTACCGTCAGCAACGCGCTGCGCGTGCCTGCCGGTACGTATCGCCCGTCGGGCGTCCTGCGGTGCAGTTCCGCCCGGTTCAGATCGCCGAAGTCGAGCAGCGGCTCGCTGAGGTTCAGGGTGCAGTCTTGCGCGTACGCGGCGGGCAGCAGCGACAACAGCACCTGTGCCGCCAGCCCATGTATGGGATGAAGCCCGCGCAATCGCAGTCGTTTGTTCCTCATCTTGACGAATTTTCCTGTGTGAAAGTGGCACGTCCGCATCAGCCGCGGCACACGGCGCGCGCCCGTTCGTAAAATGCGTCGTCGTCGGCCTTGTCGGGCAACTCGACCGTCAGCGTGCACGTGCTGTCGTCGCTCGTGCGGACGATCAGCGTTTGGTGCGGTACGGCGTCGGTCAGGAAGATCTGCCCGCCGCCGACCACGGTCGTCACGAACGTGCCGTCCTCGGTGGTCGCCGACGCGCCTTTCGGCAGCGGCCGGCCGTCTTCGGTGGCGGCCTCCAGCCAGACGCGCCGTGTTCGCACGACGTCGAACGTCACGCGATTGACCGACCCGCGGCCTGCCTCGATCGTCCTGACACCGTTGCCGATATCGACGTTGCGCGGCAGCGTTCGCGTATCGAGCTCGACGCGGCTGCGACGGTACGGCGGCAGCGACGGAATCACCGCTTGTCCGAATGCGTCGGTCCACACCGGGCCGGACGACGTCTGCAGCCTGACCCCGCCGATGTTGCCGGCCGAAGCGATGCCGAACGTATCCTGGATCGGATACGGCGATGCGGTGATGCCGCCGCCGTGCAGTGCGATCCCGCCGCGCAATTGCGCCGAGTAGCTGGAGCCGCGGCGCCCGTAGCGGGTTGCACCGACGCCGAGTTGCGCATAGCGCGGCGTGACGGCGAGGTTGCCGGATGCATCGACGCCGTGCCGGCCGCGTTCGATCGCGATCCGGTAATTTGCGTATTCGTTCACACGATGCGCGAACGACGTGTTCGCAACGGCCCGATCGTCGCGATACGTGACGGACGAGCGCACGCTACGCGAGTCCAATGGGATACCGACGCTCACGTATACGGTACGTCGGCCCGCGCCTGCGTCGCGGGTGCCGCCGGTCGTCGTCTCGATACGGGCGCTGAGTGCTGCGCGCCGGAACGTCTTCGTCCACGATCCGACAAGACGCGCCGCCCGGTGGCGCGACGATTTCGACAGCGTATACGACACGTTGAGGCCGCCGACCGCCGGATGCGACCAGCCGAGCGACGCGGAATATTGATTCTGATAGCGCGGCGTCGACGCGTCTGCGGTCGCGCTATCGAGCAGCGAGCGGTAGCCCGGCGTGCTGACGGTGGCGGACAGGCCGGCGTTGATGCGTGACGGAAGCGCCGCGTGAACGCTCATGACGGCCTGCGAGCCGCGTGCGCGTGCGCGTGGCGAGCTCGACACCGTATGGCGCACGCTTGCGATCGTCGCGGTCCACGGCCGAATGTCGATACCCCAGCCCGCGGCGTGATAGTCGGCCGCCGTCATCACTCCGGCCGTCACGGTCGTGTGCCGTCCGCGAGCCCAGTTGCCGGCCGCCGTCGCGACCCACGGCGTGCGCGCTCCGGCGGCGTCCGGATGGCGCAGCCGACCGACTGCCAGCGAATATCCGGTCGGTGTCGACGTGGCACCTGCGAGCGATGCGGCCGGCACGACGAAGCGATACTCCGAACCGTCGATCTCGGCGACGGTGACTTCGAGATCGGTCCGGGCATTCAGAATCGGCAGTCCGGTCAGCGTAAACGGGCCGGCCGGTATCTGGGTCGCATGGATGACGCTGCCGCCCTGACGAACGATCACGCGCGCGTCGGATTGTGCGACGCCTTCGACGGTCGGCCCGCCCCCCGAAACGGTCAGCGCGGCCTCCGGCGTGATCTGGACGCCGGATATCGGCGCACCCGTGAACAGCGGGCTGGCGATGTTGATCTGGCCGGCCTGGATGGTCGAGCGTCGTTCCGGAAGCGTCCATTGCGCATAGGCGTACAAGTGCTCGAAGCGGCTGCTGCCGTCCGCCGAAACGTACATCTGCCGGCTACGGACGATCCAGTCGTCGGCATTGAATCCGGCTTCGGTCGTTGCGTAAAGGTGCCGGCTGGTCCGGCTGCCGGTATGGGACGTCATGCTCATCACGTCGTAGTTCATCACACCGCCTACGCCGCCGGCCGCCGCAGCCGCTGCCGGTGCGGACGGCACGCGCAGTGCGGCCGTCGGTACGATCAGCGCAATCTCGTTTCGGTTTGGCGCGAGCACGACACGCGTCTGCGGCCACTCTTTCACGAACGGCACGCATTCCGGCCCGTCCGCCGATGCGAGCACGTCGCCGCGAACGTCGAGCGACGCGTGTTCGAGGAGCGCCGCGGTCCAGCACAGCTCGCCGTTCGCATCGATCGTCACGTCGACGGGACCGGCCTTCCTGCCGTTCACGATCAACATGACGCGCTGCTTGCCCGGACGAAAGCGTGGCGCGACGCTTAGATATTCGGCGATGTGCGGATCGATCCCGCGCGAACGCAGCAGCCGCGCGTCGAATGACGGTCCGCGTCGCGGCATCGAAGCGGGCGCGGCTTCGTCTGCACCGGCGCAGTCCGGAGCGAAGCCGAAGCCGGCTGCCGACAGCGCGGCGATCCACGTCAATCGGCGGTGAACCGAGCCGCGATCGCGGCTGCCCTTGCGCGGCCGCGCGACGGGCGCAACAGACGCGCAACTCAAGGACGCGCGGTGACCAGCGGAGCGTCGTAGCTGTCGACGGCGATGCCATATACCGTCGCAGGAAACAGCGTGACGGACTGGATAGCGGGCGCGGCGCCGGTCAACGACAGGGTTTCGCCGGGCAGGATGTACGGGCGCGGGAGCTCGAGCATCTGCGCCGACGGATTCAGCCTTACGTTCTGTGCGAGTCGCACGACGTACGCGCTGTCGTTCGCCACGCGCAGCGTGTCGCCGTGCTGCGTCCATTTCAGAAGCGTCCAAGGCTTGCGATGCTTGTCGAGTCCCTTCGGATGAATGATCAGCGGCAGGTTGTGGCGCACGGTCACGGTGATCTTCGCGCTTCCGGCCTCCTGCTGCGGGATGCCTTCGAGCAACACCCGTTTCAGGCGCTGTGTCGCAACGGGCGTCCCGGCCACGCTGACGAAGCGCACCAGTTGCGTGTCGCCAGCTTCGACGCGGGCGACGGGCGGAGTCAGCAGGACCAGCGGCTCGGGATCTTCCGGAATGTCTTCGATCGATGCGTGCAGCAATGCAGGCCTGCTTTCGGTATTTTTAACATTGAGCGTGGTTTCTCCTTCGGCTTCGTCGAGCACGACGATGGACGTTTCGGGCTGCATTCCGCTGGCCACGGCATGGCTGACGAACATGCCGGGCGTGAGCAGTACGCTGATGGCAAGAGAGGCGACGCGTTTCATGCAAGGCTCCTGTCCGGACGGTGCGACGGCGTGCGCTGTGTTGCGATTGCGTTTCCTGCGGTTCGAAGGCCGAGTGCGGAGCGTCGCACTCGAGCCGCGGCTCCTCGGTATCGCCGGTTTTCCCGAGCGCGCGAATCGACGCGGAGCGGCTTCCGGCGCGGACGGAAAATCGCCGCGCCGGTGTAACGACAATTACAGATACTTCAGTTCGAGCGTGGCGGAGCCGTCGAGCGGAACCTCGTCGGTGGCGGGAAGCTCGTCGGCGGGCGCAATGACGGTGGACACGCGCAGCGGCCCCGTCACTTGGCGAAACGCCGCGGGACCGCTGTTGTTTGCGCTGTCCGAAAATCCGACCCACGTATCCGGCTGTACCGGCAGCGTGTCGCCCGACAGCCAGGTTTCCCCGTTATCGATGCTTTGCTGATATGACTCGATGGTCGCCCCGTCACCGGTGAAACTGCGGGGATCGAACTGAAGGCGGTAGCCGCCGATCCTGCTGCCGTCGGTTTCACCGAGCCCGAAGACGGTCGGCCCGGCGCCCCACGCCGTACCGCTGCGGTTGTCCGCAAACGCGATCGCGAACCGCGTCGCGCCGTCGCAGCTGATCGCGAGCGGAACGTGTTGCGCCGGGAGCGCGGTCGGCTCGCCGGGGCTCAATGTACTGGACGGGATGTCGCCGTGGTCGACTTCGCCGTTGTTGCCGAGCTGGATTGCGCACGCGGCCGGCGTGATGCTGCCTTTGACCGACAGGTCGGCGGACTGAGCGTGAACGGGCGGCGCAGCGCTCAACGCGCCGGCAGCCGCTAGGGCTGAGATGGCTTTTCGCATGGGATGAACTCAACGTATTGGAACGGACGACGCGCACATTCGGCATGACGATGTGCGCATCGGGGCTCTGACAAGCGTGAATCAGAGGTACTTCAATTCCAGTGTGGCCGAGCCGTCCAGTGGCACCGAGTCGGCAACCGGCAGTGTGTTCGACGGTGCAATCGACGTCTTGACGCGAATGGCGCCGGCGAGCTGCTCGAGCGGTGCCGGTCCCGCTTCCGTGCTGTCGGCGAAGCCGAGCAGGCTTTCCGTACTCGCCGTCGCCGTCACGTGCGACTTCCATGTCTCGCCGTTGTCGCTGCTCGTCTGGATGCTGTCGATCCGGCTGCCGTCGCCGGTGAAGCTTTCGTTCGCGAATTCGACCTGATAGGCGCCGATCTTGGTGCCGTCGACTTCACCGAGCCCGAACTGATCGTTCCCCGGCGCATGTGCGGTGCCGGCGCGGTTGTCGGCGAAGCCGAGCGCGAAGCGCGTCGGACCGCTGCAATTGACGGCCAGCGGCACCTCCTTCGTATCGAGTTCAGTCGGGGCCGTTTCGGATAGCCGCCCGAAGAAAATGTTCCCGTGGTCGACCTCGCCGTTGTTGCCGAGCGTCATCGTGCAGGCCGTCGGCCTGATCGTTCCCTTGACCGTCAGGTCGGCCGACTGCGAATGTGCGGGTAGGGCGGCACCGAGGCCGAGTGCCGCAACAAGGGCGATTTTCTGAGTTGTTCTTTGCACGGAATAACCTCTGTTTAAAGGTGGGAAGCGCTGCCAGAACCGCATCGACGATGTCTCGGATCTGCGTGCCGCGATACGGGGCAACGCCGTCAGTCTATTGAACGCATGGGCGGCGATCCATCTGACGGGTCGGATAAAGCGGAGCGGGTAGCTTGACTGAGTCAGATGGCTGCGCGGCCGATATCGGCCGGCGCAAAGGACGTGTGATGCGCGACGAAGCGCGTACGGGGTCGCGGCCGGGCACGCGTGCCGGTGCCGATCGCGCGGAGAGCCGGGCGAGCGAAGTGCGCGTCGATGAGGGTCGGCGCGGGACTGCTGCTTATTTGGACGCGGCTCCGACCGGCGCGACCGTGTCGGCATCGACCACGCGCGCATCGACGGTCCGGCCGGTACCGGTGTTGCGCACGCGGATCGTGTCGCCGGTGGCGCCATCGTCGAGCGCGGTGCCCGTCGCACTGACCTCGATCTGGCCGGCTTGCGCAACGATGCGCACGGCCTGCCCGCGTTTCACGGTCGTCTGTGCTTTCAGGAAGCGTTTCTGAAGAACCTGTCCGGCCTTGAGCGCGCGTCGGCTCACACGTCCGTCGATCGCACGTGGATCGGTAAGCGCGTCCTGCGTCGCGAGCCAGTCGCGTTCCGCCAGCGCGACATCTTCGCGGGTCAGCGGTCGACCGGCCGGAACCGGCGTGGCGGCCACGAGCAGCTTCGCAAAGATCTTGCCGCGCACGATAAAGATCGCGGGGCGGCTCGAGCGGTCGCAGCGGACCGAGAAGCGCATGCGTGCGATGCGGCGCGTGTCGACCGGCGTGATTTCCGGGTTGTCGCATTGAATCGGCGCTGCCGCCTGCCTTGCGCCCGGCGGCAGCACAGTGACGTCGATGCTCGTGACGTCGACGGGCTGGCGCGCCGCGTAGTCGCGCAGCCATGCGCGTGCCGATGCCGCGACGCGTTCGTCGGCAGCCGGCGACGCGTGGGCGCAGACGGCGCCGAGCCAGAGGGCGGGCAGTGCGAACCGGAGCAGGGCGAAGCGTGCAGACATGGCCGGCGAAAGGTCGTGATCGGTGTGCGGATTATAGAGCGGCGCGTGCGCTACCCGATCCGCGTCAAGGATGTGTTCAGATTCGTCGCCGATGCTTCGCGCGGTCCTTATCCTTTCGCCTGTCGACTGGATCGGCCATACGGGGCATCGTGCCCCGCGGTGTCTCTCGGAACAGGATCAACACGCGATGGGATTGAATTTTGAGCGCGACATGGGCGTGCACGCCGCGGCGCTGAAGGTGCGTACCGAACGCACGCGGATTCTCGCGTCGAATCTGGCGAACGGCGCGACGCCCGGTTTTCAGGCGCGCGACATCGATTTTCGTGCCAGCCTCGAGCGAATGCTGACGGACGATGCGTTCGCCGCAGCGGCGCACGGCGGCGACGCGCCGAAGTACCGGGTGCCGAGCCGGCCGTCGGTCGACGGCAATACGGTCGAACTCGGCGTCGAACAGGCGGCATTTGCACAGAACGCGGCCGATTTTCAGGCGAGCCTCACGTTTCTGAACATGAAGATCAAGGGTTTGCGGGCCGCGATTACCGGGAATACATGATGAGCTTCAAGGACATTTCACAGATTGCCGGCTCGGCGATGGCCGCGCAGACGGTGCGGCTCGATACGATCGCCAGCAATCTCGCCAATGCCGATACGGCCGGGACCGAAGGGACCGCGTATCGGGCGCGCAAGCCGGTGTTCGCGGCAGTGTACGAAGGGCACGGCGCGCGCGTGCAGGTGCTCGACGTGATCGAGCTGGACGATCCGCCGGCCGCGAAGTACGAGCCGGGCAGCCCGCTCGCGGACGAAAACGGGATGGTGTACTACTCGAACGTGAGCGCGGTCGAGGAAATGACCGACATGATGGCGGCGTCGCGCGCGTTCTCGACGAACGCGGAAGTGCTGTCGCGCGTGAAGGCGATGCAGCAGGATCTGCTGCGGCTCGGCGAGGGGTAAGCATGACGGCGATTCAGTATGGAATGCGCGGCGCGGGAATGGACGCCGGTGGGCCGGGGGTGCTGCCGCCGGGCGGCGCGCAGCCGAATGACGGGCCGTCGAACCTGTTTACGACGCTGCTGATCGCGCAGATCCGCAATCAGGATCCGCTCGCGCCGATGGACGCGAGTCAGTTCGTCAACCAGTTCGCGCAAATGAGCCAGGTCGAGGCGATGCAGACGCTGGCGAACCTCACTGCGCTGACGGCGGGCATGCAGGAAAGCACGCTCGTCGTCACGCTGGGCGCGCAGGTCGGCGCGCAGGTGATGGTGAAGGCCGACGCCATCGATCTCGGCGATACGCCGGTGCGCGGCGGGTTCACGCTGGAATCGGCCACGTCGGACGCGACGGTCACGCTGACCGCGGCGGACGGCACCGAGCATCGGATTTCACTCGGCGCCCGTGAAGCGGGCGCGCACGAATTCGACATCGACCCGGCGGAGCATGGCCTGGCACCTGGCCGCTATGCGATCTCGGTGTCGGCGGACAACGGCGAGACACCGTCGACGGAACTGGCGGGCGAACTGCTCAGCGTTCGCGTCGGACAGAACGGACGCGTGATTCTCGCGATCGCCGGCCTCGGCGATGCGGAGACGGCCGACATCACGCGCTTTCTCGGTCGATAGCGCGGCCGGTATTGTCAATCCTCTTTTACGGAACTTTCGATACATGAGTTTCAACATCGCTCTTTCGGGCATCAAGGCGATCAACGGGCAACTCGGCGAGATCAGCCAGAACATCGCGAACGCCGGCACATACGGCTACAAGGCCGGGCGTGCGAATTTCTCCGCTTTTTATCTGGGCTCCACGCCGGGCGGCGTCATGGTCGGTTCCACGTCGCAGGCGATGAACGTCGCCGGCTCGCTCGTGTCGACCGGCAGCGGGATGGATGCGGCGCTGCCCGGCAACGGCTTCTTCGTGACGCGCGATGCGAACGGTGCGCTCGTCTATTCGCGCGTCGGCCGCTTCGGCACCGACCAGCACGGCAACGTAATCGACTACATGGGACGCAAGGTGCAAGGCTACGCGGCGGCCGGCGGCGGCCAGATAGGCGACCTGAGCATTCCAGGCGGCGGCATCCCGGCGAAAGCGAGCGAGAGTGTCGCGTATGCCGGCAACATGTCCGCGGATTGGGTCGTGCCGGCGAACGGCACGTTCGACAAGGACGATCCGCAGTCGTACAACCGGATGAGCTCGCAGACGGTTCTGGATTCGCTCGGCCGCGAGCACGTCGTCAATCAGTATTTCGTCAAGGGTCCGGACAATCAGGTGACGGTCCATTACACGATGGATGGCGAGGCGGTCGGCGCGCCGGTCGAGATGACGTTCGACGAGCACGGCGCGCTGATCTCGCCGACGGGGAAGGTTGCATTGGATCTCGGCACGCCGGCCGGTGCAGCGGCATTGGCGGTGCAGATCGATTACTCGGGCACGACGATGTTCGGCGGAGAGGCGACCACGACGCGGCGCAGCGCGGACGGACATAAGCCCGGCACGGTCACGGGCGTGGTGCTGACGGAAGACGGCTCGCTCGAAGTGCAGTACAGCAACGGCGAGAAGTCGATCGCCGGGCAATTGGCGGTCGCGACGTTCCAGAACGCCGACGGTCTCGTATCGGTGTCCGGCACCGGCTGGCATGCGAGTGCCGCCGCCGGCGAGGCGCTGTACGGCGTGGCGGGTGCGGGCCCGATCGACAAGCTCGTGGTCGGCGCGCTCGAGCAGTCGAACGTCGAGCTGACTGAGGAACTGGTGAACCTGATGAGCGCTCAGCAAAACTATCAGGCGAACTCGAAGGTGCTGTCGACCGAGAACGAGATGGTCCGCACGCTGATGCAGACGCTGTAGCGCGATGGAAGCATTCATCTATACCGCGATGACCGGTGCCGCGTATGCGCAGCGCGCGCTCGGCGTGCGCGCGAACAATCTCGCGAACGCGCAGACCGCCGGCTTTCGCGCCGATCTCGTGCGTGCCGAAAGCCTGACGCCGGACGGCGTCGGCTACGACTCGCGGCATCTCGCGCATCTGGTATCGACGGACGTCGACGTCGCGCCCGGCCCGATGTCCGAGACCGGCCGGTCGCTCGATGTGGCAATCGCCGGCGCCGGATACCTGACGGTCGAAACCGACGACGGACCGGCATATACGCGCGCGGGCCATCTGTCGATCGACGGGGACGGCGCGCTTACGGTCAATGGGCGTCCGGTGCTCGGCGACGGCGGCCCGATCGTACTGCCCGCGCATCGCTCGGCGACGATCGGCGGCGACGGCACGATCTCGGTCGTGCCCAGCGGCGAAAGCGAAGTCCAGACGGTCGCGCGGCTGCTGCTCGTGAATCCTGACCCGGCCGATCTGGTCAAGAACCCCGAAGGGCTGCTCGTGTCGCGCAGCGGCGCCGAGTACGACGCGGACGAGACGGTGACCGTGAAGGGCGGGCATCTGGAGGGCAGCAACATATCCGCGATCGAGGAAATGATGCAGACGCTGTCGCTCACGCGCTCGTTCGAAATGCAGATGCGGCTCTATCGGGCCGCCGACGAGATGGCCGATACCGGCAACCGCCTGATTCGCGGTTGAGCGGCGGCGCAGACAAGGAAACGACATGAATCACGCATTGTGGATCAGCAAGACCGGCATCCAGGCGCAGGACGCGAAGCTTCAGACGATCGCGAACAATCTGGCCAACGTCAACACGGTGGGCTTCAAACGCGATCGCGCGGTATTCGAGGATCTGTTCTATCGCACCGAGCAGCAGCCGGGCGCGCAGATCGCGGACAACGCGACAGGCCCCGGCGTACAGATGGGCAACGGCACGCGCCTCGTCGGCACGCAGAAGACCTTTACGGCCGGCAACCTGCAGACGACCGGGCAGCCGCTCGACGTCGCGATCGTCGGCGACGGCTTCCTGCAGGTGGAGATGGCGAACGGCGAGACCGGCTATACGCGTGCGGGGCAGCTGCGGCGCAACGACGAAGGCCGGCTGACGAACGCTCAGGGATTGCCGCTGGTGCCGACGATCGATATTCCTGCCGATGCGACGTCGGTGACGATCGGCGAGAACGGCACCGTCTCGGTGACGACCGGTTCCAGTGCGGTCCCGACGGAGGTCGGCCGGCTTCAGCTCGCGAACTTCGTCAATCCGGCCGGCTTGCTCGCGGTGGGCGGCAATCTGTTCGTCGAGACCGGTGCGAGCGGTCCGCCGAGCGAAGGCGAGCCCGGCGCCGACGGTCTCGGCGTGGTCCGCCAGGGTGCGCTCGAAGGGTCGAACGTGCAGGCGGTCGAGGAGATGGTGGAGATGATTACCGCGCAGCGCACGTACGAGATGAGCACGAAGGTTCTGTCGGCGGCGGACAGCATGATGCAGTACCTCGCGCAGGTGGCGCGGTGAGGATCGCGCGCCGGAAAACCGTGGCGGCCGCCGCCGCGTGCGCGCTGCTCGCCGGCTGTGCGGCGCCGGGCCGCATGCCGGCCGACGACGACGCGTTCGACATGCCGGCGGCCGCATTCGAAGTGCGGCGCGGCACGGCGGGCGGCGTGGTCGTACCGGACCAGGCGTGGTCGCTGACGTCCGACGTCCGTGCGTTCCGTGCGGGCGACGTGCTGACGGTCGAACTTCAGGAATCGACGCAGGCGAGCAAGAAGAGCGGCACGCAGATCGGCAAGAACGGCAGCGTCAGCGTGAAGCAGCCGAACCTGATGGGCTCGCTGCTTCCCATCGAGGCCGAACTCGGCGGCAAGCGCAGCTTCGACGGCTCCGGGTCGAGCTCGCAGCAGAACACGTTGCGCGGGTCCGTGACCGTGATCGTGCAGCGCGTGATGCCGAACGGCCTGCTGCAGGTGCGCGGCGAAAAACGCCTGGTGCTCAATCAGGGCGAGGAAACGGTGCGGCTCGCCGGCTATGTGCGCGCCGCGGACATCGATGCGAACAATCGCGTGTCGTCGCAGCGGGTCGCCGATGCGCGGATCCGCTATTCCGGCCGAGGCTCGCTCGCCGACGCGAATCAGCCGGGCTGGCTGACGCGCTTTTTCAATAGTCGCTGGATGCCGTTCTGAGCAGCGGCGGACATTTCGGCACGCGCGGCGCGACGGTTCACGCGCGACCGCCACGAGGATTGCATCGATGAAATCGAAATGGATGATTGCCGGCTGGTTGGCCGGCGTATTGCTGGTCGCGGGCGTCGTACGCGCACAGACGATCGGCAGCATGGTCAACGTCGAGGGGATGCGTGAAAACGCGCTGGTCGGCTACGGCATCGTGGTCGGCCTTGCCGGCACGGGCGACGGATCGCAAGCGAAGTACACGACCCAGTCGCTGGCCAACATGCTCAAGCAGTTCGGCACGCGGCTGCCCGAGAACGGCAACGTCCGTTCGCGCAATGCGGCGGCGGTGATGGTCAGCGCGACGTTTCCTCCCGGCTATCGCCGCGGGCAGACGATCGACGTGACGGTATCGTCGCTCGGCGATGCGAAGAGCCTGCGCGGCGGCACGTTGCTGATGACGCCTCTGCGGGCGGCCGACGGCGAGGTCTATGCGCTTGCGCAGGGCAATCTGGTCATTCCCGCCGTCCGCGCACAGGGCCGCGGCGGATCGTCGGTGACGGTCAACACGGCGACGACCGGCAGGGTGCCGGGCGGCGCGACGATAGAACGCGAGGTCGCGACCGATTTCACGCAGACGCCGACGGTTCGGCTCAATCTGAAGCGCCCCGACTTCCAGAGCGCGACGAACATCGTCGACGCGATCAATCGCGCATTCGGCTCGACGCTCGCATCGTCGGGCGACGCCACGTCGGTTGACGTCGTCGCGCCGGCGAATCCGAGCGAGCGCATCGCGTTCGTTGCGAAACTGAGCGCGCTTCCCGTGACGGCCGGCAACAGCGTTCCGAAGATCGTATTTAATTCGCGCACCGGCACCGTCGTTATCAGTCAGGGGGTGACCGTGAAACCGGCCGTGGTGTCCCACGGCGCACTGAAGGTCAAGATTTCGGAGGGCGTGGCGGTCAGCCAGCCGAACGCGCTGGCGGGCGGTAGCACGATCGTCGCGCCGGTCAGCGACATCGACGTCGAGCAGCGCGGCGGCGCGCTTGAATGGTCGTCCGGCGCGAGCCTGCAGGCAATCGTCGACACGATCAACAGTACCGGCGCGACGCCGGACGACCTGATGGCGATCCTTCAGGCACTCGACGAGGCCGGTGCGTTGACCGGCGAACTCGTCGTCATTTGACGGAGCGATAACGACATGACGGATTTCTCGCGTATTTCCGCCGCTCCGCCGGTCGCCGGCGCTCCCGTGCGCGCGACAGGCGTCGCCGGGGACTCGCACGAAGCGAAGCTCGAGCAGGTCGCCGTGCAGTTCGAAGGCATGTTCATCGCGCAGATGCTCGGCGAGATGCGCAAGCTGGCCGATCACCTGAAAACCGGGAACGGTTTCGACGACCGTTCGAGCGAAGGAATGCTCGAGCACGCGCACCGGCTCGTCGCCGATTCGATGGCGTCTCAGCGCGCGTTCGGCATCGCCGACACGCTGATCGCGCAGTTCAGGCAGATGCGGGTGCAGGCGCCCGGCGCGAACGCCACCGACAGGAGTCACTCATCATGAACATCATGCATATCGGGTTGTCCGGTACGCTCGCCGCGCAGGCCGGGCTCAACGTGGCTGCCCGCAATACCGCCAATCTGCTGACGCCCGGCTACACGCGCCAGGGCGTGCATTTGACGTCGCGGGTGGGCGGCGGCGTCGACGCGACGTCGCTGGTCCGCTTCGCTGACCAATACAAGACTCAGCAGAAATGGGCGTCGAACGCGCCATACGGCCGTTACAGCGTGACCGAGTCGCACTACAAGCAGCTCGAGGGTGTGATGGGGCTCGGGGACGGCAGCGTGAAGGCAGGCATCGACAAATTCTTCGGCGCGCTGTCCGAAGTGAGCGCGGACGTGACCAATTCCACGCTGCGCCGGCAGGTGATCCACGCAGCGGACGGGCTGGCGAAGAGCATGAACGCGCTGCAGAGCGCGCTGCGGACCCAGCTCGACGGTACGCGTCAGCAAAGCGCTGCGACCGCGCAGGAGATCAATGCGCTTGCGGGATCGATCGCGGATTTGAACCGGGAAATCGCCAATGCATCGTCCGCCGGCGTGACGCCGTCCGAACTGGTCGACCGCCGCGACGAGGCGATCGACCGGCTGTCCGCACTCGCCGACGTCCGTGTGGTGACGCGCGCCAATGGTACGGTCGACGTGGACCTCGCCGGCGGCTTGCCGCTCGTTTCCGGCAGCGAAACCGCGACGCTCGACGTGGCCGCGCAGCCCGACGGTACGTTTTCGCTGTCGCTTGCATTCGCGGATACGACCTATCCGCTCGACGGCACGAAGATCGGCGGCGCGCTAGGCGGCCTGTTCGAATTCGTCGACGACGTGCTGATCCCGCAGACGACCGCAATACGCGCGTTGGCAGGCGAGCTGGCCGAGCGGATCAACGCGCAGCTGAGCGCCGGCTACGGGATGAACGGCGAGCCCGGCAAACCGCTGTTCAACGTCGATCCGGCCACCGGCGAACTGCACGTGAATGCGCTCGCGCCCGACGAGCTGGGCTTCTCCGCCGATCCGGCGGAGCCCGGCAACAGCGCCAATCTGACGAAGCTCATCGATCTGCAGCGTGCGTCCATCGATCTGCCGGGTTTCGGGGAAGTCGCGCTCGGCGATGCGTATACGATGCTTGTCGGCAAGGTGGGGTCGCAGAGCCAGCAGAACCAGACGATGCTTGCGATGGCTGCGGACGTGCGCAAGCAGTCCGAAGCCGCGTGGCTCGCTACGTCGGGCGTCAACATGGACGAAGAGGCGGTGAACATCGCCGAGTTCATGCAGACGTATTCGGCCAACATGAAGGTGATTTCAGTCGCGAATCAGTTGTTCGACGTGACGCTCGCGAGTTTCTGAGGAGCATGACGATGCGTATTTCGAGCCGACATTTCGGCGACACGATGCTTTGGACGCTGCACGCGTCGAGCGGCAAGGCGGCGCAACTGATGCAGAAGATCGGCAGCGGCCAGCGTATCCAGCGTCCGTCCGACGACCCGGTCGGAACGGTGAGATTGATGCAGCTCGAGCGGGATGCATCGCGCGTTGCCCAGTATCAGAAGAATATCGACACGCTGTCGGTGCGGCTCATGCAGAACGAGGCGCACCTGGACGGCATGCTGCAAAGCGTGATGTCCGCGCGCGACGTGCTGCTCGCCGCGACCGACGGCAGCGCATCGGCCGGCGATCTGAACGCGATGGCCGGCCCGCTGCGGTCGCTGACCGACGCGCTCGCGCAGGCGGCGAACGCGAAGGACGGCAACGGCCATTATCTGTTCGCCGGCACGCTGACCGACACGCCGCCGATCGAATTCGACGCGACGGCACCGGCCGGCAGCCGCTATCGGTTCGCTGGCAACACCGGGCAACAGTACGTTGCCGTCGGCGACGGCGTCACGCAGGCGGCCAACGTCGCGGTCGAGAATCTGGAGCGCGTGCTGAACGGTCTGGATCTGGCGGTGGAAGCGCTGGCCGATCCTGCCGTGGACGGATCGGTGCCGGCGACGCGGGCCGTGCTCGCGGATGCGCTGGACGTGCTCGACGTCGACGGTATCGACGCGCTCAGCGGCAAGATCGCGGCGCTGGGCGGTGCACACAACACGCTGGCGCTGCTGTCGGAAAATCACGCTGCGATGCGGGTGGCGAACGGCCAGGCAAGCACGTTGGTCGGAGAGCTCGATTTCGCGGAGGCGATCGAAGAGCTGAACCGGTACACGATGGCCGTTCAGGGCACCTATCATGCGTACGGCAAGATCCGGCAGTTGTCGCTGTTCGACGTGATTTAAGGAGCGCATCGGCATGCAACTGACAGCTACCGCGATCGCGCACGACGGCGCCATACGCACAAGCCGTTTCGGCAGTGCCGCGCGTGCGGCGCCCGTCGCGGCGCGGACCCCAACGGCGACCGCCGTTACGCGATCCGGTGTCGCCGGCAGTTCCACACGTGTTGAGTTTGCGTCGCGCCAGCATGGGCTGAATCGGCAAGTCACGCTCGCGCAGCGATCGCTGACCTTCGTCGATCAGACGCTGCGGCAGCTTCGGGAGATCAACGACGCGTGGTCGGCCGGCGACGCGGACGGCCGGCTCGATGCGCGGCTCCGGCGCTTCGCCGCCCATTGGGACACCCGCGCGGCGGCGACTGGCGGCGCGCTCGATTCCTCGCTGCAGTTCGATTCGTCGGGCGGCGCGCGGCGATACTTCACGGTACGAGCGCTCGACGCTGCGCAGTGGGCGCGCGGCGGCGCCGAGACGCTGACGTTCTATCCGCACGGATTGGGCAAGCGTTCGGTGTCGGTGTCCTTCGACGCTGCCCCGATCACGCAGGTCGCGCTGGAGCGCCGGCTCGATCATGCGCTTGCAGCGGTCGGCGTGCGAGTCGAGCGCGGCGCACAGGGCGCGTTGCGATTCTCGGTGCACGAGTCGCAGTGGGAAAGCGTGCGCGACAGTCTGCTGATCGAAGGCGGCGGCAAGCGATTTCCGGGCGGGCGGCCGAGCCGCGCGACGATAGATGCCGAGCCGGGCGTCATCGACCCGCACGGCTGGAGCCGCCGTGACGGCACTGCGCGTCGCGAGGTGACGCGTGCGCTCGAGACGTTGCTCGCCGTACGCCGCGATGTCGGGCAGACGCTGGAGCGTGCCCGCCACGCGATACGAGCCGACGCATCGTCCGATGGAGACCCGGCGCAGCTCGCGCAGTCGATCGGCGCAGCGTTGTCGCCGGCAGGAGAGTTTCAGTCGTTCGCGGTGATGGCGGCGGCACTGAAGGGAGTCAGCGCGGATCGGGTCGGGCGACTGCTGGACCTGCCGGCCAGATGAGCCGTGGGCCGCTGGGCACGCGTCGTCGTGACGCCGTGCCTTGAACCGGCGCTTCGATTCGTATGCCGGGCCCCGGACCGTTTTCCCGGCGGGAAGGACGCCGCCGCACAGTCCGGCCGTGCTCGCTGAATTGCGATTCTTTCGCCCGGGTGTGCGGCCAGGCCGTCGATATACCGCTTACTGGGAATCGGTGTTTGCAGGAAACGGGACGCCTGTATCCGGTTCCGCGAACATACCTGAATCTGCAGTGTGCCGATGGGCGCCGACGGAGCGTGTCAATACCGATCGTCCGGGCTGGCGATTCCGGCAAGAGGGTGTCTGAAGCCGGTTTCCGACATTTATTGCTCGTCGACGAATTCCCATCGAATGTGGCGATTTGCCTGTTTTTGTAATACTGAAGAAAATCGTGGCGCTGCCGACGAAGATCGGCGATTCCCTCGGCCAGGACCTGCCTCATCTCTTCAGATATTTTTCCGAACAAACTACTATCGGCATTTTTCTTGATGCTTCTCGGATGGCAGATTAGTGTGACGTGGTACGTGAGAGTCTTGCCATTCTGTTCTTCGAGAAATTTGCGTTCCCTACTGAAATCCGATCTTTTCAGGATGGAATCGCGAGTTTGTTGTAATCGGCAGCAGAATTGCGAACTTTTTCTGCAAATTTATGGAGCGTCTTTTGACTGACGTTCTTCTTGCCGGCCTTCATTTTTAAACACTGTTCAATCGAGTGATGCTCTTGGATTTTGCCGTTGTTAATAAATTTACAGAAATTTTCATGATGCTCCTCATTGACTTCGATGTTGCGGACGCGCGATCCGGGAAAGCATGCCGATAGCCGCTGCGGGCCGGCCCTGCCGTGAGTTCAAGTTGAGCTGTCGGGCAGCGCATCGGCGAGCGGGCGGCTATCCGGCATCCTGGCGTTCGGAACAATCGAGGCTTTCCCGGCGGGCGCGTGGCTACGTGCGGGACAGGTTTGCCCGCGTTATCGGCCGGGCGTCTTTTCCCGCACCGTCCTGTCTGTGCGACAGTCCGCGGCGGAACTCGACCGAGATGCCGCGCTGCGGCGCATCGGCAATGAATGCGTCCAGCAGTTCGAGCACGTCGTGATCGAT
>NZ_CABVPR010000067.1 GCF_902499135.1 Burkholderia dolosa
TGCTGATGTCTCCCGTTCCGTTGACGTCAACATGCTACGTGAACATAGATCAGTTAACAACGGAACGGGACACTAGCAAACGTCCTGCATGTTCCGAGCCAGATCGTCGAGCAGCATCCGCGCGGTCGCGACGTTGGTCGCGACCGGCACGTTGTGCACGTCGCACGCGCGCACGAGCGCGGTGATGTCGGGGTCGTGCGGCTGCGCGGTCATCGGGTCGCGCAGGAACACGACGATGTCGACGCGGCCGTCGGCGAGCTCGGCGCCGATCTGCAGGTCGCCGCCGAGCGGGCCGGACAGCTTGCGCTCGACGTCGAGCCCGTGCGCGGCCGCGATGCGGCCGCCGGTCGTGCCCGTCGCGACCAGCCGGCATTGCGCGAGCGTCGCGCGATATTGGCCCGCGAGCGCGACGATCTCGTCCTTCTTCGCGTCGTGCGCAATCAGTGCGATGCGGGGTTTGCTCATTTCTCCAGTTCCTTTGTCGTTCGGTCGTTGTCGTCGAATTCGTTGTCGCCGGCGCGGCAATCAGAACGTGCCCGGATACGCGCCGCCGTCGAGCAGCCAGTTCTGCCCGGTGATGTAGCCCGCGTGCACGCTGCACAGGAACGCGCACGCGGCGCCGAATTCGTCGCGCGTGCCGAGGCGCCCGGCCGGAATCTCCTTCGCACGCCGCGCGCGCATCTCGTCGACGCTGACGCCGTTCGCGTTCGCCGCAGCCGCGAGCGTCGTCGCGATGCGGTCGGTGTCGAACAGCCCCGGCAGCAGGTTGTTGATCGTCACGCCGTGCGGCGCGACCTTGCGCGCGAGACCGGCGACGAAACCGGTCAGCCCCGAGCGCGCGCCGTTCGACAGCGCGAGCACGTCGATCGGCGCCTTCACGGCCGAGCTCGTGATGTTGACGATCCGGCCGAAGCCGCGCGCGATCATGCCGTCGACGGTCGCGCGAATCAGCTCGATCGGCGTCAGCATGTTCGCTTCGAGCGCGCGGATCCAGTCGTCGTGCGAGAAGTCGCGGAAATCGCCGGGCGGCGGGCCGCCCGCATTCGTCACGAGAATGTCCGGCTGCGGGCATGCGGCGAGCGCCGCGGCGCGGCCGTCCGGCGTCGTGATGTCGCATGCGACCGCGGTCACCGACACGTTCGCTTGCGCGCGGATTTCGTCCGCGGTGCGTTCGAGCGTCGAGCGCGTGCGCGCGACGATCACGACATTCACGCCTTCGGCGGCCAGCGCCTGCGCGCAGCCGCGCCCGAGCCCCTTGCTCGCCGCGCACACCAGCGCGGTCTTTCCTGCGATGCCGAGATCCATCGTCGATTTCCCTCTGTGGCGACGCGCGCCCGCGCGGCTCCGTCGCCGCCTGCGGCGGGAACGGCCGCGCACGGCGCGCCGGTTGACTTGAGACGCCGATAATATCCGGATCGACAAGCGCGCCTTGGTAAAATTGCGTCCATGCGCGCGCGGCGGCTCGTCACTGCCCGCCCCGTCCCGATCCTCTTTTGCCGCCAAGGCGCTCCCCGTCATGAAACAGGACAGCCGTTTCCCGAATCTCTTCATCCTCGATCACCCGCTGATTCAGCACAAGCTCACGCACATGCGCGACAAGGACACGTCGACGCGCACGTTCCGCGAGCTGCTGCGCGAGATCACGCTGCTGATGGGCTACGAGATCACCCGCAACCTGCCGATCACGACCAAGCGGGTCGAAACCCCGCTCGTCGAGATCGACGCGCCGGTGATCGCGGGCAAGAAGCTCGCGATCGTGCCGGTGCTGCGCGCGGGCGTCGGGATGTCGGACGGCTTGCTCGATCTGGTCCCGTCCGCGCGCGTCGGCCACATCGGCGTCTATCGCGCGGACGATCACCGGCCCGTCGAGTATCTGGTGCGGCTGCCGGACCTCGACGACCGGATCTTCATTCTGTGCGACCCGATGGTCGCGACCGGCTACTCGGCCGTGCACGCGGTCGACGTGCTCAAGCGCCGCAACGTGCCGGCCGCGAACATCATGTTCGTCGCGCTCGTCGCCGCGCCGGAAGGCGTGCAGGTGTTCCAGGACGCGCATCCGGACGTGAAGCTGTACGTCGCGTCGCTCGACTCGCACCTGAACGAGCACGCGTACATCGTGCCGGGCCTCGGCGACGCGGGCGACCGGCTGTTCGGCACGAAGAACTGACGCCGCCGCGCGTGCGCGGCGCGCGCGGTCGAGCCGCAGCGCGCGCCGCGACGGCCTTCCGGCCGTTCGGCCAGGCGCTGCAGCGCCGAACGGACGAACGCCGCGTGATAAAATCACGCTCCACTCGATACGCGCGGTCTCGCGGCTTCACGCCCGCCGAAACGGCCGCCGATTCAACGACACATTGGCACAATCGCCCGCGCGGCACGCCCGGGCACGGAGAAAGGTATGGCTGGTCACTCGAAATGGGCCAACATCAAGCATAAGAAGGCAGCGGCCGACGCGAAGCGCGGCAAGATCTGGACGCGCCTGATCAAGGAAATCCAGGTGGCGGCCCGTCTCGGCGGCGGCGACGTCAGCTCGAATCCGCGCCTGCGTCTCGCGGTCGACAAGGCCGCCGACGCGAACATGCCGAAGGACAACGTGAAGCGCGCGATCGATCGCGGCGTCGGCGGCGCGGACGGCGCGAACTACGAGGAAATCCGCTACGAAGGCTACGGCATCGGCGGCGCGGCGATCATCGTCGACACGCTGACCGACAACCGCACGCGCACGGTCGCCGAGGTGCGTCACGCGTTCTCGAAGTTCGGCGGCAACATGGGCACCGACGGCTCGGTCGCGTTCATGTTCGATCACGTCGGCCAGTTCCTGTTCGCGCCCGGCACGTCGGAAGACGCGCTGATGGAAGCGGCGCTCGAAGCCGGTGCGAACGACGTGAGCACGAACGACGACGGCTCGATCGAAGTGCTGTGCGACTGGCAGGAATTCTCGAAGGTGAAGGACGCGCTCGAGGCCGCCGGCTTCAAGGCCGAACTCGCCGAAGTGACGATGAAGCCGCAGAACGAAGTCGAATTCACCGGCGACGATGCGGCGAAGATGCAGAAGCTCCTGGACGCGCTCGAGAACCTCGACGACGTGCAGGAGGTGTACACGAACGCCGTCATCGTCGAGGAATGAGTTGCCGGCCGCCGTGCTCGTGTCACGGCGGCCCGACCGGTTTCGCGGCCGGCGCGCCTGAGCGTGCCGGCCGCCCTGTTTTCTAGTCTGCGGGGAATCCCATGAAACTACTCGTCGTCGGTTCCGGCGGCCGCGAACATGCGCTGGCGTGGAAGCTTGCGCAGTCGCCGCGCGTCCAGATGGTCTACGTCGCGCCGGGCAACGGCGGCACGGCGCAGGACGAGCGTCTGAAGAACGTCGACATCACGTCGCTCGACGCGCTCGCCGATTTCGCGGAAAGCGAAGGCGTCGCGTTCACGCTCGTCGGCCCGGAAGCGCCGCTCGCGGCCGGCATCGTCAACCTGTTCCGCGCGCGCGGGCTGAAGATCTTCGGCCCGACGCGCGAAGCCGCGCAGCTCGAGAGCTCGAAGGATTTCGCGAAGGCGTTCATGAAGCGCCACGGCATTCCGACCGCCGACTACGAGACCTTCTCCGACGCGGCGGCCGCGCATGCGTACATCGACGCGAAAGGCGCGCCGATCGTCGTGAAGGCCGACGGCCTCGCGGCCGGCAAGGGCGTCGTCGTCGCGACGACGCTCGAAGAAGCGCACGCGGCCGTCGACATGATGCTGTCGGGCAACAAGCTCGGCGACGCCGGCGCACGCGTCGTGATCGAGGAATTCCTCGACGGCGAGGAAGCGAGCTTCATCGTGATGGTCGACGGCAAGCACGCGCTCGCGCTCGCATCGAGCCAGGACCACAAGCGCCTGCTCGACGAGGACCGCGGCCCGAACACCGGCGGAATGGGCGCGTATTCGCCGGCGCCGATCGTCACGCCGCAGATGCACGCGCGCGTGATGCGCGAAATCATCATGCCGACCGTGCGCGGGATGGAGAAGGACGGCATCCGCTTCACCGGCTTCCTGTATGCGGGCCTGATGATCGACAAGGAAGGCAATCCGCGCACGCTCGAGTTCAACTGCCGGATGGGCGACCCCGAAACGCAGCCGATCATGGCCCGCCTGAAGAGCGACTTCTCGAAGGTCGTCGAGCAGGCGATCGCGGGCACGCTCGATACGGTCGAGCTCGACTGGGACCGCCGCACCGCGCTCGGCGTCGTGCTCGCCGCGCACGGCTATCCGGACGCGCCGCGCAAGGGCGACCGCATCAACGGCATCCCGGCCGAGACCGAGCAGGCGGTGACGTTCCACGCGGGCACGACGCTCGTCGACGGCGACAAGCTCGTCACGGCGGGCGGCCGCGTGCTGTGCGTGGTCGGCCTTGCCGATTCCGTGCGCGAAGCGCAGCAGCATGCGTACGACACGATCAACCAGATCAACTTCGAAGGCATGCAGTACCGCCGCGACATCGGTTTTCGCGCGCTGAACCGCAAAAGCGCGTGACGCCGCCATCGCCGCATGCGCGCCGACGCGCGGCGGCCGCTCTGCCGGGGTTCGCTAGAATGCCCGGCAGAGGCCTTTTTTACGGCTCCCGCCGCCGGCGGGAGCGCCCAGTCAAGCCATGACCGATTCGACCTACGACGTAGCGCGCGTGCGCACGTACCTCCAGGCCCTGCAGACACGGATCGCCGACGCGCTCGGCGCGCTGGACGGCACGCCGCTCGCGACCGACGCGTGGCAGCGCGGCCCGGCCGAGCGCCTGCGCGGCGGCGGCTGCACGCGCATTCTCGAAGACGGCCGCGTGTTCGAACGCGCGGGGATCGGCTTTTCGGACGTTGCCGGCGACGCGCTGCCGCCGTCGGCGAGCGCCGCGCGCCCGGAGCTTGCCGGCCGCGGCTTCGAGGCGCTCGGCGTGTCGCTGGTGCTGCACCCACGCAATCCGTACTGCCCGACCGTGCACATGAACGTGCGGATGCTGATCGCGACCAAGCCGGGCGAGAAGCCCGTGTTCTGGTTCGGCGGCGGGATGGATCTGACACCGGTTTACGGCTTCGAGGACGACGCGCGACACTTCCACCGGACCTGCAAGGACGCACTCGATCCGTTCGGCGCGGCGCTCTATCCTCGCTTCAAGAAGTGGTGCGACGAGTATTTCTTCCTGAAGCACCGCAACGAGATGCGCGGCGTCGGCGGCATCTTCTTCGACGACTTCTCCGAGCCCGGATTCGAACGCGCGTTCGAGATGATGCAAAGCGTCGGCGACGCGTTCCTGCCCGCGTACCTGCCGATCGTCGAGCGCCGCGCCGGGCTGCCGTACGGCGAGCGCGAACGCGATTTCCAGGCGTACCGCCGCGGCCGCTACGTCGAATTCAACCTCGTGTTCGACCGCGGCACGCTGTTCGGGCTGCAAAGCGGCGGCCGGACCGAGTCGATCCTGATGTCGATGCCGCCGGTCGCGAACTGGCGCTATAACTGGCAACCGGAGCCCGGTTCGCCGGAAGCGCGTCTGTACAGCGACTTCATCGTGCCGCGCGACTGGGTCTGACCCGCCGCGCCGCTACTTCACGAAAAGGACCGTTTCTCTGGACACCACCGCCCGCCCCGCCCTGCTGCCGCGCCCGCTGTCACGTCGCATCGGCCTGCTGGGCGGCACGTTCGACCCGATTCACGACGGCCATCTCGCGCTCGCGCGCCGCTTCGCCGACGTGCTCGGCCTGACCGAGCTCGTGCTGCTGCCGGCCGGGCAGCCGTACCAGAAGCGCGACGTGTCGGCCGCCGAGCATCGGCTCGCGATGACGCGCGCGGCCGCCGCTTCGCTGTCGCTGCCCGGCACGACCGTGACCGTCGCGACCGACGAGATCGAGCACGAAGGGCCGACCTACACGGTCGACACGCTGTCGCGCTGGCGCGCGCGCATCGGCGCCGATGCATCGCTGTCGCTGCTGATCGGCGCCGATCAGCTCGTGCGGCTCGACACGTGGCGCGACTGGCGCAAGCTGTTCGATCACGCGCACATCTGCGCGTCGACGCGCCCGGGCTTCGATCTCGGCGCGGCGTCGCCCGAAGTCGCGCAGGTGATCGCCGCGCGGCAAGCCGGCGCGGACGTGCTGAAGTCGACGCCGAGCGGCCGTCTGCTGATCGATACGACGCTCGCGTACGACGTCGCCGCGACCGACATCCGCGCGCATCTGCGCGAATGCATCGCCCGCCACGCGCAAATGCCCGACGCGTCGGCCGAACATGTGCCGGCCGCCGTCTGGGCCTATATTCTTCAACATCGCCTCTACCACCCCTGATTCCATGGATATCCGCAAACTGCAGCGCGTGATCGTCGACGCTCTCGAAGACATCAAGGCGCAAGACATCAAGGTGTTCAACACCAGCCACCTGACCGAGCTGTTCGACCGCGTGATCGTCGCGTCGGGCACGTCGAACCGCCAGACCAAGGCGCTCGCGTCGAACGTGCGCGACAAGGTCAAGGAAGCCGGCGGCGACGTCGTCAGCTCCGAAGGCGAGGACACCGGCGAATGGGTGCTCGTCGACTGCGGCGACGCGGTCGTGCACATCCTGCAGCCGGCGCTGCGCCAGTACTACAACCTCGAGGAAATCTGGGGCGACAAGCCGGTGCGGATCAAGCTCGGCGGCGGCAAGGGCGCGAACGGCGCAGCGGCCGACGTCGAAGACGAAGACGACGACGAAGAAGCGGCGCCCGCGCGTGCGCCGCGCAAGACGACTGCCCGCCGCCGTTAAGCCGTTCCGATGAAGCTTTACATCGTCGCGGTCGGCCACAAGATGCCGGGCTGGATCGCGTCCGGCTTCGACGAATACGCGAAGCGGATGCCGCCCGAGCTGCGCATCGAGCTGCGCGAAATCAAGCCCGAACTGCGTTCGGGCAGCCGCAGCGCCGAAAGCGTGATGGCGGCCGAGCGGCAGAAGATCGACGCCGCGCTGCCGAAGGGCGCGCGCATCGTCGCGCTCGACGAACGCGGCCGCGACTGGACCACGATGCAGCTCGCGCACGCGCTGCCCGGCTGGCAGCAGGACGGCCGCGACGTCGCATTCATGATCGGCGGCGCCGACGGGCTCGATCCGGAACTCAAAGCGCGTGCCGACCTGCTGCTGCGCATCTCGAGCATGACGCTGCCGCACGGGATGGTGCGCGTGCTGCTCGCCGAACAGCTTTACCGGGCGTGGAGCATCACGCAGAATCATCCCTATCACCGCGCATGACGCGTCGTCCTCGTGACGCGCGCCCGGCGCGCTCAACGAGATAACGACACCGATGCCGTCCAGCCCGTCCCCCGCCCTTTTCCCGACCCTTTACCTCGCTTCGCAAAGCCCGCGCCGCCAGGAACTGCTGCAGCAGATCGGCGTACGCTTCGAACTGCTGCTGCCGCGCGCCGACGAAGATGCCGAAGCGCTCGAAGCCGAACTGCCCGGCGAAGCCGCCGACGCGTACGTGCGCCGCGTGACCGGCGCGAAAGCCGAAGCCGCGCGCTCGCGCCTCGTCGCGAGCGGCAAGCCCGCCGCGCCGGTGCTCGTCGCCGACACGACCGTGACGATCGACGGCGCGATCCTCGGCAAGCCGGCCGACGCCGACGACGCGCTCGCGATGCTGCTGCGCCTTGCCGGCCGCGAGCACGACGTGCTGACCGCGGTCGCCGTGGTCGGCGCCGACGGCGCGCTGCTGCCGCCCGCGCTGTCGCGCTCGTCGGTACGTTTCGCGGCCGCGCCGCGCGCCGCGTTCGAGCGCTACGTCGCCACCGGCGAGCCGTTCGGCAAGGCCGGCGCATACGCGATCCAGGGCCGCGCGGCCGAGTTCGTCGAGCGGATCGACGGTTCCCATTCGGGTATCATGGGTCTGCCCCTTTTTGAGACCGCCGCGCTGCTGCGCACCGCGCGCGTCGCCTTCTGAACCGCACCATGAACGAAGAAATCCTGATCAACATCACGCCGCAGGAAACGCGCGTCGCACTCGTGCAGCAAGGTGCGGTGCAGGAGCTTCACGTCGAGCGCACGCTGTCGCGCGGCCGCGTCGGCAACATCTATCTCGGCAAGGTCGTGCGCGTGCTGCCCGGCATGCAGTCGGCGTTCATCGACATCGGCCTCGAGCGCGCGGCGTTCCTGCACGTCGCCGACATCTGGCAGCCGCGCGTCGCCGGCGAGCCGCAGTCGAACGCGCCGCACCAGCCGATCGAGAAGACCGTGTTCGAAGGTCAGACGCTGATGGTCCAGGTGATCAAGGATCCAATCGGCACGAAGGGCGCGCGCCTGTCGACGCAGGTCAGCATCGCGGGCCGCACGCTCGTCTATCTGCCGCAGGAGCCGCACATCGGCATCTCGCAGAAGATCGAGAGCGAAGCCGAACGCGAAGCCGTGCGCGCGCGCCTGACCGCCGTGATCCCGCCGGACGAGAAAGGCGGCTACATCGTGCGCACGATCGCCGAGGACGCGACGTCCGACGAACTGGCCGGCGACGTCGCGTATCTGCGCAAGACGTGGGCGACGATCGTCGCGCAGGCGCAGCGGCTGCCGGCGACGAGCCTGCTGTACCAGGATCTCGACCTCGCGCAGCGCGTGCTGCGCGATTTCGCGAACGACGACACGACGCGCATCCAGGTCGACTCGCGCGAGACGTACCAGCGCCTCGCGGAATTCGCGGCCGAGTTCACGCCGGCCGTGAGCCCGAAGCTGCACCACTACACCGGCGAGCGGCCGCTGTTCGACCTGTACAACATCGAGACGGAGATCCAGCGCGCGTTGTCGCGCCGCGTCGATCTGAAATCGGGCGGCTACCTGATGATCGACCAGACCGAAGCGATGACGACGATCGACGTGAACACCGGCGGCTACGTCGGCGCACGCAATTTCGACGACACGATCTTCAAGACCAACCTCGAGGCCGCGCACACGATCGCGCGGCAGCTGCGGCTGCGCAACCTCGGCGGGATCATCATCATCGACTTCATCGACATGGAGAACGCCGAGCATCGCGACGCGGTGCTGTCCGAGCTGAAGAAGGCGCTGTCGCGCGATCGCACGCGCGTGACGGTCAACGGCTTCTCGCAGCTCGGACTCGTCGAGATGACGCGCAAGCGCACGCGCGAATCGCTCGCGCACGTGCTGTGCGAGCCGTGTCCGACCTGCCAGGGCAAGGGTCAGGTGAAGACGTCGCGCACCGTGTGCTACGACATCCTGCGCGAGATCCTGCGCGAGTCGCGCCAGTTCAACCCGCGCGAATTCCGCGTGATCGCCGCGCAGCAGGTGATCGACCTGTTCCTCGACGAGGAATCGCAGCATCTGGCGATGCTGATCGACTTCATCGGCAAGCCGGTGTCGCTGCAGGTCGAATCGAACCTGAGCCAGGAGCAGTACGATATCGTGCTGATGTAACGCATTCCGTCCGTGCGCCGCCGGCAACGCCGCGCGGCGCTTCGATACGGCGAGCGCGCTGCCCCCGCATTCCGCGCCGCCTCCTTTCCTTCCCCCCTTTTTGATCTTCATCACGCACCATGAGCCAACGCCACAACCGTCGCCAGCGCAAGAAACTGCATATCGGCGAGTTTCAGGAACTCGCGTTCAACGCGACCGCGCAATACCGCAACGAATTGTCCGACCTCGAGCGCGGGCAGCTGATCGATGCGTTCATCGACTTCGTCGAAGCGAACGGGCTGCTGACCGTCGCGTCCGCCGACGAAGGGATCGGCGCGTACGTGATCTCCGGCGCGCCGCGCGGCACGACGACCGATGCCGATCGCGAAGCCGTGCGCGCATGGCTCGCCGCGCGGCCCGAGCTGACCGACGTGAAGGTCGGCGAATTCACCGACGCGTGGTATCCGGACGCCTGACGTTCCGATTTCTCGTTCGGCGCGCGACGTCGGCCGGTCGTCGCGGCGGAGCCGAGCCGCCGCATCGGCGCGCGTCGCTTCACGCGATCCGGCGGCGAGCGCGGGCGACCGGCATCTGCGAATCGGCCGCACGCCGGTCGCGTCTCCTTCGCGCGACACCCGCGCGATGACGCGGCCCGCAGGCCGCGGGCACGATCGGCGCCGAGGCCGAAGCCGCAGCGGCATACCGCCCGCCATCGTCCGCTCCCCACTCCCCCGCCACCGCCGGCCCGCAGTCGCAGAAACCGGTCCTGAAAGGAAGACACGTTAAACTCTCACCTCGCGTGGTGCGCCGCCCGCACCCGCCATCCATCGCCAGCCGCGTGCCTCCGGGCCCGCCCCGACCCATGGAGTGAGTGTCAATGAGCGGCGGACGCCCGTTTCCCGCATCCCGCATGTCGCACCCGTCGTCGACGGTCTTCGTGATTCTCGCAGCCGCCGTGCTGCTGTCCGGCTGCGGGCTGCTGCCGACCCAGTATCCGCCCGCGCCGATCAGCGAGGCGCTCGTCGAGCCCGTCGGAGAAACGGCCGGCGAGCCGCTGACGATGCCGCCCGTGCCGCCGCCCGTGCAGCCGGAAGAACCCGAAGCGCCGAAAAAGCCGCACCGCGAAGCGACGCGGCCGAAGCCCGTGCAGCGCCCCGAAGCGCCGACACCGCCGCCGCCTCCGCCGCCCCCGCTCGTCGCGACGCGCCCGATCGACCGCACGCAGATTCACGCGCTGCTCGACAGCGAAGTCGCGCGCCGCAACGGCAAGGTGATCGGCCGTGCGGTCGACATGGTCGTCGATGCGGGCGGCAAGCCGCGCGAGATGATCGTGAACCTGCAGGGTTTCATGGGTGTCGGCGATCGCAAGGTCAGCTTTCCGTGGAACGTGTTCCGCTTCACGCCGGGCGGCAAGCAGGAGCCGATCGTGCTCGACGTGCCGTCCGGCGACTTGCCGCCCGCCGCGCGACCGAAGGCCGTGCCGCTGTCCGGTTCGGCTGCGGCGTCGCCGGCGACGCGGCTGCCGATGCTCGACAGCGAAGTCGAGCGCCCGAACGGCACGAAGATCGGCCGCGTCGTCGACGTGCTGATCGACCGCGGCGCGCAGCCGCAGGCCGTCGTGCTCGACCTCGGCGGGCTCGTCAATACCGACCGCCGCTCGATCGCCGCGAGCTGGAACGCGCTGCGCTTCGTCACGCGCGACAAGGCGCTGCATCCGCAGCTCGACCTGAACGACGCGCAGATCAAGGCGTCGCCGCCGTACGCGGCCGACAAGCCGATCGTCGTGGTTTCGCCGCCGGCCGCCGCCGCTGCGCCGGCTTCGTCTGCGAGTGCCGCCCGATGACGATCAAGCATTCCGTCAGCGTTCGCAGCCTGCGCGCCCTCGACTGGCTCAACTTCTTCGTTGCGAACGTCCAGACCGGCTTCGGGCCGTTCATCGCGTCGTACCTCGCGTCGCACAAGTGGACGCAGGGCGAGATCGGCATGGTGCTGTCGATCGGCACGATCAGCGCGATGGTCAGCCAGGTGCCGGGCGGCGCGGCCGTCGATGCGCTGAAGAACAAGAAAGGCGCGGCCGCGTGGGCGATCGCGGCGATCATCCTGTCCGCGGTGCTGCTCGCGTCGAGCCCGACGATCGTGCCGGTAATCGCCGCGGAAATCTTCCACGGCTTCGCGAGCTGCATGCTCGTGCCGGCGATGGCCGCGATCTCGTTCTCGCTCGTCGGCCGAGCCGATCTCGGCGACCGGCTCGGCCGCAACGCGCGCTGGGCGTCGATCGGCAGCGCGGTCGCCGCCGGCCTGATGGGGCTCACCGGCCAGTACTTCTCCGCGCGCGCGGTGTTCTGGCTGACCGCGGTGCTCGCATTGCCCGCGCTGTTCGCGCTCGCGATGATCCAGCCGACGCACGAGGTGATTCCGCAATCGTCGAAACACGACGATCGCGACGAAGGCGAAGAGCGCGAAACGCTGCTCGAACTGCTGCGCGATCGCCGGATGCTGACCTTCGCCGCGTGCATCGTGCTGTTCCACCTGTCGAACGCGGCGATGCTCAACCTCGCGGCCGGCGAAGTGACGGCCGGGATGGGCGACAACGTGCAGCTCGTCATCGCGGCGTGCATCATCGTGCCGCAGGCGATCGTCGCGATGCTGTCGCCGTGGGTCGGGCGTTCCGCGCAGCGCTGGGGGCGTCGGCCGATCCTGCTGCTCGGTTTCTCCGCGCTGCCGGTGCGCGCGCTGCTGTTCGCCGGCGTCAGCAGCCCGTATCTGCTCGTGCCGGTCCAGATGCTCGACGGCATCAGCGCGGCCGTGTTCGGCGTGATGCTGCCGCTGATCGCGGCCGACGTCGCGGGCGGCAAGGGACGCTACAACCTGTGCATCGGACTCTTCGGACTCGCGGCCGGGATCGGCGCGACGCTCAGCACGGCCGTGGCCGGCTACGTCGCCGATCACTTCGGCAATGCGATCAGCTTCTTCGGCTTGGCGGCCGCCGGCGCGCTCGCGGTGCTGCTCGTCTGGCTCGCGATGCCGGAAACGCGCGTCGGCAACGGCGACGTGCTCGCCGGCGAGCCGGCCGCGACGTCGCCCGAACAGGCGCATTGACGCCGGCGCGCCGCCCTGCTCGATGGTGGACCGACGATGGATACGATCAGAACCCTCAACGAAGCGCGCCAGCAGATCCAGCAGTCGATCTTCGAACTGTTCAAGGGGCTGTCGTTTCGCGAACGGCTCGCGCAAGGCGCGCTGATGGCGTTCCAGGCGGTGTGCGGCGCATGCGTCGCGTATGCGATCGGGCGCGCGCTGCATACCGAGCAGGCCGTGTGGGCCGCAATTACCGCGATCGCGGTCACGCAGCACAACTACTCGGACACGATGTCGCTGGCGCGCGACCAGTTCGTCGGCGCGATGGTCGGCGGCGTGCTCGGCTTCGCGGGCGCCGCGCTCGGCGGCGACCGGCTCGTCGCGTACGCGATCACGGTCGCCGTCGTGATCGTCTGCTGCTGGTGCCTGAACGTCGGCAGCGCGGCGCGGCTCGGCGGCGTCACCGCGACGATCGTGCTGCTGTTTCCGGGCAACGGCCCGCTGTGGGACATTCCGCTGATGCGGCTCGCCGAAGTGACGCTCGGCACCGTATGCGCGCTCGGTGTGTGCTGGGCGATGTCGCAGCTCGAACGCCGCTGGCGCCGCCGCGCGGCGGCAAGGTGAGCGGCGCCGCGCGTGCGCGCGGCAGCCGGACGGTCGGAAGTCGGGAAAGTTACGGGCCGACGCGCAGCACGATGCCCGAGCCGATCTGCACGAGCAGATAGTCGCCACCGACGCCGACCCAGTGATAGCCGCGCGGCGGCGGGCTCAGCCGATAGCCGCGCCAGTCGTCGACCACGTATTGGCGATCGCGGAATTCGGGCGGCAGACGGTCGCCTTTGTGCCAGTCGCGGCGAGGCTGGTCGGCCCAGCGGGGTGGGATGTCGTCGCGATGCATCGCATGCCCCGGCGGAATGTGCTTCGGCCCGTGTCCGCGCTGCATGCCGCGGTTGCCGTGATCGTCGTCGTGGCCGCGGCCCTGCGCGAGCGCCGCCTGCGCGGCGAAACCCGCGGCGATCGATGCGGCCAGCATCATTGCGTACGCCTTCTTCATCGTCCTTCCCTCCGTGTCGTCACGTCGAACAAGAAACGCCAGGACTGCCCGCGCAACACTAGCACACCGCGCCGACGGCGCGCGTCACGCCGCCTGCTGCTGGTACTGGATCCGATGAAGGTGCGCGTAGAGGCCGCCGTGGCGCAGCAGGTCGTCGTGACTGCCCTCTTCGACGATCCGGCCGGCTTCGAGCACCAGGATGCGGTCCGCACGCTCAATCGTCGACAGCCGATGCGCGATCACGAGCGTCGTGCGGCCCTCCATCAGCCGCTCGAGCGCCGCCTGCACGTGGCGCTCCGATTCCGAATCGAGCGCGGACGTCGCCTCGTCGAGAATCAGGATCGGCGCGTCCTTGTAGATCGCACGCGCGATCGCGAGCCGCTGCCGCTGGCCGCCCGACAGCCGCATCCCGTTGCCGCCGACGAGCGTGTCGAGCCCGTCCGGCATCGCGGCGACCGCATCGGCGAGATTCGCCGCCTCGAGCGCGGCCTGGACGCGCGCGCGATCGGGCGTCTGTCCGTATGCGACGTTCGCGGCGATCGTGTCGTTGAACAGCACGACGTCCTGGCTCACCATCGCCATCTGGCTGCGCAGCGCATGAATGTCGTACTCGGCCACCGGCACGCCGTCGAGCAGGATCGCGCCGCCCGTCGGATCGAAGAAGCGCGGCAGCAGATTCACGAGCGTCGTCTTGCCGCTGCCCGACGGACCGGCAAGTGCGATCATCTCGCCCGGCGCGACCTTGAACGAAATGCGGTCGAGCGTCGGCCGCTCGGCTGCGCCGTAGTCGAACGACACGTCGCGGAATTCGATCTCGCCGCGCGCGTGTGCGAGCGGCCGGCCGCCGCCCTGCGGCTCGGCCGGCTCGTCGATCAGACCGAAGATCAGCTCCGCCGCCGTCATTCCGCGCTGCAGCGGCTGGTTGACGTCGATCAGATGCTTGAGCGGCGAGATCACGAGCAGCATCGACGTGACGAACGCGACGAAGCCGCCGACCGTCGTCTGGTCGTTCGACGACTGCACGACCGCGATCGTGATCACGACCGCGAGCGCGATCGACGCAAGGAACTGCGTGAGCGGCTGCGCGAGGCCGCCGGAGATCGTCATGCGCATCGCGTAGCCGCGCAGGCGCTTGCTCATCGCGGTGAAACGATCCATTTCATACGTCTCGCCGTTGTGCACCTTGACGACCTTGTAGCCGCCGACCGTCTCCTCGACGATGTACGACAGTTCGTTGGTGAGCGTCTGGTGCTCGCGGTTCAGACGGCGCAGCCGGCGGTTGATCTTGCTGACGAGCCAGCCGATGCCGGGCAGGATCACCGCGACGATCAACGTGAGGCGCCAGTTCAGGTAGAACAGGTAGCCGAGCAGGAACATCACCGTCAGCGAATCGCGCACGAGCGTGACCATCACGCCCGTCAGCACCGACAGGATCTGGTTGACCTCGAACACGATCGCGTTGATCACCGTGCTCGCGGTTTCGCGCTGGAAGAACGACGCGCTCGTGTGGATCATCCGCCGGAACATTTCGAGCCGCAATTGCAGCAGGATCCGGTTCGACACGTAATTGAGCAGGTAATTGGACGTGTACTGCGACACGCCGCGCACGAGCGCGAGGCCGATGACGGCGATCGGCACGTACCATTTCGCGCGATCGCTGCCGTGCGAACCGAAACCGTGGTCGAGGAGCGGCTTGAGCAGTGCGGGAATCCCGGCTTCGGTCGCCGCGACGACGCCCATCGTGACGATCGCCAGCAGCACGATGCCGATGAGCGGCCGGATGTACGGCCACAGGCGCTTGAGGACCGTGATCGGCGACGTGCCCGTGCCGTCCATCGGTTTGCGAAGAGTGTTCTGGGTTTCCAAGGCAATCCTTCTTGAGCCGCGACGCGGCGCCCCGAGCATCGCCGCCCGGGATTTCGCCCCCGTCGGGCGGGTGCCGAAAGGGCCCAACATTATAGCCGTACGCCCTGCGCCGACGCGGCCGCGGCGATTCGGCCCGCGGCCGGGCCGCGGGTATACTGCCGCTCACCGTTTTCTCCGCGTTTCCGACCCACTTCATGTCTGAACCCACCCTCGGCGTCGCGCTCATCGCGCTCAACGCGTCCGCGCGGCTTGCGCAGTGCCTCGACGCGCTGACGTTCGCCGACGACGTCGTCGTGATCGACGGCGGCAGCACCGACGACACCGTCGCGATCGCACGCGCGCATGGCGCACGCGTGATCGTCGAGCGGGACTGGCCGGGCTTCGGCCCGCAAAAGAACCGCGCGCTCGATGCGCTTGCGACCGACTGGATCCTGTCGGTCGACACCGACGAAGTCGTCAGCCCGGAGCTCGCGCAGTCGATCCGCGACGCGATCCGCGCGCCGGCCGCCGACGTCTATGCGCTCGACCGGCTGTCGAGTTTCTGCGGCCAATGGATTCGTCACAGCGGCTGGTATCCGGATTGGGTGCCGCGCCTGTTCCGGCGCGGCGCCGCGCGTTTCTCGGACGATCTCGTCCACGAGCGCCTCGTGTTCGACACGCATGCGCAGCGCCTGACCGGCAAGCTGCTGCACTACTCGTACGAGGACTTCGAAACCGTCGTGCGCAAGCTCGACGCGTATTCGACCGCCGGCGCGCGCCAGCGCCGCGCGGCCGGCCAGCGCGGCGGCCTCGGCAAGGCGCTCGCGCGCGGCACATGGGCGTTCGTGCGCACGTACGTGCTGAGGCGCGGGTTCCTCGATGGGCGCGCCGGCTTCATGATCGCCGTGTTCAATGCGGAGACGGTCTACTACCGTTTCCTGAAGCTCGGCCACGAGCCGGCCCGCTGACCGCGCACCGCCGATGCGCGGCGGGCGCGCTGCCCGGCGTTACAATGCCGGCCTGCCGCACGCCATGCGCGCGCCCTGGCGGCCGCGCGTCGCGCCGCCCGCTACGACGACTACCGAATCGGACCGCCATGTTCTCCATCATCATCCCGACCTGGAACAATCTGCCGTACCTCAAGCTCGTCGTCGACAGCCTGCGCCGCCACTCCGCGTACGCACACCAGATCATCGTGCACGTGAACGACGGTTCGGACGGCACGCTCGACTGGGTACGCAGCGAGGGCATCGAGCACACCGCGTCGCCGACCAACATCGGCATCTGTCACGCGGTGAATCTGGCGGCCGCACGCGCGACGCGCGACTACGTCGTCTACATGAACGACGACATGTTCTGCTGCCCAGGCTGGGACGCCGCGCTCGTGCGCCACATCGAGCGGATGCCGACCGACCTCTTCATGCTGTCCGGCACGATGATCGAGCCGGTCGACACGCGCAATCCGTGCGTGGTCGTCAGCGATTTCGGCCGCGACGCCGAACACTTCGACGCGGCCGGTCTCGTCGCCGCCGCGCCGCGGCTCGCGCGGGCGGACTGGCTCGGCGCGACGTGGCCGCCGACGCTCGTGCACCGCGACTGGTGGAACCGCATCGGCGGCTACAGCAGCGAACTGTCGCCGGGGATGAGCAGCGACAACGACTTCTCGATGAAATTCTGGGATGCCGGCTGCCGGATCTTCATCGGCGTCGGCGACAGCCTCGTCTACCACTTCCAGCAAAAGAGCACGGGAAAGATCGTCAAGAACGACGGCCGCCGCCAGTTCCTCAACAAGTGGGGAATGACGCAGGCGACGTTCGACCGCTACTACCTGCACCGCGGCGAGCCGGCCGGCACGCGCGTCGTGCTCGAGACGCCCGCCGTCGAGGGGCGGCTCAAGCGCGCGCTGCTGCGCTCGCGGCTCAAGCGCGCGTTCGGCTGATCGAGCCCTCGAAACCGCGCGGACGCCGATCGCGCTTCGCGTATACTGCGCGGTTTGTCCCGGGCAGTCAGTCCGGCGCGCGGTGCTCGGCGCGCAGCCCGGATGCCGCCCTCGTCCACCCGACAGGTTCCGATGCTTTCGTTTACCGCCCCCGCTACGCGCCGCCTGACCGCGGCCCGCGCATTCGCCGTCGTCGCGCTGTGCATGGTTCCCGTGTCGACCGCGCTGACCAATGTCTTCTGCGGGCTGTTCGCCGCGGCGCTGTTGATCTCGCCGGAATTCTGGCGCGATCTGCGCTCGCTCGTCACCGAACCCGCGTCGCTGGCTGCGCTGCTGATCCTCGCCGCGCTGGCTGCGAGCGTCGTCTATACGGTCGCGCCGCACGGCAAGGCATGGAACTGGGTGGCCAAGTACGACAAGCTGCTGCTGCTGCCCTTCGCGATGCTCGCGTTCCGCGATTCGAACTGGGCGCCGATCGTGCGGCGCTGCTGGTTCGGCACGCTGTGCGTGATCCTGCTGCTGTCGACCACCAACTACTTCGGATTGACGTCGATCGGGCCCGCGCATGGGACCGTGATGCCGCTTTCCCGCGCATGGGTGTTCAAGAACCACATCGCGGCCGGCATGTTCGGCGCGCTGCTGTTCTATCAGGCGGCCGACCTCGCGCTGTCGGCCCGTACCACGCTGCCGCGTGCGCTGTATGCGGGCGTCGCCGCATGGTCGCTCGTCAACGTGTTCGTGATGCTGCAGGGACGTACGGGGCAGGTCATCGCGCTGCTGCTGATTCTCGTCGTGGCCGTGCGTTTCGTGCTGCTGCTGCGCCGGCAGTCGGCGCTGCGCGCGGGGCTCGCGGCCGGCGCGTTCGTGCTGGCCGGCATCGCGCTGGTCGTCGCCGCTTGCACGATCCACGACGGGCGGCTCGTGAAGGTCGTATCGGAAGTGCAGCAGTATCGGCAAAGCGATGCGGCGACGTCCACCGGCCTGCGCCTCGAGTGGTACAAGAAGGGGCTCGAGCTGTACCGCACGCGCCCGGTGATCGGCTACGGCGCGGGCGGCCTCGAGTTCGAATTCCAGAAGCTCGCGGCCGGCAAGACCGCCGCCGAAGGACAGCTCACGTCGAACCCGCATAACGAATACATGCTGATGGCCGTCCAGCTCGGCACGGTCGGCGTGCTGCTGTTCGCGAACCTGATCGTGCAGATCGCGCGCGGCAGCCGCACGCTCGATCCGCGCTCCCGACATCTGCTGCTCGGATGGCTCGCGATCTTCGCGATCGGCAGCCTCGCGAACTCGCTGCTGCTCGATTTCGCCGAAGGACACTTGCTGGTGCTGCTCGCCGGTATCCTGCTCGGCTGCGGCAAGTCCAGCGAGACGCCGCCGCGCGAGACGTCGGCGATTCGGCGCAGCGTGTAATACCGCATCGCGGCCGGCAACGCGGCCGCAATGCCGCCGCGTTCACCGGCAGCCCGCGCACCGAGCGCGTCAGTCGGAGCCGGACCGATGCAGACGCGACGTGTCGATCGCGATCGCTGTGGTGTCCGGCCGGCTCAGCCCCAGCATGTCGGCCGCCGCAGCCTTCACACGTTGCGTGCCGAGGTTCGTCAGGCAGTCGCTGCGGCTGTCGACATGGCGTTCGCAGCCCTCGTGTCGACACGGCACGCAATCGCCGTTGCCCTGAAGCAGCCAGACGTTACCGTGCCGCGCCGATCCACGCAGCGGCCACGGATTCTCCGTTGCAGGCCAGTGCTGCGGCCACGGCCCCCAACGTACCGGATCGGACGGACCGAACAACGCGATCGTATCGGTTCCCGTCGCGGCCGCGACGTGCGTGGCGCCGGTGTCGGGGCCGATGAACAACCGCGCGCGCCGCACGAGCTCGGCGCTCTCGCCGAACGTGAGGCGACCGACCAGATTCAGCACGTCGCCGCCGGCCTCCGCCGCCACCTGTTCCGCATACTCGCGCTCGCGGTCGGCAGGACCGCCGGACAGCGCAACCGCGAAGCCCTGCTCGCGCAGCCAGCGGACCATCTCGACCCAGCCGTCGAGCCGCCATTGCTTGTAGCGGAACATCGGATACGGATGGAGAACGACGAGCGGCTTGCCGTCGCGAATCGCCGGCGACTCGGCGAGCCAGCCGTCGAAGCGCGCGCGCCGTGCCGGATCGTTGCCGATGCCCGGCGCGACGACTTCCGAGACGGGCTCGATGCCGATTGCCGAAGCGAGCGCAAGCGTGCTGACGACCGTGTGGGCGGTCTCGTGGTGATTGATCGCGATCCCGTTCAGCATCATGCGCGTCAGCCACGTGACGCGATTCGGATCGACGAGGCCGACCCGTCGACGCCCCGCGAACCAGCTGTAGAAGCGCGGCCGGTCCGAACTCAGCGCCGCGCACGCGAGATCGTAGCGGCGCCAGATCGACAGCGCGTCGCGCAGACGCTCGCGCAATCCCGCCCGTTGCGCGACGACAATCACGCGCCGCACGTCGGGATTGTGCTCGAGTACGCCCTCGGTGCCGCGAAATACGAGCATGTCGATCTCGGCGTCCGGCCAGTGCGCCTTCAGCGAGCGCACGAGCGGCGTCGTCAGCAGCACGTCGCCGATGCGGCGCGGCGCGGCGACGAGAATGGTTCTGGGCGGGCGGACAAGAGAAAACGGGGCCACGTGAATCGATCCGTCTGGCGGGCTGGACAAGGCTGGCAATGTACAGGATTTTGCTGCCGCCGGCGCGACAGGGCGCGGCGTGCGACTGCGCTCGTGCGCACAGCCTTACCCTGTTGCCGGTGCCGAAGGCCCGCGGCGTTATGAAGCGATCGCGTCGACAGTCGGCGCCGTATGCGCGACGCCCGTGGCCGGCATCGCGTCGGCCGGCGGCACGCCGCGCGCGCCGGCTTGCGTCAGCAGATGACGTACGGCGCGCTCGACCGCGTCGACGTCGATGGTGTCGACGACGGGGCCGGCCCGCAGAATCACGTGCGGCACGCCGAGCGGATGCCAGCGCAGATATTTCTCGGGACGATTCTCGAACAGCGCGGCGACCGGCACGCCGAGCGCCGACCCCAGATGCACCGGTGCGCTGTCAGCCGATACGATCGTGTCGAGCAGGCTCGCGGCCGCCATCAAATCCTCGACCGACGACGGGCTGACATGCCGCGCATCCACGTCGGGCCACGCATCGCGATCGTCCGCACGGGAAATCGCCGGATCGCGAAACACGATCACGTCGGCGGACGCGGCGAGACGCGCGGCAAGCTCGCGCCAACGCGGCATCGGCCAGCGCCGCTCGGCGGCCTTGTTCGACACGAACAGTCCGACGCGCGGCCGGATGCGCGGCCCGAGCAGGCGATACCACGCCTCCTGGAGCCCGCGATCGGGATAGGCCGACAACGCGAGGCCGTCGATGTCGGTGCGGCCGAGCTCGGGAACGAGACGGAACCCGGACAACGCTTCGTGGCACATCGGCCGCGTCGCGACATGATCGGGATTGCGATCGTCGAATTCGGTATCGGCGTCGTGCCACCGGCAGTCCTTCACGCCGAGTTGCCGTGCGAACTGGATGCTGCTGCGGTGCATGCCGCCGTTCGGCACGACGACGAGGTCGAATCGCAGGCGGCGCAACTGCTGGACGAGGCGCAGCCGGTCTAACAATGCGCGTACTCGGCCCGGACGGTCGTTGCGCTCGCACTGGCGGCTATAAACGTACGTATGGATCGCGTCGACGTCCGGATTGCCGGCCAGCGCGGCCGCATTGTAGCGATTTGCGACCACATGCAGCTCCGCAGCCGGCCAGCGCGCTTTCAGTGCGCTGAGAAATGCCGTCGTACACAGCATGTCGCCCAGAAAATCAATCCGGATCACCAGGATCCGCCCCGTCGGCTTCCCGTTCGCCATTGTTGTTTTCCGACTGTTCGTTATTTATCGTCGCGTACCGGCAGGGGCACGTTCGCCGTGACGGTCCGGTCGCACGCGGTCGCGCCGCGACGACTCGCGGCGTTCGCCGCGCCGCCGTCGCGCGCTGCGAATTGTATAGCGGCCGGATGACGGCCCCAAGCACCGGCGGCACGATAACGGGCCGCGGCACCGCGCGAGGGCGATACGACGGCCCGCCTATCGCGACGCTCGCTTGTCCGGCGCGCGGTCAATACGCGATTTCGACGGTACTGCCGCCGAAGGTCGCACGCAGCTCCGCGAGCAACGCATCGCTCGGCTTCACGCGCCACGCATCGCCCAGCCGCATCTCGCCCTGCGCGCGTGCGTTGCTGTAGTGGATCTGCACCGCGAGCCCGTTCGGCAACGGCGCCTGCTGGCGACGGCCGCCGTCGCGTCCGCCGCCGCGCGGCGCCGGCGCGTCCATCGCGTGCGCCGCGGCAGGGTCGTGCTTCGACACGTGCGGCTCGAGCACGCGGCGCAGCACCGCCGCGTCCGCGTTACCGTTCATCGTCAGCCGCACCGCCTGCGCGTAGCGGCTGCGCGCGCGTTCGAGATCCATCACGGTGTCGGCGGTAAAGCGGATGCCGCCCGTGAATGCGTCGTTGCGCGCCTGGCCCTGCACGATCAGCAGCTCGTCTTCCTTGAACAGCGCCTTGTTGGCCTCGAACTGCTCGTTGAAAATCGTGATCTCGCACTGGCCGGTGCCGTCGTCGAGCAGCGCGATCAGCATCTTGCCGCGCTGAGTCATCTGCGTACGCAGCGACGCGATGATCCCGGCGACGAGCTTGTCGCGCCCTTCCTTCAGATCGCCGATCTTCTGGCGCACGAAGCGGCGCACCTCGTCGCGATACGCGTCGAACAGGTGACCGGACAGATAGAAGCCGAGCGCGCCCTTCTCCTCCTGCAGACGCCGCTTGTCGTCCCACGCCGGCTCGTCGACGAGCGCGTGCGCGTGCGGCGACTCCGCGCCCATGTCGAACAGGCCGGCCTGCAGTGCGTTCGCTTCGGCCTGATCGGCCGCCTCCATCGCGAGCGGCACCGACGCGAGCAGTTGCGCGCGGTTCGCGTTCAGCGAATCGAACGCGCCCGCGCGGATCAGCGCTTCGATCGTGCGGCGATTGACGATGCGGCGGTCGATCCGCTCGCAGAAATCGAACAGATCGGTGAACGGCTTTTCGTCGCGCGCGCGCAGGATTTCCTCGATCGCGTTCTGGCCGCTGCCCTTCACGGCGCCGAGGCCGTAGCGGATCGTGCGCGAACGCTTGCCGTCGGCTTCGGCGACCGGCTCGAACCGGTAATGCGAAAGGTTGATGTCCGGCGGCAGCACGACGAGGTTGTTCGCGATGCAATCGTCGAACAGGATCTTCACCTTGTCGGTGTCGTCCATCGCGAGCGTCATGTTGGCCGCCATGAATTCGGCCGGATGATGCGCCTTCAGCCACGCGGTGTAGTACGCGAGCAGCGCATACGCGGCCGCGTGCGACTTGTTGAAGCCGTAGCCCGCGAACTTCTCCATCAGGTCGAAGATCTCGTCGGACTTCTCGCGCGACAGCCCGTTCTTCGCCGCGCCCTCGGCGAAGATCTCGCGGTGCTTGGCCATCTCCTCGGGCTTCTTCTTGCCCATCGCGCGACGCAGCAAGTCCGCGCCGCCGAGCGAGTAGCCGCCGATGATCTGCGCCATCTGCATCACCTGCTCCTGATAGACCATGATTCCGTAGGTCTCTTTCAGGACGGGTTCGACGCGCGGATCCGGATAATCGACCTTCTCGCGCCCGTGCTTGCGCGCGCAGAAGCTCGGGATCAGATCCATCGGGCCCGGACGGTACAACGACACGAGCGCGATGATGTCCTCGAAGCGGTCGGGCTGCGCATCCTTCAGCATCCCCTGCATCCCGCGGCTTTCCAACTGGAACACGGCAACCGTGTTCGCCTTCTTCAGGATCTGGAACGATGCCGGATCGTCGAGCGGCACCTGCGACAGCGACCAGTCGGCCTTCGACGGATCGAGACGGCGGATGTAGCGCTCGGCCCAGTCGAGGATCGTCAGCGTCGTGAGGCCGAGAAAGTCGAACTTCACGAGGCCGACGGCTTCGACGTCGTCCTTGTCGTACTGGCTGACGACGCCGCCGTCGTCGCCCTGCGTGTACAGCGGGCAGAAGTCGGTCAGCTTGCCCGGCGCGATCAGCACGCCGCCCGCGTGCATCCCGACGTTGCGCGTGAGGCCCTCGACGCGCTGCGCAAGGTCGAGCAGCTGATGGACTTCGTCCTCGTTGTCGTAGCGCTCCTGCAGCTGCGGCTCTTCCTTCATCGCGTCGGCGATCGTCACGTGCTTGCCGGGCTTGAACGGAATCAGCTTCGCGACGCCGTCGGTGAACATGTAGCCGAGATCGAGCACGCGCCCGATGTCGCGCACGGCCGCCTTCGCGGCCATCGTGCCGAACGTGGCGATCTGCGACACGGCGTCCGCGCCGTACTTCTCCTTCACGTACTGGATCACGCGGTCGCGGCCGTGCTGGCAGAAGTCGATGTCGAAGTCGGGCATCGACACGCGTTCCGGATTCAGGAAGCGCTCGAACAGCAGGTTGTAGCGCAGCGGATCGAGATCGGTGATGCCGAGCGCGTACGCGACCAGCGAACCGGCGCCCGAGCCGCGGCCCGGCCCGACCGGCACGCCGTTGTTCTTCGCCCAGTTGATGAAGTCCGCAACGATCAGGAAGTAGCCGGGAAAGCCCATCTTCGTGATGGTCCCGCACTCGAATTCGAGCCGCTTGTAGTACGTGTCGCGCTGCGCGTCGCGTTCGGCTTCGTCCGGATACAGCTGCGCGAGGCGCTTCTCGAGCCCTTCGCGCGACAGCTGAACGAGATAGTCGTCGAGCGACATGCCGTCCGGCGTCGGGAACAGCGGCAGCTTCGGCTTGCCGAGCTCGAGCTTCAGATTGCAGCGCTTCGCGATCTCGACCGTGTTCGCGATCGCGGACGGCAGATCCGCGAACAGCGCGACCATCTCGTCCTGCGTGCGGAAGTACTGCTCGGTCGTGAAGCGCTTCTGGCGCCGCGGGTTCGCGAGGATGTCGCCTTCGGAAATGCACACGCGCGCCTCGTGCGCGGTGAAGTCGTCCGCAGTCATGAACTGCGTCGGATGCGTCGCGACGACCGGCAGCCTCAGCGACGCGGCGAGCGACGCCGCCTGCTGGATATACGCCTCGGCGCCCGGCTGACCGTAACGCTGCAGCTCGATGTAGAAGCCGCCCGGAAATACCTTCGCCCAGCGCTCGGCGTGGCGGCGCGCAGCCTCCTCGTTGCCCGCCGCGAGCGCGAGCCCGATGTCGCCCTGCTGCGCGCCCGACAGCGCGAGCAGCCCCTGCGACAGTTCTCCTTCGAGCCAGCTCGCGTCGAGCTCGGCGCGGCCGCGATACTGGTTCGTCAGCCATGCCTTCGACAGCAGTTCGCACAGGTTCAGGTAGCCGCGCTTGTCCTTGACGAGCAGCAGCAGCCGCGACGGCTTGTCGCGGTCGTCCGGATTGGCGATCCAGACGTCGCACCCGGCGATCGGCTTGATGCCTTTGCCGCGGGCTTCCTGATAGAAACGAACGAGGCCGAACGCGTTGCCGAGATCGGTGAGGGCGAGCGCGCCCTGGCCGTCTGCGGCCGCCGCCTTGACGATGTCGTCGAGACGCACGATGCCGTCGGCAATCGAGAATTCGGAGTGAACGCGAAGATGGACGAAGCGGGGATCTGACATGGGCGCTATTGTAGCCGCGTCGCCGCGCGGGCTGCCCAAAAAATCCCCGCGTTGGCCGTCCGGCCGATGCATGCGGCGCGACGACGCGCGCTCGGCCGAACGGCCAGGTGTCGATGCGCACACGGTTTGCGGGATAATACGGGTTTTCGAATCATCGCCCCGGTTTCGCACCCTTTTTTGCGGAGCCGCCGTGCGCCGGCCGCACGGACGCGGCCGTTTTTCCGTCGGACCATCATGACCATCGTCAACCTCGCCGCCTACCACTTCGTGTCGCTCGACGCGACCGAGCAATGGCGCCCGCTCGTCACCGCGCGCTGCAACGAACTCGGCCTGCGCGGCACGATCCTGCTCGCGCCGGAAGGCATCAACCTGTTCGTTGCCGGCACGCGCGAAGCGACGGACGCGTTCATCGACTACATCCGCCACGATCCGCTGTTCGAAGGCAAGTTCGCGACGCTGCAGTTCAAGGAAAGCCTGTCCGAATCGCAGCCGTTTCGCCGGATGCTCGTGCGCCTGAAGCGCGAGATCATCACGATGAAGAAGCCTGCGATCAAGCCGGAGCTCGGCCGCGCGCCGTCGGTCGACGCACGCACGCTGAAGACGTGGCTCGACCGCGGCCACGACGACGACGGCCGCCCGGTCGTGATGCTCGACACGCGCAACGCGTTCGAAGTCGACGTCGGCACGTTCGACGGCGCGCTCGACTACCGGATCGGCAAGTTCAGCGAGTTCCCGGACGTGATCGACGCACATCGCGCCGATCTCGAAGGCAAGACGGTCGTGTCGTTCTGCACGGGCGGCATCCGGTGCGAGAAGGCCGCGATCCACATGAAGGAAATCGGCATCGACAACGTGTACCAGCTCGAAGGCGGCATCCTGAAGTACTTCGAGGAAGTCGGCGGCGCGCATTATCACGGCGACTGCTTCGTGTTCGACTATCGGACCGCGCTGAATCCGCAGCTCCAGCCGACCGAGAACGTCACGTGCTTCGCGTGCCGCGCGGTCGTCACGCCGGACGCGCAGCGATCGCCGAGCTACGTGCCCGGCAAGTCGTGCCCGGCCTGCGCGCAGACGGCAGACGCCGCATAGCCGCGCGCCGCGCGCTCCACGCCCCCGCTCCGATGAACGGCTATCGCGGCCGCTTCGCGCCGTCGCCGACCGGCCCGCTGCACTTCGGGTCGCTGGTCGGCGCGCTCGCGAGCTGGCTCGATGCGCGCGCACACGGCGGCACGTGGCTCGTACGCATCGAGGACATCGACGGCCCGCGCACGGTGCCCGGCGCCGCCGACGACATCCTCGCGACGCTCGCGCATTTCGGCATGACGCCGGACGAGCCGCCGGTCTGGCAGAGCACGCGCGACGCCGACTATGCAGCGGCGCTCGAGCGGCTCGTCGCCGCCGGTCTCGTCTATCCGTGCGGCTGCACGCGCAAGGAAATCGCCGACTCGCTGCGCGCCGCGCACGAGCGCCACACGACGCTCGCGTATCCGGGCACCTGCCGCACCGGCCTGCACGGCAAGCCGGCGCGCGCATGGCGGCTGCGCGTGCCGGACGGCGACGCCGCGATCGTAACGTTCGACGATCGCTGGCAGCGCGTGCAGTCGCAGAACCTCGCGACCGAAGTCGGCGATTTCGTGCTGAAACGCGCGGACGGGCTGTGGGCCTATCAGCTCGCCGTCGTGGTCGACGATGCGGATGCGGGCATCACGCACGTCGTGCGCGGCGCCGATCTGCTCGACTCGACCGCGCGGCAGATCTATCTGCAGCGCTGTCTCGGCGTGCCGACGCCCGCGTATCTGCACGTGCCGGTCGTCGTCGACGCGAACGGCGAAAAGCTCAGCAAGCAGACGGGCGCGACCGCGCTCGAACGTGACGATCCGCTGCCGGCGCTGCAGGCTGCGGCCGCGCATCTGGGCCTTGCAGCGGACGGCGCGCTGCCGGGTGCGACGCTCGACGCGTTCTACGCAACCGCGACGCGCGCGTGGGCGCAGCGCTTCGGGCCGCGTGGCGGTTGAGCCGTGCGTCGGGAGCCGAGCTCGTCGCTGCGGGACGTGGCGAGCCGGGGGCCTAACGCATGAATGCGCGAACGCATGAACGCCGAGCAGTAGGCGACACGAAAAACCACCGCACGAACAACCATGAAACGTCGATAGCGAGCGATCGCCCCATCACAAGCCGTCGCCGCCATGGGCGTCCGACTCGATCCCCGCGAAACGGCCCTACACGCCCACGTTTCCTGCCCAATAAAAAACGGGCATATGCGCATCGCATACACCCGTTCATTCGACGGCGCGCGCGCCGCACCGGCCGCGCAGGCCACCGTCTACACCCGCGTCACGCCTGCGGCTTGCGCGGCATCCCGAAACCGCCGAGCAGCGCCGCGACCTGACGCTTCGGCCCTTTCTTCTCGGGCTGCTGCGCGGACTTCGCGTCGTCCGGCTGCGTCGCCGGCGCAGCCGGCTCGTACGGCTTCAGGAAGAAGTCGTCGACCGGCGCGTCATGGCGGCGATGATGGCCGCCGCGCTCCGATCCGCCGGTGCGCCGCGCCGATGCGCCGCGATGCTCGTCGCGCTCGCGCCGGCCGCCGCGTTCGCCGCCACGCTCACCGCCGCGTTCGTCGTGACGATGGCGCGCAGGCTTGTCGAGCGTGAGCGTCTGCACCTCGAGCGGACGCTTGATCAGTTTTTCGATATCGGCGAGCTGCTTGCGCTCGTTCGGGCTGCACAGCGAGAGCGCGTCGCCCGTCGCACCCGCACGGCCCGTGCGGCCGATCCGGTGCACGTAGTCTTCCGCATTGAACGGCAGGTCGAAGTTGATCACGGCCGGCAGCTCGGCGATGTCGAGGCCGCGCGCGGCGACGTCCGTCGCGACGAGCGCTTCGACTTCGCCGCGCTTGAACGCGTCGAGCGCCTGCATCCGTTCGAGCTGCGACTTGTCGCCGTGGATCGCCGACGCGACCACGCCGTCGCGCTCGAGCTGGCGCGCGAGCCGGCTCGCGCCGATCTTGCTGTTGCAGAACACGATCACCTGCTTGAGCCCGCGCTCGCGCAGCAGTTGCACGACGGCCGCCTGCTTGTCGCCTTCGGCGACGTCGTAGACGATCTGCGTGACGTTCGCGTTCGTCGAATTGCTGCGCGCGACCTCGATCGTCTGCGGGTTGCGCAGGTACGTCGACGCGAGCTTCTTGATTTCCGGCGAGAACGTCGCCGAGAACAGCAGCGTCTGACGCTCCTTCGGCAGCAGGTTCAGGATCCGCTGCAGATCGGGCAGGAAGCCCATGTCGAGCATCCGGTCGGCTTCGTCGAGCACCAGGATCTGCACCTGGCCGAGATTCGCCGTCTTCTGCTGCACATGGTCGAGCAGGCGGCCCGGCGTCGCGATCAGGATCTCGACGCCGCGGCGCAGTTCCGCCATCTGCGGGTTCATGTCGACGCCGCCGAACACCACCGCGCTGCGCAGCGGCGTGTGCTTCGCATACGCGTGCACGTTCGCGGCAACCTGGTCGGCCAGCTCGCGGGTCGGTGTGAGGATCAGCGCGCGCACCGGGTGCCGCGCGGGCGACGCGCTCGTGTTCGCCTGCGGCAGCAGGCGCTGAATGATCGGCAGCGAGAAGCTCGCGGTCTTGCCGGTGCCCGTTTGCGCGGCGCCCATGACGTCGCGGCCGGCGAGCACGACCGGAATGGCCTGCGCCTGGATCGGCGTCGGCGTCGTATAGCCCTGCTCCGCAATGGCTTTCAGGATATCGGCGGCAAGGCCGAATTGATCGAAGTTTGCGTCGGCTGGCTTGGCGACAGAATCGGACATGGTGGCGTTTCGCTCAAAAAGCGCGGCGGGGACATCGTGCGTCAGACCGGCCGGGCCTGCGCTCATCTCATTCAGGAAATAGACGGAGCCGCGGCGCGCCGCGCGACGCCGCTCTGGCGCCCGGCGCAGTTCGATACGAACGTCGCGCGCCAGGCTGTGCGGACTCCGTTCGGCGCGAATGCCGGCGGAAAGGGCCGTATTGTAGCACCGCACGGCCGTCTGTCCGTGACAATGCCCGGAACGGCGTCGACGGCGGTTCGGCCCCCGGTGTCGTGCACGCGGCGGCGCGGCCGACGCCCCGCGCACGTGCATGCTCCCGATCGGCCGGCAAATCAGATGAAGGGCCGGATCGAATCGCGCCGGCCCGGCAATACGGTGCGCCCGCCTGGCCGGCCGATCGACGGACCGATCCGCCCGCGCAACCGCGATCAGCCCTTCTTCTTTTTCTTCTCGACCTGCACGCAGTCCGCGAGCAGCGGCGGCGAGCTCGGGTCGGCAATTTCGTCGCGCAGCGTCGCTTCGCGGCCTTTCGTCCACCACGTGTAGCGGCCGGCCTGATAGCGGACGCCGGATGCCGACACGGTGTCGACGAACAGCAGCCGCTGGCCGTCGACCGGCACGAGCGCGAAGCTCTGGCCGTTGCCGGCGAGCCAGTACGACACACGCACCGGCTGCTTCTGGTTCGCGCACTGATACACGACGAGCTGGCGTGCGTCGGCGTCGATCTCCTCGACGGTCAGCTGCGCGGCATGGGCGACGGAAACGGTCGCGCCGGCCAGCGCGAGCGCAGCGAAGGTTTGGCGGATCATGCGGGTCCTCTCACGAGACGGGTAGCAAGCGCGCGACGGCGGCGCGCGCGGCGGTCATTCGATTGTCGTGCGTTATGCGCGCGGCGCTCACGGATCGATGACGTCCGCGCATGCGTCGGTCGGCGCGGCCGCGACGTGGCCCACGACCGGCACGATCTTCAGCCCGGCCGACGCAACGCGGCACGGCGCGGCCGCGAGACCGCAACCGGCCATGCCGGCCGCCAGCGCCAGCGCGACGGCCAGCTTTCCGATACGCAGCAACATCGTCGTCTCCTTCGTCGGGTCAGCGCGCGGACACGGGCCGCACGGCCGCCGCGGCGCGCTTCGCGCGTTCGCGGGCCTCGTCGACGTTCGCGCCGGTCGCGAGCGCGACGCCCATGCGGCGCTTCACAAAGCTTTCGGGCTTGCCGAACAGCCGCAGGTCGGTGCCCGGCACGGCAAGCGCGTCGCGCACGCCGTCGAACGCGATCCCGCGCTCGTCGAGCCCGCCGTAGATCACCGCCGACGCGGCCGGCGAGCCGAGCGTCGGATCGACCGGCAGCCCCAGAATCGCGCGCGCATGCAGCTCGAACTCCGACTGGCGCTGCGACGCGAGCGTGACGAGCCCCGTATCGTGCGGCCGCGGGCTCACTTCGGAAAACCACACGTCGTCGCCGCGCACGAACAGCTCGACGCCGAACATCCCGCGCCCGCCGAGCGCCTCGGTGACCTTGTGCGCGATGTCGCGCGACTTCTCGAGCGCGCGTGCGCTCATCGGCTGCGGCTGCCACGATTCGACGTAATCGCCGGCCACCTGCACGTGGCCGACCGGCTCGCAGAAGTAGGTACGCGTGTCGAGCGTCGCAGGATCGATCGCGCGCACGGTCAGCTGCGTGATCTCGTAGTCGAAATCGACGAAGCCCTCGACGATCACGCGGCCGTGATTGACGCGACCGCCTGCCATCGCGTAATCCCACGCGGGTTTCACATCGGCCTCGGTGCGAACGACCGACTGCCCCTTGCCCGACGACGACATCACCGGCTTCACGACGCACGGCATCCCGATCTTCGCGACGGCGGCGCTGAACGCGTCGAACGAATCGGCGAACGCATACGGCGACGTCGGCAGGCCGAGCGCCTCCGCCGCGAGCCGGCGGATGCCTTCGCGATTCATCGTGAGCTGCGTCGCGCGCGCGGTCGGGATCACTTCGGCGACGCCGGCCGCCTCGATCGCCGCGAGCGCGTCCGTCGCGATCGCCTCGATCTCCGGCACGATCAGATGCGGACGCTCGGCCTCGACGACCGCACGCAGCGCGGCCGCGTCGGTCATGTCGATCACGTGCGCGCGGTGCGCGACCTGATGGCCGGGCGCGTCGGGATAGCGGTCGACCGCGACGACTTCGACGCCGAGCCGCTGCAACGCGATGATGACTTCCTTGCCGAGCTCGCCGGCGCCGAGCAGCATGACGCGCGTGGCCGACGGCGAAAGCGGCGTACCGAGCCGCTGACCGATCTGCATGTGATTTCCCGCTGGTTCGAGTGGAGAAGGAAAAGGCGAAAAGGCTTCGATGTTAACACGCGCGCCGCCGTCGATCCGGGCGGTTCGGCACGTCGACATCCGGCCGGAACGCGCGTGCGCGCGGGCCGCGAACGTTTTCGTGCGCGAAGTGTCGGCTCGCCTCGCGCGGCGCGGGTGCGTTACTCTTACGCCTTGTTCAGAATCCGATGAGGAACGAGGCTCATGTCCCACCTGTTCGCAGCCGCACGCGCACGCACCGGCCTGCTTCGCCCGCTGCGCGCGCCGCTCTGCGCGCTGACGCTTGCCACGCTTCTCGCCGCCTGCGCGATGCCGACCCATCCCGATTCCGCCGCTCCCGCCCCCGATCCGTACAACCCGGCCGCGGTCCAGCTGCTCGACGACACGCGCTGGGAACTCACCAGCTGGGTGAACGCCGACGGCACGCCGCGCGCGATCCCGCACGGCGACAACGGCGAGCCGATCAAGCTCGCGCTGTCGACCGAATCGGGCGTGCGGCGCGCGAGCGGATTCTCGGGCTGCAACCGCTACATGGGCACGTACGACATCAAGAACGGGCTGCTGAGCTTCGGGCCGCTCGCCGGTACCCGCATGGCCTGTCCGAACACGCTCGGCGGGCAGCTCGAAGCCGCTTACCTCGATGCGCTCGCGCACATCGACAAGACCGGCGTGCAGATGCGCGAGCCGCAGCAACTGCAGATCGTGACCGGCGCCGGCGCGACGCTGACCTTCACGCGCCGGGGCAGCTGATGCATCGCGCGCAGCGAAGGCCGACCGGCCGCCTTCGCTGCGTGCGCGACGCGCGTGCCGCACGCGCATACGTGCCGCGGCATGAAACCCGCGCATGCCGCCTTAGCGTGTTGTCCGTCGGCCGGTTAAACTCGGCGGGTCGCGCACCGCGCTCCCCGCCCCCTTCCCGTTTCAAAGCATGCACACGGTAGTCTTCGGCTGGTTCGGCATTTCCGCCGTCTGGTTCCTCCTTTTGTTCTGGCGTCTCGTACAGGCGATGCTGCCCGGCGGCGGCGGTCTCGCGGGCCGCGGCTCGATCCGGCTGTGGCTCGGCTTCGCGGCCGTGTTCGTCGCGAGCTGCACGCTGACGAGCGCGCTGTCGGGCCCCGACACGAACGCGCTCGGCCACGCGCTGTCGGCCGGCTTCGCGCATCTGCTCGGCCCGATCGGCACGGCGGTCGCGATGGTCGTGCTGTTCTTCGCGGGGCTGCCCTGGTTGTCGGGCATCGGCTGGCGCCGCTTCGCCGCGTGGGTCGACACGTCGTTCGGCATCAAGCTGTCGCGCGACGGCGGCGGCGACGATACGCGCAGCATCGCCGACCTGCCGCGCAGCGCGCTGCATCGCGACGACGACATCGTGCAGCCGACCACCGCCCATACCGTGAATCCGATGGCGCCGCGGCAGAACGGCCGGTACGCGCGCCCGACGCTGTGGAAGCCCGACCCGCACGCGCGGCCGAAACCGCGCGGCAGCACGGCACCGCGTCCGTACGTGGAGCCCGTTGCGCCGTCCGGCTGGCTGAAGCCTGCGTCCAAGCCTGCGGCGGCCGCCCGCGCGCCGGCGCCGCAAGCATCGACGAATGCAAGCGCGATGCCGCCGCCGACGATCGGCAGCACCGCGAGCCTCGCGCGCGCGGCCGCGAATGCGCCGGTGTCGCG
>NZ_CABVPR010000068.1 GCF_902499135.1 Burkholderia dolosa
GTGCTCGGCGTCGCGACGCCGGTCGAGCCCGCGCTCGTCGAGGCCGGCGCGCTGCCGTCCGCGGCAGGCGTGCCGCGCCTCGAGCTTGCCGTCGCACGCGGCGCGCTCGGCGAAGGGTTCGCGGCGCCTGCGTCGCGCGCGGCCGGCACGCTTGCCGCCCTTGCCGGCGGCGGCGACGTCGAACTGTACGAGCTCGGCGAGCCGGGCGCGGAGCCGCGTCTCGCGTCGGTCGGCCGTACCGATGCGCCGCTGCTGCCGGGCGCCGAGCCGCTGCCGTTCGACGCATTCGCGCGGCGCGCGCTGGCCGAGCGCTTCGATTTGTGCCAGTTCGAATTCGAGTCGCAGCCGTGGCGCTTGGACCGCGCGACGGTCAAGCGGCTGCGCGTGCCGATCGCGCTCGCGGCCGCGACGCTCGGCGTCGCGGTGATCGGGATGAACCTGCACTGGTGGAAGCTGTCGCGCGAGCGCGATGCGCTGTCCGCACAGATCACCGAGACGCTGCTGTCCGCGTTCCCGAAAACGACGACGGTGCTCGATCCGCCCGCGCAGATGCAGCGCCAGCTCGACCAGCTGCGCGTCGCGGCGGGCGAACTGTCGCCGAACGACTTCCTCGCGCTCGCGAGCGGGCTGTCGCGCTCGATGGGTGCGCTGCCGCTGAACGGCATCGCGTCGCTCGACTATCACGACCGGCGTCTGGACGTCGGTTTCAAGCCGGAGGTCAAGGTCGACCCCGATTTCACGCAGCGTCTCGCCCGCAACGGGCTGTCCGGCGAAGTCGACAGCAGCACGGGCAAATGGACGATCCGGAGCCGCTCATGAACACGGAACAACTGAACCAGACGCTCGCCCAGTTCTGGGGCGAGCGCACGCCGCGCGAAAGGATGCTGCTCGGCTGGGGCGGCGCCGTGCTCGCGGTCGCGATCGCGTATTCGGTGCTGTGGTCGCCCGCGCAGGAAGGCCGCGCGCGGATCGAGCGCGAGCTGCCGACGATGCGCCGCGAGCTCGCGCAGATGACCGCGCAGGCGAACGAGGCGAAGTCGCTGACGGCGGCCGCGCAAGGCGTCGCGCCGACCGGGCTTGCGCTGAAGGACGCGCTCACCGCGTCGCTGTCCGATCACGGGCTGCAGGGCGCGCAGCTGCAGATCGTCGGCAACGGCGTGCAGATTCAGATCAAGAACGTTGCGTTTCCCGCGTGGACGCAGTGGCTCGACGATGCACGCCGGCAGTTCAAGGTGCAGGTCGGCGAGACGCACGTGAGCGCGTTGAAGGAAGACGGCCAGGTCGACCTGACGGCCGTGATGCAGCCGTCGGTTCAGAAATGACGGATCGGAACTCGCAAACGGCGGTCGCTCGATGACGTGGTGGATCAGGCGGCTCGGTGCCGCATTGCCGTGGGTGCTGGCCGGCGGCCTCGCGATCGTGGTGACGCTCGTCGCGCTCGCGCCGGCCGCGTGGATCGCGCCGCAGTTCGCGCGCGCGACCGGTGGCCACGTGAACCTCGTCGATCCGGAAGGCTCGATGTGGCGCGGCTCGGGCACGCTGATGCTCGCGCCGGGCGCCGATCAGAGCGCGGCGACGCTGCTGCCGGGCCGCGTCGAATGGACGACGCGCTTCTGGCCGCTGCTGACCGGGCGCGTGCAGATGCAGATGCGGCAGACGGAGGCGATGCCCGACGCCGTCACGCTCGACGCGACGTGGCGCGGCGCGGTGCTGTCGGCCGGCGCGATGGCCGTGCCCGCGTCGCTGCTCGCGGGGCTCGGCACGCCGTTCAACACGCTCGATCTGCAGGGCGACGTGCGGCTTGCGTGGACCGACTGGCGCGTGATCGGCGGCAACGCGTTCGGCCAGCTGACGGTGACGATCGATTCGATGAGTTCGCGCGTGTCGCGCGTGAAGCCGCTCGGGTCGTATCGCGCGGTGCTGCAGGCGAAAGGCACGAGCGTCGATCTCGACCTGTCGACGACGCAGGGGCCGCTGTTCCTCGACGGGCACGGCAGTTTCGGGCCGAATCGCGGCGCATTTCGCGGCACTGCGCATGCGGCGCCCGAGCAGCAGGCGAATCTCGCAGGGCTGCTGAACCTGCTCGGTCATCCGATCGGCAACAACCAGGTGTCGCTGATCTACGGCGACGCGGCGCGCTGAACGCGCGCGTCGCCCTTCCCGTTTTGCTTCTTTACTGCTGCGCGAGCGGCGCCGCGGCCGACCGCGCGGCGGCTGCCGGTGCTGCGGCGCCGGAAGCCGGCACCGGCGCGGGCGCAGCCATGCCGCCCGTCTCGCGCGCGATATCCGCGACGTCCCACCCGCCGCCGAGCGCCTTCACGAGCCCGACGGACGACTCCATCCGCTGTCCGGCGATCGACGCGAGCTTCTGCTGCGCGGTGAACGCGGTGGTTTGCGCGGTCAGCACGTTCAGATACGCGACCGTGCCCGCCTTGTACTGGTTCGTGACGATCGCGAGCGCATGCTGCGCGCTTTCGACGGCCTGCCGCTGCACGTCGACTTCCTGCGCGAGGATGCGCTGCGACGCGAGGTTGTCCTCGACGTCCTGGAACGCGGTGAGCACCGCGAGGCGATACGCGGCGACGTCCTGGTCGTAGGCTGCGCGCGCGGCTTCGGTCTGCGCGGCGCGCAGCCCGGCGTCGAACAGCGTCGCCGCGAGCTGCGGGCCGACCGTCCAGAAGCGGGCCGGCAGCGTGAACAGTTGCGACCACACCGAACTCTGGACGCCGCCGCTCGCCGACAGCGTGAGCGTCGGGAAGAACGCGGCGATCGCGACGCCGATCTGCTCGTTCGCGGCGGCCGCGCGTCGCTCTGCGGCCGCGATGTCGGGCCGGCGCTCGAGCAGCGCGGACGGCACGTCGACCGGCGTGATCGGCGGCTCGGATGCGAGCGGCATCGGCGGCAGCGAGAACGTCGATGCCGGTTCGCCGATCAGCGTCGCGATCGCATGCTCGTACTGCGCGCGCGCGACGCCGTTGTCGATCGACGCCGCCTGCGCGCTTTGCAGCTGCGTCTGCGCCTGGATCACGTCCGCGCGGGCGGCGACGCCCTGCGCATACTGGTTCTGCGTGAGCCTCAGCGACTCCTCGTACGACTTCACCGTATCGTCGAGCAGCTTTTGCAGCGTATCGGACGTGCGCAGCTGGAAATAGGTCTGCGCGAGCAGCGCCTGCTGCGACAGCCGCGCGTTCGCGAGGTCGGCGGCGGCCGCCGCTTCGCCGGCGCGCTGCGCGCTCACGCTGCGGCTCACCTTGCCCCACAGGTCCGGCTCCCAGGTCGCGTCGAGGCCGACGCTGTAGCTGTTGTTGATCGATCCGGACGCGCCGCTGCCGAAATTCGACGACGTGCCCGACGACAGCGACGCGCGCGGCGTGCGCGAACGCGAGCCCGATGCGCTGAGACTGACGGTCGGGAAATACGCGGCACGCGCCTCGGCGACGAGCGCGCGCGCCTGCCGGTACGCGGCCGCCGATTGCGCGATGGTCTGATTCGACGCGTTGAGCCGGTCGATCAGCGCGTCGAGCTGCGGATCGGCGTAGACCTTCCACCACGGGCCGCGGTCGGTGCGGTCGGCGGGCTGCGCGACTTTCCAGCCGGCAGGCGCTTCCTTGAACGCGGCGGGAATCGACGCGTCGGGGCGGTGATAGTCGGGCCCGACGGCACAGCCGGCGAGCAGCACGGCCGTCGCAACGGCGACGGCGGCGCTCAGCGGGCGAAAGGCACGCGGGAGGGGGACATGCGGCATCGTGATTTTTCCTGTCTGGGCGTGACGGCCGGCGAACGGTGTCGCGGATGCGGTCGTCATGCCGCTGGCGGGCAAATGGTAACTGACGGCGGGGAAGCTGCGCAGCCGTAAGGGTACGGTGCGCGGCGGCCGGAATGTGTTACCGGCGCGGCAGGCCGGTTTACCGGCGATTACGCATCGCTTGCGGGCGGACACGCGGATCGGCGCGTCGATCGAGCGCGCGAACGCCGACGACGCGGTGAACGACGCTCGCCGGACGCGAGAAAAGCCGGCGCGGCGGCGACACGCGATGTCAGTGGCAGCGTACGGAGACGGGAACGGGTACGGGAACGGCGTCGGCGGACGGCCGCCATGACGACGGCTCCGCAGCCGCCGCGCGAGCGTCGCGACGAGCGGCGTCCTTCGCGTTGCGCTGCCGGCGATGATCGAACCACGCGAACCCGAGCGCCGCGAGCGAGCCGCCCGGCACGATCAGCATCGTCACGTACAGCGCGATCTTCCAGCCGCGGTGCGGCCCGGAGAACACATGATGAGCGGTATCGGTCAGGTTGCGGCGCAGCGCGCCGGCGGCATTTTTCAGGAACAGCATCGCGAACATCCTCGGGGTGCCCGGCAGCGCGGGCGAAGCGGTCAGAACATAGTCTCCGGCAGTGCAACATGCACGTCGTAACTGGTTGCCTGAAATAATATTGACTAAGCAATCATTTTTCAAGATACTGGGCGCGTTTTGACCTGAAACGCACTGTTGCGGCGTGCGCAATCGGATGAACGACGGCCTCTACGACCCCGAGAACATCGAGCTGGAAACGAGTGTCGGCTTCTATCTGACGAAGGCGCGCCAGGCGCTCCTCGAGCGGCTGGATCGCGCGCTCGAGCCGCTCGATCTCACCGCGCAGCAGATCGGCGTGATCCTGCTGCTGTCACGCGGCTACGCGAATACGCCGTTCGAACTGTCGCGCAAGATGGCGTACGACAGCGGTTCGATGACGCGGATGCTCGACCGCCTCGAGCGCAAAGGTCTCGTCGCGCGTTCGCGCAGCGAGCAGGATCGCCGGATGATCGAGCTCACGCTGACCGAACGCGGCGCTGACGCGGCGCGCGCGCTGCCGTCGCTGATCGCGACCGCGCTCAATGCGCAGCTCGCCGGCTTCTCGGCCGACGAACTCGCGACGCTGACCGGCCTGCTGAAGCGGTTCATCGCGAACGGACCGAGCGCCGACGGCTGTCCGGCACCCGACGACGGACCGGCCGACTGAGCGCTACGCACGATGCACAGGTTAAGCATTCACTTATTTCTCTGTCTGGGCAGAAGGTGACGCGACATGTGCCGTCTGACTGCCCTCCTTTGTTCAACCCGGCCGGGCCGCGCCGCGTCGCGCGCCCGTGCGTCGTGACGGCGCGTCCGCGCGCCGCATCCAGGAGAGTTCGATGTCCGCGACCACCGCATCCGCCGCGCCCGCTGCCGCCGAACCCGCGCCGCTCAGCGGCGGCGCGCTCGCGCTGCTCACCGTCGGGCTCGCGCTCGGCACGTTCATGGAAGTGCTCGACACGTCGATCGCGAACGTCGCGGTGCCGACGATCTCGGGCAGCCTCGGCGTCGCGACGAGCGAAGGCACGTGGGTGATCTCGTCGTATTCGGTCGCGTCGGCGATCGCGGTGCCGCTGACCGGCTGGCTCGCGCGGCGGGTCGGCGAAGTGCGGCTGTTCACGCTGTCCGTGCTCGCGTTCACGATTGCTTCGGCGATGTGCGGCCTCGCGTCGAACTTCGAGACGCTGATCGCGTTCCGGCTGCTGCAGGGGCTCGTGTCCGGGCCGATGGTGCCGCTGTCGCAGACGATCCTGATGCGCAGCTACCCGCCCGCGAAACGCGGGCTCGCGCTCGGTTTATGGGCGATGACGGTGATCGTCGCGCCGATCTTCGGTCCGCTGCTCGGCGGCTGGATCAGCGACAACTACACATGGCCGTGGATCTTCTACATCAACCTGCCGATCGGGATCTTTTCCGCGACGTGCGCGTTCTTCCTGCTGCGCGGCCGCGAGACCAAGACGACGAAGCAGCGGATCGACGCGGTCGGGCTCGCGCTGCTCGTGATCGGCGTGTCGTGCCTGCAGATGATGCTCGACCTCGGCAAGGACCGCGACTGGTTCAACTCGACCTTCATCGTCGCGCTCGCGCTGATCGCGGTCGTGTCGCTCGCGTTCATGCTCGTGTGGGAGGCGACCGAGAACGAGCCGGTGGTCGACCTCACGCTGTTCAAGGATCGCAACTTCGCGCTCGGCGCGCTGATCATCTCGTTCGGCTTCATGGCGTTCTTCGGCTCGGTCGTGATTTTCCCGCTGTGGCTGCAGACGGTGATGGGCTACACGGCCGGCAAGGCCGGCCTCGCGACCGCGCCGGTCGGCCTGCTCGCGCTCGTGCTGTCGCCGCTGATCGGCCGCAACATGCATCGGCTCGACCTGCGGATGGTCGCGAGCTTCGCGTTCATCGTGTTCGCGATCGTGTCGGTGTGGAACTCGACGTTCACGCTCGACGTGCCGTTCAATCACGTGATCCTGCCGCGGCTCGTGCAGGGGATCGGCGTCGCATGCTTCTTCGTGCCGATGACGACGATCACGCTGTCGAGCATCCCCGACGAACGGCTCGCGAGCGCATCGGGCCTGTCGAACTTCCTGCGCACGCTGTCGGGCGCGATCGGCACCGCGGTCAGCTCGACGTTCTGGGAAAACGACGCGATCTACCATCATGCGCGGCTGGCGGAATCGGTGAGCGTGTACGCGCAGAACACGACCGACTACCAGAGCGCGCTCGCGCAGCTCGGCATCGTCGGGCAGACCGCGAACGCGCAGCTCAATCAGCTCGTCACGCAGCAGGGTTTCATGATGGCGACCAACGACTTCTTCCACCTGTCGGCGATCGTGTTCATCGCGCTCGCGGCGCTCGTGTGGATCACGAAGCCGAAAAAGGGCGCGGGCCCGGCGATGGGCCACTAAGCGCGATGGGCGGCCGTCGCGGCCGCCGTGCGAGTCGTGCCGTGCGGCCGCGTTGCCGCCGGCATCGCCGCGAACCTCAATTGCGCGCCCTCAGCCCGCCGAACGCGAGATCGTCGCCGGACGCGATCGGCAGCGTCGCGCGCGCGACGTCGAGCCACGCGCGCGCCGCGTGCGACAGGTAGCCCTTCTTCAGCCAGCCGAGCGCGATCGCCCACGTGATCTCCGGCTCGACGATCGGCCGGCACGTGAACTGCCCTGCATCGAGCCGCCGGCAGTACGGCTCCGGCAGCAGCGCGATGCCGACGCCCGCGTGCACGAGCGCCGCCATGAAATCCCAATGCCCGCTGCGGCTCACGATCGACGGCGTGAAGCCGACCTGCCGGCACGCATCGAGCACGGCGTCGTGCAGCGCGAGGCTTTCCGCATAGAACACGAACGACTCGCGCGCGAGATCGGCGAGCGGCACGCTCGTGTGATCCTCCCAGCGCGACTCGCGCGGTGCGACGAGCCATAGCGGCGCGCGCACCATCGGCAGCCGGTCGAACGTGCCGGGATCGACCGGCTCCAGCAGCCCGCCGAGCTCCAGCTCGCCGGACATCAGCGCGGCCTCGATCATGCGCGCGCCCTGCTCGAACAGCTTCAGCTCGATGTTCGGATAGCGCTGCTTGTACGCGGCGATGATCGGCGTGAACAGCGAGCCGCCGAGCGGCGGGATCCCGATCGTCAGCTCGCCGCGCCCGAGCGTGCCGAGATCGTTCAGCTCCGACTGCAGCTGCGCCTGCGCGGCGAGCACGTCCTGGCCGCGCTGAAACACGATCCGTCCCGCGTCGGTCAGCACCATCTGCCGGCCGTCGCGCAGCAGCAGCGGCGAGCCGATCTCGTCCTCGAGCGCCTTCACCATCTTGCTGATGGTCGGCTGCGTGACGAACAGCCGGTCCGCCGCGGCCGTAAAACTCTGCTGACGGACCACTTCGATGAAGTACCGCAGCGCGCGCAATTCCATCGGCGACTCCCCAAATTGGTGCGACGAATTCAAATGAATTCCGAATCGGAATGACAAGAATAGAGACAAGTCATTTTATTTATGGATGAGGGAATTCTATACTTGCGCCATTGATGAAATATCGGTATGGGAGCCCCGCCATGAACGAATCGAACGCCGTGACCCGTGCCGCCTCCGGCGGCGTCGCCCGCACCGGCCGGATCGCGCTGCAGGCCGCCGCGCTCGGCGTGCTGTGGATGGCGGTCGACTGGGCCGTGCGCAAGGTCGGGCTGCCGATTCCGTCCGGCGTGATCGGCCTCGCGGTGCTGCTCGTGCTGCTGTTCTCGGGTCGCGTCGCACCGGCGTGGGTGAAGGACGGCGCGAACTGGCTGCTGTCCGACATGCTGCTGTTCTTCGTGCCGGCCGCCGTCGCGGCCGTGCAGTACGGCGGGCTGTTCCGCGAGGACGGCTGGCGCATCGCGCTGGTGATGCTCGCCGGCACCGCGTTCGTGATGGTCGCGGTGGCCGTGGCCGTCGATCTCGCCGCGAAGCTCGAACGTCGGCTCGCCGCGCAGCGCGTATTCGCCGAGCGCCGCCGTACGCGCGTGAGCGCCGTCGCTCACTGAGCCGGAGCCGCCCATGCTCGCCGCGCTATCGAACCTGCCTGCCGACCGCGTGAATACCGCGATCTCCGTCGGCTGCTTCGTGCTGACGGTCGTGCTGTATTTCGCGTCGAAGCGGCTCTACGCGTACAAGAAGACGCTGCTGTTCTCGCCGCTCGTGTTCGTGCCGGGCGTGCTGGTGCTGCTCGTGCTGCTGACGGGCATCCCGTATTCGGTGTACTTCCGCGACACGCGCTGGTTGATGTGGCTGCTCGGCCCCGCGACGATCGCGTTCGCGGTGCCGATCTACGAATATCGCGATCTGATCCGCCGGCACTGGCTGTCGCTGTCGGTCGGCGTCGCGGTGGGGATCGGCGCCGGCGTGTGCGGGTCGCTGCTGCTCGCGAAGCTGCTGCACCTGTCGCCGGAGCTGCAGCGCTCGCTGATGACGCGCTCGGTGTCGACGCCGTTCGCGCTCGCCGTGTCGGACAAGATCCATGCGCCGAAGGACCTGACCGCGCTGTTCGTGATCGCGACCGGCATCTGCGGGATGCTGCTCGGCGAGATCGTGCTCGCGCTCGTGCCGATGCGCACGCGGCTCGCGCGCGGCGCGCTGTTCGGCGCGGCCGCGCACGGCGTCGGCACCGCGAAGGCGCGCGAGATCGGCAGCGAGGAAGGCGTGGTGTCGAGCCTCACGATGATGATCGCTGGCGTCGCGATGGTGCTGATCGCGCCGCTGCTCACGCGGCTGCCGATCTGATCCGTCGTCGGGGCGCGGGCGGCCGGTTGCGGGTCGCGCGGCGCTCCGCAGCAGCCGCTCGTCCGTCCCGCTCGTCGCCGCCCCGCCGAAGCGACGTCCAGCAAGCCGACACGCAGCCGACGCACAACCCACAATCGGCTGAGATAGCCGCAAATCCCCCCTCTTTTCCGCCCATCGCGCGCGGCGCGGATGCCGAACAATGCATGCTACGAGACATCACGCACGCATTCACATGGCCTCCACGACCGCAAACCCGCCCGCCGACAAGCCGGCTTCGTCCGGCAAGTTCAAGCGCATCGCGCTCATCGCCGTCATCGCGCTGGGCGCGGCCGCTGCCGCCGCGGGCGGCATGTACGTGTTCCTCAACAAGCAGGGCGTCGGCCATCCGGCCGCGAGCGCCGAGCCGGCGCCGCTCGCCGCGCCCGTGTTTTTCCCGCTCGATCCGCTGACCGTGAACCTGCAGTCCGACGACGGCGGCCAGCATTACCTGCGCGTCGGGCTGTCGCTGAAGCTCACCGATCCGAAGGCGCAGGAGCAGCTGACCGCGCGGATGCCGGAGATCCGCAGCCGGATCCTGCTCGCGCTGTCGAACAAGCATCCCGAGGAACTGGCGACGCCGGACGGCAAGCGCACGCTCGCGAAGGAACTGCGCGAACTGATCGAGCAGCCGACGCAGCCGGGCAACCAGCGCGCGAAGATCGACGACGTGCTCTTCACCGAGTTCGTCGTCCAGTAACGCTGCCGCAAAAGGAGCGCGCATGGGCCACCAAGAATTCATGTCCCAGGAGGAGGTCGATGCCCTCCTCAAGGGTGTGACGGGCGAAACCGATGCCGTCGACGAGCAGCGCGACGCAAGCGGCGTACGTCCGTACAACATCGCGACGCAGGAGCGGATCGTCCGCGGCCGGATGCCCGGCCTCGAGATCATCAACGACCGCTTCGCGCGCCTGTTGCGGATCGGCATCTTCAACTTCATGCGGCGTACGGCTGAAATCTCCGTGAGCCAGGTGAAGGTGCAGAAGTACAGCGAGTTCACGCGCAACCTGCCGATCCCGACGAACCTGAACCTCGTGCACGTGAAGCCGCTGCGCGGCACGTCGCTGTTCGTGTTCGATCCGAACCTCGTGTTCTTCGTCGTCGACAACCTGTTCGGCGGCGACGGGCGCTTTCATACGCGCGTCGAAGGGCGCGACTTCACGGCGACCGAGCAGCGGATCATCGGCAAGCTGCTGAACCTCGTGTTCGAGCACTACACGGTCGCCTGGAAGAGCGTGCGGCCGCTGCAGTTCGAATTCGTGCGCTCCGAGATGCACACGCAGTTCGCGAACGTCGCGACGCCGAACGAGATCGTGATCGTCACGCAGTTCTCGATCGAGTTCGGGCCGACCGGCGGCACGCTGCACATCTGCATGCCGTATTCGATGATCGAGCCGATCCGCGACGTGCTGAGCTCGCCGATCCAGGGCGAGGCGCTCGAAGTCGACCGGCGCTGGGTGCGCGTGCTGTCGCAGCAGGTGCAGGCCGCCGAGGTCGAACTGACCGCGGATCTCGCCGAGATCCCGGTGACCTTCGAGAAGATCCTGAACCTGCGCGCGGGCGACGTGCTGCCGCTCGAGATTCCCGACACCATCACCGCGAAGGTCGACGGCGTGCCGGTGATGGAGTGCGGCTACGGAATTTTCAATGGTCAATATGCGTTGCGCGTGCAGAAGATGATCAGCGCGGGCGACACGATGAAGGAAAGTGGATATGAGTGAGCTGAACCAGACGCCCGACCTCGACGCGCAGGCGCTCGCCGACGCGGCGCTCACGGAATCGGCGGCCGCCGCCGCGCAGGCGGCCGAGCCGGCGGCGGACCCCGAACAGGACCTCGACGACTGGGCGGCCGCACTCGCCGAGCAGAACCAGCAGCCGGTGCCGGCAGGCGCGACGGGCGCCGGCGTGTTCCAGCCGCTGTCGAAGGCTGCGCCGAGCTCGACGCACAACGACATCGAGATGATTCTCGACATCCCGGTCAAGATGACCGTGGAGCTCGGCCGCACGAAGATCGCGATCCGCAACCTGCTGCAGCTCGCGCAGGGCTCGGTCGTCGAGCTCGACGGCCTCGCCGGCGAGCCGATGGACGTGCTCGTGAACGGCTGCCTGATCGCGCAGGGGGAAGTCGTCGTCGTCAACGACAAGTTCGGCATCCGCCTGACCGACATCATCACGCCGGCCGAGCGCATCCGGAAGCTGAACCGATGACTTTCGCGACGCGCGGCCGCTTCGCGCATGCCGCGATCGTTCCGGCTACCGCCGCCGTCGCTGCCGCGATGCTGCTGGCTGCCGCACCGGCCGGCGCCGCCGACATGAACGCGGTCAACCGCGCGAGCGCGCTCGCGTCGAGCGTGACGGTCGGCTCCGCCGCGCCGTCGCTCGGCGTCGGCGCGGTGCTGCAGACGCTCGTCGGGCTCGCGGTCGTGATCGGCCTCGTGTTCGGCTGCGCATGGCTCGCGCGCCGCTTCGGCTTTCAGCCCGCGCGACGCGGCGGGCCGCTGAAGGTCGTGTCGAGCGTCGGCGTCGGCGCGAAGGAAAGCGCGACCATCGTCGAGATCGGCGATACGTGGCTCGTGCTCGGCGTCGCGCCCGGCAACGTGCGGCTGCTGCATACGCTGCCGGCCGGTTCGCTGCCCGCGGCGGCCGCGTCGGGCGATGCGCACGCAAGCGGCGCAGCGTCCGGGCAAGGCCTGCCCGGCACGTTCGGCGCGCGCTTTCGCGACGCGCTGGCCGGCGAAGCCGCGAAGCGCTTCGGCCGCGGCAAGGACCGCTGACATGGCGCCGCGCCCTCTTTCCGTTTGCGCATTCCGATGAAACACGTTTTCTTGCGTCGCGCGGCGCGCTTCGTGCCCGCGCTGATCCTCTGCGCGGCCCCCGCGCTCGCGTGCGCGCAGGCAGCCGGCCTGCCCGCGTTCAACACGAGCCCCGGCCCGAACGGCGGCACCACGTATTCGCTGAGCGTGCAGACGATGCTGCTGCTCACGATGCTGTCGTTCCTGCCGGCGATGCTGCTGATGATGACGAGCTTCACGCGCATCATCATCGTGCTGTCGCTGCTGCGCCAGGCGCTCGGCACCGCGACGACGCCGCCGAACCAGGTGCTCGTCGGCCTCGCGATGTTTCTCACTTTCTTCGTGATGTCGCCGGTGCTCGACAAGGCGTACACCGACGGCTACAAGCCGTTCTCCGACGGTGCGATGCCGATGGAGCAGGCCGTGCAGCGCGGCGTCGCGCCGTTCAAGAGCTTCATGCTGAAGCAGACGCGCGAGACCGATCTCGCACTGTTCGCGAAGATCTCGAAGGCCGCGCCGATGCAGGGGCCGGAGGACGTGCCGCTGTCGCTGCTGGTGCCCGCATTCGTCACGAGCGAGCTGAAGACCGGCTTCCAGATCGGCTTCACGATCTTCATCCCGTTCCTGATCATCGACATGGTCGTCGCGAGCGTGCTGATGTCGATGGGGATGATGATGGTGTCGCCGTCGACCGTGTCGCTGCCGTTCAAGCTGATGCTGTTCGTGCTGGTGGACGGCTGGCAGCTGCTGATCGGCTCGCTCGCGCAGAGCTTCACGTGAACCGCGGAGGAATCGCGCGATGACGCCCGAACAAGTGATGACCCTCGCGCATCAGGCGATGATGGTCGGCCTGCTGCTCGCCGCGCCGCTGCTGCTGGTCGCGCTCGCGGTCGGCCTCGTCGTGAGCCTGTTCCAGGCTGCGACGCAGATCAACGAGGCGACGCTGTCGTTCATTCCGAAGCTGCTGGCGGTTGCCGCGACGCTCGTGATCGCCGGCCCGTGGATGATGACCACGATGCTCGACTATCTGCGGCAGACGCTGCTGCACGTCGCGACGCTCGGCGCCGGCTGAGCGCCGCGTACGGCCCGGCCCGACGCCGATGTTCTCCGTCACCTACGCGCAGCTCAACGGCTGGCTCACCGCGTTCCTGTGGCCGTTCGTGCGGATGCTCGCGCTCGTCGCGACCGCGCCGGTGGTCGGGCACGCGTCGGTGCCCGCGCGCGCGAAGATCGGCGTCGCCGCGTTCATGGCGCTGATCGTCGCGCCGACGCTCGGCGCGATGCCGGGCGTCACCGTGTTCTCCGCCGAAGGGATCTGGATCGTCGTCATGCAGTTTCTGATCGGCGCGGCGATGGGCTTCACGATGCAGATCGTGTTCGCGGCGGTCGAGGCGGCCGGCGACTACATCGGGCTGTCGATGGGGCTCGGCTTCGCGACGTTCTTCGATCCGCATTCGAGCGGCGCGACGCCGGTGATGGGCCGCTTCCTGAACGCGGTCGCGATGCTCGCGTTCCTCGCGGTGGACGGACACCTGCAGGTATTCGCGGCGCTCGCCGCGTCGTTCCAGACGCTGCCCGTGTCGGCGGCGCTGCTGCACGCGCCCGGCTGGCGGACGCTGGCCGCGTTCGGCGCGACCGTGTTCGAGATGGGGCTGCTGCTCGCGCTGCCGGTCGTCGCGGCGCTGCTGATCGCGAACCTCGCGCTCGGGATCCTGAATCGCGCGGCGCCGCAGATCGGCATCTTCCAGATCGGCTTCCCGGTGACGATGCTGGTCGGACTGCTGCTCGTGCAGCTGATGGTGCCGAACCTCGTGCCGTTCGTGTCGCATCTGTTCGACATGGGGCTCGATGCAATCGGGCGGGTTGTGATGGGGTGGCGGTGAGGCGGTGACGTGCGGGGTGGCTTCCATTATTCCGCGCGGCCGGCAAAAAACCTGCGGGATGGAAGCCTGCGCCGCAAGCGAAGAATCCTCTTTGCGCACGGTCCCACACCCTTGCGGGACAACGACGACCTGCCCGACTAGCGCCGAACGCGCCCTTTTTTCGTCGTCTCCGTCGGCGCACCGCGCGCCGACGATCGCTGCCACCCCGCTGCGCTGCGCATGCGGGCTGCGGGCCTGCGAATCGCAACCGTCGTCGGCCCACCCCACCCGCATCGGCCCTTGACCTGCGCCGACCGACTCGCTAGCGTTTCGGGTTTGCCCGGGCGGCGTTATCGCCGATCCCGCGACCGCGCCCGACGTCCTGGTGCGCGCGGCCGGGCCCCCGATGGAAAAGACGATGCAGAAACTCGATGCGGCGAACCCGCAGGCGATGTCGACGGATTTCACCGCCGACAACGTCGCGCGCCTGAAGGCGCTGTTCCCCGAACTCGTGACCGAAGGCCCGAACGGCGCGTCGGTCGACGTCGACGTGCTGAAGGCGCTGGTCGGCGACCGCACGGTCGGCGACGCCGACGAGCGCTACGGCTTCCACTGGCACGGCAAGCGCAGCGCGCGCCAGGCCGCGCTCACGCCGTCGACGGGCACGCTGCGTCCGTGCCCCGACGACAGCGTCGCGTGGGACGACACGCGCCATCTGATGATCGAGGGCGACAACCTCGACGTGATGAAGCTGCTGCACAAGAGCTACGCGGGCAAGGTGAAGCTCGTCTACATCGACCCGCCGTACAACACCGGCAGCGATTTCGTCTATCCGGACGACTTCAGCGACAGCATCCGCCACTACCTGTCGATCACCGGTCAGGCCGAAGGCGGCGTGAAACGCAGCACGAACACCGAGGCGAACGGCCGGTTCCACACCGACTGGCTGAACATGATGTATCCGCGGCTGAAGCTCGTGCACGCGCTGCTGTCCGACGAAGGGCTGATCGTCGTGCACATCGACGAACACGAAGTGCATGCGCTCGTGCTGATGCTGCGCGAGATCTTCGGCGAGGAGAACGAGCTCGGCGTCGCCGTGTGGGACAAGCGCAATCCGAAGGGCGACGCGCGCGGCATCGCATATCAGCACGAATCGCTCGTGCTGTTCGCGCGCAACGCCGAGACGCTGCTCGAGCGCGCGCCGCTGAAGCGGCCGAAGCGCAACGCGCAGCGCATGCTCGACGCCGCGCACGACGCGATGTACCGCAGCGGCAATCCGAAGGACGCGCAGAAGGCGTACCGCGCGTGGCTGAAGGCGCAGACCAATCTGTCCGGCGGCGAGGTGATGTACGACCGGCTGTCCGCGGACGGGCGCGTGTACCGCCTCGTGTCGATGGCGTGGCCGAACAAGAAGAAGGCGCCGGACGAATACTTCACGCCGCTGATCCATCCGGTCACCGGCAAGCCGTGCGCGATGCCGGCGCGCGGCTGGCGCAATCCGCCGGCGACGATGCAGGCGCTGCTCGAGCGCGGCCAGATCGAATTCGGCCCCGACGAGACCACGCAGCCGCAGCGGATCTACTACCTCGACGAGAACATGTACGAGAACGTGCCGTCGGTGCTGCCGTTCGCCGGCTCCGACGACGCGCTGCTGAAGGCGCTCGGCATTCCGTTCGAGCAGCCGAAGCCGGTCGATTTCGCGGCGGCCGTGATCGGCTGGTGCACGCGCGGCGACGACATCGTGCTCGACTGCTTCGCCGGCTCCGGCTCGACCGGCCACGCGGTGATGCAGGTGAACGCGACCGACGGCGGCGCGCGTCGCTACATTCTCGTGCAGCTGCCCGAAGCGCTCGATCGCCGCGACAAGGCGCAGCAGGCGGCCGCCGATTTCTGCACGAAGCTGAAGAAGCCGCCGACGCTCGCGGAAATCACGAAGGAGCGGCTCCGCCGTGCCGCGCAGCAGGTCGCGCGCGATTATCCGGAAAGCTATGGCGACCTCGGGTTCCGCGTGTACCGGCTCGACACGACGAACGTGATCGAGTGGGATCCGCGCCGCGACGATTTCGACCATGCGCTGTTCGCGTCGGTCGAACACGTGAAGACCGGCCGCACCGACGACGACCTGCTCGCCGAGCTGACGCTGAAGCTCGGCCTCGATCTGTGCACGCCGGTCGAGCATCACGTCGTCGCCGGCAAGACCGTGCATCTGATCGGCCGCGAGATCGTCGCGTGCTTCGATGCGCGCATCGCGCGCGACGATGCGGGCCCGCTCGCGGACGGCATCGTCGACCTGCTCGACGCGAGCGGCGCGACGCGCGACGTCACGTGCCTGTTCCGCGACAGCGGCTTCGTCGACGACGTCGCGAAGCTCAATCTCGCCGCGCTGCTCGATCAGCACGGCGTGAAGCGCGTGCGGAGCCTGTGATGCGGCTGCACTTCGAAGCGGACCTCGACTATCAGCGCGACGCGATCGACGCCGTCTGCGACCTGTTTCGCGGGCAGGAGTCGTATCGCGGCGACTTCAGCGTGCTCGCGAACGCCGCGCCCGGCACCACGGCCGCCGCGCAGGGCTCGCTCGGGTTCGCGGTGTCCGAGCAAGGCGTCGGCAACCGGCTGTCGCTGACCGACGACGCGCTCGCGCGCAATCTCGCCGACGTGCAGCTGCGCGGCGGGCTGCCGCCGTCCGGCACGCCCGGCTCGCGCGATTTCACCGTCGAGATGGAGACCGGCACCGGCAAGACGTACGTGTATCTGCGCACGATCTTCGAGCTGAACCGCCGCTACGGCTTCACGAAGTTCGTGATCGTCGTGCCGTCGATCGCGATCAAGGAAGGCGTGCACAAGACGCTCGCGATCACCGAGGATCATTTCCGCGCGCTGTATGCGGGCGTGCCGTACGACTATTTCCTGTACGACTCCGCGAAGCTCGGCCAGGTGCGTCACTTCGCGGCGAGCGCGGCGATCCAGATCATGGTGATGACGGTCGCCGCGATCAACAAGAAAGAGATCAACAACCTGTACAAGGACAGCGAGAAAACCGGCGGCGAGAAGCCGATCGATCTGATCCGCGCGACGCGGCCGATCGTGATCGTCGACGAGCCGCAGAGCGTCGACGGCGGGCTCGAGGGCCGCGGCCGCGAAGCGCTGGCCGCGATGCATCCGCTGTGCACGCTGCGCTATTCGGCCACGCACGTCGACCGTCATCACATGGTGTACCGGCTCGACGCGGTGGACGCGTACGAGCGCAAGCTCGTCAAGCAGATCGAGATCGCATCGGCGATCGTCGAGGATGCGCACAACAAGCCGTACGTGCGGCTCGCGGGCGTGTCGAACCGGCGCGGCGCGATCAGCGCGCGCGTCGAGCTCGACGTCGCGACCGCGGCCGGCGTGAAGCGCCAGATCGTGTCGGTGACCGACGGCGACGATCTCGAGCGCGTGACGCGCCGCGCGCTGTACGCGGGGCTGCGGATCGGCGAGATCCATGCGGCGAAGGGCGCCGAATACGTCGAGCTGCGTCATCCGGAAGGCGAAGCGTTCCTGTCGATCGGCGACGCGTTCGGCGACATCGACACGCTCGCGGTGCAGCGCGAGATGATCCGCCGCACGATCCGCGAGCATCTCGACAAGGAGCTGCGGCTCGCGGAGCGCGGCGTGAAGGTGCTGTCGCTGTTCTTCGTCGATTCGGTCGAGCGTTATCGCCGCTACGACGAGAACGGCGCGCCGGTGAAGGGCGAATACGCGCTGATCTTCGAAGAGGAATATGCGCGCGCGGCGCGCGTGCCCGCGTATCGCGCGCTGTTCGACGGCGTCGACATCGCGCGCGAAGTCGAGCGCGCGCACAACGGCTATTTCTCGATCGACCGCAAGGGCGGCTGGACCGACACGAGCGAGAACAGCGCGACGGCGCGCGAGAACGCCGAGCGCGCGTACGGGCTCATCATGCGCGAGAAGGAAGCGCTGTTGTCGTTCGACACGCCGCTGAAATTCATCTTCTCGCACTCGGCGCTGAAGGAAGGCTGGGACAATCCGAACGTGTTCCAGATCTGCACGCTGCGCGACATCCATACCGAGCGCGAGCGCCGGCAGACGCTCGGCCGCGGGCTGCGGCTCGCGGTCGATCAGGACGGCGAGCGCGTGCGCGATCCGGGCGTCAATACGCTGACCGTGATCGCGACCGAACGCTACGAGTCGTTCGCGGAGAATCTGCAGAAGGAAATCGAGGCCGACACCGGCATCCGTTTCGGGATCGTCGAGGAACACCAGTTCGCGGCGCTGCCGGTGCAGGAAGGCGACGGACCCGCGCACGCGCTCGGCATCGAGCTATCGCGCGTGCTGTGGACGCATCTGCACGAACAGGGCTACGTCGACGCGCAGGGCAAGGTGCTCGACCGGCTGAAGGATGCGTTGCGTCAGCGCGCGCTGGTGCTGCCCGCTGCGTTCGAATCGCTGCGCGCGCCGATCGTCGCGATGCTGCGCAAGCTGTCCGGCCGCTTCGCGGTGCGCAACGCGGACGAGCGCCGCGCGATTGCGCTGCGGCGCGACGCGTCGGGCAAGGCCGTCGTGTTCGGCGACGACTTCCGCGCGCTGTGGGACCGCATTCGCCATCGCACCGTGTACAGCGTCGACTTCGACAACGCGAAGCTCGTGCGCGACTGCACGGCCGCGCTGCGCGACGCGCCCGACGTCGCGCGCGCGCGGCTGCAATGGCGCAAGGCGGAGATCGACATCGGCAAGGCCGGCGTCGAGGCGATCGAGGTCGCTGGCGCGGGCACGGTGCTGCTCGACGAAGGCGAGCTGCCGCTGCCCGATCTGCTGACCGAGCTGCAGGATCGCACGCAGCTCACGCGCCGCTCGCTCGCGACGATTCTCGCCGACAGCGGCCGGCTCGACGATTTCCGCGTGAATCCGCAGCAGTTCATCACGCTCGCGGCCGATGCGATCAATCGCTGCAAGCGGCTTGCGCTCGTTGCCGGCATCGCGTACCGGAAGCTCGGCGATCGGCACGTGCATGCGCTCGAATCGTTCGAGAGCGAGGCGCTGACCGGCTATCTGCGCAGCCTGCGGCTCGATGCGCGCAAGTCGATTCACGAGGCGGTCGTATGCGACACGGATGCGGAGCGCGCGTTCGCCGATGCGCTGGAAGCGCACGACGGCGTGAAGCTGTACGCGAAGCTGCCTGCGTGGTTCCGCGTGGCGACGCCGCTCGGCAGCTATCACCCGGACTGGGCCGTGCTCGCGGAACAGGACGACGGCGAGCGGCTGTACTTCGTCGTCGATACGCCGAACGCCGACGGCGACACGCCGAGCGAGGTCGAACGCGCAAAGCTCGCGTGCGGCGAAGCGCATTTCCGCGCGCTGGCCGACGGCGACGATGCGGCGACGTTCGTGCGGGCCAGGGACGTGGAGGCGTTGTTCGATGCGGCGATGCGGCGGAGATGAAGCTCGGCGCGGCGATGAGCAGCCTTTTTTCGGCGCGCCGTATGGCTGCGTGCTGTCCGAGCAACGACGCGTCGGCGTCACTGAAGGCTGAGGTTCCGCCGACGTCTGCGGATCGCTAGCGCGCGTGGCGACGTACCGCGGCTCAACGCCGCTTGCGGAACCAGCCAGCTACGCGACCGCGGCTGCGCCACGCAAACCAGCCGATCAGCGTCGATAACGAAACGTTGATGAACGAAACGAGCACCATGTAGGTGAACGTCAGGTCTTCCATCGTTCCGGTGTCTGCGGGATTCAGCTGGGTGACGAGATAGGCGAATCGCGCCATCCAGCCGGGCCAGCTCGGAAAAAGATCGAGATGGCGCGACCACACGATGCCATACGCGACGGTGGCGAACGTCAACCACGCGAGCAGCATGCCGACGCGGACGACCGGCTTCATCGGACGATGACCTTCCCGTACGTCGAAACATCGGTGCCCGGAATCCGGACGCCCTTTACGCCGCGCAGCATTCCTTTGATGACATTGAAGTCGGCTTGACTCTGGATCGTGATGCACCCCTTGCTCAATCCTCTGCCGACCGCAGGATGCAACCGGAAGTGGCCACGGCTCACACCGTTGCAGAACGTTTCGTCATCGATTCGTCCGTCGTCCGCGTAGAGTGCGAACCAGTCCGACCTTCGGTCAAATGCTTCGTACAGCCTCCCCAAGCGCCCTCCGGATCGGCGATCGACGATGTAGTAGGTGCCGATCGGAATGGGGCCGTGATCGGGCACGCACATGTCGCGCCGCTTGTTGGCGTGATCGGCGAGCCCGGAAAACGCACGGAATGAACGTCCTGCGATCTCGAACGCGCTAGTGGGTTGATCGTTGAGCGTGAATGAGCAGAGGTGCATAACCGTGCCAGCCGACGAATGAAAGAATCGATGCTAGCACCGGGTTTTTCGAGATCTTTTATCGAAAAGTTGTCGGCCACGCTCACGATCACGGGTTGCATGAGAAAGGCGCCCTCCAACGCGCATCGCGAAAGCCCGATATCGATCCGGGCTTCAGCATGTGCTTCGGTCGGGCGCCCTTGTCGTCTGCGCGCGCACCGCGCTTACATTGTCGTTTTACCGAACGCGTTTCGCTTCGAATGATTGCCGTGCGCGGTCGTGTGCGCTGAATGGCCGTGCGTATGTCCGCGGCCCGGCTGTACGCCGGCGCGATCGGCCATCGTATCGGAACGATCGGCCGCACGTGCGAGGCCCTTGTCGCGATCGCCGGAGCGGAAACCGTTCGAGTTGCTCAGCGCTTCGCCGCTCATGTGGCCGCCCGACATGCCGCCCGCATTGCCGCCGGAACCGCCGCCGTTGCCGCCCGCCGCTGCATGCGCGGAAACCGCGCCGACGGCGAGCAGCGCAGCGGTCAGCACGGACAGATATCGTTGACGTTTCATCTTGTGCTCCGTTGTGACGCGTTCGCGTGATTGCATTTTATGAACGCGGAGAATGCGCGCCGCAAGACGTTGTAAATGATCGTGACGGCGCGCGTTGCCGGTTATGGTCGGATCGAACGACGCGGGGCCGTCACGACGCCGCGCGCACTGTCACGCGACGTCGGCGCTCAGTCCCAGCGACCGTGCCAGCCGCGGTCGTGCCACGCGCGCTCACGCCATTCGTGCTCGCGCCACTCGCGCCGACGCCATTCGCGTTCGCGCCATTCGCGCGCACGCCAGTCGTCGTAGCGATAGCCGACCGGTGCATACGCAACGGGTGGCGGCGGAGCCACGTAGACCGGTGCGGGCGCCGCGTACGCGCCGGGCACGCCGATACCGACCGACAGATCGACATGCGCCGATGCGACGCCCGACGCCGCGAGCGCGGCGACACCGAGAACTGCACCGAGAAGAAGTTTCTTGCTCATCTCGCGACTCCCTGCACGTGTCGTGCTTCGTGTGAATACGGTTCGGAGTCTAGGCAACGGTCGACGACACAGGTGAAACCGGTGTGCGAGAGCGGTAACGGACGTTTACGCGCCGCGGCAACGTGTTGTTGCGCAACGGAAAAGCGGCTTTGAACAGACGTTGCGAACGCATACGGCGCCGTGAAAGAGCGCGCTTCGGCGCTCGATCGAGTGAGTGAACGAACGAGCGACCGAAGGCGACCCGACGCGCGAAGCGAAACGGAATCGAACGAAAAGGCGAGACGAGACGCAAACCGCCCGCACCGTCGCGGCGCGGTTCGCTTGAACCGCCGCTACGCGCGAATATCGTCGACGCTACGCAGCCAATGCACGCTGAACAGCTTGTCCGCGTCGGTCCACACGGTATCCGGCTCGAATCCCGCGCGGCGCGCGATCGCGTGGAAACCGTCGATCGTGAACTTGTGCGAGTTCTCCGTATGGATCCGCTCGCCAGCCTCGAAGCGGAACGTATGGCCGCGCACGTGCACGGTCTGCGCGACGTCGCTGACCAGATGCATCTCGATGCGCTGCCGCTCGCGATCGTAGAACGCGCAATGCGAGAACGCGTCGAGATCGAAATCCGCGCCGAGTTCGGCGTTCGCGCGCACGAGCAGGTTCAGGTTGAACTGTGCGGTCACGCGTTGCGCGTCGTTGTACGCGCGATGCAGCGTTTCCTCGTCCTTCACGAGATCGACGCCGACCAGCAGACCGCCGCCGCGCAGCAGCCGCGCCGCATCGCGCAGGAACGTGTCGGCTTCCTCCGGCGAGAAGTTGCCGATCGTCGAGCCCGGAAAAAAGCCGATACGCCGCCGCGGCGACGCGCTCAGTTCGGCAAGCTGGTCGGCCTTCGTGTAGTCGGCTGCGATCGGCGCGACGTCGAGCCACGCATACGCGGCACGCAGCCGCGCAGCCGCGCCGTGCAGATAGTCGGCCGAGATGTCGATCGGCACGTAGCGTGCGGGCGCATTCGCGTAGTTGCCGGCGAACGCGTCGAGCAGGATGCGGATCTTCTCGAGCGACCCGGCGCCGAATTCGACGATGTCCGCATGCGGGCCGACGCGCTGCACGATCTCGGCCGCGCGATCGCGCAGAATCGCGAGCTCGGTGCGCGTCGGGTAATACTCGGGCAGCTCGCAGATGCGGTCGAACAGCACGGAGCCCGTCGCATCGTAGAAGTATTTCGGCGGAATGCTGCGCGGCGTGCGCGACAGCCCGTCGATCAGATCGCGCTCGAACGCGCTCGGCCGCGAATCGCGGGCGGAGGATTGCAGGCCACCGCTCGTGGCCGTCAGGTCAGACGTCTCGCGCAAGTCGCACTCCCGTGAATTGCCAGCGCGCGGCCGGCGGAAAGAAATTGCGGTACGTCGGCCGTTCGTGCCCGGGCGGCGTCGCGATGCTGCTGCCGCGCAGGACCTGCTGGCCGACCATGAACTTGCCGTTGTATTCGGCCGCGACGCCTGCGAGCGGCCGGAAGCCCGGATACGGCTCGTACGACGAACGCGTCCACTGCCACACGTGGCCGAGCATCTGGCGGACGCCGTCCGCGCCGAACGCCGCCTCCCATTCGAACTCGGTCGGCAGCCGCGCGCCCGCCCATTCCGCATACGCGGCGGCCTCGTAGAAGCTCACGTGACACACCGGCGCATCGGGCGCGAGCGGCTCGACGCCGTGCAGCCCGAACGTGCGCCATCCGTGCGGCGCCGCCGCACCGTCGTCGGCGGGCAGCCAGTATGCGGGCGCTTGCCACCCTTCCCGCTGCACGGTCGCCCAGCCGTCGGACAGCCAGAACTCCGGACGCGCGTAGCCGCCGTCCCCGATGAACGCCGCGAACTCCGCATTCGTCACGAGGCGGTTCGCGATTTCGTAGGGCCGCACGAGCGCTGTGTGACGCGGGCGTTCGTTGTCGAACGAGAACGCGTCGCCGTCGTGGCCGATTTCGACGAGGCCGCCCGTCTGACGCAGCCAGCGCAGCGGGCCGGCGTCGCCGGCGGCGAGCGCGTGCGTGTCGGCTTCGCCGCGCGGCCGGAAAGCCGGCTTCAGCGGGTTGCACGAGAACGCATGCAGCATGTCCGTGACGATCAATTCCTGGTGCTGCTGCTCGTGATGCAGCCCGAGCTCGACTTCGGGTGCGATCGTGTCGAGCAGCGCCGAATCGGCGTCGGCGAGCGCACGCAGCATCGCTTCGTCGACGTGCCGTCGATAGGCATGCACTTCCGCGAGCGACGGACGCGTGAGCAGCCCGCGCTGCGGCCGCGGATGACGCGGGCCGAGCGCTTCGTAATACGAGTTGAACAGGAACTGGAAGGCGTCGTTGAACGGCGCGTAGCCGGGCACGCGGCGCATCAGCACGACCGTTTCGAAGAACCAGGTCGTATGCGCGAGGTGCCACTTCGTCGGGCTCGCGTCCGGCATCGATTGCACGGCCTGGTCTTCGGCGGACAGCGTCGCCGTCAATTCGACGCTATGGGCGCGCACGTGTTCGTAACGGCGCTGAAGCTGGGATGCAGGGAGGCTCATCGGTTTACCGTCCACGTCGCGATTCGCTGCGTTGCGTTGCCGGAAAAGGGAAAGCCTCGCGCTCGATGCGCGCGGCTGACGTGCGTCGTTCGTTGCTGCGTCGTCGGGCATCCGGCGCGCGCGCCGGGCCGCCAAGGCGGCGTCGTTCCGTGTGCCCGTGCGAGACAGTATGGTCCAGAAATGTGAACGTCGCGAATCGGATTTCGGATCAAACCAAAACGAAAGAAGAATGAAAGTATTTGCCCGGCTGCATGCGGAAGCGGCAGTGAATCGCCGACCCTCGTGCGGCGGGGCCGGCGCGTCGCCGCAATGCGCGTGCCCGCCCGCACGGCTGCTGACGGCTTCTGACATTGCTATGACGAACGCGAGCGCTCGGCGACGCACGGCTTCCGTCCGACGAACGGTGTGCCGCGGCGCGATGCGGTCTCGCGCCAAGCTTCGATTGCCAGGCACGGCCGCACCGCACCACTGCTCGCCTTCCGTTCCTTCGTCGCCTGCGTTGAAAAATTTTTCGTCCGCATGTCACACGGACCGGGTGCTCGCTCGTCATGTCACCGGAACCCACACCAAAGGAGAAGGACCATGACCGCGAAACTCAATCCGTTTGCCGCCGCCCCTGCGCTGATGAAGGACTGGATGACCGTATCGGTCGCCGCTGCCGCGAGCCTCGAGCCGACGCTGATCGAGCTGGTCAAGATCCGCGCGTCGCAGATCAACGCGTGCGCGAACTGCCTTAACATGCACACCGTCGAGGCGCGCGCGCAAGGCGAGACCGAGCAGCGCATCAACCTGCTGCCCGCGTGGCGCGAAGCGCCGTGCTACACCGACCGCGAACGTGCGGCGCTCGGCTGGACCGATGCGCTGACGCGATTGTCGGAAGGCCATACGCACGAAGCCGCGTACGCGGCGCTGAACGACCATTTCACGCAGGAGGAACAGGTGAAGCTCACGCTGATGATCAACGTAATCAACGGCTGGAACCGGCTTGCCGTCGGTTTCGGGCTGTGGGTCGATCCGGCCGAGGCGAAGGCCGCCGCCGCGAAGATGGTGGCGTGATGGCGCGCGTGGATCCGGCCGACGACGAGACCGACGCCGACGCGCGCGCCGACGCAACTGCGAGTTTCGACCCGCTGCGGCGGATGCTGATCCGCGTCGCGTACCGGATGCTCGGTTCCGTCGCGGACGCCGAGGACACCGTGCAGGACGCGTTCATCCGCTGGATGGAGGTCGACCGCACCGAAGTGCGCGTGCCCGAGGCGTTCCTGCGCCGGATGGTGATGCGCATGTGTCTCGATCAGCTGAAGTCCGCGCGGCGTCAGCGCGAGACCTATGTCGGCCCATGGCTGCCCGAGCCGGTCGTCGACGAGGACGAACAGGAAGACGTGACGCTGCCGCTGATGCTCGCGCTCGAACGGTTGTCGCCGCTCGAGCGCGCGGCGTTTCTGCTGCACGACGTGTTCGGCCTCGAGTTCGACGAAGTCGCCGCGACGATTCAGCGCGAACCGGCCGCGTGCCGGCAGCTCGCCGCGCGGGCGCGCACGCACGTGCGCGATGCGCGGCCGCGGTTTCGCGTCGAGAAGCAGCGCGGGATCGAGCTGGCCGAAGCGTTCTTCGCGGCGTCACGCAGCGGCGACATGCGCGCGCTCGGCGCGATGCTCGCCGAGGACGTGAGCCTGCATTCGGACGGCGGCGGCAAGCGCGTGGCCGCCGGCAAGCCGGTGTTCGGCTTCGAGCGCGTGATGAAGGTGCACGAGTATCTGGCCGAGGTGTTCGCGACGCACACGTCGAAGCTCGTGCGCGCCGGATTCGTCAACGGGTTGCCGGGGTTCGTCACGCTGGAAGCCGACGGCGAGTTGCAGACGACCGCGCTCGAAATCGAGGACGGCAAGATCGTCGCGATCTACGTGGTGCGCAATCCGGACAAGTTGAAGCATCTGCATTGAAGCGCGGCCGCGCGTCGCGGGACGGCGTTCGATCCGCGGCCGCGCGCTGCGTCGCCGCCCTCCTCGGTTTTTGCGCCGTTGCCGGGTCTCGGTTATTCGATGCCGACCGCCGCATTGGAAAGCATGAGGACCACATAGCCGAGCGCGGGCGTCGCGATCGCGAAGCCGATCGCCGCGAGCCAGTTCGTGCCGCCCTGCGCACTCAACAGCGCGAGCAACGATTCGCGCGACGACGCGCTCGGCCGCCGCTTCTCGATCCGACGCTCGACGTGCGTCCTGTAGATGCCGTTCGCGCACCAGCCGAGCGTGACGGCGATCGCGATCGTGACCGGATCGAGCGACGTGGATGCGACGTATGTCGGGAAGAACAGCAGTTCGACGAACAGGATCGCCATCGTTGCACCGAGCACGGCTGCCGCCTGCCAGTACATGCAGCGATACGCGATCCAGATCGGGCCGAGAAAGCACGCGGCCCAGTTCCACGACAGGCGGTTCTTGCGCGACGCGGCGATCGCCCATTTGTTTTCGTACCACGCGGCTTTCTTGCCGACATAGGCGGCGATTTCTTCGCTGCTCGCGGACGATGCGGTTGTCGTGATCTCGGACATGATGGCGTGCTCTCGGTCGCGCGGGACGCGCGTTGTCGTTTTGATGGGTCGTGCATCGCGCGCCGTTCGACGCGCGTCGGCGATGCGCACGTGATTCTACTTGGCCGGCGAATGGCCGTTGTGTGGGCGATGAGGAATCGGGATCGGCGACGAAGGGATTGGCCGCGAATTATGTCGTGCGCGGAAGGTGCGCACGTTTTCTTTTCAAGTCGGAAAAGAAAAACGCCACGCGATGTTGCCGCGTGGCGTTCCTATGTTTGGCGAGCCGGATTGCCTGTAGGCAATGCGTGCCGCCGACCCCTTCGATTTGTTCGTTGGTAGGCTCGATTGGATTCGAACCAACGACCCCCACCATGTCAAGGTGGTGCTCTAACCAACTGAGCTACGAGCCTAAGAAGCCGCGAATTATAGAGACGCTTCGTGGGGAGCACAAGCCCCCTTCGTGAAAATTTTTCGTGCTCGATCGCGTCGCGCCGGCGCGTGGTCTCGCGGACATTGCCGGCTTTCGTGCGCAGCGATGTTAGGGCGGGCACAGCAAAACGCGTCCGCGATGCGGCGTTATCCACATTCACATCTGGATAACCGTTCGGCAAGCCTCTGGATTCACAGTGGAACGATTGAGGATATGTCGGCGATGCCGGGAAATCGGCGACAAGTTGTTCTGTGCTGCACAGAGCTGTGCACGCGGATCGCCTGTGGTTATGCATTGCGCTTCGTGTCGACGATTCAGCAGGTTATCGAGGTTATCCACTGTGACGCGAGCCGCTTGTTAACTACCACTACGTATATATACGAACTGCTGTTAACGCCTTGGGATAAGCACAGTCGCGCGACTGTGATCCGTGCGGGTTGTGTGCTGCTGGTGGAGAACCGTGCCGCTGATGAGCGGCTCGCTGCGTCTATAGAATCGCCGGGTCCGGGCGAGCGCGTGCTCGATGTGAATGAAAAGCGGTTGTCGTGACGAAATACACGTCTGCTCGCGAGCGACGAAATTCGGACCGAGTTCCCCGAGTCGCCGTCCACGTCTGCATCGAACCGCGATTTCGTCGAGTAAATCCGAACGGGCGGCATCTGTCCGGTTTCCGGCGAATGGCAGACGGACGAATACGGCGGCAAGATCGCGCGTGTCGAAGCCGGTGCGGTGATGCCGGACATGTCCGTCAGGGGCGATTTGGGCGAACTCACGATGCGCTGGGTGACGTGGCGGCTGGTGAAGCATTCGTAATGCCGAGATGCACCGCAGACTCGCGCGACTCGAGCGCGCCGTGACCGCTGGGGAAGTCGCTAATCCGGCCGTTTACGCATGTGGACAACCGAACGCGATCCGGATCGAAACGCTGTGCGTCAGACGCGGCGATTGCATGTGGATATCGCCGCCGAAAACCATTCCAATTGCTGTGTATCGCAGAGGCGAGCAACTCGACGAACGCCGGTGCGCACGAATACGACGGCGGATGTGGATATCCCGATCCGAAACGACGACGAACGCTGTGCAGCGGAGTCGGCAACATCCGACTGGCACCACATGCATTCGCGATGAAATCCGCCGTGTGGACAACGACCAACAAAACAAGCCGAAACGCTGTGCGCCCGAGTAGAGGACGTGAGCGCTATCAAGCCGACCACGCTGGGATCGCTGAGCCGGAAGCGAGGTGAGCGCCGTCAGCCAATCCTGCCCGGCGCCCGTCAAGTCTGCTGATCAAGCACCCGCACGACGGCCTTCTCCGCGAGACTATCCGCCGGCCCAACGACCGCGAAATTCATCCCGTTCACCGACCCATATCGCGCGAGCAGTTGTCCATCCACGCGTTCGCCGGCCGCCATCAGCCGCTGCGCCGATTCCGGCGGCCGCAGATAGAAGCTCAGCATGCGCCCCGCATCGTCCTGATACAGCACCATCGCGGCCGCGCCGTGCCCGGTCGCGAACAGCCGTCCGCCGACCGGCCTGAACCCCGCCGCGCTCAGATCCGGCAGCACCGCCGACTTCCCGACGCGCGTGGTGAGCCACGCCTGCAATTCGCCCGCACTCGACGGCTTGAAATCGACCTTCGCCGCCCGATCGACGACCATCATCCGGTACGCTTCGACCGCGTCGCTCATCGGCGCCACGGCCGGCGGCGCATTCCAGCCGCGCGCCTGCCACCCGCCGAACGTGCCGAGCCCGATGCAGAACACGAACGAAGCGGCCATCGCGAACCGCATCCGCGTGCGCTCGGCCCGCTGCGCGCGGATTGCCGCCGGATCGAGCGCCGGATTGTCGTCCGGCATCCGCACGCTTTCCAGCGCCGCGCGCAAGCGCTGCGCATCCTGCCGCCATTGCTTCACCTGTTCGGCCCGCTCCGGATGCAGCGCGAGATACCGCTCGACCGCGGCGCGCGCGTCGCCGTCGAGCTGCCCGTCGACATAGGCCTGAAGATCGTGTTCGTCGGGAGGAATGTTCATTTCTTCATCAACCGCAAAGAAGGGGCAGGAAGCTCGCCGTCGCTGAGCTGACGCAGCGCCTGGCGCGCGCGGGAGAGCCGCGACATCACGGTGCCGATCGGCACGTCGAGCAGATCGGCGACTTCCTGATACGTGAAGCCTTCGACCGCGACCAGCAGCAGCAGGCTGCGCTGCTCGTCGGACAGCCGCCCGAACGCCTCGAGCGTCGCGCGCGCGGCCACTTCGCGTTCGGCGGACGGCCAGTGCGGCTCGTCGTCGTCGCGGATGCGGCCGAGCAGCCACGCGTAGCGCTTCGCGCTGCGTTTGCCGTCGAGAAACTGCCGGTAAAGGATCGTGAACAGCCAGCTGCGCAGCGACGCGTCGTCGCGGCGGCTCGTCCAGCGCGACAGCGCGCGCTCGAGCGTCGCCTGCACCAAATCGTCGGCCGCGTGGACGTCGCGCGCCAGCCAGAGCGCGAAACGTCGCAGCCGGGGGATGAGTTCGCGTAGCGCGTCGTCGTCGAGGGCGTGTGAGGGCATGGCCGGGCCGGTTGCCGAAAGCGTGGAGATGCCGCGTAGGACGCCGGTCGGCGCCGCCTATTCCATCAGCATACGAAAAATTTTGTTCATGGAATAAAGCGGCTTGGGCGGCGTCCTACGCGCGTTCGACAATGATCTGACGATCGGGAGTGAATTCATGGAGCGATCTTCTTCCTCTTCGCCGCCGCCGCGCGAGCCGGCCCGCGGCGCGTGGCGCTGGGCCGTGATCGGCGGCGCGGTGGCCGGCGCGGCCGTCGCGTTCGGGTATGTCGGCGGCTGGCTCGCGCCCGCGCGCCTGACGCCGCATCGGCTCGTCAACGCGCTGCAGGCCAACAGCGGCGTGCATCCCGGCTTCCGGCGCAATCACGCGAAGGGCGTATGCGTGACCGGCTATTTCGAAGGCAACGGCGCCGCGAGCGCGTATTCCGTCGCGCCGTTCTTCAAGGCCGGGCGCACGCCGGTGGTCGGGCGGTTCGCGTTGCCGGGCGGCAATCCGTATGCGCCCGACAGCAGCGTGCCGATCCGCAGCCTCGCACTGAAGCTCACCGCGCCCGACGGCGAGCAATGGCGGACCGGGATGAACGCGATGCCCGTGTTTCCCGTCGCGACGCCGCAGGCGTTCTACGAGCAGACGGTCGCGACCCGGCCCGATCCGAAGACAGGCAAGCCGGATCCCGCGAAGGTGAAGGCGTTTTTCGCCGCGCATCCGGAGACGGCCGCGTTCCGCGAATGGATCAAAGGTGCGAAGCCGAGCGCGAGCTACGTCACCGAGAGTTATTACGGGCTGAACTCGTTCTATTTCGTCGACGCGGCCGGGCAGCGGCACGCGGTGCGGTGGCGCGTCGTGCCGGAGCAGACGGCCGGCGCCGGCGACGTCGCCACCGCAGCGGATCCGAACGTGCTGGAGCAGGACCTGACGCGGCGTATCGCGGATGGTGCGCAGAAGTGGAAGCTGCTGGTCACGCTCGCGGACCCGGGCGATCCGGTAGACGACGCGACGAAGGTCTGGCCCGCGCAGCGGACCACGATCGACGCGGGCACGCTCGTGCTGGATCGCGTGGAGCCGCAGGACAGCGGGCCGTGCCGCGACGTGAATTACGACCCGACGGTGCTGCCGCAGGGGATTCAGGTGTCCGGCGATCCGTTGCTGGCAGCGAGGTCGGCTGCTTATGCGGATTCGTATCTGCGCAGGACGAGTGAAGAGGCCGGTGTGGCCGGCGCGGCGCGGTTGAGTGCGGAGGGACGGTGATGAAGGCTTCTACGACTTTTAGTTTGCCGGCGCGCGTGCTGCATTGGGTGATGGCCGCGATGGTGCTCACGATGCTGTTCGTCGGCGTGGGAATGGTGGCGTCGGTGTCCGAACGGCACGATTTTCTGGTCGCGCTGCACAAGCCGCTCGGGATCGCCGTGCTGGTGCTGGTTTGCGTGCGGATCGTCGTGCGGTTTTCGTCGAGGCCGCCTGCGTTGCCCGAGGATCTGCCGTGGTGGCAGAAGGTTGCCGCGCATGGGTCGCATGTCGTGCTGTATGCGTTGATGTTCGCGATGCCGCTGATCGGGTGGGCGATGCTGTCGGCGGGCGGGTATCCGGTGACGCTCGGCCGCGGCGTGCAGCTGCCGGCGATCGTCGCCGCGAATCCAGTGACGTTCGCATGGCTCAGGGTCGCGCATCGCGTGCTCGCTTATCTGTTCTTTCTGACGTTCCTCGCGCATTTTGGCGCGGCGCTTTATCACGGGTTGATTCGGAGGGATGGGGTGCTTAGGGCGATGGTGGGGAGGTGACGCGCGGCAGATTGCGCTTTGCTGCTGTGACGGTTGATGACGGTGGGGCGTTGAGCGCCGGCGATGATGTGCGGGCCGGGGAAGGGCGCGTGGAAAGCTGCTGAACGCCGGGTCAGGCAATCGAACGATAAGGGCCGCTTTGCGCGGCCCTTGCTTTTTACCGCGCAAACGGGCTCTTTCCGCCCGGCTGATGATATGGCTGCTCTCGCAGTGCCAGCTCGCTGTAGTCCGGCGTGATGGTGATTTTTCGCGTCACGTGGTTGACGTCGAGATACACGCGGTCGCCCGGTTTGAAGCCGAACAGCTTCATGTGCATATCGACGACGCTCATCCAAGGCATGTACGGCCAGCCTCGCTTGGGACGGTCAGGGGTGCTGCGAAGGAGCATCGCGACTACGGTGCTCAGGTCGCGTTCTTTGCGCTTCTTTGGGCGTGACTTATGATTGGCGTTAGCCATTTCCGACTCCTTGTTCGAGTTGGTTGTGGTCAGCGGGTCGTATGGGTGGCAGCCTATGCGGCCCGCGCTTTTTGGCAGTTCCAGTCTACGCGAAGAAGAACTCTTTATAACGCTAATCCAGGCGAACTGGCTGAACGGCATAGAGACTATCAGTTGTTGCGAAGTCCTCGTTTTCCGACGACAAGCAAGCCAACGCCAGTATTTGTGACATTGCTGGTGAGCGAACGAGGCTATGTCACGCGGATTGAAGACGATCTTCGATCGGCTTGTATGCGAACGTCGGAACGAACGCGGTGCACGAGCCCTTGAAGGGCGCTAGCAGTAGCGCGTGAGAACCTGTCCGCATTTTTGTGGGCGAGGCGGTTGAACAGCACGTTATCCACGCGCCTGCATAAATCGCTCGCCGAA
>NZ_CABVPR010000069.1 GCF_902499135.1 Burkholderia dolosa
CGGCGGTGGGGGGCGCAGCGGCGCCCGCGGGTGCGTCGGCCGCGGGTGCGGCGACGCCGGCGTCGGGTACGGCGGATGCGCCGAACCCGGCCAGCGAAACGAACGTGCCGGCGATGCAGATGACGCCGCCCGCGCCGGGCGGCCTGCGCTTGCCGAGCATCAAGCTGCGCTGACGGGCTTACATTCGTTACAGCCGGAAACGATTCCGTCGGCAGCGCACGCGAACTTGCGCGTAACCTACCGGCTCCAACTCCGCATCGACTCATACATGCAGGCCACTATGATGAAAAAACTGTTTCTGATCCCCGTTTTTGCGGCGCTGTTCTCGTTCGGCAACGCGGCGCATGCGCAAGTCGACCAGTCGAACCCGCAGGCGCTGATCAAGACGGCGACGCAGCAGGTGCTCGATGAAGTCAGGCAGCAGGCGATCAAGCAGGGCGACACGGCCCGCATCATCAAGATCGTCAACAACGACATCCTGCCGTACACCGATTTCCGCCGTACCACGCAGCTCGCGATGGGCCGCAACTGGCGCACGGCGACGCCCGAGCAGCAGCAGCAGGTGCAGGACCAGTTCAAGCTGCTGCTGATCCGCACGTACTCGGGCGCGCTCGCGCAGCTGAAGCCCGATCAGCAGATCCAGTACCCGCCGTTCCGCGCCGATCCGGCCGACACCGACGTCGTCGTCAAGACGGTCGCAATGAACAACGGTCAGCCGGTGCAGATCGACTACCGTCTGTACAAGACGCCGAACGGCTGGAAGGTATATGACCTGAACGTGCTCGGCGCGTGGCTGATCCAGACGTACCAGCAGCAGTTCAACGAGAAGATCCAGCAAAGCGGCGTCGACGGGCTGATCAAGTTCCTCACGCAGCGCAACCAGGAGCTTGCCGCCGGCAAGCAGGCGTCGTGAGCGGCTTCGAAGCCGGCTCTTCGCTGACCGTCGCGAGCGCGAAGACCGCGCTCGCGGACGGTCTCGCGCGCATCGGCGCAGGCGCGACCGCCGTCGACTGCGCGGCGCTCGCGCAGTTCGACTCGTCCGCGCTCGCCGTGCTGCTCGCATGGCAACGCGCCGCCAAAGCGCGCGGCGCGGCACTCCAGATTCTCAATCTCCCTCCGAAGCTCGCCAGCCTCGCTCGCGCGTACGGCGTCGACGCGCTGATCGACGGCACCGGCCGACATTGACGCTGTCCGAGCCGAGCTTGCCGCGCCCCGTCGGCGCGCGCGGGCTCGACGCCGCGCGCGTCCGGCGCCGGCTCCGCCTGCCGGTTTGCCCTATAATCAAGCGTTTTGCGGGGCACCAATCGGCGTCCGGCCCCCATTTTTCTTTCGCAGCAAGCACAGAATAGGCGTCGCGGCCGTTGCGCCGCGCACAGTCATGTCAGCCATAGAAATCCGTCACGTCAAGAAGCGCTACAAGTCGCTTCAGGCGCTCAAGGGCGTCAGCCTGTCGGTCGAAGAAGGCGAGTTTTTCGGCCTGCTCGGCCCGAACGGCGCAGGCAAGACCACGCTCATCAGCATCCTCGCCGGGCTCGCCCGCGCCGACGAAGGCAGCATCTCGGTACGCGGGCACGACGTCGTGAAGGACTTCCGCGAAGCGCGCCGCGCGCTCGGCGTCGTTCCGCAGGAACTCGTCTTCGACCCGTTCTTCACCGTGCGCGAGACGCTGCGGATCCAGTCGGGCTACTTCGGGCTGCGCCGCAACGACGACTGGATCGACGAAGTGATGGCGAACCTCGATCTCACCGAGAAGGCCGACGCGAACATGCGCGCGCTGTCGGGCGGGATGAAGCGGCGCGTGCTGGTCGCGCAGGCGCTCGTGCACCGGCCGCCGGTGATCGTGCTCGACGAGCCGACCGCCGGCGTCGACGTCGAGCTGCGCCAGACGCTGTGGAAGTTCATTTCGCGCCTCAATCGCGAAGGTCACACGATCGTGCTGACCACTCACTATCTCGAGGAAGCGGAGTCGCTGTGCGACCGCATCGCGATGCTGCGTCGCGGAGAAGTCGTCGCGCTCGATCGCACCGACGCGCTGCTGCGCCGCTTCGCGGGGCTGCAGCTGTACCTGCGCATCGCGACGGGCGCGTTGCCGGCCGAGCTGCGCGGGCTGGAGACCGATCCGGCCGCGCGCCAGCCGGGCGAGCATCTGCTGCGCCTGACGAGCTATGACGACGTCGAGCGCATCCTCGCGCAGTGCCGCGCGGCCGGATGCACGTTCGACGAGATCGAGGTCCGCAAGGCGGACCTCGAAGACGTGTTCGTCCAGGTGATGAACGGGGCCGAGGTCATCGAGGGTCTGGCATGAAACAGGAATCTCCGCGTCCGCTTCGTTCGCCGGCTGCCGGCGGCGCGCCGGCCGCGTTCGGCCCGGCGCAGCGCGTGCCCGGCAGCGGTTTTCGCACGCTGTTCTACAAGGAAATCCTGCGCTTCTGGAAGGTATCGTTCCAGACGGTCCTCGCGCCGATCGTCACCGCGCTGCTGTACCTGACGATTTTCGGGCATGCGTTGTCGGGGCGCGTTGAAGTGTATCCGGGTGTCGAGTACGTGAGCTTTCTGGTGCCCGGCCTCGTGATGATGAGCGTGCTGCAGAACGCGTTCGCGAACAGCTCGTCTTCGCTGATCCAGTCGAAGATCACCGGCAACCTCGTGTTCGTGCTGCTGCCGCCGCTGTCGTATCGCGACATCTTCGGCGCGTACGTGCTCGCGTCGGTCGTGCGCGGGCTCGCGGTCGGCGCGGGCGTGTTCGTCGTGACGGTGTGGTTCATCCCGATGCATTTCGCGGCGCCGCTGTTCATCGTGCTGTTCGCGCTGTTCGGTTCGGCCATTCTCGGCACGCTCGGGCTGATCGCCGGGATCTGGGCCGAGAAGTTCGATCAGCTCGCCGCGTTCCAGAACTTCCTGATCATGCCGCTGACGTTCCTGTCCGGCGTGTTCTACTCGACGCACTCGCTGCCGCCGGTATGGCGCGAGGTGTCGCGTCTCAACCCGTTTTTCTACATGATCGACGGCTTCCGCTACGGGTTCTTCGGCGCGTCCGACATCAACCCGTTCGCGAGCCTCGCGATCGTCGCCGGTTTCTTCGTGCTGCTCGCGATGTTCGCGATGCGGCTGCTCGCGACCGGCTACAAACTGCGTCATTGATATCGACAGGCAGCGGCCGCCGTCGCGGCGGCGCGCGCCACAGGAGCTTTCCATGTTGCCGACTCCCGAACAGGTCAAGCAATACATCGCGGGCGGGCTCGCCTGCACTCATCTGGAAGTCGAGGGCGACGGCCAGCATTTCTTCGCGACGATCGTGTCGCCGGCCTTCGAAGGCAAGCGGCCGATCCAGCGGCACCAGCTCGTGTATGCGGCGCTCGGCGATCGCATGAAGCAGGAAATTCACGCGCTCAGCATGAAGACGCTGACGCCCGCCGAATGGCAGAACGCATAACCGGAACAACTGAGTGCAAGTCACCGTCAACGAGCGCGACGCCGTCGAGAGCGTCGCCACGGCACACCCGGCCGCCAACGGGGAAACGCAGGGACAGGGGATGGAAAAGCTCGTGATCGAGGGCGGCCGCCGGCTGTCCGGCGAGATCGTCGTGTCGGGCGCGAAGAACGCCGCGCTGCCGATTCTGTGCGCCGGGCTGCTCACCGCCGATCCGGTCGTGCTCGACAACGTGCCGAATCTGAAGGACGTGCGCACCACGCTGAAGGTGCTGAACCAGATGGGCGTGAAGAGCGACACGGACGGCAGCCGCGTGCAGCTCGACGCGTCGCGCGTCGACAATCTGGTCGCACCGTACGAGCTCGTGAAGACGATGCGCGCGTCGATCCTCGTGCTCGGGCCGCTGCTCGCGCGCTTCGGCGAAGCGAAGGTGTCGCTGCCGGGCGGCTGCGCGATCGGCGCGCGTCCGGTCGACCAGCACATCAAGGGCCTGCAGGCGATGGGCGCGGAAATCAGCATCGAGCACGGCTTCATCGAAGCACGCGCGAAGCGGCTGAAGGGCGCGCGCATCGTGACCGACATGATTACCGTGACGGGGACGGAAAACCTGCTGATGGCCGCGACGCTCGCCGACGGCGAGACGGTGATCGAAAACGCGGCGCGCGAGCCGGAAGTGAGCGATCTCGCACATTTGCTCGTCGAGATGGGAGCGAAAATCGACGGCATCGGCACCGACCGCCTGGTGATCCAGGGCGTCGAGCGGCTGCACGGCGCGCGCCATGCGGTGATTCCCGATCGCATCGAGGCCGGCACGTTCCTGTGCGCGGTCGCGGCGGCGGGCGGCGACGTGACGCTGACCGGCGTGCGCCCGCACATTCTGGACGCGGTGATCGACAAGCTGCGCGAAGCCGGCGTGAGCGTCGAGGAAGGCGACAGCTGGCTGCGCGTGAAGATGGACCGCCGGCCGTCGGCGGTGACGATCCGCACGTCCGAATATCCGGCGTTCCCGACCGACATGCAGGCGCAGTTCATGGCCCTCAATTCGGTCGCCGCGGGCACCGCGCAGGTCGTCGAGACGATCTTCGAGAACCGCTTCATGCACGTACAGGAACTGAACCGGCTCGGCGCGAACATCAAGGTCGACGGCAACACCGCGCTCGTGACGGGCGTCGAGAAACTGTCGGGCGCGACCGTGATGGCCACCGACCTGCGCGCGTCGGCGAGCCTCGTGATCGCCGGATTGCGGGCCGAAGGCGAAACGCTCGTCGACCGGATCTATCACCTCGACCGCGGCTACGACCGCATGGAAACCAAACTGACCGCCGTCGGCGCGAGCGTGCGCCGACTCTCCGGGAGCCACGCATGACCGCGCCGCTGACCCTCGCCCTGTCGAAGGGCCGGATTTTCGAGGAAACCCTGCCGCTGCTCGCGGCCGCCGGCGTGCAGGTTGCCGAGGACCCGGAAACGTCGCGCAAGCTGATCCTGCCGACGACCGATCCGCACCTGCGCGTGATCATCGTGCGCGCGAGCGACGTGCCGACCTACGTCGAATACGGCGCGGCCGATTTCGGCGTGGCCGGCAAGGACGTGCTGCTCGAACACGGCGGCTCGGGCCTGTATCAGCCGATCGATCTGAACATTGCGCGCTGCCGGATGTCGGTCGCGGTGCCGGCCGGCTTCGACTACGCGAGCGCGGTGCGCCAGGGCGCGCGGCTGCGCGTCGCGACGAAGTACGTGGAAACGGCGCGCGAACACTTTGCCGCGAAGGGCGTGCACGTCGACCTGATCAAGCTGTACGGTTCGATGGAGCTCGCGCCGCTCGTCGGGCTCGCGGACGCGATCGTCGACCTCGTCAGCTCGGGCGGCACGCTGAAGGCGAACAATCTGATCGAGGTCGAGGAGATCATGCCGATTTCGTCGCGCCTCGTCGTGAACCAGGCTGCGCTGAAGTTGAAGCGCGCGGCGCTCAAGCCGATCCTCGACGCGTTCGAACGCGCGTCGCAGAATGGCAAGTGAGCGCATCACCGTAACGGAACTGCCATGTCCATCACCATCCGCAAACTCGATTCGACGAGCGAAGGCTTCGACGCCGAGCTGCGCGCGCTGCTCGCGTTCGAGGCCAGCGAGGACGACGCGATCGAGCGCTCGGTCGCGCAGATTCTCGCCGACGTGAAGTCGCGCGGCGACGCCGCGGTGCTCGAGTACACGAACCGTTTCGATCGGCTGAACGCGGACAGCGTCGCCGCGCTCGAGCTGCCGCCGGAAGCGCTGCAGACCGCGCTCGACGGCCTCGCGCCGAAGGCGCGCGCGGCGCTCGAAGCGGCCGCCGCCCGCGTGCGCGCGTACCACGAGAAGCAGAAGATCGAGTGCGGCACCCATAGCTGGCAGTACACGGAAAGCGACGGCACGGTGCTCGGCCAGAAGATCACGCCGCTCGACCGCGTCGGCCTGTACGTGCCGGGCGGCAAGGCCGCGTATCCGTCGTCGGTGCTGATGAACGCGATTCCGGCGCGCGTCGCGGGCGTCGGCGAGATCGTGATGGTCGTGCCGACGCCGGACGGCGTGAAGAACGACCTCGTGCTCGCCGCGGCGCTGCTCGGCGGTGTCGATCGCGTGTTCACGATCGGCGGCGCGCAGGCGATCGGCGCGCTCGCGTACGGCACGGCCACCGTGCCGGCGGTCGACAAGATCTGCGGGCCGGGCAATGCGTACGTCGCGTCCGCGAAGCGCCGCGTGTTCGGCACGGTCGGCATCGACATGATCGCCGGCCCGTCGGAGATCCTCGTGCTGTGCGACGGCACGACCGATCCGAGCTGGGTCGCGATGGATCTGTTCTCGCAGGCCGAGCACGACGAGCTCGCGCAGTCGATCCTGCTGTGCCCGGACGCCGCGTTTCTCGAACGCGTCGAGAAGGCGATCGACGAGCTGCTGCCGTCGATGCCGCGTCGGGACGTGATCCGCGCGTCGCTCGAAGGCCGCGGCGCGCTGATCAAGGTGCGCGACATGACCGAAGCGTGCCGGATCGCGAACGACATCGCGCCCGAGCATCTGGAGATTTCCGCGCTGGAGCCGCAGCAGTGGTGCCAGCAGATCCGCCATGCGGGTGCGATGTTCGTCGGCCGCTACACGAGCGAGAGCCTCGGCGACTACTGCGCGGGTCCGAACCACGTGCTGCCGACGTCCCGCACCGCGCGCTTCTCGTCGCCGCTCGGCGTGTACGACTTCATCAAGCGCTCGAGCGTGATCGAGGTCAGCGCCGAAGGCGCGCAGACGCTCGGCGAAATCGCGTCGGAACTCGCGTACGGCGAAGGGCTGCAGGCGCACGCGCGCAGCGCCGAACTGCGGATGAAGGCGTGATCGCGCGGCCGGGACGGGCGCGCGCCGAAGCAGCGGCTTCGAATCGACGCGCACCCCGGCGCGGGGCGGCAGCCGCCGCCCCCAGACCATTTGACGCCGGCGCGACGCACGCCGGCCTGAGACCATGACGACGCCACAAGACATCATCCGCCGCGACGTGCTCGCGATGACGAGCTACCCGGTGCCGGACGCGAGCGGGTTCGTGAAGCTCGACGCGATGGAGAATCCGTACACGCTGCCCGAGGCGCTCGCCACCGCGCTCGGCGAGCGCCTCGCGCAGGTCGCGCTGAACCGCTATCCGGCGCCGCGGCCGGCCGCGCTGCTCGACAAGCTGCGGCGCACGATGGGCGTGCCGGCCGCGTGCGACGTGCTGCTCGGCAACGGCTCGGACGAAATCATCAGCATGATGTCGGTCGCATGCGCGAAGCCGGGCGCGAAGGTGCTCGCGCCGGTGCCGGGCTTCGTGATGTACGAGCTGTCCGCGAAGTTCGCGCAGCTCGAATTCATTGGCGTGCCGCTGAAGCAGGATCTGACGCTCGACGTCGACGCGATGCTCGCGGCGATCGACGAGCATCGGCCGGCGCTGATCTATCTCGCCTATCCGAACAACCCGACCGGCACGCTGTACGACGATGCCGACGTTGAGCGGATCGTCGCCGCCGCACGGCACAGCCTGATCGTGATCGACGAGGCGTATCAGCCGTTCGCCGAGCGCTCGTGGCTGCCGCGCGCGGCCGAATTCGACAACGTCGTCGTGATGCGCACGGTGTCGAAGCTGGGTCTCGCCGGGATTCGCCTCGGCTATCTGGTCGGACTGCCGGTATGGCTGACCGAGTTCGACAAGGTGCGCCCGCCGTACAACATCAACGTGCTGACGCAGGCGACCGCCGATTTTCTGCTCGATCATCTCGACGTGCTCGACGCACAGGCCGCCGAATTGCGCGCGGAACGCGCGCGTCTCGCGCACGCGGTGGCCGCGTTGCCGGGCACGACGGTGTTTCCGAGCGCCGGCAATTTCCTGCTGGTGCGCGTGCCGGACGCGGCCGCGGTGTTCGACGCGCTGCTCACCGAGCGGGTGCTCGTCAAAAACGTGAGTAAAATGCATCCGTTGCTGGCCGAATGCGTGCGGCTGACCGTCGGTTCTCCCGACGAAAACGCGCGCCTGCTGGCCGCCTTGAAACTCGCGCTGCCCGATTGAGCCCAGGGCGCGGCGGCGCGCGACGATCAATCCCCATTTACATCAGACCCATTCAAGGAATTGCCATGCGTGTGGCGGAAGTCGTTCGCAATACCAGCGAAACGCAGATCCGTGTGAAGCTCGACCTCGACGGCACCGGCCGGCAGAAGCTGGCCACGGGCGTGCCGTTTCTCGACCATATGCTCGATCAGATCGCACGACACGGTCTGATCGATCTCGAGGTCGAAGCGCATGGCGACACGCATATCGACGATCACCACACGGTCGAGGACGTCGGCATCACGCTCGGGCAGGCGGTCGCGAAGGCGGTCGGCGACAAGAAGGGCATTCGGCGCTACGGCCATTCGTACGTGCCGCTCGACGAGGCGCTGTCGCGCGTCGTGATCGACTTCTCGGGACGGCCGGGTCTCGAATTCCACGTGCCGTTCACGCGCGCGCGGATCGGCACGTTCGACGTCGACCTGTCGATCGAATTCTTCCGCGGCTTCGTGAATCACGCGGGCGTCACGCTGCATATCGACAACCTGCGCGGGATCAACGCGCATCATCAGCTCGAAACGGTGTTCAAGGCGTTCGGCCGCGCGCTGCGCGCAGCGGTCGAACTGGACGAGCGCGCGGCCGGGCAGATTCCGTCGACGAAGGGCAGCCTCTGAACTTGCTACCGGACGGGCGCTAAGGACAACCTCACGGCTTCGGCGCGACGCGCCGGCTTGCGATGGATCTGCTCAAATCGTTCATTTCGCTGCTTGCGCTGATCAATCCGGTCGGCGCGGTGCCGTTTTTTCTGAGCCTGACCGCGCAGCAAACGGAAGGCGAGCGGCGCCGCACGATCCGCATCGCGTCGGTGTCGGTGTTCTGCGTGATGACGGTGACCGCGCTGCTCGGGCAGCAGATCATCGACTTCTTCGGCATTTCGGTCGGCTCGCTCGAGGTCGGCGGCGGCATCATCATGCTGCTGATGGCGATCAACATGCTGAACGCGCAGATCGGCAACACGCGCTCGACGCCGGAGGAGCGCGACGAGGCCGAACTGAAGGACAACATTGCGGTGGTGCCGCTCGCGATCCCGCTGCTCACGGGCCCCGGCTCGATCAGCACGGTGATCATCTATGCGGCGAACTCGCGTCACTGGTATGAGCGGGCCGGACTCGTCGCGATCGGCGCGATTCTGGCGCTGCTGTGTTTCGTCGCGATGCGGCTCGCGGAGCCGATCGCGAACTGGATCGGCCGAACCGGCATCAACATCGCCACGCGGCTGATGGGTCTGATGCTGTCGGCGCTGGCGGTGGAATTCATCGTCAACGGATTGAGGGCGCTACTGCCTGCACTGAGATGAAAACTTCGATTGCGATTGTGGATTATGGGATGGGCAACCTGCGCTCGGTCGCGCAGGCGCTCAAGAAAGCCGAACCGGCCGCCGACGTGGCGATCGTCGACACGCCGGCCGCGATTCGCGCGGCCGATCGCGTCGTGCTGCCCGGCCAGGGCGCGATGCCCGACTGCATGCGCTGCCTCGGCGAATCGGGCCTGCAGGAGGCCGTGATCGAAGCGTCGCGCACGAAGCCGTTGCTCGGCGTATGCGTCGGCGAGCAGATGCTGTTCGACTGGAGCGCGGAAGGCGGCACGAAGGGCCTCGGGCTGCTGCCCGGCAAGGTCGTGCGCTTCGAGCTCGACGGCCGGCTGCAGGACGACGGCTCGCGCTTCAAGGTGCCGCAGATGGGATGGAACCGCGTGCGCCAGGCGCGGCCGCACCCGCTGTGGGACGGCGTGCCCGACGACGCGTACTTCTACTTCGTGCACAGCTATTACGTGATGCCGGACGATCCCGCGCATACGGTCGGCGAAACCGCGTACGGCGCGCCGTTTACGTCGGCGGTCGCACGCGACAACATCTTCGCGACCCAATTCCACCCGGAGAAGAGCGCGGAAGTCGGGTTGCGTCTGTATCGCAACTTCGTACACTGGAAACCGTGAGCGGGGTGCACGAACGACGGTCGACAGGCCGCGAATTCGCGTCGATTTTCCAGATTCGGGGCCGCCCGTCATCGGCGGGAACGGGCCCTAAGCGCCGAAAGACTTGTACTAAACTAGCGAGACGGCGCGGCACCGGTTTGGCCGGTACGCGCCGGATTCTTTTCTTTTTCCACGACGACACCCGATTGCTATGCTGCTGATTCCGGCCATCGATCTCAAAGACGGTCAGTGTGTGCGCCTCAAACAGGGCGATATGGACCAGGCCACGATTTTCTCCGAGGACCCGGCGGCGATGGCCCGCAAGTGGGTCGATCTCGGCGCCCGGCGGCTGCATCTGGTCGACCTGAACGGCGCGTTCGCCGGCAAGCCGAAGAATCTCGACGCGATCGAAGCGATCCTCGACGAAGTCGGCGACGAAATCCCCGTGCAGCTGGGCGGCGGCATCCGCAGTCTCGAGACGATCGAGAAATACCTCGATGCCGGTCTGTCGTACGTGATCATCGGCACCGCGGCCGTGAAGGATCCGGGCTTCCTGCGCGACGCGTGCACCGCGTTCCAGGGCAACATCATCGTCGGCCTCGACGCGAAGGACGGCAAGGTCGCGACCGACGGCTGGAGCAAGCTGACCGGCCACGAAGTGATCGACCTCGCGCAGAAGTTCGAGGATTACGGTGTCGAATCGATCGTCTATACGGACATCGGCCGCGACGGGATGCTGCAGGGCATCAACATCGAGGCGACCGTGAAGCTCGCGCAGGCGGTCGGCATCCCGGTGATCGCGAGCGGCGGCCTGTCGAATCTCGCGGACATCGACAAGCTCTGCGAAGTGGAGGAAGAGGGCATCGAGGGCGTGATCTGCGGCCGTGCGATCTACTCGGGCGATCTCGACTTCGCGGCCGCGCAAAAGCGCGCGGACGAACTGAACGGCGAACTCGACGACGCGTAAATCGCGGCCGTCCCCTTCGCCGGAGCTGCCCGCGGGCGGCTCCGACCGGACGCCTCGCGCGAGGCGTTCGCAACCGCCGCCGTCCCACCGCGGCATTTGGCGCAACATCATGGCTCTAGCTAAACGCATCATCCCCTGCCTGGACGTGACCGCCGGGCGTGTCGTCAAGGGCGTCAATTTCGTCGAACTGCGCGACGCCGGCGATCCCGTCGAAATCGCGCGCCGCTACGACGAACAGGGCGCCGACGAACTGACGTTCCTCGACATCACCGCGACGTCCGACCAGCGCGACCTGATCCTGCCGATCATCGAGGCCGTCGCATCGCAGGTCTTCATTCCGCTGACCGTCGGCGGCGGCGTGCGCGCCGTCGAGGACGTGCGGCGGCTGCTGAACGCGGGCGCGGACAAGGTCAGCATGAATTCGTCGGCGGTCGCGAACCCGCAGCTCGTGCGCGACGCGGCCGACAAGTACGGGTCGCAGTGCATCGTCGTCGCGATCGACGCAAAGCGTGTGTCGGCCGACGGCGAGCCGCCGCGCTGGGAAGTGTTCACGCACGGCGGCCGCAAGAACACGGGCCTCGACGCAATCGAGTGGGCACGCAAGATGGCCGAGCTCGGCGCCGGCGAGATTCTGCTCACGAGCATGGACCGCGACGGCACGAAGTCCGGCTTCGATCTCGCGCTCACGCGCGCGGTGTCCGACGCGGTGCCGGTGCCGGTGATCGCGTCGGGCGGCGTCGGCTCGCTGCAGCACCTCGCGGACGGCATCAAGGACGGCCGCGCGGACGCGGTGCTCGCGGCCAGCATCTTCCACTACGGCGAACACACGGTCGGCGAGGCGAAGCAGTTCATGGCCGAGCACGGCATTCCGGTGAGGCTGTGATGAATACGGAAACGAAACCGCTGCCTGCATGGCTCGACCACGTGCGCTGGGACGACAACGGGCTCGTGCCCGTGATCGCGCAGGAGGCGTCGACGAACGACGTGCTGATGTTCGCGTGGATGAACCGCGAAGCGCTCGCGAAGACGATCGAGACGCGGCGCGCGGTCTATTATTCGCGTTCGCGCAAGCGCCTGTGGTTCAAGGGCGAGGAGTCGGGCCACGTGCAGCACGTGCACGAAGTGCGGCTCGACTGCGACGAGGACGTCGTGCTGCTGAAGGTCGAGCAGGTGTCGGGCATCGCATGCCACACCGGCCGGCATTCGTGCTTCTTCCAGAAATTCGAAGGCACCGTCGACAGCGGCGAATGGGTCGCGGTCGATCCGGTGCTGAAAGACCCCGAACACATCTACAAATGACGCAATCGACCGAAGACACGCTGCTGCGGCTCGCGGCCGTGATCGACAGCCGCAAGGGCGGCGATCCCGAGCAATCGTACGTGTCGCGCCTGTTCCACAAGGGCGACGACGCGGTGCTGAAGAAGATCGGCGAAGAGGCGACCGAAGTCGTGCTGGCCGCGAAGGACGTGCGTCAGGGCGGCGCGCCGAAGGCGCTCGTCGGCGAGGTCGCCGATCTGTGGTTCCACTGTCTCGTGATGCTGTCGCACTTCGATCTGAGTCCGGCCGACGTCGTTGCCGAGCTCGAGCGCCGCGAAGGGCTGTCGGGCCTCGAGGAGAAGGCGCTGCGCAAGCGCCGCGAGCGCGAGGAAAACGGCGGGTGACACGCTCGTCGCATGACGGCCGCGGTGCGGGTAAGCTGTAAGAGTTGTCATCTAACGGGGGTAGCATCATGACCGATACGCCAAGCCAGTTTCCGCCGCCGTCGGTGCCCGACGCAGCGGACGCCGAACGCCTGAACGGGCTTCGCACGCTGACTCACGTGCTGTACGGCCTCTATGCGATCCATTGGCTGACCGGCGGGATTACCGGCATCATCGCGATCATCATCAATTACGTGAAGCGCGGCGACGTGGCCGGCACGCCGTACGCCGACCATTTCGAGTGGCAGATCCGCACGTTCTGGCGCGCGCTGATCGCGTACGTGATCGGGTTCGCGCTGGCGTTCGTCGTGGTCGGGTTCGCGGTGATGTTTGTCACGTGGATCTGGACGCTATACCGTATCATCAAAGGCTGGCTGTACCTGAACGACAACAAGACGCTCGATTCGCAGGCGTGGTTCTGACCGGCGGTGCGGGCGTCAGCAGGAGCAACATGAGTCACGATCCGAATTGCCTGTTCTGCAAGATCGCGGCGGGCGAGATCCCGAGCACGAAGGTGCACGAGGACGACGAATTCGTCGCGTTCCGCGACATCCGGCCGGCGGCCGACACGCACGTGCTGGTCATTCCGCGCAAGCACCTGGCGACGCTGTCGGCCGCGACCGACGCCGACGCGCCGATGCTCGGCCGTCTGATGGTGCTGGTCGCGCGGCTGGCCGATCAGCTCGGCGTCGCGTATACGGGCGGCGAGACCGGCTTTCGCACGGTGATCAACACGGGCCCCGGCGGCGGGCAGGAGGTCTATCACCTGCACGCGCATATCCTGGCCGGGCCGCGGCCGTGGCAGCGGATGGGTTGACGGCGCGGGGCGTTTGCTCCGTATCGATAGTCGAAGCCGGCGCGTCGCCGGCGATTTGCGCCGCATGGCGGCGTGGTTGAGGAGAGGTTTGATCATGGGTGGATTGAGCATTTGGCACTGGCTGATCGTGCTGCTGATCGTCGCGCTGGTTTTCGGTACGAAGAAGTTGCGCAATATCGGCAACGATCTCGGCAGCGCCGTGAAGGGTTTCAAGGACGGCATGAAGGAAGGCGACGCGCCGGCGGATGCGCAGCAGCTGCCGGGCTCGGGCACGGTCGACGTCAACGCGAAGGAAACGACGCGTTCCGACTCGAAGAACGCGTAACGCGGACAAGCTGACAGGCATTCGCGATGCTGGATCTCGGTCTTTCGAAGATGGCGCTGATCGGCGTCGTCGCGCTCGTGGTGCTCGGCCCCGAGCGCTTGCCGCGCGTCGCGCGCACCGCGGGCGCATTGTTCGGCCGCGCGCAGCGGTACATCAACGACGTGAAGGCCGAGGTCTCGCGCGAAATCGAGCTCGATGCGCTGCGCACGATGAAGACCGATTTCGAGGCGGCGGCGCGCAATGTCGAGACGACGATTCACGACAACCTGCGCGAGCATGAGAAGGAACTGAACGACACGTGGAATTCCGCGGTCGGCGGGCTCAACGGCGCGTCCGCCGATGCCGGCGTGTCGAGCACGGGCTCGTACGGTTCTGACACGTCGGCGACATCGTCGTGGCGCGGCAGCGCGGCGGCGCTTGCGCCGAAGCGCCGCAACTGGCGCGTGAAGCAGGCCGCGACGCCCGTTTGGTACAAGCGCGCGACCGCCCGCCGTACGCACGTGCAGTCGGGCGCCGCGCGTGTTGCGCGCCACCAGCCGGCGAGCCTGCGCCGGCCGGCGCGTTTCTTCTGACCCGAGCGCATGCTCGCTCGTCAATCCTACCGAGGGCCGGTGTGAGCGACCCCCAGCAGAATCCGGACGAAGGCCCGGAAGAAACCTTCATTTCCCATCTCGTCGAGCTTCGCGATCGCATCATTCGCGCGGGGCTGGCCGTGATCGTCGTGTTCCTCGGGCTCGTGTACTGGGCGCCGGACATCTTCCGGCTGCTCGCGCGGCCGCTGATGGAGAACCTGCCGAAGGGCGGCAAGATGATCGTGACGGACGTGACCGGTTCGTTCTTCGTGCCGATGAAGGTCACGATGCTCGTCGCGCTCGTGATTGCGCTGCCGGTCGTGCTGTATCAGATCTGGGCGTTCGTCGCGCCGGGGCTGTACCAGCACGAGAAGAAGCTCGTCGCGCCGCTCGTCGGCAGCAGCTACTTCCTGTTCCTGTGCGGGATGGCGTTCGCGTATTTCCTCGTGTTCCCGACGATCTTCCGCGTGATGGCGCACTACAACGCGCCGCTCGGCGCGGAGATGTCGACCGATATCGACAATTACCTGAGCTTCGTGCTCGGGATGTTTGTCGCGTTCGGCGTCACGTTCGAAGTGCCGATCGTCGTCGTGCTGCTCGTCCGGATGGGCGTGCTCACCGTGAAGAAACTGAAGGAAATCCGGCCGTACGTGATCGTCGGCGCATTCGTCGTTGCGGCGGTCGTCACGCCGCCGGACGTGTTCTCGCAGCTGATGCTCGCGCTGCCGCTCGTCGTGCTGTACGAGGCCGGGATCCTGGCCGCGCGGTTCTTCGTGCCGAAGCCGGTCGAAGGTGCGGAAGCGGAGAACGGCGCCGCGAGTTGAGCGCGGCGCGTGCGGTGCGGTTCCGGCCGGGCGTCACGGAGATTGTCGAGCCGCGGTCGTCGGCCGAGAGCAACACTGGCGCCGCACCCACACGATCAGGAATCGAAAGAGATACAACGCAAAAGGGCAGCCGACCGGCTGCCCTTTTTCATTTCCGTCTCGACATTCGGCTGCATCGGCGGCCGACCGTCATTCGGCGTCGCTGTCCTGATCGTCGAGCGTCTGCTTCGGCGGCGGCGGACGTTTGCCGATCACGACGTTCACGTCGAACTCCTTGCCCTTGCGCACGACGTGCACCTTGGTCGGCGTGCCCGGCTTGATCTGCGCGACGACGTTCAGCAACTTCGTCGTATCGGTGATTTCCTCGCCGTTGACCGTCACGAGGATGTCGCCCGGCTTGATGCCGGCCTTGTCGGCCGGACCGCCCTGCAGCACGCCGGCGACGATCGCGCCGGACTTCTGCTGAAGCCCGAACGACTCGGCGATCTCGGGCGTCACGTCCTGCGGCTCGACGCCGATCCAGCCGCGCGTGACCGAGCCCGTCGTGATGATGCTTTCGAGTACCGTGCGCGCGGTCGACACCGGAATCGCGAAGCCGATGCCGAGCGAGCCGCCCGAGCGCGAATAGATCGCGGTATTGATGCCGAGCAGGTTGCCGTTGACGTCGACGAGCGCGCCGCCCGAGTTGCCCGGGTTGATCGGCGCGTCGGTCTGGATGAAGTTCTCGAACGTGTTGATGCCGAGATGGTTGCGGCCGAGTGCGCTGATGATCCCCATCGTGACCGTCTGGCCGACGCCGAACGGGTTGCCGATCGCGAGTACGACGTCGCCGACGCGTGCCTGGTCCGAGCGCCCGAGCGTGATCGTCGGCAGGTTCGTCATGTTGATCTTCAGCACGGCGAGATCCGTTTCCGGATCGCTGCCGATCACCTTCGCGGTGGCCGTGCGGCCGTCGGCGAGCGCGACCTCGATCTGGTCGGCGCCGTCCACGACGTGCTGGTTCGTTAGAATGTAACCTTCCGGGCTCACGATGACGCCCGAGCCGAGATTCGCCGCCGGTTCGTCCTGCTGCTTGCGCGCGTTGCGGTCGCCGAAGAAGTAGCGGAACAGCGGATCCTTCGCGCGCGGATCGGGCGGCAGCGAACCGTCCTTGCTCGAGAACACGTTGACGACGGCCGGCATCGCCTTCTGTGCGGCGTCGGCGTACGACGTGGTCGCGGGCGCGCCGGCGATGCCGGGCGTCACTTCCCGCAGCGCGACGATCGGCGTGGCGAGCTGCTTGCCGAGCTGTCCTTGCCGTTGCAGCCATTGCGGCTTGAGCGTCACGACGATGAACATCAGCGCGAGCAGCACGGTGACCGCCTGCGCGAAGAACAGCCAGAAGCGTCTAAGCATCTGAATGAATTAGAGGTTTATATGGATCGGATCGAACTCGAATTGTACTTGAACAATACCCTCGAAACGGCGCGCTTCAAGGACTATTGCCCGAACGGCCTGCAGGTCGAAGGGCGTCGCAAGATCGAGAAGATCGCCACGGGCGTGACGGCGTCGGCTGCGTTCCTCGAAGCGGCGCTCGAATGGGGCGCCGACGCGGTGCTCGTTCATCACGGCTATTTCTGGCGCAACGAGGCGCCGCAGATCGTCGGCCGCAAGTACCAGCGGCTGAAGCTGCTGCTCGCGAACGACCTGAACCTCTTTGCATTTCACCTGCCGCTCGACGCGCATCCCGAGTTGGGCAACAACGCGCAGCTCGGCGCGAAGCTCGGGCTGATCGGCGAATCGCGTTTCGGCGACGGCGAGCTCGGCTGGATGGCCACGTTGCCGATGCCCGTCACGCTCGAGCACTTCGTCGCGAAGGTCGAGAACACGCTCGGCCGCACGCCGCTCGTGCTCGGCGATCCGGACATGCAGCTGCGCCGCATCGCGTGGTGCACCGGCGCCGCGCAGAGCTACTTCGACGCGGCGATCGATGCCGGCGCGGACGTATTCCTGACCGGCGAGGTGTCGGAGCCCGTCACGCACGCGGCCGCCGAGAGCGGCGTCGCGTTCGTTGCAGCAGGGCACCATGCGACCGAGCGCTACGGAATCCAGGCGCTCGGCGCGCATTTATCCGAACAATTCGATCTCGAACACCTTTTCATCGATATCCATAATCCGGTCTGAACGACGGATTTTGCGGCGGCGCATCGAAATTTCGCAGTGAAGCGAGTGCTTAAAAGCGAAATGATTTAATCGTTCCGATAGTGGGGGAAAACCCTTGACTATCAAACACTTCGAAGGGATTTTCATCGTCGGGCCTTGTAAATGACGACTCCATTCGAGCAAACTAGCGGCGGAATGGAAAGTCGTGACGGAAAATCCAACTCAGAAGTGGGGCGTGTGATGCGAGACAAGGAAGAGAAACGCGTCGACAGCGGCCGCCGTACCTGGCTGATTGCGACATCCGTAGCAGGTGGCGTGGGAGGCGTTGCCACCGTCGTACCTTTCGCGGCGTCGCTGGCGCCGTCCGCGAAAGCCAAAGCGGCCGGTGCGCCGGTCGAGGTCGACATCAGCGGCCTGAAGCCCGGCGAGATGATCACCGTGCCGTGGCGCGGCAAGCCGGTGTGGGTGCTGAACCGCACCGATGCGATGCTCGCCGACGTCGTCAAGGCCGACAAGGAAGTGGCCGATCCGAACACCAAGTCCCCGTATTCGATGCCGTTGCCCGCATATTGCGCGAACGAATATCGGTCGCGGGCCGAACGCAAGAACATTCTCGTCGTAATGGCCGTGTGTACGCACCTCGGCTGCACGCCTAGCCAACGCTTCACGCCGGGGCCGCAGCCGAACCTGCCGGACGACTGGCCGGGCGGTTTCCTGTGCCCGTGCCACGGTTCGACGTACGACCTCGCCGGCCGCGTATTCAAGAACAAGCCGGCGCCTCAGAATCTCGACATCCCGCCCTACATGTTCACGTCGGCGACGACCCTCGTGATCGGCAAGGACGAGAAAGGAGAAGCGTGATGGCCGCCGACAACAAAGAAGTCTCCACGACAGGTCTCACCGGCTGGATCGACCAGCGCTTCCCGCTCACTTCCACGTGGAAGAAGCACGTTTCCGAGTACTACGCGCCGAAGAACTTCAATTTCTGGTACTTCTTCGGGTCGCTCGCGCTGCTCGTGCTCGTCAACCAGATCGTCACGGGCATTTTCCTGACGATGAACTACAAGCCCGACTCGATGCTCGCGTTCGCGTCGGTCGAGTACATCATGCGCGAAGTGCCGTGGGGCTGGCTGATCCGCTACATGCACTCCACCGGCGCGTCGATGTTCTTCGTCGTCGTCTATCTGCACATGTTCCGCGGGCTGATGTACGGGTCGTACCGCAAGCCTCGCGAACTCGTGTGGATCTTCGGCTGCGCGATTTTCCTGTGCCTGATGGCCGAGGCGTTCTTCGGCTACCTGCTGCCGTGGGGCCAGATGTCGTTCTGGGGTGCGCAGGTGATCGTGAACCTGTTCTCGGCGATCCCGTTCGTCGGCCCGGACCTGTCGCTGTGGATTCGCGGCGACTACGTCGTGTCCGACGTCACGCTGAACCGCTTCTTCGCGTTCCACGTGATCGCGATTCCGCTCGTGCTGGTCGGGCTCGTCGTCGCGCACCTGGTCGCACTGCACGAAGTGGGCTCGAACAATCCGGACGGCATCGAGATCAAGGAGAAGAAGGATGCGAACGGCATTCCGCTCGACGGCATTCCGTTCCACCCGTACTACTCGGTGCACGATTTCTTCGGCGTGTGCGTGTTCCTGATGGTGTTCGCGGTGATCGTGTTCTTCGCGCCGGAGATGGGCGGCTACTTCCTCGAGTCGAACAACTTCGTGCCGGCGAACCCGCTGCAGACGCCGCCGGAGATTGCGCCCGTCTGGTACTTCACCGCGTTCTACGCGATGCTGCGAGCGACCACCGATCCGTTCAAGATCGTGCTGATGATCGTGATCGCGCTGCTCGGCGTGCTCGCGCTGATCCGCGCGCGCGGCAAGTGGAGGATCGGGCTGCCGGTGCTGGCCGCCGCGATCGTCGTGTTCATGTATCTGACCGAATCGAAGTTCTGGGGCGTCGTCGTGATGGGGTCGGCGGTCGTATCGCTGTTCTTCCTGCCGTGGCTCGACCGTAGCCCCGTGAAGTCGATCCGCTACCGGCCGTTGTTCCACAAGGTGTTCCTCGGCATTTTCGTCGCCGCGTTCCTGACCCTCGCGTTTCTCGGCACGCGGCCGCCATCGCCGGCCGCGACGCTGATCGCGCAGGTCTGCGCGCTGATCTACTTCGCTTTCTTCCTCGGCATGCCCGTCTGGACGCCGCTTGGCACGTTCAAGCAGCCGCCGGAGCGCGTGCGCTTCAAGCCCCATTAACGTGAGCGAGGAGAGAACGACATGAAGAAACTGCTTTCGACGCTCGCGCTGATCGGCGCGACCGCCTGTGCGCTGCTGGCCGGGCCGGCCGCGGCGGCGGAGGGTAATTTTCCGCTCGACCGGGCGCCCGATAACACGGAAAATCTCGTTTCGCTTCAGCACGGCGCGCAATTGTTTGTAAACTATTGCCTGAACTGCCACAGCGCGAACCTGATGCGCTACAACCGTCTGACGGATCTGGGCATATCCCAGAAGGAGATCGAAAAGAATCTCCTGTTCACGACCGACAAGGTCGGCAACACGATGTCCGTCGCGATGCGGCCCGACGACGCGAAGAACTGGCTCGGCACCACGCCGCCCGACCTGTCGGTCGAGGAGCGCGCGCGCGGCCGCGACTGGCTGTATACGTATCTGCGCAGTTTCTACCGCGACGATACGCGGCCGACCGGCTGGAACAACGCGGTGTTCGAGAACGTCGGCATGCCCCACGTATTGTGGCAACTGCAGGGGCAGCGCGCTGCCAAATTCGAAGACAAGACGGACGAGGAGACAGGCGAGAAGGTCCGTACGCTCGTCGGCTTTCAGCAGGTCACGCCGGGGACGCTTTCGTCGCCGGATTATGATGCTGCGGTTGCCGATCTGGTGGCGTATATGACGTGGATGTCCGAGCCGGCTCAGCAGACCCGCAAGCGCGTCGGCGTATGGGTGCTGATCTTTCTCGGCGTCCTGACTTTCCTGGCCTGGCGGCTCAATGCCGCGTACTGGAAAGATATCAAGTAATCACGCCTGACCGGCGTGGGGCCGGCGCAAGGCGGAGCCCGCGAAAGGGGTTTCGCCGCGTGCCGGCCCTCGGCTTTTTTGAGGAAACGCAAATATGATGGTTCTGTATTCCGGCACAACTTGCCCGTTCTCCCAGCGTTGCCGGCTGGTGCTGTTCGAGAAGGGCATGGACTTCGAGATTCGCGACGTCGACCTGTTCAACAAGCCGGAAGACATTTCGGTGATGAACCCGTACGGCCAGGTGCCGATTCTCGTCGAGCGCGACCTGATCCTGTACGAATCGAACATCATCAACGAGTACATCGACGAGCGCTTCCCGCACCCGCAGCTGATGCCGGCCGATCCCGTGCAGCGCGCACGTGCCCGTCTGTTCCTGCTGAACTTCGAAAAGGAACTGTTCGTGCACGTCAGCACGCTCGAGAACGAGAAGGGCAAGGCGGCGGAGAAGAACCACGAGAAGGCGCGTCTCGCGATCCGCGATCGTCTGACGCAGCTCGCGCCGATCTTCGTGAAGAACAAGTACATGCTCGGCGAAGAGTTCTCGATGCTCGACGTCGCGATCGCGCCGCTGCTGTGGCGTCTGGATCACTACGGGATCGAGCTGTCGAAGAATGCCGCGCCGCTGATGAAGTACGCGGAGCGCATTTTCAGCCGTCCGGCGTACATCGAAGCACTGACGCCGTCCGAAAAGGTCATGCGTCGCTGACGAAGCAATGAGGGCATGACGGAGCGGGCAGTGCGGCGCGTGCCGCGCGTCCGCTCCGGTTCGAGGATCGTGATGCAAGAGATTTCAACGAAGCCGTATCTGCTGCGCGCGCTGTACGAGTGGTGCACGGACAACGGTTACACGCCGCATATCGCGGTGAGGGTCGACAACTCGACGCGCGTGCCGCGTCAGTTCGTGCGTGACGGCGAGATCGTGCTCAACATCAGCTTCGAGGCGACGAGCCAGTTGCAGATGGGCAACGAGTGGATCGAGTTCACGGCCCGGTTCTCCGGGAAGGCGCACAAGATCGAGATTCCGGTCGCGAACGTGCTCGCGATCTACGCGCGCGAGAACGGGCAAGGGATGGCGTTTCAGGTCGATGCGGTGGCCGGCGAAGGCGAGGATTCGGGTACGTTCGAAGACGACGCCGACACGCAGGAGCAGGATGCGCAGCGGGACGAGACTTCGGCCGCGCTCGATTCGGCTGACGACGGTGCCAACGAAGAGCCGTCCGAAGGCGCCGACGAACCGCCGAAAAGCGATGGCGACGGTTCGAAAGGTGGCAGCAGGCCTCGCCTCAAGATCGTGAAATGAGGTAGAATTTCGCGCTTACGCCGGCTTAGCTCATCTGGTAGAGCAGTTGATTTGTAATCATCAGGTGGCGGGTTCGAGTCCTGCAGCCGGCACCAAACACTAGTATCAAGTAGTACCGGGAAGTCCCAAAACCCGCGTCCAGCCTAGCGCTGACGCGGGTTTTTTGTTTCTGGAAGTGCCGAGTGGAACCGGGGCATCCCGGAAATTTGGGGGTAAGATTTGGGGTATGACTTCCCGGATTTGGGGGTATGCCGTACCCCCGGCGAACAATGAAAACCAAACCTCTTACCGACGCCAAGTGCCGCAACGCTAGATTCGATGAGGCCGGGGGAAACAAACTCTTCGACGGCGGCGGCCTGTATCTCGATCTGCGCTCCAGTGGTTCGAAGAAATGGCGGCTCAAATACCGGTTCAATGGCAAAGAAAACCTGCTGACGTTCGGCGACTATCCCGCGACGTCGCTCGCTGATGCTCGGTCGAGGCGTGACGAAGCGAAGCGGCTGTTGGCCGAGGGGAAGAACCCGGCGTTCGAGCGTGACGTCGAGAAGCAGACTCGCGCCATTGCCGCACAGAACACCTTCGAGGCCGTCGCACTGGAGTGGTACGAGGCGCAGCAAGAGACATGGAGCGCTTCGCACGCGAACCGAGTCAAGAAACAGCTCGATCGCGAGGTGTTTCCCCTGATCGGCCAGCGTCCGATTTCTTCGATCGGCGCACCGGATTTGCTCGCGGTCATTCGACGAATCGAAGGTCGAGAGGCGTTCGAGACTGCACGCAAGACGTTGCAGACATGCGGCCAAGTCTTTCGCTATGCCGTTGCGACGAGCCGTGCCGAGCGAGATCCGTCGCCGGACCTGCGAGGCGCATTGAAGGCAGTGCCCGTCAAGCACATGGCGCGGGTCGGCGAAAGCGAGCTGCCGGAGTTGCTTCGCTCGATCGCTTCCTATGAAGGCGAGCCCGAGACCCGGCTCGCTCTGCGATTCCTAGCATTGACGTTCGTTCGCACCATCGAGCTGCGGCAGGCCGAGTGGACGGAGATCGACTTGGAGCGCCGAGAGTGGCGCATTCCGGCCGAGAAGATGAAGATGCGCCGCGTGCATATCGTGCCGCTCGCCGAGCAGACGATCGCGCTGCTTTCCGAGCTACGCGCGCTTACGGGCCACCGGCGCTGGCTGTTCCCGAACAGCCGTAGACCGTTGCAGCAGATGAGCGAGAACACGATCCTGTACGCGCTATACCGGATGGGCTATCGCAGTCGCATGACCGGGCACGGGTTCCGTGGCCTTGCCTCAACAATCTTGAACGAGAAGGGCTTCAATTCCGACTGGATCGAGCGTCAGCTCGCGCATTCCGAGCAGGACGGTGTGCGGGCGGCATACAACCACGCCGAGTATCTGTCCGAGCGCCATCGCATGATGCAGTGGTGGGCGGACTATCTCGACAAACAGGGCGGGGCGAAGATCATTCCGATCGCGGCGGCAAGATAGACCCGTGCCGCCACGCGTATGACCCCCTTGCTGCGTACCTCCCACCGGTTTTTCAGAATTGGCACCGCACTGCCGGCCCCCTGCATGTCGGTATGAATATGACCCCCCTTAGGCGCGCCGGGAGTAGGAAAAACACGCGGGTGTGAGCCCCCGCGTCTTTGCCCTAGACGCAGGGTCCCCCGCTTTCCGGCCACCTCGACACTTGCGGCCGGCGCAACAATGCCCGATCGAGGCGCGTCCCGGACACCCCCCTCGAAAACACGCCGTCGACGCCTGTCAAATCCCGGAGAGCCGCGCCCCGTCTGGCTTCGTGGTCGATACAGTTGGTCGACGCCTGTCCGCTCAGTGCAAAACGAGTTGGAGATTTGGAGATAAACGCCCGAATCGGCAGCAAAGCCTTATGGGGTAAGGCTTCGCGTGTCTCCAAACGATTTGGAGAACGCTGGAGATACTGGAGATAAACCGGGCCGAATTGTTACGGTTCCGGCAAGATTCGCGGCCATCGCCGGCCCGGTTCCGTCTGGAGCGGATCGCTCAAAGTAACTTTGACGCGCGGGCCAAAAATGCCGCGCAAAGGAATGCCCGCCACCGCCCTCCCGGACGGCGGCGGCGTCTTTCACAGTTCGAGCGTGAAGATCGACGGCAGCACGCGATAGACCATGAACTTGCCGTGACCGGGGATGTACTCCTGCCGGTACGGGTAGCCGTCGCTACGCGGCATCAGCACGCCACGCTTCATCAGTGCCTTGGCGACGATCTTGTGATCGAAGCCGGCGCACACGTCCTTGCGGAACACGGCCGCTTCGATCAGGTATTCCGTCTCGACGCTTTCCGCATCGTCGGCGCTCATCTTGCCGCCGAACTCGGCGTAATACTCGCGATCGGAGGCGATGGGCGTGCGCCGCTCGTCGCGCTTCACGTGCTGCTTGAAGCCCGCTCGATGTGGCACGTTCGGCCGATGGTCGTCCTGCGCCCGGTTCATCCACACGAAGCGGTTGTCGCCGTGCGCGGCGAGGAAGTGCTGTACCTGCCGCACGGCTTCGGCCTCGTCCGAATTGCCGGTGCCGCCACGCAGTTCGAGCCAGCCTTCGAAGCAGCGACGCGCGGCTTCGACCGCTTCGCCCTGCGGCCAGCCGGTCAGGCCGTGCGCCGTCGCCAGTTCGCCGGCCACCGCAACGAGACAGAACCGCTTGGCGACGCGCGCGACCTGCGAATGCGAGCCGTCCGGCACCCATTGCCCGACCAGCTCATCGACGCGCATGCGCAGATGCTCGGCCAGCTCGCCGGCCTGCGACGACGCCCACTCGATGAACGCGGGGCCGGCCGTGCCGTAGTGCATGCCGGCGTGCCGTTCTAGATGCTCGATCAGTGCGGCCGGCGTCGGGAAACCGTGCAGCCTCTCCACGACGCCCATTTCGCCGACCTCGGCCGGGATCGCGGGTAAGCGCACCTCGATACCGCCTTTCATGGGCTTGTTGCCCTCGGCCATCAACGCGGACACGCTCTTTTCGCCGTTCGACAGGAATAGCAGCCGCCACGTGAGAACCGGCTTTGCAGAGCCGCTACGCGAGGCGCGAGCCTTGCCCGACTCGTTCGCAAGCATGTAGATCACATCGCCGACCAAACGCGGCTCGACCTGCCCGATTTCATCGAGGATCAGCAGCGCGTCGCTATGCTGCGTGGCCACGGCTTCGAGCGCGTTGTCGGTCGCCTTCCAGCTCCGCACGTAGTCCGGCGAGCCGAACACGGATGCGGCGATAACGCCGCCCGTCGACTTGCCTTTCGACGTCGTTCCGAGCAGGTGAAAGCCGCCCGACTGAAGCCCGGAGAAGTGCAGCAGCGGACCAGCGAAGGCGGTTGCGACGCAGAACGCCAGCCGACTATTGCCGACGCAGTAGGCTGCGACCTCGCGTCGCCAGTCCTCCAGCGTGCCGCGCTCCTTGAATTGGCTCTGGATCGGCGTGTCGGCCTGATAGATCAGCGCCTCTTTGCCGGTGCCGATGACGCGATCGGGCAGCACGAACGCGCCGTGATGCCAGCCAACGCGCGGCACGCAGCGCACGCGTTCGTCCGGCTGCGCCATTTGCACATAGTTCGCGATCTGCGTGCGGGCGATCTGCGTCACGCCAAGCTTCACGCCCATGTCGAGCAGCATGCGGCGCAGTTCCGTGCCGTCGCCGGCAAAGAGGCCGGCCGGCACCGCCCACCGTTTCAGGATGCCGTCGCGGTCCGTGAATTCGAGCAGGTAGCCCCACTCGCTGTTCATCTCGTTCCGGGTCTCGGCAATCACATCGATCCGCGTGCTAACCCAATGCGGCGGCAGCGGATCGCCCTGATTGTTGAAGCCGTGAAACCACACGCCCTTGTCGTCGACGACGAACCGCGACTTGCCGTCCTGCGCGCGAGCCGTTTTCGGGCGCTTGGCGGGCTTCGCGGCGGCTTGAGCAGCCTTGGCCTTGCCGGCGTCCGCCGAGCCGGCCGGTGCGAGCGCAGCACGCACGGCGGCGGCCACCGCATCCGGGCCGAGGTGCGCGGCCAGGTCGTTGAAGTCGGTGCCGGCCGCTGGGCGGTTCGGACCGAAGTCGGGCACGGCCACGATGCCGGCGACGGCCTCGGCCGCCGCGCGAGCCTTCGTCACGCCCGGATTGCCCTTCGTCGTGTGATCGTCATCGGCGCACACGACGATGCGGGCGTCCGGATACTGGCCGCGCAGCGCCGTCGCCACGGCGTGCAGGTTGCCGGCGTCGAACGCGACGGCGGCCGGATAGCCCGTCGCGGCCGCGAGCGTCGCGCACGTGGCGTAACCCTCGCCAATCAGCAGCGTGGACGGCGCGGAAGATAGCGGGCCGCCGATCAACGAGAAGCAGCTCGCCTTGCGGCCGTTCGGCAGATAGCGTTTCTGGCCGTCCGTCAGGACGAACTCCAGCGTCCACAGCTTGCCGTCCGCGTCACGCGCCGGGATGACGAGGGCGCCGTCGCATGCAGCCGTGCCGATGCACAAGCCGCCGCGATAGACGCGCAGCGCGTCGACCGGGATGCGCTTGCGAACGAGATACGGGTGATCGGCCGGCGCAGGCTCGGCCGCCGACCAGATCGATTCAGCGAGGGCCGACGCAGCTTGCTGTTTCTCGGTCAGTTTGGCCAGCTCGGCCGCTTCGCGGGCCGCGCGCTCGGCTTTCTGCCGCTCGCGCTCCGCTGGATCGACCGGCTTCGCTCGATGCGCACGCGGATCGAAGCCGCCGGCCTTGGCAAGGTGAAACAGCGTGTTGATGGTGATCTTGCCGCCCTTGAACGACTTCCACACATCGCGCGCGTCCTTGCCGTTGTAGTTCTGCGCGCCTTGGCTCCATTCGTTCCAGAGGGCGAAGCCCTCCTCGCCAAACTCGGCCTTGAGCGCCATCCCCACCTGACGCCACGTGTCGCGGTCGTCAGGCGGGACATAGCCGAGCGCGACTCTCGCCCGCTCGAATTCGGACATGGGTGCGTTACTCATAGGTTCCCACTGGACGCGCGTCGGTCGACTCCCGATTAGTAGTCCATATCGGACAAGCAGCTACCCGACGCGCGAAGAATTGAATGATGCGGCGATGCCTAGCGGCGCAGCGTCAGCCGGCCGCGCGAGGCACCGACAGAACGGCCCCGCCGGCCGTGACGTCGTTGCTGTAGACGTAGCGGCCGAGCCGCGACTCGCCAAGGGCGTCGTTGGCCGCCTCCAGCGCCGCGCCGATCGACGGCAGGGACGCGCGGAACAGGCTCAGCACAAGCCAGTAGTCGTCATCGGACGTGGCCTTGTCGGCCGCCCAATGCAGGCTGTCCAGCAGCTCCATGGCGTCACTGATCCGCGTGCCGATGCGGTTGTGATCGGGGCGGTTCACCTCGGCCACGAAGTGCGAGGCGAGCGGTTGCACGGCGTTCTTGTTCGTCTTTGCCATGACCGCCCCTCAGTGCGTTGTACGCGGTTCGCGCGTAACGAGGCCGAGGGCGGCGAACAGGTGCTGTTGCACGCGTCCCATCAGGCCGGCTGCGAATGCTTGGCGGCTGATCGTCACGCGATGCGCGTCGACGTCGCCTGCGTCCTGCATGGCGGATTCCATGCTGCGCGCGAACGCAGCCGCTTGATGCGCCGCATAGTCGTGCAGCCGCACATCGCCTTTCAGGTCGAGCCACGCGTCGGCGCAGATCGCGCCAAGGTCGACGGCGAATTGCAGCTCGATCGGTGCGCCCGTATCCAGCGGCGGTGCGTTGTCGAATCCGTCGACAACCGCGGTTCGGATGCGCTGATCAGTCATGGCACACCTCCGGCTGCGCAGTGCGGCGCATTTCGGCCGAGTACCGGCTCGCGACGCTTTGCCCCATGTCGACGAGCGCGCGCTCGTAGGTGCCCTCCGCAAGATGCGAACGGACAGCATCGAACAGCGCTTCGAGCTGGGCGAACTGATGGGCCGCACACATGGCGATCATCGTGACTTCGTTCGGCAGGCGGTATTTAGACATGGCGCACCTCCAGAATCGATGCGAGGAGTTGCCCGACGTCGATCGTGCAATCCAGCTCTGCTTCGTCGCGAATCGGCGTGAGGTTCCAGTCATAGACTGCCGCGTGCGTGAAGTCGCCAGACCGGCGACCGCAGACGCCACGCCCCGAGACGGGGCCGCCCAAGATCCGCACGCGCCAATCGTGATCGGGCGTCGGGTGAGCCGATGCCACCTCGACCAGCATGCCGATACGCGAGCGAGCATCGCACTTCGTGACGATCGCCAGATCGCCAATCTTGCAGCGCAGCTCAGCCATGACGCACCTCCGCACGGACGAGCGCCGCGATTGCGGCCAGTGCCGCGCCGGTTGCGTCGAGCGCGTCCTGATACGTGCTGGCGGTTGCCGCGTCGCGCAGTGCAGCGCGGACGATGGATTGAATGAGGTGGGATTGCTGCCCGGTATGGGCGTGCGTGGACTGGCGCATCGAATGCGACCTCCTTGGACGGGTTGAACCCGCTCCCCACTGCAAATTGGGGTGGGCGGGCAGACGGCAGGGTTTGCAGACCGGCGTCCAAGGGAACCGGCAGGCCGAAGCCTCCCCACCGTCGCCCACCCATTGATCGTAGAGGCGCGCGAAGGCACACGGACGTAAAAAAACCGCACTGCGGCGGTCGTCCGCCTTGGAACTGTCGGGCTGCAAATCCCGGTCGCTGTTGTCTCAGCGACGCGCACAGGATACCGCGCGATGCTGGAGGACGCAAATCGCGACGCCCACGCCGTATATTGCCTAGTGCAAAGCGACTTTGGGCGAGCATCAGGCGGCCTCCCCCTTGAGCACGGCGGTCGCCAGCTTGAGCTGTTCGATATCCAGTCGCGAGCTGCCCTGCGCCAGTGATTGGCCGAGCGCGACGCCCTTCAGCAGGGCGCTAACTTGCAGGCGGCGCGTCCCGTCCGTGCACTGCGCATCGATGTCGTTGTAAAGCGCACGATAGGCTTTCCGCAGCTGTCGATACTGCCGACGACGATAGTTCGCCGAATCCTGTTCAGCAGCGGCAATCGCCTGGACGAACTTCTCGCAGGCGGTGCCAAGTTGCTTTGTCGTCAGATGCGGGGCTTCGAGCGCGAGCGTCGAGGCGAGCGTGACGGCGATCGCTACGAGCTTCCCGGTGTCGTCGCCACGATTCCAGAAGCAACCCTCGATGTCATCGAGGATTCCTGCGAGCTTGCGGAGGCGGGCGTCGCGGCAACGCACGAACGCGGCGTCGCGCGCCGTGACGGCCGCGCCCATCGCGCGACCATACGGGCCGCCGCGATCGATCATAAGGGAGGGCACGCTCATGCTTGCTCCCGCGTCGATTGGCGGGATTCGACCCAGTTCTGGACGTCTTGCGCGTGCCAGCCGACGCTCCTGGCCCCTAACTGGACCGGCGCTGGAAACTTGCCTTCACGAATCCAGCGATACAGCGTTGTTTTCTTGACGCCGACACAATCCAGCACACCAATAAGTCGAAGAATCTTAAGAGCCATTTTCTGTTCAGAAATGGCCTGTTCCGCAAAAAAGAGGAAAGCGGCAGCAATAAACCGCGCCGTACTATCAAAGTACGGGCGCAATGACGTTTGCAGAAGACGCACAAAGTAATCTTGCAAAGTTACTTTGCACGGCGCGCCGCGCGCGGTATCATTCGTCCTAACAAGAGCTATGCGTTTCCTAGGCGCGGTGGCTCTTGTGGTTCCTCCAATTATGGAACAGGCAGCCAAGCCAAAAATCGCCGGCGGGATGTGTTGGTAGCACACCCCCGGCACCCTCTCGTCAGCGCGACGAAATATGCTCAACGATTGAGCATTCCCCGCCTTTTCCCTTGCATCGCCCACAGATTTCTAGAACCGTGTTCGGTTAGGTGCCAACAAGTACCTCAATTATATCGAAAGGTCTGCCCCCATAAAAGATTTGTCTCGGATTATCTAAGACCGCAACACTTGGTGTCACTGTTCGGCCATTAAGAGTCGTCCAGTAACTTTAAGACCCGCAGTTCGAATGGCGGCTCTCCTCCCGAGAAACGGCGTAGCAACGAGGTATTGTCTTATAGCCATGGGACTGGCTGTAGGTACCGCGCATGCCGTACGTGTGATGCAGGTATATGGCATCACGACGCGCTAGGTAGAGAAGGTGCGACGCTCGCATGTCGGTCAATCCTATAAAATCGACATGCGCCGGAGACTAGGCTTTGGCCAATTCCGTAGAGTGATCCGAGGACGAATCGAAATGGGAAACGGACCGTTAGATAAAGCGAAGGGGCCGGGCGCCAACCCGAAAACGATGAGGCCGACGCCTGAGATGGAGCGGCTCGGACTGAATCCTTCGAGAATGCAGTCCGTTAAAGAAATTGATGCAACGCAGGCCGCCAGTTGGGCCCAGCAACTTAAAGTAATCGACACCCTTAAGCTAGAGCCCTTGATGACATCTTCCTTCAAGGCGATGGACGTGCTGAAAGCCAACACCAGCTTACTACAGCAGATGAAGTCGCTCCAGGCTTCCTTCGACAATGGGATGGGACAGCACATCAAAGCTTTCCAAGTTTCCTTCGACAACGGGTTGGGACAGCAGATGAAGTCGCTCCAGGCTTCCTTCGACAATGGGGTGGCACAGCAGATCAGAGCGCTCCAAGCTTCCTTTGACAACGGGTTGGGACAGCAGATCAAGAGGCTTCAGGCTTCCTTCGATATCGGGCGGCAACAGCAGATCAGAGCAATGGAGGACGTCGCTCGATGGACTAAGCACCATAAGGCGATTGAGGCTGCTCTCAATCCTAACTGGGCGCGGCAGCTAAGCCCAATCGCCGCGTTCAGATTGGAGTCTTCGTTCGTAGCGTCGGCGAAGGCGTTCGAAACAGCTTATGCAGATCTGCACGTGAACAAATGGCTGCACGATTTGCAGACTGATAAGTTCGCCGACTTACTGAGGACATGGAGGGCCGCCAATCCCATCACAGAACTCGGTGAAGTGGTCGAGGCGATGAGGTCGAATGGGCTCGTCGAATCAGCGACGCGTCTGATTGTGACGAATCCCCCGGCGCCCGTTTCGATGACAGCTGGGGACATCGCTGATGTGCAAGCAATCGTTGACAGGGCCATCGATCGCGCCGCACAGCAGGCAGAAGCCAGGATGGCACCGTTCGTGAAGACAATTGTTGACGAAATTCAGTCGATGAAGGACTCGCGTCTTAAGGCCTTTGTGGTGCTCTTTATCGTCCCGGTTCTAATCAGCGCAATCTACATGGTCCTGAATCCCGTCGCCGATTTCTATGTAAAACGGGCGCTAGAGGAACACTACCGCCCCGCCTCGCCGCGGGAGATCAAACAGAACGTCCGCAAGAAAGCCGTGATCTATGCCGCAGATCGGGAGCAACGTAAGCGTGGAGCCGATACCCTGTTGACGGCGTGGGTTACCGGTTTCCCCAACGATTGGAAGCCATGCGTAGCAACG
>NZ_CABVPR010000070.1 GCF_902499135.1 Burkholderia dolosa
CGCCCGACACACGGACCCGTGGCCGCCGGCGGTCGCGCGGCTCGTCGCGAACGCGGCACGCGCGGCCCAGCGCGCCGATGCGGGCGGCGCGCCGGCGCGGCGCGACAGGTCGCCGATGCGGCGCGCGAACCCTTCCGCGAGCGCAATGCCGAAATCCGCCGGCTCCGGCAGCCGCGCGACGAGGCCGCCGGTGAATTCCAGCATGTCGTCTGACGCGTTCATGCGCGCCCCCCTTCCATCATGCGGTCGAGCGCATCGACGAGTTCACGCGGCGCGCGCCGTGCGTGCACGCCCGCAGGCTCGCCGTCGCATCGCCAGCCGGGGCGCACGCCGCGCACGAACAGATACAGGTAGCCGGCGATATGCGTGTCGTAGTCGTAATCGGGCAGCCAGCCGCGCAGATAGCGATGCAGCGCGACCGTATAGAGCAGCGCCTGCAGGTGATACGCGTGATCGGCCATCGCGACGCTCAACGCGCGCGGACCATACGCGTCCGGCGTATTGCCGAGATGGTTCGACTTCCAGTCGACGATCCAGAACCGGCCGTCGTGTTCGACGATCATGTCGATGAAACCCTTGATGAAACCGGCGAGCGTACCGGCCTCCAGCGCGACGTCCGGATAGCCGTGCGCGACCAGCAGCCGACGCAGCGCGGCGAGGTCGAGCGACGGCGCCGGAAACAGGAAGCCCATTTCGTCCAGCCGCTTCGCCGGATCGAGATCCGCAAGGCGCATGCCCGGCACGAGCTCGGTGTGCACGACGTCGTCGACGAGCCGGACCATCATCGCCGGCAGGCGCGCCGCCAGATCGGGATCGGCTTCGACGGGCCGGTCGTGCAGCGCGGCGAGCGCCGCCTGATGCCACGACCCGGGCTCGGTGAAGCGGCTCAGTTCGAACAGCCGGTGCAGACATTCGCCCGCCGCCGCGCCGCGCGGAAACGACAGGATGTCGTCGTCCGGCGGTTCTGCCGCGGCAGTGTCGGGCACCGCGAGTTCGCCGGTCATCGCCAGCACGGCGAGCGCATCGTGGTCGGGGCGCAGGTCGTCGTCCGGCACGGCGGCCACGCCCGCCTCCTCGCGCGCCATCGACGACGTCAGCGAACTGAAGCTCGCCATCCGCCACGCGTCGCGCAACACACGAGTCGCGTGGCGTGCCGCGAGCGTCTGCGATGCGTCGTGCCCGGCCGCGAGCCGCTCGCGGCGTGCGGGCACCGGCAACGGCGCGACGCTGATCGCGCCGCCCGCGAGCGCGTGCCACGCGGTGTCGAGCGCCGCTTCGTCGGGCGGCTCGTCGAGCCATGCGTCGAACGACTGACCGGCGCCGGCGACGAGCCAGTTGAGCACGCTGCGCCGCGCTTCGCGCGTCGAGCGCGACGACAGATACGGGCCGGCGACGAGATAGCACCGGTAGACCGCGCGGGTCAGCGCGACGTACACGAGCCGCGCACGTTCGGCCGCCTGCTCGCGCAGCGCCTGCCGCGCCGCGTGCGCGGCCGCTTCGTCGTCGCATCCGTAATGCAGCACGGCGTCGCCCGCATCGTCGTGATACTCGCGCGCATCGGGCAACGCCGACGCAGGCGGCTCGCGCAAGCCGCCGTCGTTCAGGAACGGACAGAATACGACTGCGTATTCGAGCCCCTTCGACTTGTGCACGGTCACGATCTGCACGAGATTGCGGTCGGATTCGAGGCGCAGCTGCGCTTCTTCGCCGCCGCCGTCGAGCCGTTGCGCGGCGAGCCAGCGCAGCGTCGGCGCAATGCCCGGCTGCGCGGACGCGCGCGCCTGCGTGAGCTCGGCGAGATGGTTGATGTCGGTCACGCGGCGCTCGCCGTCCGCGCCGGCCATCAGCCGCTCGGCGATGCGCAGCTCGCGCGTGAACGTGCGCCACATCACCGCGAAGCCGCGTTCGCGCCACAGCAGCCGATAACGCGAGAAGCGCTCGACCCAGCTCATCGCGTCCGTGCCGTCGGACACGGCCGCATCGTCGCGCTGCGCATCGCCTTCGCCCTGCTCCATCCGCCACAGCGCGCGCGCATCGAGACCGAACCAGTCGGACGCCAGCGCCGCCCGCAGACGCCGCAGGTCGCCCGGCGCATCGATCGCGGCGAGCACGCGTTCGAGCTGCTCGGCATCGGCGGTCGAAAAGACCGACGCCTGCGCGAGTTCAACGCTGCCGATCCCCCACGTGGCCAGCACGCGCTTCACGAGGCTGCCCTGGCGGTGCGTCTGTACGAGCACCGCGACGTCGCCCGGCGACAGCGGCGTGTCGCCGAGCCGTACGTGACCGTCGCGCGCACCGCGCATCAGCCGCGCGATCTCGGCCGCGCACGCTTGCGCGGCCTGCGCGTGCGCGTCGCGCTTGAGCAGCGTGTGCTCGCCGCCCGGCAGCGTCCAGATCCGGAAATCGCCGGCCGCACCGCGATCGGTGCCGTCGACGAACGGCGCGCGTACGCGCGTGCCGGCCCGCACCGGGTAGTAGTCGAGACCGTCGAGCACGAACGCACGCGGATTCGACATGAAGAAACGATTGCACGCGTCGACGATCGCGGGCGTCGAACGCTGATTGACCGCGAGCGTATAGCACGCGCTTGCGCGTGCGCGCGCGGCGAGATACGTGTGCAGGTCGGCCGCGCGAAAGCTGTAGATCGCCTGCTTCGGGTCGCCGACGAGAAAGAGCGGGCCGCCCGGCGCGAAGATCCGGTCGAAGATCGCGAACTGCAGCGGGTCGGTGTCCTGGAACTCGTCGATCAGCGCGGCCGGATAGCGTGCGCGCAGCGTGTCGGCAAGCCACGGATGCGCATGAAGCGCGTGATACAGATTCGCGAGCAGATCGTCGAACGATACGACGCGCCGCGTACGCTTGCGCTCGGCCAGTGCGCGCGGCGCCGTGTCGAGCCATTCGGCGACCAGCGCGAGCCAGCGTGCACGTTGCGCCGCCTCGGCCGCCGCCACTGCGGCGTCGAGCGCATCGGCCACGTCGAAGAACGGATGTTCGGGCGTCGCGCCGCCCTTCTTCGTCGCCTTCGCGAGCGCGGTGCGCGTGAGCTTCAGCGCGGCCTTCGGCAGCGCGGCCGCCGCGTCGCCCTGCGCGAAATGCGCAGACCATGCGGCGAGCGCGTCGACGACCGCGTCCGGCTTGTGCGAGCGCTGGTTGAGCACCGGCTGCGCGGCGCGCAACAACGCGTCGATCGCATCGCGCTCGACCGCCCACAGGCGCGCGGCTTCCGCGAAGCATTCGGCCGCGGCAGCCTCGGCCGATTCGTCGGGTTCGGTCACGCCGTCCCAGCGCAGCGCGGCGAGCGGCTTCTTCAGCCGGCGTGCGAGCTGTGCGTCGAGCGCGGCCGGACCGGCGCCCGACGCGACGAGCCATGCGGCGAAGCCCGGCGAGCGTGCGGCCGTCGGCTCGACGCGCGTGCGCCAGAAGTCGGCCGCGAGTTCGAAGCGCACTGCCGCATCGTCGGCTTCCATGTCGAACGCGAACGGCATCGCGGCCGCGAACGGCGCCTCCTGAAGCGCACGCTGGCAGAACGCGTGAATCGTGTGGATCGCCGCCTGGTCGAACGCGCGCAATGCGCGACGTATCCGTTTCGCGGCGGTCTCGGCATCGAGCGCGCCGTGTTCGCCGAGCGTCGTCTCGAGCAGGCGCGCGACGAATGGATCGCCGCCGTCGTCGCCCGTATCGAGCGCATGCGCGAGCTGCGCGAGGCGCCCGCGGATCCGCTCGTGCAGTTCGGCCGTCGCCGCCTTCGTGAACGTCACGACGAGGATCTGGTCCGCGCCGAGATCCTTTTCGAGCAGCAAACGCACGTAGAGCGCGCAGATGTTCCACGTCTTGCCGGTGCCTGCCGACGCCTCGATCTGGTTGACGCCGTCGAGCGTGCACGCGAACACGTCGAGTTCGCGCGCCGGCTGCGGCTGCGACACGGCGTTCATGCGACCTCCTTCAGGTGTTCGATCATCGGCTCGAACACGAGGCGCGCGAGCGTGCCGAACGGCTCGTCGAGCGACGGCTGCGCGCCGCGCCATGCGATCGCGATCGCCGGATCGTCGGCTTCGCTCGCGACGCGCTCGTTGATCCACACGCTCGCGGCCTTCGCTTCGCCGTCGGACACCCGCGCCCATGCGCTGCGCGGGAAGAATCGAAGCGGCATGCGCCGGCCCGCGCGAAACAGTGCGGCCAGCGGCGCGAGATGCTCGAGCGGTGCGGCAACCGGCGTCAGCTCGAACGCGCCGCCGCTGCCGAACCACAGCGTGCGGCGCGCGCCGCCGGGATCGACCGCGCAGTACACGAGATGCGCGAGCCACGCGGAAAGATAGTCGCGCGCACTCGGACGCGCATAGCGATAGATCACTTGTCCCGCACGCGTCAGCCGGTTCAGCGTGCCGTGCAGTTCGAGCGGCGCGCGCACCGCATCGGCCGCCAGCGCCGCTTCGTGATCGCCGAACAGCGCCTGCCCGGTGTCGGGCCACGCCGGCGCGATCGACAGCGAAAACGGCCGACGCTCGATCCCGTCGCCGACTGCACGGCGTACGTTCGATGCAAGCTGCAGCATCGAACCGAGCGCCTGATCGCGCCACACGGCGCCCGTCGCGCCGCCCGGCAGTTCGGGGCTCGCATCGGCGATGCGCAGCGCGCGGTCGTGCGCGGCGCGCTCGTCCGATTCGATCAGCAGCGGCAGCACGCGCTCGGCGAGTGCGTCGCTGCCGGCGAAGTCCAGCGCGAACGGCTCCGTGTCGAGCAGTTCGGTTTGCGCGTCGGTCAGCACGATGCCGAGCCGCGCACGCAGCAGCGCACGTGCGGGATGCCGCCAGAAGCGCTCGAACTCGGTGAACGGAACGGGCTCGACCGGTTCGGCCGGCAGCGGCTGCGCGAAAAACGGCGGCTCGCGCGTCGCGTCGCGCGACGCTTCGGCCGCGAGCAGCGACGCGAGCGTCGCGCGCTCGGCGTCGTACGACGCCAGCGCGCTGCCGGGCCGGAAATACGCGGCGGCGAACGGCTGCAACGGATGCTCGACGATGAACGCGCGCCGCGCGGCGTCGACCGCGTCGGGCGCGGCGTCCGGGCCGGCGGTGACGAGCGCGAGATGGTCGAGCAGTTCGTCGACGAGCGCCGCGGGCGGCAGCGGCGCGTTGTCGCGGATGCTGCGCCCCGTATACGCGATCAGCAGCCGGTCGCGCGCGGCGAGCAGCAGGTCGAGGAACAGGTTGCGCTCGTCGTCGCGGCGCTGCCGGTCGCCGAGCTTCGGCAGCACGGCCATCAGATCGAATTCGTCCGCACGCGCGAGGCTCGGCAGCACGCCGTCGTCCATCCCGAGCAGGCATACGACCCGGTACGGCAGGCCGCGCAAGCTCGTCAGCGACGAGAACGTGACGCCGCCCCACGGCACGCCGCCGCGCGCCGGATCGTCGAGCGCGGCCGCAAGCCCCGCACGCACGACTGCCGCCGGCAACGCGTCGTCCGGCGCACCTTCCGACATCGCGGCCAGCAACGCGTCGAGTGCGTCGCGCACGCCGGCAAGCGCGTCCGCGAACGCGGCGCCGGAATCGAAGAAGCGTGCGAGCGCGTCCGCGAACAACTCGCTCCATCCGCGCGGCGTGTGCGCGTCGGCGAGCCGGCGTGCGAAGCCGTCGAGATCGTCGGTGAAGCGCGCGAGCCGGCCAAGCAGTTCGGCCTCGCTGCCCGTCGCGGCCTCGATCGGCAGCCACGAGCCGACCGGTGCCGCGCCTTCGGGCATCGCATAGCCGAGAAAGAGCCGCGCGAGCGCGTCGGAAAACGTGTGGCGCGGCGCAGGCACCGCCGCATCGTCGGTCGCGGGCGGCGCGAGCCCGCGTCGCGCACCGGCCGCCGCGAGCCACGTCTGCACCGTCTCGAGCGCGGCTGCATCGATTCCGTAGCGGGCCGCGACCGCGTCGACGCGCAGCCATTCGACGAGCTCCGGCGCGCCGACCTGCCGCTCCGGCAACGCGAGCCATTCGAGCAGCACGCGCGCGATCGGGTTCGCCTGCGACGGCGGCAGGCCGGTGATCCGGTACGGCACGCGCGCGCCGCCGGCGCCCGCCGTGCCGAACACCGCGTCGATCAGCGGGCCGGCCGCCGCGAGATCGGCAACCGCGACGAGCACGTCGGAAGGCTGCAGGCTCGGATCGGCGTCGAACCACGCGAGCAGACGATCGTGCAGCACCTCGAGCTGACGCGCGAGGCTGTGACATACGTGCACCTCGATGCCGCGCTCGGCCGGCGCGTCGCCGAGTTCGGCCTCCGGCTGCAGGTCGAGGATCGCGTTCTGCACGCGCGCGAGCCACGTCGGCGCCGGATTGGCCGTGAAACGCGACGCATCGCCGGCCGCCGCACTTTCGGTCAGCTCGTGCAGCATGTGCAGCTGCGCCTGCGTTTGCCGCCCCCACTCGGCGAGCAGCGGATGCCCGACCTCCTGATAATCGAGCCGGCCCGCCGCGTCGAGCGCCTCTGCATGCGCGGCGGTCACGATGTCGAACCAGAATTCGCGGCACGGATTCAGCGCGTAGATCCGCACGTCGATCCAGCGCGACAGTTCGCGCAGCAGCGCGATGTGCAGCGGCGGCATCGTCGGCAGCGCGAACACGCTCACCGATTCCGGCCAGCCCGCGCGCGCGACGGCATCGGCATCGAGATTGCGCGCATCGACGAGAAAACGATGCGCGGGCGGCGTGCCGCCGTCGCTCAGTTCCGCGAGCAGCGCGCGCCACAGCGCAGCCTGCCAGCGCTCGTCGTCGCGCGCGGCGTCGCCGATCGCGCGCGGCGCGCCGTCGCCCGCGAGCACCGACTCGCCGGCCTGCCACGCGGCCAGCCATTCGGGGCGATACGTCAGGTAATGATCGAACACGGTCGCGACGCGATGCGCGAGTTCATAGCGCATCGCGTCGTCGGACGCGGACAGATACGCGGCAAGGCGCGGCGACGCGAGCCACGGCGCGCCGTCGGCGGCCTGCGCGAACAGCCGGTAGCAGCGCCACACGAGCCGGTCGGGCGCGAACGGAGAACGCGCGGGCACCGCGAGCACGCGGCCGATCTGCGCCCACAGCCATTGCGCGAGATACGCGAACTCGACGTTCGCGCACACGCCGTGCCGCGCGGCGATGTCGAGTTCCAGCCGACGGCGCAACGCTGCGCTCGGCACGATCACCTGCTGCGGCGCCCACGGACCGTTGCGGGCCGGGAACGCGGCCAGATCGTCGAGCAGCGCGTCGACCAGCGTTTCATGACGGTTCGAGTAGAAGAGATGGAGCATGAGGCGGGCATCGGATTCTCGCGCCGGCCGGGCCGGGCGAACAGGTTCCCGAAGGATAGCAAATGGCCCGCGGCGTCGAACATCGGCCGGAAGGCCAGCTTTTGCGGCACGCGAAATACGATAGACTCGTCGCCAGTCAATACGCCGCCCCGGGCGTCTTCGTCTGCCATTCAGCCCATCGATGCGCTATTCGGTCGAAATCAGAAAGTTTCTTTACAGCCAGTATTTCTTCGGCGGCCTGCGAATCGCGGTCGGCGTGTCGCTGCCCGCCGTGCTCTGCCTGACCGTGTTTCACAACCGGGAACTCGGCTTCACGATCTCGACCGGTGCGCTCGGCGCGTGCGTCGTCGACATGCCGGGGCCGCTCAAGTACAAGCACAACGAAATGCTCGCGTGCAGCGTGATCGGCTTCCTGGCCGCGCTCGCGACGGGTCTCGCGACGCCGAACATCTTCGCGCTGTGGCTCACGATCGTGCCGCTCACGTTCGTGCTGTCGCTGATCGTCGTATACGGCAACCGCTGGCCGCAGATCAGCTTCGCGACGCTGTTCATGATGGTGATGACGCTCGAGGAGAAATTCACGCCGCTGCAGGCGTTCGTGAACGCCGGCTGGATTCTCGCGGGCGGCCTCTGGTACACGTACTGGGCGACGATCGTGTCGCAATGGCAGGCGCGCCGGATCGAGCAGCAGGCGCTCGCGGAAAGCCTGTTCGCGTGCGCGGATTATCTGCTCGCGCGCGCGCAGTTCTACGATCTCGACGCCGATCTCGACGAGTGCTACCGCAATCTGGTCGCCAAGCAGATCACCGCGGTCGAAACGCAGGAAACCGCGCGCGACATCGTGCTGCGCAACCTGCCGAAGCTGCGCCGCGGCAAGCTCGATCCCGGCCGCACGACGATGTACAACCTGTTCATCAACAGCGTCGATCTGCACGAGCTGTTCGTCGGCGCGCATACCGACTACCCGCTCGTGCGCAATACGTTCGGCGGCTCGGACCTGATCATTTTCTACCGCGACCTGATCCGCAAGGCGGCCGCCGATCTCGAGCAGATCGGCCTCGCGGTGCTCGAGAACCGCGCGCCGCATTCGCGGATCAGCGTGAAGGCCGAGCTGCGCGCGATCGAATACGAGATCGAGCTGATGCGCAAGAAGAACTTCGCGGCCACGCACGCGGAAGCGTATGCGGCGGTGCTCGCGACGTTCCGGCGCATCTGGAGCGCGACGCGGCTGATCGACCGGATGCGGCGCAACCTGTCGGGCCACGCCGACGCGCAGCAGATCGAGCTGAAGATCGACAAGGCGCTCACGCGCTTCCTGCAGCGCCGCCGGATGTCGCCGCTGCTGATCTTCTCGAACCTGAACATGCGCTCGCCGAGCTTTCGGCATGCGCTGCGCGTGACGATCGCGGTCGCGGTCGGCTTCTGGCTCGGCCGGTTGCTGCCGCTGACGAACGCGTACTGGATCGTGATGACGAGCATCATCATCCTGAAGCCCGGCTACTCGCTCACCAAGCAGCGCAACGCGCAGCGTATCGTCGGCACGCTGATCGGCTGCGCGGCGAGCATCGCGCTGATCTATACGGTGAAGGAGCCGCACCTGCTGATCGTGATCATGTTCGCGTCGATGGTGATGAGCTACAGCCTGCTGCTGTTCAACTACGCGGCGAGCGTCGTGTTCACGTCGTCGTACGTGCTGCTGATGTTCCACCTGCTCGCACCGGGCAGCATGCGGATCATCGGCGAACGCGCGATCGACACGGTGGTCGGCTGCATGATCGCGATCGCCGCGAGCCGCCTGTTCCCGTACTGGGAATACCGGCTGATGGGCAAGCTCGTCACCGACATGCTGACGGCAACGCGCAAGTACTTCGAGGCCGTGTGGCGCGCGGGCCGCGGTGCGTCGCCGCCGCCGGTGCCGGCCGCGGACGGCGCGGCGGTCGTGCCGGTCGTCGCCGCCGCAGTCGAAACGCCGGCCGCGACGCTCGACGACGACTACCGCTACCGTCTCGCGCGCAAGGACGTGCACATCGCGTTCGCGAATCTCGGGCAGGCGTTCCAGCGGATGATGATCGAACCGAAGGCGCACCAGCGCTTCGTGCCGGAGCTGAACGACCTGCTCGTGCAGACGCACGTGCTCGGCGCGCAGATCACGGCCGCCGCGCCGCTGATCCGCAGCGCCACCGCGGCCGACGGCGACATCCGCAACGACGCGCTGCAGCGCGGTCTGTCCGCGGTGCTCGAGAACCTGAAGAAGGCCGAGGCCGGCGAGCCGCCGCCGCCCGACCAGCTCGAAGCGACGAAGCAGATCACGCGCGAGCTCGATGCGATGGTCGTGTCGGCCGAGCAATCGGATGCGGTCGGCGCCGAGCTCACGCACGATCTCAAGGTGCTCGCGCATCAATGCAAGCAGATGCTCGCGTCGTCGCTGCTGATCCGCAAGGACGCGAGCGTCATCCGTCTGCCCGCATGATGCTGTCCCACCGGTGGCTGGCCCGCGCCGCGCGGGCCGGATGATGTCCGGGATGGCGCGGCAACGCGACGCGCCGCACGTGCCGACGGGAACGTCACGGCACGGCGTGCCGCGGGTCGCGGTGCTCGCGGTCGTGCGCTACGCGCGGATTCGGCCGAAGTTGTCGGTGCCTGCGTCACGCTGACGCACGGCCGACCGGCTCGGTGCGCCGGTTTCGGTGCGCCGCTTCTTTCCCGCTTCCTCCGCTTTCTCCGCTTTCTCCCCGGCGTCGCACACGCCGGTGTGAAAGTCGCTCGGCACCGCCTGTTGATACGCGTCGCGCGACCGGCGATCGATGACGAAGGCGCGTACCGGCGCCGCGTGTCAGTGCGATGCCGCGCTCGCGGCCTCGGCCGGATGGGCTTCGTCGTACGCGTGCTTCTGCGAGATCGCGTTGTACAGGATCGTCCCGATCACGAGCAGCACGGCCACGACGATCAGGATGCTCACGTTGCGGACAGGGTTCTTCTTGCGCTGATCGTTCATGGTCGGGCAATTCCGTCAAATTCGTCGAAGCGGGCATTCTACGCGCTTGCACGCGTCCCGCGACGCCGGTACACGCTTGCTCGCGTCGTCCTTCGCATCGGCCTGCGGAAGCTTTCATTTGATAATCATTCGCATTTCGATCTAGAATCCCGAAACTTTCATTCTGTAATGTTTCGGGTCGCCGGGCGGCAGGCGCGCCCCGGAACGCTCCTTCTTCCGCCTGCCTCACCGGAGTCTTCATGTCGAATCCGCGCACTCGCCTGCTGCCGCTCGCCGGCGCCCTCGTCTTTGCCGCCGCCGCGTTCGCGCCGCTCGCCCAGGCCGCCGACGAAGTCAGCCTGTATACCACCCGCGAACCGAAGCTGATCCAGCCGTTGATCGATGCGTTCACGAAGCAGAGCGGCGTCAAGGTCAATACGGTGTTCGTGAAGGACGGGCTGCTCGAGCGCGTGAAGGCCGAAGGTGCGCAGTCGCCGGCCGACGTGCTGATGACGGTCGACATCGGCAACCTGCTCGACCTCGTCGACGGCGGCCTCACGCAACCGGTGCGCTCGAACGTGCTCGACGAAGCGATTCCCGCGAACCTGCGCGGCACGCAAGGCGACTGGTACGCGCTGTCGCTGCGCGACCGCGTGCTGTACGTCGAGAAGGATCTGAAGGTCGACGCGTTCCGCTACGAGGATCTCGCCGATCCGAAATGGAAAGGCAAGGTCTGCATCCGTTCGGGCCAGCATCCGTACAACACCGCGCTGGTGGCGGCGATGATCGCGCACGACGGCGAAGCCGCGACCGAAAAGTGGCTGCGCGGCGTGAAGGCGAACCTCGCGCGCAAGGCCACAGGCGGCGACCGCGACGTCGCGCGCGACATCCTCGGCGGCATCTGCGATGTCGGGCTCGCGAATGCGTACTACGTCGGCCACATGAAGAACGCGGAGCCGGGCACCGATGCGCGCAAATGGGGCGACGCGATCAAGGTCGTGCGGCCGACGTTCGCGAATGCGAAAAGCGGCGGCACGCACGTCAACATCAGCGGTGCGGCCGTCGCGAAGCACGCGCCGCACAAGGCCAACGCGGTGAAGCTCCTCGAATATCTCGTATCGCCGCACGCGCAGGCGCTGTACGCGCAGGCGAACTACGAATACCCGGTGCGCGCGAACGTGAAGCTCGATCCGGTGATCGCGAGCTTCGGCACGCTGAAGATCGATCCGCTGCCGCTCACCGAAATCGCGAAGTACCGCAAACAGGCGAGCCAGCTCGTCGACAAGGTCGGCTTTGACAACTGACGTGTCGTCCATGCACGTGCGCCGCGCACGGTGGCGCGCGCTGCCGCGGCCGCGTGCGGGCGGCGTCTCGCTCGCGGCGGCAATCGCGATTGCGGCGGCGGTCGCCGCGCCGCTCGCGGTGCTGGTCGCGGCCGCGTTCGGCGCCGATCTCGCGCACTGGCGGCATCTCGCCGAATTCGTGCTGCCGCAGGCGCTCGCGAACACGCTGCTGCTGCTCGCCGGCGTCGGCGCGATCGTGTCGGTCGTCGGCACCGGCTGCGCGTGGCTCGTCACCGCATACGACTTCCCCGGCCGCCGGATGCTCACGTGGGCGCTGCTGCTGCCGCTTGCGGTGCCGACCTATATCGTCGCGTTCGCGTATCTCGACCTGCTGCATCCGATCGGTCCCGTGCAGGGCGCGATCCGCTGGCTGCTCGGCTATGACAGTCCGCGACAGTTCCGGCTGCCCGACCTGCGCACGCTGCCCGGCGCCGTGTTCGTGCTCGGCTTCGTACTGTATCCGTATGTGTACCTGAGCACGCGCGCGATGTTCGTCACGCAGTCGGCGAGCCTGCTCGAGGCCGCGCGCACGCTCGGCGCAACACGCATCGCGACGTTCTGGCGTGTCGTCGTGCCGCTCGCGCGGCCCGCGATCGCGGTCGGCATGAGCCTCGCGCTGCTCGAGACGCTGAACGACATCGGCGCATCGGAATTCCTCGGCGTGCAAACGCTGACCGTCTCCGTCTACACCACCTGGATCACGCGCTCGGATCTGGCCGGCGCCGCGCAGATCGCGCTCGCGATGCTCGCGATCGTGGTCGGCATGATCGCGCTCGAACGCTACGGGCGTCGCCGCCAGCGCTACGCACACGGCCGCCGCATGCGCCCGATCGCGCCGCAGCGCCTCACGGGCGCAGCTGCGTGCGGCGCCGCCGTGCTCGGCTGGCTGCCCGTGCTGACCGGCTTCGGCGCGCCGGCCGCGTACCTCGCGGTCGAGACGGGCAAGCGGCTGCATCTGGTCGGCGGCGTATCCGCGCAGTTGATGACCGGCCTCGCGAATACGCTGACGGTCGCCGCGGCCGCGACCGTCGCCACGCTCGCGTGCGGACTCGTCGTCGCATGGGCGGCCCGCATGCAGCGCGACAGTGCGCGCGTCGGGCCGGCACGCGCATGCGCACGGATCGCGAGCCTCGGCTACGCAGTGCCGGGCACCGTGCTGGCGATCGGGCTGCTGATCCCGCTTGCTGCCGCCGATCGGCTGATCGCCGCGACGCTCGGCCGCGACGGATTGCTGCTGATGGGCTCCGCCGCCGCACTGGTCATCGCGTATACGGTGCGCTTTCTCGCGATCTCCACCGGCAGCATCGAAGCGGGCCTCGCGCGCATTCCGCCGTCGCTCGAACACGCGGCACGCTCGCTCGGCGAGACGGCCGGCGGCACGCTGCGACGCGTGCATCTGCCGCTGCTGCGGCCCGCGCTCACGACGAGCGCGCTGCTCGTGTTCGTCGACGCGATGAAGGAACTGCCTGCCACGCTGCTGTTGCGCCCGCTGAATTTCGACACGCTCGCGACGTGGCTGTATGCGGAAGCCGCGCGCGGCACTTACGAGGAAGGCGCGGTCGCCGCGCTCGCGATCGTGCTCGCCGGACTCGTACCGGTGATCCTGCTCGCCCGCACCCGCCACAAGATCGGAGCCTGACACCGTGAACCTGCTCGAACTCGACGCGCTGAGCGTCGCCTACGACACGCCGCAAGGCCGCCGCACGGTGGTCGACGGCTTGAGCCTGACGCTGCCGCGCGGCGACATCGGCTGCCTGCTCGGCGCATCGGGCTGCGGCAAGACGACCGTACTGCGCGCGATCGCGGGCTTCGAACCCGTGCGCGCGGGTCGCATCGTGCTCGACGGCATGCCGGTCGCGACGCCGTCGCTCGACGTGCCGCCCGAGCGGCGGCGCATCGGGATGATGTTCCAGGATTACGCGTTGTTTCCGCACCTGAGCGCGGCCGACAACGTCGCGTTCGGTCTGCGGCGCATCGCGAAAGCGGAACGGCGCGCGCGCGTCGCCGACATGCTCGCGCTCGTCGGTCTCGCGAGCGCGGCCGACGCGTATCCGCACGAGCTGTCGGGCGGTCAGCAGCAACGCGTCGCGCTGGCGCGCGCACTCGCACCGTCGCCGGAACTGCTGCTGCTCGACGAGCCGTTCTCGAACCTCGACGTCGATACGCGCGAGCGCCTCGCATTCGAGTTGCGCGACATCCTGAAGCGCACCGGCCACACCGCGATCCTCGTCACGCACAACCAGGCCGAAGCGTTCGCGATCGCGGACCGGATCGGCGTGATGAACGACGGCCGGCTCGCGCAATGGGACACGCCGTACGCACTGCATCATCAGCCGGCGAGCCCGTTCGTCGCGGAATTCGTGCGTCGCGACGCGCTGGCCGACGAACGCGCCCGCGCGCTCGTGCGCGGCCGATGACGGCTGCGGCCGGTAACGGCCGATCGCTAGCGGCGAGCGACGAGCGGCGGCGTGCGGCGTGCATCGGTCGCCCGCCGCGCCGGCATGATCGCCGGCCGCACCGCGCTACGCCGGCTCGGACAGATCGCGCACCGGCAACGCGGTCGAGTACTTGATCTGCTCCATCGCGAACGACGAGCTGACGTCGAACAGCGGCACCGTGCGGATCAACTGCTTGTAGACGCGATCGTAATCGTCGATGCCGGCGACGACCACGCGCAGCAGATAGTCGGTTTCGCCGCTCATCCGGTACACCTCGACGACCTCCGGCATGTCGCGCACGGCCTGCGTGAAGCGTTGCGCCCACGCTTCGGTGTGCTGGTTCGTGCGAATCGCGACGAACACGGTCGTGCCGACGCCAAGCTTGCGTGGATCGCACAGCGCGACCTGCGCGCGGATCGCGCCGGTTTCCTTGAGCCGCTGCACGCGTTTCCAGCACGGCGTCTGCGACAGGTTCACGCGCTGCGCGAGTTCCGCGATCGGCAGCGTAGCGTCCGTCTGCAACAGCTCGAGCAGCTTGCGATCGATGGCATCCATTTACCCGGCCCCTCGTAGAGAGAAATTTTTTCTATGCATTCTACCGACGGGGGAGCGGTATGAAATCCGGTTCTTCGCGTCGACCGGTATTAATACGGATCCGCCTCGGCGAATCCATCACGCGGGCCGACATTCGACGGCGACGAAGCGCGCGCTCGACGTCGCGCAGCGGTCGTCGCGACGCGCGACCGCAAAGAAAAAGGCGATCCTGCCGACAGCAGAGATCGCCTCGAACGCGCGGCCGGCGCGCGATGCACGTCGCGCAACATCGAGTCATACCCGCGCGCCGCCGCTCCGTCGGCCACCGGCCGCTGGCCGCCGCGCTGCCGATCAGTACGCGACCGTCGCGATCTCGCGCACGAAGCTGTGCTGCTCGAGCGCGTCGACGAACGCGACCGCGTAGTCTTCCGCCGAGATCCTGCTGTTGCCGTCCGCGTCCGCGATCAGCTTGCCGACGCCCGTGCGGAACGTGCCGGTCCGCTCGCCGGGCTCGATCAGCGCGGCCGGCGCGAAGAACGTCCAGTCGAGATCGGCGACCGTCTTCAGATACGCGAGCGCTTCGCGGTGCGCGAGCGCGACCGCCTTGTACGCCGGCGGGAAACCGTCGCTGTCGACGAGCTGCTTGCCCGGCGCGATTTCGAGCGAACCGGCGCCGCCCACCACGACGAGCCGCTTCAGCCCGGCCGCCCGCGTGCCGGCGACGAGCGCCTTCGTCGCAGCGATGACCTGCGCGGCATCTTCCTGCTTCGGACCGTACGCGCTCGCGACGACGTCATGGCCCGGCAGCGCAGCGGAGATGCTGGCCGGATCGAACAAATCGGCCGTCTTCGCGGTGATGCCGTCCGCCGTCGCGCCGGGGTTGCGCGACAGCGCTGTGACGCGATGGCCGCGTCGCGCGGCTTCCGCGGCGATGCGCGAGCCGATCATTCCGGTGGCGCCAAACAGTGCGATATTCAACGAGCGTTGCGTCATGTCGATTCTCCAGAAAGAAAATATGAAACTGATTTGATTACATTTCCAGCCGAAAAAAACGGGGCGAAGCCCCGTTGCGCGGTCGCCGCGCTTTCGCGGCGCGGCTTCCCGCATGCACCGCCTGCTGCCGCCGTCACCCGCCAGTGCGTGGCGCGCGCAGCCCGCGTCGCTCCGAATCCAGCACATCGGCCGTCACGTCGGCAAGCGTGCGCGTCGCGAGCGACGCTTCCATCGCGCGCTGCGCATCGCCGATGTAGTCGGTGAGCACGCCCTGAATATGGCGCCCGACGACGCACGCCGGATTCGGCGCCTCGCGATGCAGCGCAAAAAGCTGCGCATCGTCGACCGCGCGATATACGTCGAGCAGCGTGATCTCGTGCGGCTCACGTGCCAGCAGCGCGCCGCCGCCCGCACCGAGCTGCGACGTCGTGAGCCCAGCAGCCGCCAGCATCGACAGCAGCCGGCGGATCAGCGCCGGATTCGTGTTCACGCTGCCCGCGATGACGTCCGACGACAGCGGCACGCCCTCCTCCATCGACAGCAAGGCGAGCACGTGAACGGCAAACGCGAACCGGCTGCTGGTATTCATTCGTCACTCGATCGACGACGCCGGCCAGAAAGCAGCCGGCGTCAATGTGTAACCATCATAAGTACATTTCGGGAATCGTGCAACCGTCGCGTCACTCGCCGCTCGCAGGTTTCGCGCCGGTCGCCTTCTGCTGGCTCCATTGCTGGAGCTTCTTGCCGGCCTCCGCGAGCTTCGCACCGGCTTCGGATGCCGCATGGGCGACGACGGCCGACGCGGCGGCATCGATCTGCGCCTGCGCAGCCGACGCGAGGCCGCTCGCGGACAGCGCCGGCACGGCCGACGCGGCGGACGCCAGGCCGGACTTCGCGGCATTGATCTGCTGGTCGACGGCGCTCGCGACCTGGTCCAGCGCGTGCGCCGCGTGGTTCGCGGCGTCGGCAGCCGCACTCGCGGCCGTATCGGCTTGCGTGGCCGGCGTACCGGACTTCTCGCAGCCTGCGAGCAACAGCGCAGCGCCGACGGCGGCTGCCGTCAGCACCGCGTTGCGCACGCGATGCGCGCGCGATGCATTCATCTTCATCAGCAATCTCCGGCCGTGCTTCGCGCGGCCTGCGTGGTTGGAACGACGTCGATGATACCGTCTGTTGAACCGGTCCAATGACGACCGTCATTTAAAAATACCTTTCAATTTCGGATTCGTCTGATTAAATCGGACGTACGCCGTCTCTAGAGTGAGCGCCTTCCGATTCGCATCGACCGCATCCGCTGCTCATGGTCTTCCTCGTCGACTGGTTCATCGTCCTTGCGGCACTGCTCGCCGCCGCGCTGTTCCTGTGCCTGCGGCCGCCGCCGGCGCGCCGGCTCGCGGCAGCCGGCCGACCGCGGCGTATCGCGTCCGCGCGGCTGCTCGCGCAGGCGGTCATCGGGTTCTGGACGGCCGCGCTGATCGTCGCCGAAGGCATCCTCGGCGCCGGCGGCCACGATCAGCCGTTTGCGGGCTTCGCGGCGCTCGCGCTTGCCGCAGTCGCGCTCGCCGGTGTCGCCGCGTACTGGTCCGCGCGAGCGTTGCGGCTGCGCCGGCCGCGCGTGCTGTTCGCGCGCCGCTGACGCGCCAGATCGGTGCACGGGTGCGCACCATGTCGCGTCGAACGCGCACCATATCCATACGCAGAGCACCATCGACGTGCGTCGCCGGCGCGTCCGCTCCGCCGGAACACTGCGCGCAGACCGTGCACGATTCACCGGAATGCCGCCTGGCAGCGACACGCCGCACCAATTGCATGCACCCGATCCCCAAGTTGGCTCGATACTTGCATCCCTTGCGCGTTTTTTGAGCAAGGAAGCCACCGCATGGACGGTCTGAAATCCGGTGTCGACACACTGTTCCTGTTGATCGGCGCCGTCATGGTGCTCGCGATGCACGCGGGCTTCGCGTTTCTCGAACTCGGCACGGTCCGCAAGAAGAATCAGGTCAACGCGCTCGTGAAGATCCTGGTCGACTTCTCGGTATCGACGCTCGCGTATTTCCTCGTCGGCTACACGATCGCGTACGGCGTGGAGTTCTTCGACGACATCGGCACGCTGTCGCAGCACAGCGGCTACGCGCTGGTGCGCTTCTTCTTCCTGCTGACGTTCGCGGCCGCGATCCCGGCGATCGTGTCGGGCGGCATCGCCGAGCGCGCGAAGTTCAATCCGCAGCTCGTCGCGACGCTGATCATCGTCGGCTTCATCTATCCGTTCTTCGAGGGGATCGCGTGGAACGAGCGCTTCGGCGTGCAGGCGTGGCTCGCGCACGCGTTCGGCGCGCCGTTCCACGATTTCGCGGGCTCGGTCGTCGTGCATGCGTTCGGCGGCTGGGTCGCGCTGCCGGCCGTGCTGCTGCTCGGCGCGCGCCACGGCCGCTATGCGAAGGACGGCCGGATCGCCGCGCACCCGCCGTCGAACATTCCGTTTCTCGCGCTCGGCGCGTGGGTGCTCGCGGTCGGCTGGTTCGGCTTCAACGTGATGAGCGCGCAGACGCTCGACAAGATCAGCGGCCTCGTCGCCGTGAACTCGCTGATGGCGATGGTCGGCGGCACGCTCGCCGCGTGGCTCGCGGGCCGCAACGATCCGGGCTTCACGTACAACGGTCCGCTCGCGGGCCTCGTCGCGGTGTGCGCGGGCTCCGACGTGATGCATCCGATCGGCGCGCTCGTCACCGGCGCGGTAGCCGGTGCGTTGTTCGTCGCGATGTTCACGTGCGTGCAGAACCGCTGGCGCATCGACGACGTGCTCGGCGTGTGGCCGCTGCACGGCATGTGCGGCGCACTCGGCGGCATCGCGGCCGGCGTGTTCGGGCTGCCGGCGCTGGGCGGGCTCGGCGGCGTGTCGTTCCTGTCGCAGCTCGTCGGCACGCTCGGCGGCATCGCGATCGCGACCGCGGGCGGCACGCTGGTTTACGGTGCGCTGAAGGCGACCGTCGGGCTGCGGCTCGATCGCGAAGCCGAATTCGACGGCGCCGACCTGTCGATTCACCGGATCTCGGCGACGCCAGAGCGGGACTGAGCGTGACTTGGTGCGGCTGAGTACGGCTGAATGCGACTGAGCACGACCGAGTGCAGCATCCGCCGCGCACCGAATGCCGCACCCCCGCACGTACACGCGACGCCATTACGTTTTCAATTCAAAAAACTTTCATCTAGCGTCCCTACACTTCGGTCCAGTTTTCAACTTGCCTTCGTCCGGCTTGCCGGACGCGTGCCCGGCGAAGGCCATTCTTCCAACACCTGAAACTGGACTCCACATGCCCGCGTTGCCCAATGCTTCCCGCCGCCACGCCCTGAAGATCCTCGCCGGCGCACCCATGCTTCCGCTTTCCGGCCTCGCGCTGCCGGCCATGCTGACGGGCTGCGGCGGCGACGACGAGCCGGCATCGACGCCCGCCGTCGCGTACACGGCCGCGACGTTCTCGACGATGGCCGCGCCGACGCTCGACAATGCGGCCGCAATGGCCACGACGACCGTCGGCTCGACGCTGTCGGTGTCGTTCTCGGACGGCTCGTCACGCAACTTCAAGCTTGCTTACCGGCCGTTCTTCGTGACCGGCGACATGGTGCCGGACGGCAAGGGCGGCACGATCCTCGCGGGCGGCTACTACGACATCAACAATCAGCCGATCATCGACCGCTCGGTGCCGGGCAACGAGCGTCAGTTCTATTCGGACTGCCCGGACGGCAGCTCGCTGCTCACGCTGAAGAACGCGAATGTGCCCGGCGTGAAGGGCAACACGGTGTTCGCGGTCGTGCAGTTCGAATACGCGACGCGCGACCAGGCGAGCGTGTCGCAGTACGGCCAGCTGCCGTCGCCGATCGCGGTGCTCACGCTCGATCAGGATCCGGCCACCGGCGCGCTGAAGCTCGTCAAGTACCACAACGTCGACACGTCGAGCGCGCACGGGCTGTGGATCACGTGCGGCGCGAGCCTGTCGCCGTGGGGCACGCACCTGTCGAGCGAGGAATACGAGCCCGACGCGACGAAGGCCGCGACCGACGCGCAGTTCAAGGCGTTCAGCAAGAACACGTTCGGCGACGAAACGAAGGCGAATCCCTATCACTACGGCCACCTGCCGGAGATCACGGTGAATCCGGACGGCACCGGCACGGTGAAGAAGCACTATTGCCTCGGCCGCATCTCGCACGAGCTGATCCAGGTGATGCCGGACCAGCGCACCGTGATGATGGGCGACGACGCGACCAACGGCGGACTGTTCATGTTCGTCGCGGACAAGGCGGCCGACCTGTCGGCCGGCACGCTGTACGTCGCGAAGTGGACGCAGACGTCGTCGGCCGGCGCCGGCAGCGCGACGCTCACGTGGATCCGGATCGGCCATGCGACGAGCAGCGAGATCGAAGCGCTGGCGAACACGCTGAAGGCGTCGGACATCATGGACGTCGCGACGGCCGACCCGAACGACGCGAGCTATACGAAGATCCACTTCGGCGGCAAGTTCAACTGGATCCGCGTGAAGCCCGGCATGGAGAAGGCCGCCGCGTTCCTCGAGACGCACCGCTACGCGGCGCTGATCGGCGGCAGCATGGGCTTCACGAAGCTCGAAGGGACGACGGTGAACGCGAAGGACAAGATCGTCTATACGGCGATGTCGCGGATCGAGACGTCGATGGTCAAGGGCAACGCGGCGTCGCGCGACGTCGCGGTCGACAAGAAGATCGCCGCAGGCGCCGTCTATGCGCTGAACCTGAAAGCGGGCCAGCGCGATACGTCCGGCGTCGCGATCGACAGCGAATGGGTGCCGGTCGACATGGCCGCGCCGGCCGCGCTCGTCGGCGAGGATCTCGCCGCCGCCGACGCGCTCGGCAACCTCGCGAACCCGGACAAGATCGCGAACCCGGACAACCTGAAATTCTCGGAGAAGCTGCGCACGCTGTTCATCGGCGAGGATTCGGGGATGCACGTGAACAACTTCCTGTGGGCGTACAACGTCGACACGAAGACGCTCGCACGCGTGCTGTCGTGCCCGGCCGGCGCCGAATCGACGGGCCTGCACGCCGTGGACGAGATCAACGGCTGGACTTACATCATGAGCAACTTCCAGCATGCGGGCGACTGGGAATCGCCGCTGCACGACAAGGTCAAGTCGACGCTCGACCCGCTCGTGCGCGCGAACTACAAGGACCGGTTCGGCGCGAGCGTCGGCTACCTGACCGCCGAGCAGACCAGCATCAAGCTCGCGAAGGCCTGACCGGTACACCGGCGGAGCACCGGCTCCCCTCTTTCGCATCACGTTTCATTCGTCGGCGCTCCACGCCGTCTTCTGCGCGATGCCCGCTTGCGGGCGTCGCGCTTTTTTTTGCGCAGGCGGCACGCGCATGCGGCGGCGGCCGTCCAAACGCGCCACGTGCGACGCTCGGCGATAATGGACGCCCGACGCGTCGGGCAGAGGCAAAAAAAAGCGCCACGGAGACCGTGGCGCTAAAAAAGTTCTAGCCATTCCGAGGGCCGTGCTAGAACCTGAGAGACTGCGCGAAACACCGTTCGGGTTAAACTCCTGAAACGATGTTTCGAAAACGTGAGACATTCTTTCCGTTTCCGCCCGACAAGTCAAGCGGTATTTGCACGGTTTTGCGCCGTTCCGGGCAGCGCCGCTTCGAGTATTTTCCCAATAAACCAAGGGTGAACCCGTAAAATCTCATCCGATGAACGATTCGTCCATCGAACGTGCATGTTTTGACAATCATCCTACAATATCAACAAAATTGAAATCGAGTTTCGGAAATAGAGAGAACCATCCGTGTCGACTCCTGTAACCCCTCCCGCGCCGCGGGACCGCGAAACGTCCCCTGACGAGATCACCGCGCTCGCGCGCGGGCTCGCCGTGCTGCGGCGCATCGCGGCCGCCGATGCGCCCGTCAGCAACCGCGAACTGACCGAATTGACCGGCATCCCGAAGCCGACCGTGTCGCGCATCACCGCGACGCTCGTCAGCGCCGGCTTCCTGTTCCAGTTGCCCGACAGCGAGCGCTTCGTGCTCACCGCGTCGGTGCTCGAGCTGAGCCACGGCTTCCTGCGCAACTTCGACATCCGCGCGCGCTCGCGGCCGTTCATGATCGAACTCGCCGAACGCACGTCGCTGTCGGTGCATCTGGCGGTGCGCGACCGTCTCGACATGGTCGCGATCGACGTGATCCGGCCGCGCTCGGCCGTGCTCGTCACGCGCCTCGAGATCGGCTCGCGGATGGACATCGCACGCACGGCCGTCGGCCGCGCGTATCTCGCCGCGCTCGAAGACGACGAGCGCCGCGTGCTGCTCGACGCGCTGCGCGCGACGGCCGGCGACGACTGGCCGCACGTGTCCGCGCGGCTCACGCCCGCGCTCGACGAAGCGATGCGCGACGGCCATGCGATTGCGCTCGGCGAATGGCGCGAAGGACTCAATGCGGTCGCGGCCGGCTTCGTCGGCCCGTCCGGCCAGCGCTATTCGGTGAACTGCGGCGGCGCATCGCACCAGTGCCCGCCCGAATGGCTGCGCGAGCACGTGGTGCCTGCGCTGCAGGAATGCATCGCGAAGATCACGCGCGAGATCGGCGGCGCACCGGCGCGGCGCGTCGCCGTGTAACGCGTTCGTCATCGCGGTCGTCTTCTGTAACGACCGTAACCCGTTGAAAGATAGCCGACTGGACTGTAACGGGGGCCGCACGTACGATCATGCCGATCGTCGCACCGCATCACGCGCGGTGCGCACCGCTCTTTTCCCGCGCGGGCCGACCGGCGGCGCGCCACGCCGCCCCAGCCCGGCTCGCCCCGATGCGCACGCCGCGCGCAGCCCCGCAGTCCCGCGGTCGATTTCGCGGCCCGCCGCGCCGTCTCCCTGAACAAAACACGATGGACAACCAGCAAAAGCCCACGCCCCCTTCGAAAGACCCCGCCTCGCCGGCTGCGCGCCGGCCGCGCCGTACGCTGCTGATCGGCACGCTCGCGGTCGTCGTCATCGGCGGCCTGCTGTGGTGGCATCCATGGAATCGCCCGCCGGCATCCGGCAGCGCCGCGACCGGCGCGAGCGGCGCCGGCGTCAACGCCGGTCATCGGGGCCGCGGCGGCCCGGCCGCGATGGCGAACGTGCCGCAGCCGGTGCAGGTCGCAACGGCGACGCAAGGCGAGATGCCGATCGTGCTGTCCGCGCTCGGCACCGTGACGCCGCTCGCGAGCGTGACGGTCAAGACGCAGCTGTCCGGCTATCTGCAGTCCGTCGCGTTCCAGGAAGGCCAGCTCGTGAAGAAGGGCGACCTGCTCGCGCAGATCGACCCGCGTCCGTACCAGGTCGCGCTCGAGAACGCCGAAGGCACGCTCGCACGCGACCGGGCGCTGCTCGCGACGGCGCGCCTCGACCTGAAGCGCTACCAGACGCTGCTGTCGCAGGACTCGATCGCGTCGCAGACCGTCGACACGCAGGCATCGCTGGTCAAGCAATACGAAGGCACGGTGAAGACCGACCAGGCCGCGATCGATTCCGCGAAGCTGAACCTCACGTATGCGCGGATCACGGCGCCCGTGTCCGGGCGCGTCGGCCTGCGTCAGGTCGATCCCGGCAACTACGTGACGCCCGGCGACGCGAACGGCATCGTCGTGATCACGCAGCTGCAGCCGATGAGCGTGATCTTCACGACGTCGGAAGACAACCTGCCGCAGATCCTGAAGCAGGTCAACGCGGGCCGCAAGCTGTCGGTCACCGCATACAACCGCAACAATACGGTGCCGCTCGAGACCGGCTCGCTCGAGACGCTCGACAACCAGATCGACACGAGCACGGGCACGGTCAAGCTGCGCGCGACGTTCGCGAACAAGGAAGGCCTGCTGTTTCCGAATCAGTTCGTCAATACGCGGCTGCTCGTCGACGTGATCCGCAATGCGACGATCGTGCCGACGTCCGCGGTGCTGACCGGCTCGATCGGCCAGTTCGTGTACATCGTGAAGCCCGACAACACGGTGACGGTGCGCAAGGTCACGGTCGGGCCGGTCGACGGCGAGCGCACGAGCATCGTCAGCGGCGTCGCGGTCGGCGAGCGCGTGGTGACCGACGGCTCCGACCGGCTGCGCGAAGGCTCGAAGATCTCGATTCCGGCCGACAAGCCGACAGGCGCGTCGGGCGCACACGGCACCGGCGCGGCATCGGGCGCGGCCGCGGCATCGGCTGCGTCGGGCGCGTCCGCGCGACACGGCGGGCACCGGCACGGCGCGTCGCAGGCAGCGGCCCAATAACGCGCGGGCCGCTCGATGAACCCGTCCCGCATCTTCATTCTCCGGCCGGTCGGCACCGCCCTTCTGATGGCGGCGATCATGCTGGCCGGCCTCGTCGCGCTGCGCTTTCTGCCGCTCGCCGCGCTGCCCGAGGTCGACTATCCGACCATCCAGGTTCAGACCTTCTATCCGGGCGCGAGCCCCGAAGTGATGACGTCGTCGGTCACCGCGCCGCTCGAGCGGCAGTTCGGCCAGATGCCGTCGCTGAACCAGATGTCGTCGCAAAGCTCGGCCGGCGCGTCGGTGATCACGCTGCAGTTCTCGCTCGACCTGCCGCTCGACATCGCCGAACAGGAAGTGCAGGCCGCGATCAACGCGGCCGGCAACCTGCTGCCGTCCGACCTGCCGGCGCCGCCGATCTACGCGAAGGTCAACCCGGCCGATGCGCCGGTGCTCACGCTCGCCGTCACGTCGAAGACGCTGCCGCTCACGCAGGTGCAGGACCTGACCGACACGCGGCTCGCGATGAAGATCTCGCAGATCGCGGGCGTCGGCCTCGTGAGCCTGTCGGGCGGCAACCGGCCGGCCGTGCGGATCCAGGCGAACCCGACCGCGCTCGCGCAGTACGGGATGAACCTCGACGATCTGCGCACGACGATCTCGAACCTGAACGTGAACACGCCGAAGGGCAACTTCGACGGCCCGACGCGCGCGTACACGATCAACGCGAACGACCAGCTGACGAGCGCCGACCAGTACGACAGCGCGGTGGTCGCGTACAAGAACGGCCGTCCGGTGATGCTGACCGACGTCGCGAAGGTCGTCGCCGGCTCGGAGAACACCAAGCTCGGCGCGTGGGTGAACTCGGAGCCCGCGATCATCCTGAACGTGCAGCGGCAGCCGGGCGCGAACGTGATTCAGACGGTCGACGCGATCAAGGCGCAGCTGCCGAAGCTGCAGGAAACGCTGCCCGCGGCGCTCGACGTGCAGATCGTCACCGACCGCACGACGATGATCCGCGCGGCCGTGCGCGACGTGCAGTTCGAGCTGATGCTCGCGGTCGCGCTCGTCGTGCTCGTGATGTACCTGTTTCTCGCGAACGTCTATGCGACGATCATTCCGAGCCTGTCGGTGCCGCTGTCGCTGATCGGCACGCTCGCGGTGATGTATCTGGCCGGCTTCTCGCTGAACAACCTGTCGCTGATGGCGCTGACGATCGCGACCGGCTTCGTCGTCGACGATGCGATCGTGATGATCGAGAACATCGCGCGCTACGTCGAGGAAGGCGACTCCGGGCTCGAGGCGGCGCTGAAGGGATCGCGGCAGATCGGCTTCACGATCATCTCGCTGACGGTATCGCTGATCGCGGTGCTGATTCCGCTGCTGTTCATGGGCGACGTGGTCGGCCGCCTGTTCCACGAGTTCGCGATCACGCTCGCGGTGACGATCGTGATCTCGGCGATCGTGTCGCTCACGCTCGTGCCGATGATGTGCGCGGCGCTGCTGCGCCATTCGCCGCCGCCGGAGAGCCACCGCTTCGAGGCGCGCGTGCACCGCGCGATCGACTGGGTGATCGCGCGCTACGCGGTCGCGCTCGAATGGGTGCTGAACCGCCAGCGCGCGACGCTGGTCGTCGCGGTGCTGACGCTCGTGCTGACCGGCCTGCTGTACGTGTTCGTGCCGAAGGGCTTCTTCCCTGCGCAGGACACCGGCGTGATCCAGGCGATCACGCAGGCGCCGCAGTCGGTGTCGTACCGCACGATGGCCGAGCGCCAGCAGGCGCTCGCCGCCGAGATACTGAAGGATCCGAACGTCGCGAGCCTGACGTCGTTCATCGGCGTCGACGGCACCAACATCACGCTGAACAGCGGCCGGATGCTGATCAACCTGAAGCCGCGCGACGAGCGCAGCGAGTCCGCGAGCCGGATCATCCGCGATCTGCAGCAGCGCGTGTCGGGCGTCACCGGCATTTCGCTGTACATGCAGTCGGTGCAGGATCTGACGATCGACTCCACGGTCAGCCCGACCCAATACCAGTTCATGCTGACGAGCCCGAACGCCGGCGAATTCGCGACGTGGGTGCCGAAGCTCGTCGCGCGGCTGCAGCAGGAGCCGTCGCTCGCCGACGTCGCGACCGATCTGCAGAGCAACGGCCAGTCGGTCTACGTCGAGATCGACCGTGCGAGCGCCGCGCGCTTCGGCATCACGCCGGCGACCGTCGACAATGCGCTGTACGACGCGTTCGGCCAGCGCATCGTGTCGACGATCTTCACGCAGTCGAACCAGTACCGCGTGATTCTCGAGTCCGAGCCGAAGGATCAGCACTACGCGCAGTCGCTGAACGACATCTATCTGCCGTCGGCCGGCGGTGGCCAGGTGCCGCTGACGTCGATCGCGACGTTCCACGAGCGGCCGTCGCCGCTGCTCGTGTCGCACCTGTCGCAGTTCCCGTCGGCGACGGTCTCGTTCAACCTCGCGCCGGGCGCGTCGCTCGGCGCGGCCGTGAAGGCGATCGAGGCCGCCGAGCAGGCGATCGGCCTGCCCGCGTCGTTCCAGACGCGCTTCCAGGGCGCGGCGCTCGCGTTCCAGGCGTCGCTGTCGAACCAGCTGTTCCTGATCCTCGCGGCGGTCGTCACGATGTACATCGTGCTCGGCGTGCTGTACGAGAGCTACATCCATCCGATCACGATCCTGTCGACGCTGCCGTCGGCCGGCGTCGGCGCGCTGCTCGCGCTGATGATCACCGGCCACGATCTCGACATCATCGGGATCATCGGGATCGTGCTGCTGATCGGCATCGTGAAGAAAAACGCGATCATGATGATCGACTTCGCGCTCGAAGCCGAACGCGTCGAAGGCAAGCCGCCGCGCGACGCGATCTATCAGGCGTGCCTGCTGCGCTTCAGGCCGATCCTGATGACGACGCTCGCCGCGCTGCTCGGCGCGGTGCCGCTGATCGTCGGCTCCGGCGCGGGCTCGGAGCTGCGTCAGCCGCTCGGGATCGCGATCGCGGGTGGGCTCATCGTGTCGCAGGTGCTCACGCTGTTCACGACGCCGGTGATCTATCTCGGCTTCGATGCGCTCGCGCGCCGCGCGCGCGGCTGGTTCGAGCGCCACGGGCCGGCCGCCGGCACGCGTACGGATGCGTGACCGATGAACCTGTCGCGCCCTTTCATCACCCGCCCCGTCGCGACGACGCTGCTCGCGCTCGGCGTCGCGCTCGCGGGCCTGTTCGCGTTCATCAAGCTGCCGGTGTCGCCGCTGCCGCAGGTCGACTTTCCGACGATCTCGGTGCAGGCGTCGCTGCCCGGCGCGAGCCCGGAGACCGTCGCGACCAGCGTGACGAGCCCGCTCGAGCGGCACCTCGGATCGATCGCCGACGTGACCGAAATGACGTCGACGAGCACGGTCGGCAACGCGCGCATCATCCTGCAGTTCGGGCTGAACCGCGACATCGACGGCGCCGCGCGCGACGTGCAGGCCGCGATCAATGCCGCGCGCGCCGACCTGCCCGCCGCGCTGAAGAGCAATCCGACGTACCGCAAGGTCAACCCGGCCGACTCGCCGATCATGGTCGTGTCGCTCACATCGGACACGTCGTCGCCGGCGAAGCTGTACGACGCCGCGTCGACGGTGCTGCAGCAGTCGCTGTCGCAGATCGACGGGATCGGCCAGGTGACGGTCAGCGGCTCCGCGAATCCGGCCGTGCGCGTCGAGCTCGAGCCGCAGGCGCTGTTCCACTACGGGATCGGTCTCGAGGACGTGCGCGCGGCGCTCGCATCCGCGAACGCGAACGCGCCTAAAGGCGCGATCGAATTCGGCCCGAAGCACTACCAGCTCTATACGAACGATCAGGCATCGCAGGCGTCGCAATACCGCGATCTCGTCGTCGCATACCGCAACGGCGCGGCCGTGCGGCTGTCCGACCTGTCGGAAGTCGTCGACGGCGTCGAGGACTTGCGCAACCTCGGGCTGTCGAACGGCCGGCGCGCGGTGCTCGTGATCCTCTACCGCTCGCCGGGCGCGAACATCATCGACACGATCGATCGCGTGCGCGCGGCGCTGCCGCAGCTCACCGCATCGCTGCCGGCCGACATCACGGTCACGCCGGTGCTCGACCGCTCGACGACGATCCGCGCGTCGCTGCGCGACACCGAGCACACGCTGCTGATCGCCGTCGGCCTCGTCGTGATGGTCGTGTTCCTGTTCCTGCGCAACTGGCGCGCGACGCTGATCCCGAGCGTCGCGGTGCCGATCTCGATCGTCGGCACGTTCGGCGCGATGTATCTGCTCGGCTTCTCGATCGACAACCTGTCGCTGATGGCGCTGATCGTCGCGACCGGCTTCGTCGTCGACGACGCGATCGTCGTGCTCGAGAACATCGCGCGCCACATCGAGAACGGCAAGCCGAGGATGCAGGCCGCGTTCGACGGCGCGCGCGAGGTCGGCTTCACGGTGCTGTCGATGAGCATCTCGCTCGTCGCGGTGTTCCTGCCGATCCTGCTGATGGGCGGCATCGTCGGACGCCTGTTCCGCGAGTTCGCGCTGACGCTGTCACTCGCGATCGCGGTGTCGCTCGCGGTGTCGCTGACCGTCACGCCGATGATGTGCGCACGCCTGTTGCCCGAATCGCACGATCCGCGCGACGAAGGCCGCTTCGCGCGCTGGCTCGAACGCGGCTTCGCGCGCATGCAGCGCGGCTACGAGCGCTCGCTGTCGTGGGCGCTGAGCCGGCCGCTGCTGATCCTGCTGATCCTGTTCGCGACGATCGGGCTGAACGTTTATCTGTACGTCGTCGTGCCGAAAGGCTTCTTCCCGCAGCAGGACACCGGGCTGATGATCGGCGGAATCCAGGCCGACCAGTCGACGTCGTTCCAGGCGATGAAGCTGAAGTTCTCCGAGATGATGCGCATCGTGCAGGCGAACCGGAACGTGAAGAGCGTCGCGGGCTTCACCGGCGGCACGCAGACGAACTCGGGCTTCATGTTCGTCACGCTGAAGGATCGCCCCGAGCGCAAGCTGTCCGCCGATCAGGTGATTCAGCAGCTTCGCCGGCCGCTGTCCGAAGTCGCCGGCGCACGCACATTCCTGCAGGCCGCGCAGGACATCCGCGTCGGCGGCCGGCAGAGCAGCGCGCAGTATCAGTTCACGCTGCTCGGCGATTCGAGCGCCGAGCTGTACAAGTGGGCGCCGATCCTGACCGAGGCACTGCAGAAGCGGCCCGAGCTCACCGACGTGAACTCGGACCAGCAGCAAGGCGGCCTCGAGGCGATGGTGACGATCGACCGCGCGACGGCCGCGCGGCTCGGCATCAAGCCCGCGCAGATCGACAACACGCTGTACGACGCGTTCGGCCAGCGCCAGGTGTCGACAATCTACAACCCGCTGAACCAGTACCACGTCGTGATGGAAGTCGCGCCGAAATACTGGCAGAGCCCCGACATGCTGAAACAGGTGTGGATCAGCACGTCGGGCGGCAGCGCGAGCGGATCGCAGACGACCAACGCGGCGGCCGGCACGTTCGTCGCGACGTCGGCCGGCACGTCGAGCGCCGGCACGGGCACGCAGAGCGCCGCGGCCATCGCCGCCGATTCGGCGCGCAACCAGGCGCTGAACTCGATCGCCGCGAGCGGCAAGTCGAGCGCGTCGTCCGGTGCGGCGGTGTCGACGTCGAAGTCGACGATGATCCCGCTGTCCGCGATCGCGACGTTCGGGCCGAGCACGACGCCGCTGTCGGTCAATCACCAGGGGCTGTTCGTCGCGACGACGATCTCGTTCAACCTGCCGCCGGGCGTGTCGCTGTCGCAGGCGACGCAGGCGATCTACCAGACGATGGCGCAGGTCGGCGTCCCGCCGACGATCGTCGGCAGCTTCCAGGGCACCGCGCAGGCATTCCAGCAGTCGATGAACGATCAGCCGATCCTGATCCTCGCCGCGCTGCTGGCCGTCTATATCGTGCTCGGGATCCTGTACGAGAGCTACATCCATCCGGTCACGATCCTGTCGACGCTGCCGTCGGCCGGCGTCGGCGCGCTGCTCGCGCTGCTGCTGTTCAAGACGGAATTCAGCATCATCGCGCTGATCGGCGTGATCCTGCTGATCGGCATCGTGAAGAAGAACGCGATCATGATGGTCGACTTCGCGATCGACCAGACGCGCAACGCCGGCAAGTCGTCGTTCGACGCGATCCGCGAGGCGTGCCTGCTGCGCTTCCGGCCGATCATGATGACGACGATGGCGGCGCTGCTCGGCGCGCTGCCGCTCGCGTTCGGCAACGGCGACGGCGCCGAGCTGCGTGCGCCGCTCGGGATCGCGATCGCGGGCGGGCTGGTGATGTCGCAGGTGCTGACGCTCTATACGACGCCGGTCGTCTATCTGTACATGGATCGGCTGCGCGTGTGGGCCGAGAAGCGCCGCAACCGCCGCGGCAATTCGGGCGGGCCTGCGGTGGCCGGCGAGTGAGGCGCGGCGCCGCCGCGTAAACGACACCCCGAAAGCCGGACTCGGTCCGGGCGTTCGGGGTGTTTTTTTCATGACGACGTACGGCGAGCCGTTTCCGGCTTGAACGCCGGCCGCGATCGGCTATCGTGAATCCATCCGCAACGCGATACCGTCGCCGGGGCTCTGCCATGAACGTCCAGCTGAACCATACGATCGTCTGGTGCCGCGACAAGCGCGCATCGAGCTGCTTTCTGACCGAGCTGCTGGAATTGCCGCCGCCGACGCCGTTCGGCGCGATGCTGGTCGTCCAGCTCGACAACGGCGTGTCGCTCGATTTTTACGAGCGGGACGGCGAGATCGCGAGCCAGCATTACGCGTTTCTGATCGACGATGCCGGGTTCGAGCGCGTGCTCGCGCGGATTCGCGAACGCGGGCTGCCGTACTGGGCCGATCCGGCGAAGCGCCAGCCTGATGACGTCTACCGCCATAACGGCGGCCGCGGCCTGTATTTCGACGATCCGGACGGCCACTTTCTCGAAGTGATGACGCGGCCGTATGCGGTGAACGGCTGATATGACTCCCGCTGTCAATCGGGATTGGTGTTCGGGTTTTCCACGCGTTATTGTTCAAATTTCCTGAGG
>NZ_CABVPR010000071.1 GCF_902499135.1 Burkholderia dolosa
CGCCGCGCCGCTCGCGAGCGGCGGCACCGTGGGCGCCGGCACGCGCTCGGGCGCGCCCGCGGACGGACCGCCGAGCGGCATCGTGATGCGCTGGCCGTTGCGCTCGAACACGACTTCGTCCGGCCCGATCGACACGACGCTCGGCCCTTCCTTCAGCCGCGCGCCTTCGAAATAGCGGCTGCCGTCGGCCGTCTCGATGTAGCGCTGGTCGCCGTCGCCGGCGAACACGGTCGTGATCTCCGGAATGCCGGCGGTGCCGCCGAGCGTCGTCGTCGTGCGCGGCTGCCCGGCATCGGCATCGCGCACGTGATCGACGACCTCGAGCGCCGGGCGCGCATCCTTCATGTAGTTGCGGATGCGCGGCTCGATCTGCGCGCGCGCGGCCGTGCCGGTCAGCTCGATGCGGCCGCGGCCGAGATACGCGACGGACAGCGCCGTGTCGCTGAAATACGTCTGCGCGGTCGCGACGAGATCGCTGACCACGTAGATGTTGCCGAGCGCCGCGTTGTCGACGCCCGCGACGATCTGCGCGACGCGCTCGCGCGCGGCCGGATCGCTCACGTAGCCGGACACGATCACGCCGTCGTCGCGCGGCGCGACGCTCAGCTCCGGATACGCGTGCAGCAGCTGCTGCAGCCGATGCGTGCGCGCAAGCACCGATTCGTGCTGCCACGGCAGGCGCCCGGACCACGCGACGAATCCGTAGCCGAGCGCGCCGAGCAGCACGCCGACCCACAGCGCGACGAGCGCGATCACGAGCCGGCGGCTGCCGAGCCGGCGCAGGCCGCCGGTGAGCCAGCCGAGCCACGCGGCTTCGCGCGCGGCGTCCGGCACGTCCGCTTCGTCGGGCACCGCGATGCTCGCCTGCGCGTGCCGCGCGATGCCGAGCCGGATCGAGCCGACCGTCAGCACGTCCTGCGGCGTCATCGAGCGGCGCGCCGCGCCGAGCGGCTCGTCGTTGAACAGCACCGGCGCGCCGCCGTCGCCGCCGTGGTTCTGCACCGTCACCGCAAGCGCGCCGACCTGCAGGCACACCTGCTTCGCGCCGATCTCGCGATCGGGCAGGATCACTTCGCAGTCGGCCGCGGTGCCGACCCAGTTCGCGCCGCGCGCGAGCGACATCGTGCGGCCGTACATCGGCCCGCTCAGAAAGCACAGGTTCCACGGCGACGCCAGCGCGGCCGCGCCGCCGGGCAGTGCGCCGTCGCCGTGCGGTTCAATGATGGTCGTCGACATGGGTGGACGCTCCTGCGGTCGTCGCCGCAGGCGGCGCGGCCGCATCGGCCGGTGCCGGCAGCGCGGGCGGCCCGAACTTCGTGCCGGGCAGCGGCTTCGGCGTCAGCGGCACCGCGATGTCGTTGTCCGGCGGGCGGTACATCGACAGCGCGTTCGGATCGGCCGGCGCGTCGGCGCCCGGATTCACCGGCGAGCCGTCCGGCGCGTACATCGACGCATTCGTCACGACGCGCGGCGTGAGCAGATAGAACCGCTCCATGTGGTTGCCCGACTTGTCGGTGTACTTGAACAGGTTGCCGATCAGCGGAATGTCGGACAGCCACGGCACGCCGCTCTTGTTCAGGCGCACCTCGTCGTCGTTGAAGCCGGCGATCAGCAGGCTCTTGCCTTCGTCGATCATCGTTTTCGTGACGATGTTGCGCTGCTGGATCACCGGCACGTTCGACACGGCCTGCCCCGGCACGATGTTGCCGTCCTGGATGTCGATCGACATCATCACGCTCTGCGGGCCGCCGGCCGCGGCCGCCGCGTTGCGCGCCGCATCGTCGACGATCATCGGCGTCACCTTGATGCTGGTGCCGGTCGTCACGCTGTACAGCGACGAATCCTGATAGCCCTGCACCTGCACGTAGAACTGCGTGAGGTTCTCGAGAATCGCTTCGGTGTTGTCGAGCGCGAGCACCTTCGGCTTCGAGCGCAGCTGCGCCTGCCCCTTCTGCGCGAGCGCATTCACGCGCGTGAGCAGATAATTGCGCAGCGACCCGCCGATCGACGCGGTCAGCGCGATGCCGGTCGGCATGAACGCGCCGGTCTGGCCGGTCTCCGACGTGCCGATGCCGAACGTGAGCGGCGGATTGCCGGAGCCGTTGTACTGCGTGTTGCCGCTCAGCGGGTTCTGCCCGTTGCCGATCTGCACGTCGCCGTGCGTCGTGTGCAGCCGCCAGTCGATCCCGAGGCTGTCGAGCGAATCCTCGTTGATGTCGATGATCGTCACGTTGATCTCGACGATGCGCGGCCGCTCGTCGAGCTGGTTGATCAGCGACTGGTAGCGATACATGTTCTCCGGCAGATCGCGCACGATCACCGCGTTGATCGCCGGATCGGCGACGATCTGCGGCAGCGTGTCGCCGCCGGCGTTCGAGAACGGCGAGAAGCCGCCGCCCGCGGCCGTGTCGCCCGAATAGCCGCCCGAGCGCGGGCCGCCGGAAATGTCCGGGAAATCGAGCCGCGGCACCGCGATCGTGAGCCCGGAGCCGAGCTTCACCTGGCGCGCGGCCTGCCCGAGCGGCGTGCTCGACGGCATCGCGGTCGTGCCGCCGCCCTTGCCGAACAGGCGGCGCAGGATCGTCGCGACGCCCGGCACCGTCACTTCCTTGCCCGAGCGGTTGATCGTGAAGTCGGACGCCCAGCCGTACTTCAGCCGGAACGCGCGGATGTCCGCATGCTGGCCGTTCGCGGCCGGATCGCCGACCGAGCCGACCGCCTGCCGCACGAGTTCGACGTAGCGGCGCGGGCCGGCCACGTACACGCTGTTCGCGCGATCGTTGATCACGAGCGTGTAGCGCTTGTCGGGGATCTGCATCGCCTGCAGCGCGCGGCCGATCTCGCCGGCCGCGTTCGGCGGGATCGGGATCATCTGCGTCTGCGACTGGTCGGCCGGATCGACGTACAGGAACGAGCCGTCGTAGTACCACGTGAGTCCGTACGTCGAGCAGATCGTGTCGAGCGTCTGCTGCGGCGTGCCGGAGAAGCGGCCGCTGATCACGCCGTCGACCTTCGGGTCGACCACCGCCGTCACGCCCTGCGACGACGCGAGCTCGCGGATGAAGTCGCCGATCTTCTTGCCGTTCGCGACGATCGTGAACGGCTTGTTGCGCCAGCGCAGGTCCGCCGCGCGCGCGGGCTGCGCGGGCGTCATGCACAGCGACGCCGTGAGCAGCGCGGTCGCGCACATGGCGAGCGCCGCCCGTTGCAGGCTGCGCGGTTGAAAGCGGATCGAGGCGACGCGTCGACGCATCAAAGGACTCCTGTGGAAGAAACGAACATGCGTTCCAGCGCTTGCTGCGCGAAGCGCAGCACTTCGCCGCCGAGCCAGCCGGACAGCAGCACGAGCGCGACCATCACGGCGATCAGCCGCACCGCGATGCCGATGTTGGCGTCCTGCACCTGCGTGACGGCCTGCAGGATCGCGACCGCGAGGCCCGTGACGGTCGCGATCAGCACGATCGGCAGCGACAGCAGCAGCACCAGCATCAACGCCTGCCGCGTCAGGTCGAGGATCGTCGAGCTCGTCATTGCGCGACTCCCGGCGTGCGCACGTCGGCGCCGGCGCCGACCGTGCCGTCGTCCGGCGGATTCTTCACCCAGCCGACCGTATGCAGTTGCACGTCCTCCTCGATCTCCTGGTACGACAGCACCGCGAGTTCGGGCAGCATCGGCTGCAGGATCGTCTTCACGTAGCGGCGCGCGCCGAGCGCGACCATCACCGCGAGCCGCGCGTTGCCGTGCGGGCTGCCGGGGCCGGCCGCCTGCGCGGCCTGTACGATTGCGCGCACCTGTTCGCCGATGTCCTGCTTGACCGCGCTCGACAGCGCGAGGAAATTGCCCTGCTTCGTGCGCATCACCGCGTTCTCGATCCGCTCCTGCAGGTTCTGCTCGAACAGCACGACGCGCAGCTGCCGCGTCGCGCCCGCGTGGCGATCGGTGATCATCCGGCGCAGATCGACACGCACGAGTTCGACGAGCGCGATCACGTCGTCGGGCTCGTTCGGCGCCCACGTGATCAGGCTTTCGAAAATCACGCGCAGGTTGCGGATCGGCACCTGCTCGGCGAGCAGCCGGCGCAGCACCTCGGTCACGCGCTGCAGCGGCACGAGCCGCGTCAGCTCGCCGACGAGCTCCGGATGATCGCGGCGCACCAGATGCACGAGCGCCTGCGTCTCCTGGATGCCCAGCAATTCGTCCGCATGCTGGCGCACGATCTGCTCGACGTGCGCGGCGAGCGCCGCTTCGCTCGTCAGCCACTTGCCGTCCGGCGCGGCGCCGTCGGGCTTGATCCATAACGCGGTCGCGAACGGGCCGAACGCCTCGGCCGGCTGCCGCTCCGCGCGCTCGGGCAGCGGCGCGACGCCGTCCCACAGCAGCCAGCCGGGCTTCAGCGCGCCGTGCGCGACGAGCACGTCCTGCAGATAGATCCGGTAAGTGCCGGGCGCCGCGCCTTCGTCGTCGTTCAGCGTGATGCGCGGAAACACCGTGCCGATGTCGGCATCGACGCGCGCCTTCGCGCTCGACAGCGCGGCCTGCAGCTGCGCGAGGTTCAGCGTCGTGCGCAGGTCGTCCGACAGCGACACCGCGATCAGCGACGTGACGCCCGCCGCATGCGACACCTTCGCCGGCTGGCCGTCGTCGGCCGCGCCGACGCGTCCGGCGATATGAATCAGGTTGAAGCTCGGCGCGGTCGTCTTGCGCTTCAGTTGCGTGACTGCGAACACACCGAGGCCGACGGCAATCAGTGCGAACGACCATTTCGGGAAACCGGGCACGACGAGGAAACCGGCGAGCACGAGCGCCGCGATCAGCAGCGCGCGCGGATGCGCGCCGAGCTGCTCGCCCAGCTGTTCGCCGAGCTGGCGCTGCCGCGCATCGCGCGTCGCGACGCGCGTGGTCACGATGCCGGCCGCGATCGACACGAGCAGCGACGGAATCTGCGACGCCATCCCGTCGCCGACGGTCAGGATCGCGTAGCGCTGCAGCGCCTGGCCGATGTCCATGCCGTGCATCAGCGTGCCGACCGCGATCCCCGCGACGATGTTGATGAACGCGATCACGAGGCCGGCGATCGCGTCGCCCTTCACGAACTTCATCGCGCCATCCATCGCGCCGTGCATCTGCGATTCCTGCTCGAGCTTCTCGCGGCGCTCGCGCGCTTCGTCCGCGCTGATGATGCCCGCGCGCAGGTCCGCGTCGATGCTCATCTGCTTGCCCGGCATCGCGTCGAGCGAGAAGCGCGCGCCGACTTCGGCGACGCGCTCCGAGCCCTTCGCGATCACGATGAACTGCACGACCGCGATCACGAGGAACACGACGCCGCCGACCACGACGTTGTTGCCGACGACGAGCCGCCCGAACGCGTCGATCACGTGACCCGCGTTCGCGTGCAGCAGGATCAGCTTGCACGACGCGATGTTCAGCGCGAGCCGGAACAGCGTCGTAAACAGCAGCAGCGCCGGAAACGACGAGAAGCTGACCGCCGACGGCACGTACGTCGACACCGTCAGCAGCACGACGCTCGCGGCGAGATTCAGCGAGATCATCCCGTCGAGCGCCGCCTGCGGCAGCGGCAGGATGAACAGTGCGACCACGGCGACGATGAACGCGGCGAGAAACAGGTCGGCGCGCGGCGACGCGGCGAGGCGCCGTGCGGACACGCCGCGGCCGGCGGAAAACATCCGCTGCCAGTCGCGGGGAAGCGCCTTCGGTTCTGCCATCGTGCCGTCGTCCTGTCGTCGTCGCCGGCGGGCGCGGGCGATCGTGCCCCCGCTCCGCGCGGACCGTTGAATGCGACGAGTGTAGCGACGCGCAACGACGTAGAAACGGGCGCGCCTCGTAGCGCGAAAGCCGGTTTGCCGGCGGCGGTCGAAGCGGACTACGAAACCCGGCGGCGCGGTCCGGCACGCGTCGCCGGAACCGCTTCCACGCGCGCTGCACAGCACGCGCGCACGCCGAATCGGCCGGCTTACGCGCTCAGCCGGCGCGCGGCGAGATACGCGAGCTGCGCGCGGTTCTGCACGTTGAACAGCTTTTCGAGGGAACGGATGTGATGACCGACCTTGTGCAGCGACGTGCGCAGCGCGCTCGCGATTTCCTGGTCGGACAGCCCGTGCACGAGACGCTCGAGCACCTGCTGCTGCTCGTCGCCGAGCACGAAGCCGCGCATGCGCGCGATGCGCGCTTCGAGGAACGGCAGCGCGACGCGATGCACGGCGAGGCTCACCGCCAGCGCGCCGCCGATCACGCGATCGTCGATCCATTCGGTGCCGTGCGTCTCCGACGTCACGTTGACCGCGACGCGCAGGTCGAGCCGCGGCGCCGACAGGCTGAAGATCACGCCGCTGTTCATTGCGTGCGCACGCAAATGACCGGCGAGCGCGAGCACCTTGCGATCGCCGCTGCGCTGCGCGGCCGCTTCGATTTCGTCGAGCCGCCATGCGACGGGGAAGCCGCTCTGCCGCACCTGCGCGAAGCGCGGATCGCTTTCGTACAGCATCCCTTCGATATACGGCTGCATGAAGGTCGCCGGTGCGAGATCGCGCAGCAGATGCGCGCACAGAATGCGCCGCCCGATCATTTCGTACGCGCCGTAACCGAGCGTGCTGAAACCGATTTGTCGCAAACGCGCATGGCATTGCGCAAAATCGACTGTCGCGATGTCGGATTTACCGGGTGCAATCTGAATACCGGTAAAAACGTCGCGATCGTTGCCTTGAAACTCGTGCGAATACGCGGCAGCGGCCGCGATATCAGCGTGCGAGAACCACTCGACGAGTGGTGCGCCGTCAGCATATGTCATGAGGAGCCCGCCCCTTTCCCAATATGTGAACCTGCAGCCCCGTCACGAACCTGGTCTTTTCTTTATGTTTTTTCGGCTGTCGCCATATGCGCGCGAATATGAGCCTTTCGCCGCTATTCGTATTACGGCATATTACGCGGACACGGGCATTTTTGTACAATGCCCCCGCGTTTCGTCAGGATGACGATCGGCGCATATCAAGAACGATGTTTCGATCGCAGTGCCGCGAATGCCGTGCACGACATGGCCGCCGTCAGGCGATGCGCGTCGATTCCGAGGGATGGCTCATGTCCGATATTGCCTTGCATGAAGAAGCAGTCGCCCCAACCGTTTCGCGCGGCACGCACGCATGTGCGAACGCGCTGCGCGAGCGCCCGGTTCAGGTCGTCTGGTGCGACGACGTGAAGCGCGGCGACGTCGCGCAGCCGAATGCGCCGAAGCTCGGCGTCGCCGATACGCTCGCGCACGCGCAGAGCACCGCCGAGCGCAACCGGATCGTCACGAGCCTGCTGCATCTGACCGGCTTCTCGACGTTCGCGTATTTCGCGCTCGAGTTCTCGCGCGACCGCGTCGAAAGCCTCTATCTGCACGAAGCGTTCACGCCGCCCACCTATCGCGGCGACTACGTGCGGCACAACCACCACGACATCGATCCGCGCACGCTCGGCGCGCGCGTATGCAACATGCCGGTCGTGTGGGATCTGCAGCAGCTGCGCCGCGAGCATCGCGAACGCGACGACGGCCCGTGCGTGACGCCGGCCGCGCTCGACGGCTTCCTGCAGACGATGCAGGACGACGGGATGTGCAGCGGCATCATGTATTCGATGGCCGTGCCCGGCACGCGGCTGCACGCGTTCATGAGCTTCACCGCGCCGCGCCGCACGCGCGAATGGATCACGCCGGCGACGATCGAGCAGGCGCTGTCGATCGGGCTCTCGGTGCACAAGTTCGCATCGCCGCAATTGATCGCGACGTCGCGCGAGCGCACGGTCAACGGGCTCACGCCGTTCGAGCAGGAGCTGCTGCTCGGCATCGCGGAAGGCGCGTCGGACAAGGAGATCGGCCGGCGTCTCGACACCAGCGCGCACAACGTCGACTATCACCTGCGCAAGCTGCGCAAGCGCTTCGGCGTCGCGAACCGGATCCAGCTCACGTATCTGACGTCGAAGCTCGAGCTGATCTGATATCGGGCCGCGGCCGCAGCGACGACGCATCGTCGCATACGCATACGCACTCGCACTCGCATGCGGCGTAAACGTAGATGCCGGCCTCGAAGGCCGGCATCTACGTTCATCGACTCTGGCCGCGCCGGACGTCACTTCATCAGCATCATCTGCACGACCTTCACGATCACGAGCCCGACCGCGACCACGAGATAGCCGCGCAGCACGCCCATCCAGATCCGCGTCGCGAGCGTCATGTTCTGCGGCTCGAGCGTGTCGAGCGGCGGCATGCGCCACGTGCTGCGCAGCGCGCGGTCGATGCCCGGCTCGACGACGCGCTGGCTGCGGCGAATCAGCACCGTCGCGAGATAGCCGGCGATCGCGAGCACGGTGCCGCCCACCAGCACGTCGACGATCGCTTCGCCGCTGATGTTCGGATACATCACCGATGCGGTCAGGATGATCGACAGCAGCACGAGCACCCACACCACCGCGCCGGTGAACACGTTCAGCTTCGTCGAGTTGACCCACGGGCCGAGCACCTGACGGTCGTTGCACAGCACGAGCAGAAACACCGTCGCGCTCGGCAGCAGCACGCCCGCGAGTGTCTGCACGGCTTCGGTCAGCAGCCCGAGCGGGCTGCCGGGAATCAGCACGAGCGCAGCCGCGGCCGCGACGATCCCGAAATAGACGAGATAGAAACCCTTCGCGTCGGTCACGCCGCGATGCAGCGAGTGACGGATCTTGAATACGTCGCCGATCGCATATGCGGTCGACAGCGACACGGCCGCCGCGCCGATGATGCACGCATCGAGCAGCGCGACCGCGAACAGCGTCGCGCTCGTGCGGCCCGCGTATTTTTCGAGGCCCGCGATCACGCCGCCCGCGTCGGTGAAGTTGCCGGCTTCCGGATGCCCGCCGAACAGCGCGGCGCTGAAGCCGATCATCGCGACCGCGCCGATCAGCACGAACGCGATGCCGATCCACAGATCGACCTTCTCGTACTTCATGAAGCGCGGCGTGATGCGCTTGTCGATCACGTAGCTCTGCTGGAAGAACAGCTGCCACGGCGCGACCGTCGTGCCGACGATGCCGATCACGAGCAGCATCACGTCCGACAGCTTCGCGTGCGCGGGCCAGTTCGGCACGAAGAAGTCGCGCGTCATCTGCGACACCGGCGGATGAATCGACACGAGCACCGGCACGAGCAGCAGGCTCAGCACGCACAGCACGACCGCGAAGCGCTCGAAGCGGCGGAAGTCGCCGGTACTGACGGCCGCCATCGTCAGCGCGGCGGCCACACATACGCCGGCGACCTTCGGCAGCCCGAAGAACGCGAGCACGAACGTGATGCCGATGAACTCGGTCACGATCGTCAGCGCATTGAGCAGGAACAGGTCGATCACGCTGAACGCGCCCCAGAACTTGCCGAAGCGCTCGAAGATCAGCCGCGCATGGCCGACGCCCGTGACCGCGCCGAGGCGCAGCACCATCTCCTGGTTCACGTACAGCACCGGCACGAGCAGCAGCAGCGTCCACAGCAGCGTGGTGCCGTAGTTCTGGCCGGCCTGCGTATAGGTGCCGAACGCGCCGGCGTCGTTGTCGCCGACCATCACGATCAGGCCGGGGCCGACGATCGCGAGCAGCGTGCGCACGCGCGCCCACCACGTCGCGCGCGGCGCGGTGTCGTGATGCGCGATCGTGCCGAACGCGCCGCGGATGTCGCCCTGATGGGCGTCGTCGAGCACGGCGCTGCGCTCGACGGCGATCGGTGAAGAAACGTTCGATGGCGTGGACATGATGAATTCCGTACGGCTGTTTTTTTATCGGTCGGGCGTGTGGTGCCGGCATGCGCGCGCGATGCGTGCGCGCGCATGCCGGCGTGCAGTCGGCGCGTCAGCGAATCAGCGATTTCAGGCGGGTCAGCAGACGCGCGAATACCCGCGGACGGACATCGAGCGTCAGCATCGCGTCGTAGTGGCTGCGCGATTGCGCGACGTGCGGAAGGGTCGACAGCAGAAGGCCGAAGTTCATGGTCTGGCTCCTGGCGGCAGCGGCATGCATGCCGGCCGCGTGGTGGTCGCGGAGCCAGTCCGGCGCCTGAGCGTGTGTCAGGCTAGTCGGCCGGAGCGTCCCCGCGACCCGGTTTCAAAAGGGTCTGTTCGTGCCGATGGCATAAGGGACAACTGTCACTGTCGTTCATTGCGGCTCCTGTCGTGCGGTGTTCCGGAGAACACGTTGGCCACCACCCGGCGCGCGGGCCGCCGTTCGGTCCATGCGCGGGGCATGGGGCGAACGCGGCCGCGTGCCGGGCGGCGACGAAACCGGGCGGCGCATGCGCAAACGCATCACGCTATCCGGCGCGAATCAGGGTGCACGTAGGGCGTTGCTGTGGAAGAAACTGCTGCGCACCGTTTGCCTGGCTGACAAACGGCGGCGTGAAAGAGGCGCGGACGTCGGTCGCTCAGGCGGAAATTTCGTTCGAAGATCGACTACTGCAGGCGTCCAAGGCGGCGGCCCCAAGAGTGAAGATGCGCGATTCTATGGACCGGCGGAAACGGAAGTCAATCCTCGACACCGCTATTTCCGGAAATAAATTCCCCTGCCCGCCGCACTGAAAGATTTGCGCCCGAAATCGCGCGCCGGAACCTTTCATCGCGTGCCGGGACCCGCGCGCAAGCGATGCGTGCAAGCAACGGCACGACGCGCGTGCAACGGCGCTCGCTCCGGCTCCGTACCGCTGCCGCGAACGGGCGCCGTGCCGCAGCCGGCACGCCGCACCGGCCGGCTGCCGCGCATTTTTTACTTGCGCCGCAGCAAACGACGCGACTAAAATCCGGCGCAACTCATCACCGGAGTCCGTCCGTGGACACATGCCCTAGTTGCAGTTCGATGCCGGTTCAGGCCGGCTCAGCCATCGCGAGATAGCAGCCAGGCGCATACCTTCGCCGCTAGCTCGCATTCGTCGGGTTAGCGCGCTTCTTCCCGATCCGGCCCAGCCGGCTCGCCCGTCGCACGCTCCGTTACGTTCCAGCCACCGATCGCAGGCCGCACCGCGCGCCCGCGCTCGACCACGTCGTTCGGCATGCGCCGAACCGGACGGGAGCAACGTCATGTTCATTCGATCGTTCGCAATCGGACTTGCGCGATGCGTGCGCGTCGCCTGCGGCCGCCGCGTCGTTTTTCGCATCGCACCGCTCGCCCGTGCGCTCGGCCACCGGCGCGGCTGCGCACGCGCGTTCGCCGCCGCGCCGCGCCCCGTCGATTGCCTGCTCGTCGGCGCGATGGCGGCCGCCGTCGTACTCGTCGCGCTGCTCTGCAGCGCCGCGCCGCACATCGGCTTCGCGCAGGTATCGCGCATCGGCGGCTGGCTGCCGTAACCGCGGTTGTCGCGCGGCGGCCTCGCATCGCGCGTCGTTTCGCCGCGTCTGCCACGTCGCGTTTCTTCTTCCTCACCGTTACCAATTCGAACCACCGCACGGAAAACCACATGAAGAATCATCTCGAACCGATCCGGCGCAAGCCGCGCGTCCCGGCATTCGCGACGCTGCTGCTGTCGATCGCCGCCGCACCCGCGTTCGCGCAATCGCCGGCATCGCCCGCGGCTGCGCAATCCGCCGCCGACGGCGCCGCGCCGTCCGCACCGGCGCCCGCTGCTGCCGCGCCCGCTCCCACCGGCATCCAGGAACGGTCGAACCTGCTCGGCAGCATCGGCGGCCTGCGCGACGCACTCGACGATCTCGGCGTCACGCTCAACCTGCAGGAAACCAGCGAATACCTGTACAACGCGGCTGGCGGCACGGCCCGCGGCGGCGCGTACCAGGGCCTCACGCAATTTGGCCTGAGCGTCGATACCGAAAAGGCGGTCGGCCTGCCGGGCGGCACGTTCAACGTATCGGGGCTGCAGATCCACGGCACCAGTCTCACGCAGCGCTACCTGCAGACGCTGCAGACCGCGACCGGCATCGAGGCGAATTCGACCACGCGGCTGTGGGAGCTGTGGTACCAGCAGGCGTTCGCGGACGGCAGTGCGGACGTGAAGATCGGCCAGCAAAGCGTCGACCAGGAGTTCATGGTGAGCCAGTACGCGGCGACGTTCATGAACGCGACGTTCGGCTGGCCCGTGCTGCCGTCCACCGACCTGCCGGCCGGCGGTGCCGCGTATCCGCTGTCGTCGCTCGGCGTGCGGCTGCGCGTGAAGCCCGCCGACGCATGGACGGCAATGGTCGGCGTGTTCGACGGCAACCCGGCCGGGCGCGCCGACGGCGATGCGCAGACGCTGAACGCGCACGGTACCAACTTCAACCTGCGCAGCGGCGCGTTCGTGATCGGCGAAGTGCAGTATGCGCTGAACGCGCCGAGCGCCGATCCAAAGGCACCGCAGCCGGCCGGCCTGCCGGGCACCTACAAGCTCGGCGTCTGGTACCAGTCGCAGCATGCGGACGATCCGCGCGTCGGGACGGACGGGCTGTCGCTCGCGAATCCCGCGAGCAACGGCATCCCCGCCACGCATGGGGGCAACTACGGTTTCTACGCGGTCGCGGACCAAATGGTGTGGCGCCAGTCGCCCGACAGCCCGCGTTCGCTCGGCGTGTTCGCGCGCGTCATGGGCGCGCCGGGCGACCGCAACGTCGTCGACTTCGCGGCGAATGCGGGCGTCGCGCTGAAGGCGCCGTTCGCCGGACGCGACAACGACACGGTGGGCGTCGCGATCGGCTACGCGAAGATCGGCTCGCATGCGCGCGCGCTCGACGGCGACACCGGCGCCTATACGACCCCCGGCTATCCGGTACGCCGCGCGGAAACGGTGATCGAGGCGACCTATCAGTACCAGGTCACGCCGTGGTGGCAGTTGCAAGCCGACTTGCAGCACTTCTTCCGGCCGGGCGGCGGCATCCCGAACCCGCACGCGGCCGGCGCGCGCATCGGCGACGAGACGGTGATCGGCGTGCGCACGACCATCGCGTTCTGACGCGTCGTGGATGCGACACGGGCCGGACGACCGCTTGCGCGGCGATCCGGCCCACGCGCATGGATAGCGTGACGCGCCGAGCTCGCGGCCCGCCGGCGGCGCACGTTACTCGCCGTACAGCCCGAGCAGCTCGAGCGTCACGCCGTTGGTCCAGCCGAAGCCGTCCTGCAGCGGATATTCGCCGCCGCCACCGCCGCCCGTGCCGGTGCCCTCGACCACGTATTTCTCGACCAGCTTCCCTTCGGTCGCATACACGTGCTTCACGTCGGCGAGAAAACGCGTGCCGATGTCCTTCGCGAGCGCCGGCTCGCCGTAGCGGCGCAGGCCCTCGATCGCGATCCACTGCAGCGGCGCCCACCCGTTCGGCGCGTCCCACTGCTGACCGGTGTTCTCGGTCGTCGTCGCGAGACCGCCGGGCTGCAGCAGCGTCCTGCGCACTTCGCGCGCGGTGACCTTCGCCCGCTCCGGCCACGCGACGCCCGCGAACAGCGGATACAGCGCGGCGGCCGTCACGCCGTCGCGCGGCTTGCGCAGCTGCCAGTCGTAGTCGCCGTAATAGCCGCCGCGGTTCCACAGATAGCGGTTGATCGCGGCCGCGCGGCGCGCGGCGCGGCCGGAGAAGTCGGCCACGCACGCGATGTCGCGCGTGATCGCGCAGCCCTTCACGATCGTCGTCTCGAGATGGAACATCAGGCTGTTCAGGTCGTCCGGCACGATCGACGTCGTGCGGATCGTCGCGAGCGTCTTGCCGTCGCCGAGCCAGCGCGAGCTGTAGTCCCAGCCGCTCTCCGCACCGGCGCGCAGGTCGCGGTACACGTCGTTCGCCGGGCGGCCGGCGGCAGCCTTCGCAGTCGTCACGTCCTCGAGATACGACTCGTCGCGCGGCGTGTCGCTCGCGTCCCAGTAGCGGTTCAATACCGCGCCGTCCGGCATCGCGACCACGTGGCGCGTGGCCTGCCCGCGCGGCGTCGTCGATTCGCCCTGCATCCAGTACGCATATTCCTTGCGCAGCGCCGGCAGGTATTTCTGGTAGACCTTGTCGCCTTCGGCGTGCGCGGCGAGCGTGACCATGTACGCGAAGAACGGCGGCTGCGAGCGACTCGCGTAGTACGTGCGGTTGCCGTTCGGGATGTGGCCGATCGTGTCGATCAGATACGCGAAGTTGTCGAGCATGTTGTCGACCAGATCCTCGCGGCCGGACACCTGCAGCCCGAGCATCGTGAAATAGGTATCCCAGTAGTAGCCTTCGCGGAAGCGGCCGCCCGGCACGACGTACGGCTTCGGCATCGGGATCAGCGAGCTGTACGGCGGCGCGGCCGTGGTCGTGCGCGTAAGCTGCGGCCACAGCCAGTCGATGTGCTGGCGCAGCGTCAGGTTCGGCGGCGGCGTCACGCCGCCTTCGGCGGGCGGCGTGAAGTGCTGGTCGACGAACGCCTTCAGCGAAAAGCCCGGCTGCGATTTCTGTTGCTGATACAACTGGACGATCGTCGCGGGATCGGTGTCCGGCGTCGCGTCGACGAAGGTTTTCTGATCGGGATAGAGCTGCGCGGTCTGCACCGCGACGAACAGGTCGCCGTAGAGCTGGCTCGGCGGCGGCAGCAGCGCGCCCGACGCCGGGCTCGCGACCGCGGCGGCGGGCTGCATCGCGGAGCCGGTCGCGCTGTCGGCCTGTGCAGCGCAGCCCGCGACGGCGAGATAGGCGACGGCCAGCGCGGCGGCCCAGCGAGTGCGCGGCACGGGCGATGCGACAAGCGATGCAATCGATGCGGCACGACGTGATGTCATGGCGTGTCCCCTCCTTTCGATGACGAGTGGATCGGCATGGTCTCGTTCGCGCGCGCCCGGTTCGACGGCCGTCGACCGATGCGCATCATTGGTATTCGCAAGTGCGACGACTGTCGCATGAAACGCGCGCCGCATGCAAGTTTCGCCGCGCACGTGCCGGGCGACGTGATCGGCGCGGCAGTCGTCTCCGGTTGCGCGCGCCGTAACAGGAACGACTGTTGCAACATGCGGAACCGCCGTTGCCGCGCGTGACGCGATGACCACATTGTGGGCATAATGGCGCCTTTACCGCGCGCCCTGCTCATGTCGCCCGTCTTTCTAGCACCGCTCATCGTTGCCTGTGCGTTGTTCATGGAAAGCGTCGACGCGAACATCATCGTCACCGCACTGCCCGCGATGGCGAGGGACTTCGGGCACAATCCCGTCACACTGAACATCGCGATCACGGCATACGTGGTCGGCCTCGGCGTATTCATCCCGATCTGCGGATGGCTCGCCGACCGCTTCGGCGCGCGCTCGGTCTTCCGCACCGCGATCGGCATCTTCGTCGCCGGCTCGCTGCTGTGCGCGGCGTCCAACTCGCTCGGCCTGCTCACGTTCGCGCGCTTCGTGCAAGGCGTCGGCGGCGCAATGATGGTGCCTGTGGGGCGGATCATCATCTTTCGCGCGGTGCCGCGCTCGGACCTCGTGCGCGCAATGAACTACCTCGCGATTCCCGCGCTGTTCGGGCCGACGGTCGGGCCGCTCGTCGGCGGCTTCATCACGACGTATCTGCACTGGCGGATGATCTTCTTCATCAACGTGCCGATCGGCATCTACGGGATCTACCTCGCAAGCAAGCACATCGCGAACACGCACGAGCCCGATCCGGGGCCGCTCGACTGGTTCGGCTTCCTGCTGTCCGCGAGCGGCGCCGCGCTGCTGCTGATGGGACTCACGCTGATCGACGGATCGCTCACGTCGCGCGCGAACGCGCTGACGATGTGCGCGGCGGGCGCCGTGATGCTCGCGCTCTACGTGCCGTACGCGCGCCGCAAGGACCGTCCGGTGCTCGACCTCAGCTTCCTGAAGATTCCGACCTACCACGCGAGCGTGGTCGGCGGGTCGCTGTTCCGCATCGGGCTCGGCGCGGTGCCGTTCCTGCTGCCGCTCGCGCTGCAGGAAGGGCTCGGCATGAGCGCGTTCCATTCGGGGCTGATCACGTGCGCGTCCGCGCTCGGCGGCGCGGTGAGCCGCTCGACCGCCACGCACACGCTGCGCCGTTTCGGCTTTCGGACGGTGCTGATCTACAACGCGGCATTCGCGGGGCTCGCGATCGCCGCATACGGCGTGTTCCATCCGGGGATGGCGACGTGGGCGATCTGGCTGATCGTGCTCGTCGGCGGCATCTTCCCCGCGCTGCAGTTCACGAGCCTGAACTCGATGATCTACGCGGACATCTCGCCGCGCGACGCCGGCCGCGCGACGAGCCTCGGCAGCGTCGTTCAGCAGATGTCGCTCGGCCTCGGCGTGACGGTGGCCGGCCTCGTGCTGCACGTGTCACACTGGCTGCAGGGCCATCAGGCGATGGTGTGGTCGGACTTCTGGCCCGCGTTCGTCGTGGTCGGGCTGTGCTCGTTCGCGTCGATTCCGATCACGCGGCGGCTGCCGCCGGGCGCCGGCGACGAAGTCGCGCGCGGCAAGCGGCAGTAGCGGCAGCAAGGACAGCAAGCCGGCGTCGTGCCGTCCGATACGATCGGTGCGCCGATATCGGCGCGCACCGAAATCGTTGTCGCCGCAATTGAATCGGCACGCGCCGAATGTCGCGCTTTCATTATCGAATCGCCGATTTATTCAAAAAATCGAAACACGGATAAAAGCGCCGGCGAATAAATCACGCGCATCGCGATATTTGCGAATCCCGCGCACAGCCCCGCACGACAAGGCTCACGCGCGGCTTGAAAATGCCGATGCGATTTACCAATATTGAATGGACGTCTCCCGAGGCAATCCGTTACGGGCCGGTCGCGCGTAAATCGCACGATCGCTTCCCCATTCGCTCGTCCGTTCGATCACGTCGTCGTATCGAAGGAGTTTCGATGACTCAAGATTTGATTCTGCGCGTGCCCGACACCGTTGCAGTCGAATCGGCGGCCGCGTCGCAACCGGTGCCCACGCACGTTGCCGTGATACTCGACGGCAATCGGCGCTGGGCCGAGCGGTGCGGCGTATCGATCGCCGACGGCTATCGGGCGGGTGGGCGCAACGTGCACGCATTGCTGTCGTGGTGCGAAGAAGCCGGCATACCGTTCGTCACGCTGTGGCCGCTGTCGACCGAAAACCTGAGTCGCGACGCCGCGGAGCTCGGCGGATTGCTGGCCGTGATCGCCGACGTATTCGACGAACTCGCGGCAAGCGGGCGCTCGCGCCTGCACGTGATCGGGGATCTGACGAAGCTGCCGGCGGCGACGGCCGCACGCATCCGCGCGGCCGAACAGCGCACGACGCACGCGCACGGGCTCGACGTGACCGTCGCCGTGGCCTACAGCGGCCGGCTCGATCTGCTTCATGCGATCAGGACGCTGATCGAGGAGCACGTCGCCGCCGGCACCGTCGACCGGTTGCCCGCGCAACTGAGTGCCGAGTCGATCGCGAGCCGGCTCTATACGGCCGGACAGCCGGAACCCGATCTCGTGATCCGCACGTCCGGCGAACAGCGCCTGTCGAACTTCATGCTGTGGCAAACCGCGTTCTCCGAGTTTTATTTCTCGCCGGTCTGCTGGCCGGACTTCGGCCGCGACGATTTCGAACGCGCCATCGATGCGTACGGCAAGCGCGCGCGCCGATTCGGCAGGTAGTTCGAGCGCGGCGTCCTTCATCGCATTCCGTCGACAACCTTCACGAGGCTCGTCATGTCCGTCGTCGATACGCCCGCGGCCGCAACCGCACAGCTGGTCCTCCCGCACCTGTACTACCCGTTCGCGGCGGCATCGATGCATCCCGATGCCGATCGGGCCGAAGCCGACCTCGTCGACTGGATGAATCGCCACGGGCTGCTCGAGGATTCGCGCTGGGCGAACGGCATCCGCCACGGCAAGGTCGGCGAATACTGCGCGCGCATCTATCCGTACTCGACGCTCGACGGGCTGTGTACGGTCTCCCGCGCATACGGCTGGATCTTCGCGATCGACGACGGCCTGTGCAGCCTGCACGGCGTCGCACGCGCGCCCGCCGATCTCGGTGCGCTGTATCTGTGGCTTTACGAAATGATCGCCGACCCGACCGGCCACGATCCGGTTCCGCTGCGCGACGCGCTGTGCGCGCGCCTGCCGCACCTGGCCGCGTTCCTGCGCGCGCTCCAGCATGCGACGCAGGACATCTGCGCACGCATCGAGGCCACGTGCACGCGCACGCAATACGCGCGCTGGGTGGCCGGCATGATGACGTTCCTGTTCTCGACGTTGTGGGAAGCCGGACGCTATGCGACGGACGTCGTTCCGGGCGAGGCCGAGTATCTGTCGGGCCGCACGTACAACGGCTGCGGCGAAGGCGCATTCGCGCTGATCGACATCGCCGCAGGCTACGAAGTGCCGGCCGGGTTCTATGCCGACGAAGCGGTCCAGCGTCTGCGCAAGCTGTCCAACGTGGTTCTGTGCCTGTGCAACGACATCTTTTCGTATCCGAAGGAGGCAGGTGAATCGAGCAGCAATCTCGTGTGCGTGCTGATGCACGAACGCGGTCTGACGCCGCAGGCCGCGCTCGACGAAGCAGCCGCGATCCACAACCGGCATCTCGTCCGCTATCTGGAACTCGAAGCGATGGTGCGCGCGCGCACCGACGAGCCGGCCTCGCTTCGCCTGCTCGACGCGGCACGCTCGTACATTCGAGGCAACTACGACTGGCACTTCGGGTCGCCGCGCTACGGCGCGGCGAAGCACTACGATCTGGCGCGCGCGCTGCGGCCGGGCGGGATCAGCGCCGCCGCATGAATGGCTGCTCGACCGGCAGCGCAAACGTGTGCTTCAAAAAAAATCAGCGGACATCCACGCGGGGCCTGTGCCCGGCCGCATGGATGTCCGCTCAGGGCTCCGGGCATCTCGATGGGGGTCGAGCATCCCGGATTCGCTTCCTGCGTGCCATGGACATATGTGCGTCGGAAGCGGAATCGTTGCGCGCACATCTCGTCGCGCGATGAATGCACTATAGGGAAACTTGCGCGCCGCATCTGTCAAGCATTGTCAGATGCGGCGCGCACGTCGCTTTCGCGCTAAAGTGGTGCCCGACCGCCACCTTCAGCCGCCGTTCCGATGCTCACGCTTTCGCTCGCCTCCGCCCGCGCGCTGCATCTCGCCGCGCAAGGCCTGCTCGCGCCGCCCCGCCGCAAGGCGACCAAGGCCGACGTGCTCGACACGATCCGCCGGATGGCGCAACTGCAGATCGACACGATCCACGTCGTCGCGCGCAGCCCGTATCTGGTGCTGTTCAGCCGCCTCGGCGACTTCCGCCCGCAGTGGCTCGACGAGCATCTCGCCGATGCGAAGCTGTTCGAATACTGGTCGCACGAAGCGTGTTTCCTGCCGATCGAGCAGTTCGGGCTGATGCGCTACAAGATGCTCGATCCGTCCGGCATGGGCTGGAAATACGCCGCCGACTGGCACGAGCAGAACCGCGCCGAGATCGAACGGCTGCTCGCGCGCATCCGTGCGGAAGGGCCGGTGCGGTCCGCGGACTTCGTGCGCGAAGACGGCGTGAAGGGCAACGGCTGGTGGGACCGCAAGCCCGAGAAGCGCCACCTCGAAGTGCTGTTCACGACGGGCGAGCTGATGGTGGCCGAGCGCCGCAACTTTCAGCGCGTGTACGACGTACGCGAGCGCGTGCTGCCCGACTGGGACGATGCGCGCGATCTGCCGCCGCGCGATGCGGTGCTGCCGGCACTGCTCGACTACACGTGCCGCGCGCTCGGCGTCGTGCGCGCCGACTGGATAGCCGACTACTACCGCCTGCCGCGCCGCTCGTACCGCGCGGAACTCGAGCGGCTTGCGGACGCGGGCGAACTGATCCCGGTGCAGATCGCCGACTGGAAGGAGCCGACGTACGTGCACCGGTCGCTCGACGCACTGCTGCCGGCCGCCGCGGCCGACACGCTGCGCTCGACCGTGACGACGCTGCTGTCGCCGTTCGATCCGGTCGTCTGGGACCGGCGGCGCGCGGCGACGCTGTTCGATTTCGATTACACGATCGAGTGCTATACGCCCGCGCACAAACGGCGCTACGGCTACTTCTGCCTGCCGGTGCTGCATCGCGGCCGGCTGATCGGGCGCGTCGACGCGAAAGCGCATCGCACGCTCGGCACGTTCGAACTGAAGTCGGTCCACGTCGAACCGGGCGTGCGGATCGGCACGGGGGTCGCGACGGACGTCGCGAAGGCGATCAGAAAGCTCGCGGCGTGGCACGGAACGCCGACGGTGACGGCCGTGCATGCGCCGCCGGAACTGGTGAACGCGCTGCGCGGCGCGTAACGCGCGCACGCTTCGGCACGTTGCGCGCTATCGCTTCATGGCGGCACCGTCGCGCCGCGCTGCTAGACGCTCACGCCGTGCAGCGCTCGCCGCGGCTGCCGCGCGCGGTTCAATCGCGCAGCTTGCGAAAACGCGGCGTGCCGTCCGGCAGGTTCTCGTTGAACATCGCTTCCGGCCGCACCCACAGGCCGCGCGCGTGCGGCCACAGATGCTCGTAGACGACGAGCGATTCCTCGGTTTCGGAATGACGCGCGACGCCGATGTAGCGATACAGGCCGCCCTTGTAGTGACGATGCGTGGCGAGCTGTTCGGCTTCCTGTTCGGTCATGGTGTGCTTCCCTTCGGCAAGAACGAAAGCGCGTATTGTATGCGCGGCGCGTCAGCGCTTCGTGTAGATGTCCGGCCGCCGAATTTCCATCAGCCGCTCCGGATTCGCGGGCGCGGCGAAGCCGACCGGCCGGTAAAGCGCATGCGCATCGGTCGTCGCGAGCATGATGCGACGCAGCCGCTGCAGCATCGGCTGCGCGAATATGTGGTCGATCAGCGCGCGGCCGTAGCCGTTGCCGCGTTCGGCCGGCAGCACGAACACGTCGCACAGGTACGCGAACGTCGCGTGATCGGTGACGAGCCGCGCGAACCCGACGAAGCGATCGCCGACGTACGCGCCGAAGCACAGCGAGCCTTCGATCGCGCGCTCGACGACGTCGCGCGGAATTCCCTGGCACCAGTACGCGTCGCGGTGCAGGAAGTCGAAGATCGCATCGATGTCGAGTTCGCGCTTGTCGGTGGAAAATCTCAGCGTGGCGGGTACGGGTGCGGACACGTCGGCTCTCCGGTTGGCGCAACGTCGAGCAGCGACGATACCGCACCCTTCGTCGGTCGGCAAGCTCGCATAGGCCCCGCGATTCAACGGCCACGCAACATGGCATCGATGCACGAGCAACGATCTGTTCAACGGCTTCCGGCCATCGCGAAGTCACGCGGCCGAAGCTCAGTGCTCGGCCGAGCGCCTCGCAACAAAACCGCTTATGCTGGCCATGCCCTTTGCCAAAGTCATCTCGTCAAGATTCGCAAATTCGGTGAACGTTATCGGGTATATCCTCTGAAGCTCCTTCGAGTAAAGAAAGTTACCCGTCGAGAAGTCCAACGGAGCGAATCCGGCCTTGAAGACCTCCCCGATTTCCGCTATCAGAATTTTTCCCGCGTCCTTCGGGATATCGAAGACATCCGTAAGCGGCAGACCAGGGAGCGTGAAAACGCGCTCACCGTTTCGCTTAACGAAATTGGGGCCGTACAGTTTTTCCATAAGCTCGATCTGTTTCTCGACGGCCTCCTTCGTCTCTGATTCCTTGAATGCCATCAATGTATTGCCGGGAACGGTCGTGCTGCTCGCAACCCAGAAATTGTTCATATCGGTCACATCGTGCCGGTCGATGTCTGTGCCCCCGGCAGCATGAAACATCGCCACCGCGTCGCCGTTCTCGTCATGCCATCCTGAATCCGATGCAACAACGGACTCGTCAAAGCGGAATATTTTCTTGTTCTTCGCCGGGATTCCGCTAACCTCATCTTCGTACAGAGTGCCTTTCGGAACCGCCGCGGGCGGAACAGAGGCCAGCGGTTTTTTTTCCAATCGGAAATGCGTTCGCGTGAGCTCGACGTCAATGTCCCCACTCGTGGAACGCGCTACTTGACGCGCAGCTACATGCACGCTTTCGGGTAACTCGCTCCAAAACGACGAAATTCCGAGATGACGGACTTTTATCGCGACGGGATCGGAACTTCGCTGAGACCATAGTTGCGCACGCGGGATAGCGATCACGGACTGCGGCATGAAGTCGCGATCGGGTTCGGAAGAATGAAAACCGGCCGGCCGACCACTGACGCGGGCAATGTTCTCGTGAACCGATCGGCGGGAAAGAGCGTCCAGTGCAACGCGACGAGACGGATCGACTCGCGGAATTGATCTAACCGCATTCAGGCGCGATGCAATGGAGGCCAGCTCGCACGTGACGCGTTCCCCGCCCCTCGAACATCGCAGCACGGGAACTCGACCCCGAAATAATTTCATCCCAATCATATTGATCACGCGCCGATCATAAGATCGCTTGAGTAGTATGGTCGCGCGCAAGCGCGACTTTTCATACAGATGTACCGATGATAGTGCGCCGCCGCTTCATCGCATTAAGAAAACAATCATGCCGGTCAGGCGGCGTCGCCGGCGTAAGCACATCGCGACTATCGGTTGACGCGGCGGCGGCTCGGCGATTCTTCTGGTATTGTCGCGTGCCGCTCACCTCCATTCTGCTTTTTCGATGCGATATCAACTCGTCGCCTTCGACTTCGACGGCACCCTCGCCGATTCCCTCGACTGTTTTCTCGCCGCGCTGTCCGAAGCGTCGCGCGTGCACGGCTTTCGCGACGCGACGCCCGAGCTGCGCCCCGCGCTGCGCGGAATGTCGGCCCGCGAAATCGTCCGCGCGCTCGACGTGCCGATGTGGAAAGTGCCGCGCGTGACAATCGACATCCGCAAGCTGATGCGCACGCGCATCGCCGACGTGAAGCTGTTCCCCGGCGTCGCCGATACGTTCGATGCGCTCGCCGCGCGCGGCATCCGCATCGCGATCGCGACGTCGAATGCCGAGGACGTCGTGCGCGACCGGCTCGGCGCGCGCGCGAGCGGCCGCGTCGATTACTTCGCGTGCGGCATTCCGCTGTTCGGCAAGTCGCGGCGATTGCGTGCGCTCGCGCACGAAGCCGGCGTGCCGCTCGCCGACATGCTGTACGTCGGCGACGAGATCCGCGATGCCGACGCGGCGCGCCGTGCGTCGATCGCATTCCAGGGCGTCGCGTGGGGCTATACGGCGCCGCACGCGTTGCAGGCGCATTGCGCGACGCCGCTGCTCGATCGTCTCGACACGCTGCTCGATCGCGTGTGACGACGCGAAGCGAAGCGCGCGTTCGAGTCACGCGGTGCGCTTCATCGACGCGCGTCACATGCACATCGCACACGCATACGCACATCGAACGCGCGCATTTCGACGACGCACCGGCGGCCGCAGTCGCGAATTCGCGATCGCACGCATGACCCGGGCGTGGACGCAAAAATTGCCGTCGCCGCCCATGCGGCCGGTATCCGATACCTGTCCGCGCGCACGCCGATCGAATCGTCTTACCAACCGTTACACAAACCACAGCGCGGTTGCACCTGCTACCCGGGCGCTCTCCTAGAATCGTCCCGGCCGGAAACGCTCCGACCGACGCCGCGGCAGCGCAGCGGTCGAGCCCGGTCTCTCGCACAGCTACGGATCGCGTCATCCGTCCTTTAACCAGAGCCCCGATCGAAAGGAGGTCCCATGAACCGCTTTCCCAAAGTGTCGCGCGTGGCATTGTCTGCCGCCGGCCTGCTTCTCGTCGCCGTGACGGCGACCGCGCAAACCGCGCAGCCCGCCGCATCCGCGCCGGCTGCCGCTGCCACGCGCATCCACGAAGCCGACCAGACGTTCATCACGGACGGCACGAAAACGGTATCGACGCAGCACGACGCCGCGCGCATCGCCGATTCGCGCACGTCCGACAGTCAGGTGAAGGCGTTCGCACAACGCGTGTCGACCGACGACGAGAAGATCATCCGCGCGATGCGCGCCGCGAGCCCGCGCGGCGTCGACGTGCCGGCCAACGATCCCGACACGGCGGTGCTCGACAGCATCAAGAATCTGCGCGGCGCGGAATTCGACAAGGCGTACATCGAGCAGGTCGCGCTCGCCGGGCAGCAGAAGGCGATCTCGGCATTCCAGGCGGAAATCGCGTCGGGACGCGACACGAAGCTGAAGGAAGTCGCCCGCCAGTCGCTGCCGATCCTGCAGGCGCATTACGCGGAAGCGCAGAAGCTCGCGCAGCGCCACAAGCTCGCATCGCAGTAACGCGATGCCGCGCCGCGCACCAAGCGCGGCGCACGCTTTCAGCCGTCGCGCCGCCCGCTGCTGCGGCGGCGCGACGCATGCGGAGTCGCGCCGCATCCAATACACATCGCATCACGCGACACGCATCACGTCGCCAGCTTCGCCTTCAGCCGCGCATTCACGTCCGGCCACTCGTCGTCGATGATGCTGAAGCGCACCGAATTGCGCTTGCGGCCGTCGGGCATGATCCGCTCGTGACGCACGATCCCCTCCTGCTTCGCGCCCAGCCGCAAGATCGCCGCGCGCGACCTGTCGTTCAACTCGTCCGTCGTGAACTGCACGCGCACGCACTGCAGCGTGTCGAACGCATACGCGAGCAGCAGCCATTTCGCTTCGGTGTTCGCGCGCGTACGCTGCGCCGATTCGCCGAGCCACGTATGGCCGATCTCGAGCTTCCGATTGCCGCGGTCGATTTTCCAGAAGCGCGTGCTGCCGATCACGCGGCCCGATGCACGCTCGACGATCGCAAACGGCATGACGGTGCCGGCCGCGCGGCCGCGCAACGCCGTGTCGAGGTACGCGTCGATCGTATCGGGGCCCGGCACGACGGTCACTTTCAGGTTCCATAACTCGCCGTCCGCAGCCGCATCGAGCAGCGCCTGCCGGTCCGACGCATCGAGCGGCCGCAGTTCGACGTGCGTGCCGGTCAACGTCGGCTGTTCGAGGAACTGCTGTGCGTCTGCCATCGCGGCTTCTCCCCAACAAAAGAATCGCAAACCGCGATCATACGGCGGCTGCGCCGCGCGCGAGCGCCGCAAGCCGGCGGCGGATCGCGCCGGCCTCGCCGCGCAGCGCATCGGCGAACGCGTCGACGAGCAGATTCTTCGGCCGGTGCTCGGGGACGATGATGCTGACGCGGTACGGAAACGAGCGCGTGAGCGGCCGCACGTGCAGGTCGCGCCCGACGAAATCGAGCGCGGTCAGCGGATTGACGATCGCGGCGCCGAGCCCCTGCCGCACGAACGCGCACACCGACACCGCCGACGGCGTATCGACGACCGAGCGCGGCGCGACGCCGAGCTGCGCGAACGCGTCGTCGATCATGATCCGGTACGGGTCGTTCAGCGACAGGCTCACGAACGGACGATCGGCGAGATCCGCGAGATCGATCGCGTCCTTCGCGAGCAGCGGATGACCGTCGGGCAGCACGCACACTTCGTCGACTTCGAGCAGCGGCGCGAGCGTGGTGCCGGCCGGCGCGACGTCGTGCTCGGTGAGCCCGACGTCGTAGCGCTGCGCGGTCAGCCACTCTTCGAGCACCGGCGATTCCTGCGTCGCGACCGACACGCTGACGCCCGCGTGTGCATCGAGAAAACGCCGGCACGCGCCGGGCAGGATCGCGTGCGAGAACGCCGGCAGCGCGATCACCGACAGCTGGCCGTCGCGGAATTCGCGCAGGCGCGCGGCCGTCGCCGCGACACGCTCGAGCCCCACATACGCGAGCCGCACGTCGTCGAACAGCGTCAGCGCGGCCATCGTCGGGCGCAGCCGGCCGTGCGTGCGCTCGAACAGCGCGAAGCCGACCACCTGCTCCATCCGCGCCAGCTCGCGGCTGACGGTCGGCTGCGACGTGTACAGCATCTCGGCCGCGCGCGTCGTGCTGCCGGTGACCATCAGCGCACGAAAGACCTCGATGTGGCGATGCGTGAGCGTAGCCATCTATATCAGGAATGAATCGAATCGATAATAAAACGCATTTTACCGTATAGCGAATCGCGCGCATCATGCGCACTATCCGTCCATTCGACCGATTCACCGCCATGTCTCTCGATTCCCGCCAGCTCGCGGCGCTCGCGCAGCAATACGGCACCCCGCTGTGGGTGTACGACGCCGACGTGATCCGCGACCGCATCGCGCAACTGCGCCAGTTCGACGTGATCCGCTATGCGCAGAAGGCCAATTCGAACGTCCATATCCTGAAGCTGATGCGCGACGAAGGCGCGTGCGTCGATGCCGTATCGCTCGGCGAAATCGAGCGCAGCCTCGCGGCCGGCTTCAGCCCGGCCGGCGAACCGGAAGGCGTCGTGTTCACGGCCGACCTGATCGATCGCCCGACGCTTGCAGCGGTGCTCAAGCATCGCGTGACCGTCAACGCCGGGTCGCTCGACATGCTCGCGCGCGTCGGCGAGCACGCGCCCGGCCACCGCGTGTGGCTGCGCGTGAACCCGGGCTTCGGGCACGGCCACAGCAACAAGACCAACACCGGCGGCCCGCAAAGCAAGCACGGAATCTGGATCGACGACGTGCCGCGCGCGATCGAGATCGTGCGCCGGTACGGGTTGAAGCTCGTCGGCATCCACATGCACATCGGCTCGGGCGTCGACTACGGCCACCTGTCGCAGGTGTGCGATGCGATGGTCGGCCTCGTCACGTCGCTCGGCCACGACATCGACGCGATCTCGGCAGGCGGCGGGTTGTCGATCCCGTATCGCGACGGCGAGCCGCGCGTCGACGTCGGCCACTACTTCAGCCAGTGGGATGCGGCGCGCAAGCGGATCGAACGGCATCTCGGCCACGCGGTGCGCATCGAGATCGAGCCGGGCCGCTTCCTCGTCGCCGAAGCCGGCACGCTCGTCGCCGAAGTGCAGGCCGTCAACCGCCGCCCGAAGCACGACTTCGTGCTGATCGATGCGGGCTTCAACGATCTGATGCGCCCGTCGATGTACGGCAGCTATCACGCGGTATCCGTGCACGCGCACGACGGCGCGCTGCCCGAAGGGCGGCCGCTCGTCGACCTCGCGATCGCCGGGCCGCTGTGCGAATCGGGCGACGTGTTCACGCAGGATGCCGGCGGCGTGGTCACGCATCGCAAGCTGCCGCAGCCGCAGATCGGCGACCTGCTGTTCGTGCACGATGCGGGCGCGTACGGCGCGTCGATGTCGTCGAACTACAACAGCCGGCCGCTCGCGCCGGAAGTGCTCGTCGATCGCGGCACGCCGCGGCTGATCCGCCGCCGGCAGACGATCGGCGAATTGCTCGCGCTCGAGACGTTCGCCTGACGCGTCAGGCGGCGGCGCGGGCGCAGCGGACTCCGGATCGCGGATTCCAGCGTCCGCGCGACTGAACCGGCATTCGCGACGACGCGCAGCCGCGTCGATCATGCGGCCGCCGTGCTTGCGCTCAGGTCGTACCCGGCGCTTCGTCGCGCGTGATCGTCGCGTGCCGGCGCACACGCGAGTCGAACATCATCTGCAGCGGTAGCCGCTCGTCGGCGCGGCCGAGCCGGTCGTGACGGCGCATGAAGCGCTGACTCGATCGCGTCGCGCTGCCGGCCGCAGGTTTCCTTCGTCGCCCTCTTTTCCACGATGCACGTCGTCCGTCGACGCGTCGCGCGGCCGGACCCCGCCGTCCCGATACCCTCATCGAGCCTCGACGTGCTGCGTCACCCGCCCGGCGTCCCGTCTCGCACACGTTCATCGTCATTGCACGTCGCTTCCACAGCCCGCCGCCCACGGGCGATACACGTTCGCCCGGCTTCCACGCGGTAACGCCCACGACGCGGCACATGTCCCAAAGCCGCACACATGCACCGCGGGCCCGCCGTCCCGGGCGTTCGGTCACACGCCGGGCCATGACTTCCTCCGCATTGTTCGCACTTCGCGCGCATCGCACAGTGGCCGCACGGTCGCGCAACGCTTCGCATCGCGCGCCGTCGTGACGGCCGCATGCGGATTCGCCGCCAGCGGCGCACCGCGTGCACGCCCGCGCCGGCCGTCCGCCCATCCGCCATTTCGACCGACGACGTCGCGTTCAACCGAAACGGTCGACGCGCGGCATGAGCGGGCGTGCCGCCGCATCGACGAGGAGCAAGCAATCATGAAACAGCCTGTCCGGATCATCTCCGTACGTTACGACTGCCGCACCAAACCGCAGCGCGCACACGACGAAGCGCTCGACGCGTATGTGCACCGCGTGCAGCAGATCGCGCACAACCATCTGTGCGGCGCGCTCGCAGCGGCGTTCGAAGCCGTGCGTCAGGATGCGAAAAAGGACGATCCGCCGCGCGTCACGTTCGTGACCGCGCCGGAGTTCTACTGGAACGTGCCGTGGAACGCGCTGCGCAACGTCGACGACATGCACGCGCTGGTCGATCTGCAGGTCGACCCGGTACGCGCGGCGATCGGCGCCGTCGCCGACCGCTTTCCGGTGCACCGGTACGGGCCGATCGTGTTCCTGCCCGGCACCGTCGCGATGCTGATGAAGCACGAACGCGCGGCCGACCGGCCCGACGACGCGCCGCTCGTCGGGCCGTACGAATCGCTGAACTTCGCGTTCGTGACGACCAATTTCCTGCCGCCGCTCGCACAAGGCAACGAAAGCGATCCGCTGCGGCGCATCGCGATCTGGCCGAAGCGGCGGACGTCGTGGATCGACTACGGCTACTCGGTCGGCATGCTCGCGACCGCGCACACGCATACGTTCCAGCTCGCCGACGGTACGTTCGTCGACGTGCTGAAAACGGGCGACGTGTCGCCGCAAAGCATGACGTCCGAGCATGCGCCGTCGTCGCCGTACCGCGGCCCGCGGCTGTCGGACAGCTTCGACAACCGGCTCGGCGAAGCGCCGCCGTTCGGCATCGACATCTGCCTCGACTACCTGGAATGGCGCCGGCATCCGGGCAACGACATCAAGCCGCCGCATCTCGACGACAACGCGCTCGTGATCGACTTCGTGCTGTCGTACGGCGTCAACCTCAGCAACGTCGCGTTCGACGTGCCGAAGTCGCTGCAGTACATCGCGCACAACGACGGCCGCGAACGGAAGGAAGTCGCCGTGTTCGCAGTCGATCGCACGCGGACGACGTGGAACGTCGTGCCGGACGCGCGGTGCATGAGCCGCCTGTCGCCGACGGACCGCGAACGCGTCGCGATTCACGAGTTCGACGTGGACGTGCCGGATCCGACCGGCGCGCAGTGAGATGGGCATGCCGCGATTCGGCCGATGGCGCGCGCGGCGGACGGCTACGCCCGAGCCGCCGCGTGTGCCGGGCGATCTCGCCGCGCAGCTGTGCGACGAGTGCGAGGCGATGGCGCGCTATGCGCTCCATCACGGGCTGCCGATCGAGCCCGAGCTCGTCGCGCGGCTCGCCGCGCTGATCGCGGCTGCCGGTTCGACGGCCGGCACGCCGCCGACGCCCGCGCAGCAGCACGCGCTCGCGGCGATCCATCGCAAGCTCGCGACGCTCGTCGCGCCCGCGACGCCGCAAGCGGTCACGCTGCTCGACATGCACCGGCGCCACGCGCATCCGCTCGCATGGCTCGGCCCCGTGCCGCTGATCCGGCTGCTGACGGGCTCGGCGCTCGGCTTCCTGGTCGCGGTCGTGCTGACGAGCCTGTCGCCGCAGGTGTCGGGCGAGAACATCGATCGCGGCTTCCTGCAATCGAACGGCACGCAGCTGCTGTGGAACACGACGTTCCTGCTGTGCTGCGCGGGGCTCGGCGCGTCGTTCGCGACGCTGTTCCAGGCGCATCACTACGTCGCGGCGTCGACATACGATCCGAAATACGACGCGTCGTACGGCGCGCGCCTGATTCTCGGCGTGATCGCCGGCCTGATCCTCGTTGAAATGCTGCCGGCCCACCTGTTCGCACAGGGCAGCATGCACAGCTTCGGGCGGCCGGCGCTCGCGATGCTCGGCGGCTTCTCCGCGACGGCCGTGCACCGCGTGCTGCAGCGGCTCGTCGAAACGCTGGAGACGCTCGTGCAGGGCGACCGGTCGGCCGACGTCGGCGCCGCGCTCGCCGCGAATCGCGCGCGTGCGGCGAGCGAGCGCGCGCAATGGCAAGGCGAGCTCGCCGCGAGCCTGCTCGACCTGCAGCAATCGCTCGACGCATCGACGTCCACCGACGCGATCCGCGCACGGCTAGCCGAATTCACGCGCACGATGCTCGCCGCTCATCCGTCGTCCGGCGGTGGCGACGATCCGTTTCCGCCCGGCGGCGCACCGCGGTCGTGACGTCGCGCGGTCGTGACGTCGCGCCGTCGCGACGCGGCGCGGCGGCTGCGCGCCGGTCC
>NZ_CABVPR010000072.1 GCF_902499135.1 Burkholderia dolosa
CTTCGGCTTCTTCGGCTTCTTCGGCTTCTTCGGCTTCTTCGGCTTCTTCGGCTTCTTCGGCTTCTTCGGCTTCTTCGACGGCTTCGACGGCTTCGACGGCTTCTTCAGCCTCTCCGGCGGCTTCCGCAACTTCCGCGCCGCGGCCCGTCACGCAGCCGCCGACGACTCATGCATGCAGCCCGCTCGCGAGCGTCGCCGTATGGCGCATCGTGCTCGGCATCGGCGCGCTGTGCGCGCCGCAGTTCGCGGTGCTCACGTTCGCGACGGTGTTCCTGCACGACTTCGGCCGGCTCGGGCTCGCCGGCATCAGCGCGGCGATGGTCGCGCTGCAACTGGGCGCGATGGCGATGCGCGTCTGGAGCGGCCGCCATACCGACCGGCACGGCAATCGCCGCGCGTACCTGCGCGGCTCCGTGCTCGTCGCGGCCGGCTCGTTCGCGCTGCTCGCGGCCGCGACGGCCGGCAGTCCGCACGTGCCGCTCGCGGCGATCGTCGCGATCCTCGTGTTCGCGGGCATCTGCGTATCGGCATGGCACGGCGTCGCGTACACCGAACTCGCGACGCTCGCCGGTGCGAACCATGCGGGCACCGCACTCGGGATGGCGAACACGATCGTCTATCTCGGCCTGTTAGTGACGCCGCTCGCGATTCCGCCGCTGCTCGCCGCCGGTTCGTGGAGCGTCGTGTGGCTCGCGGCCGCGGTGTGCGCAGCGGCCACCTATCCGCTGTTCGCGCGCTGACGCGTGCATGCCGGCGTGTACGTCCGCACTGGCTCGCCGCCGTCCGCATCGAAACCGCGCATGTGCGCGGCGAGCCGTTTCGGATCAACGTGCCGACGGGCGCATCCACGCGACGCACGCATCACGATCGCTCGAAACGCGTGCGGCCGACGCGCCGCGCACGATGCACAACTCACGCCGCCTCGCGCGCAAGCGCACGCCGCGCGGCAAGCCGCTCGGCTTCGCGCTCGGCATGTGCGGTCCACGCGCGATGCTGCGTCATGTCGAAGCCGATCGACACGCCCCACCGATACAGCACCAGCAGAAACGGATCGACGATCGAATGGCCGCCCGGCTCGGCCCACGTGCGCCCGTCGGCGAACGCCGCTTCGATCGACGCGTTCGCCGCGCCGATCACGCCGCGCCCGTGCTCGCTGACCGCCGCGTGCAGCGCCGGATCGCCGACGAAGCGGCCGGGGCGCCACAGCGCGCCGTAGCCGACGCCGTGCACCCAGCCGACCAGCCATGCGAGCCATTCGTGGCAGCGCGCTTCGCGCAGCGGATCGTCGAGCGGCAGCAGATGCGCGTCCGGATGCGCGCGCGCCAGATACGTGAGGATCGCGGGCGTTTCGGTCAGCACGCGCGGCTCGCCCGGAATCGCGAGCACGGGCACGCGCGCCTTCGGGTTGATCGCGAGATACCGGTCGGCAAGGTTCTCCTGCTTGCGAACCTGCACGATCTCGACGTCGAACGGCGCGCCCGTTTCCTCGAGCGCGATGTGGGCGGCGAGCGAACACGCGCCCGGCGACAGATAGAGACGATATGCGTTCATGGTGGCATTGCCCGTCGGGCCTGTGGAAGACGAGCACGAGTGTAGGAACGCCGCACCCGCGGCCGCAAACGATGAATTGTCGTGCTCGGACATTAGTGTTACTAATGCGCAATGCGACGCATCCATCTCCCTCCTTTGCAGACGCTGCGCGCGTTCGAGGCCGCCGTCCGGCTGCAGAGCTTCACGCGCGCGGCCGACGACCTCGCGCTCACGCAAGGCGCGGTCAGCCAGCACATCCGCACGCTCGAAGCGCAGCTCGGCTATCCGCTATTCACGCGCGAGCGCAACGGCGCGACGCCGACGCACGCGGCCCACGCACTCGCGCTGCAGGTGCGCCAGGGGCTGAGCGTGCTCGAACGCGCGTTCGAGCCGACGCTCGCCGTGCGCAGCCGCCCGCGCACCTGCGACGTCACGCTGAACGTGAGCGTGCTGCCGAGCGTCGCCGAGCGCTGGCTCGCGCCGCGGCTGCCGCGCTTCGCGGTCGCGCATCCGCACATCGCGATCGTGCTGCATCCCGACGCGGCGCTCGCCCCGCTGCGCAAGCGCGACCGCATCGACGTCGCGCTGCGCTACGGGCCGGGCACATGGCCGGGCGTCGTCGTCGAGAAGCTGATGAACGAGACGATCTTTCCGGTCGCGAGCCCGGCCTACCGCAATCGCGACGGCATCGCGCCGCGCGTGCCGGCCGACCTCGCGCGCGCGACGTTGCTGCGCCACCCCGCGCAGCCGTGGGAACCGTGGTTCCAGGCCGCGCGGCTCGATCTGACCGAATCCGCGCGCGCGCCGCGCTTCACGGACACGAACGCGCTGATCGACGCGGCGTTGAAAGGGCGCGGCGTCGCGCTCGCGCGCCGTTCGCTGATCGAGCGCGAGCTGGCGGCCGGCACGCTAGTGCGCGTGTCGGCGGTGCGCATCGCCGACGTGTATGCGCACTACGTCGTGTGGCGCCCCGGCCACCCGCACGAGGCGGCGATCCGCACGTGGCTCGACTGGCTGCGCAGCGAAGTGCGGCGCAGGACGCCGCGCCGCTGACGCGCGCCTGCGGGCCTGATCCGGCTTACGCGCGCGCCGGCGCGATCACCTTGTCGAGCGTGATCGGCAGGTCGCGCACGCGTACGCCGGTCGCGTGATAGACGGCGTTCGCGATCGCCGCCGGCACGCCGGTGATCCCGATCTCGCCGATCCCGCGAATGCCGAGCGGGTTGAAATGCGTGTCGTTCTCGTCGACGAAGCTCACGTCGAGATCGCCGATATCCGCGTTCACCGGCACGTGATATTCGGCGAGATTCGCATTCGTGAAGCGGCCGTGCCGCACGTCGAGATGCGAGCCCTCCTCGAGCGCGGTGCCGAGCCCCCACACGATCCCGCCGAGCAGCTGGCTGCGCGCGGTTTTCGCGTTCAGCAGGCGGCCGACGCTGTACACGCCGACGATGCGCGGCACGCGGATCGTGCCGAGTTCCGCGTCCACGTGCACTTCGGCGAACACCGCGCCGAACGAATGCGACGCGTAGCGCGATTTCTCGTCGCCCGGCTTCGCCGTTGCGTGCGCATCGATCGGCTGCCCGCCCGCGCGCGCGATCACCGCGGCGGCCGGATCGCGTCGCGACGGATCGCCGCGATGAACGAGCCAGCCGTCGTCGACGGTCACGTCGTCCGGCGCGGCGCCGTGCAGCGGCGAGCCCGCATCGGCGATCGCGAGCGCGATCAGCTTCGCGCGCGCCTGCAGCGCGGCGTCGCGCACGGCCGGCGCGACGCTCGCCGCGGACTGCGAGCCGCCCGACACCGGCGCGCGCGGCAGGCTCGAATCGCCGAGCGAGAAACGCACGTTGCGCGGCGCGAAGCCGAGCGCGTCCGCCGCCACCTGCGTCATGACCGTGTACGTGCCGGTACCGATGTCCTGCGTGCCGGACGCGACTTCGGCCGTACCGTCGGGCAGGATGCGCGCGCTCGCCGACGCCTCGCTGCGGTTCGCCGGATACGTCGCGGCCGCCATCCCGAGGCCGATCAGCGTGTCGCCGTCGCGCATCGTGCGCGGCGCCTGCGTGCGGCGCGACCACCCGAAGCGCTGCGCGCCGAGCCGGTAGCACTCGCGCAGCGCGTTGCTCGACCACGGCTTGCCGTCCTGCGGGTCGACCTCCGCGTAATTCGCGAGCCGCAGCGCGACCGGATCCATCCCGAGCTGCCACGCGAGCTCGTCCATCGCCGATTCGAGCGCGAACGAGCCGGACGCTTCGCCCGGCGCGCGCATGAACGTCGGCGTGCCGACGTTCAGCGGCACGATCCGGTGCGTGGTCGCATGATTCGGTACCGCATACATGATGCGCGACGGCATCCCGCACATCTCGGTCCAGTCTTCGAACGTCGACGTCGTGACGATCGAATCGTGCCGCATCGCGGTCAGCGTGCCGTCGCGGCGCGCGGCCAGCACCACGCGCTGCTCGGTGAACGGGCGGCTGCCGACCGGCCCGAACATCTGCGGCCGCGTGAGCACGAGCCGAACCGGGCGGCCGGTCTGCTTCGCGGCCATCGCGCACAGCGACACGTGCGACCACGACGAACCCTTGCAGCCGAAGCCGCCGCCGAGGAACGGCGAGATCACGCGCACCTGTTCCGGCGCGATCCCGAACACCGCGGCCACCGCGGTGCGCGTGCCCGACACGCCCTGCGTCGCGTCGTGCAGCGTGAGCGTCGGACCGTCCCAGCGCGCCATCGTCGCGTGCGGCTCGATCGGGTTGTGGTGCTGCATCGGCGTCGTGTACGTCGCGTCGATGCGCACCGCGCCTTCGCGCAGGCCGGCGTCGATATCGCCGCGCTGCGTGTCCATCGCGCGCCCCTGCTGCGCGGGCGGCACGCGCGCGCCCGCCTTCGCGCGCGCGAAATCGAGCACCGCGTCGCTTGCGCGATAACGCACGCGCACCGCGTTCGCGGCGTCGGTCGCCTGCTCGAGCGTTTCGGCGACGACGACCGCGACCGGTTCGTTGCTGTAGCGCACCGCGTCGTCCTGCAGCAGCGTGAGCCGGCGCCCGGCCGGCGGCGACAGCGGCGGGCGCCCGCCGTTCGGCAGGCGCATGGCGTTCTCGTGCGTGATCACGAGCAGCACGCCCGGCATCGTACGGGCGCGCGCCGCATCGATCGATTCGATGCGGCCGCACGCGATCGTGCTGGTCACGAGCACCGCGTGCGCGAGCCGCGCGTCGGGAAACTCGGCCGCGTAATGCGCGCCGCCGGTCACCTTCGATACGCCGTCGACGCGATCCATCGGCTGTCCGGTCAGCGTGTTCATGCGGCACCTCCGTTCGATCGCGCGGCCGTTTCGACCGCACGCACGATCGCGCGCTGCGCGAGCGCGACCTTGAATGCATTGCCGTCGAGCGGCTGCGCGTCGCGCAGCGCGAGCTCGGCCGCTTCGCGCAGCGTCGCGCCGGTCGGCGCGCGCCCCGCGAGATGCTGCTCGGCCGCCGTCGCGCGCAACGGCTTGTGCGCGACGCCGCCCAGCGCGATTCGCGCGTCGGCGATGCGCGGCCCGTCCATCCGCAGCGCGGCGGCCGCCGATACGAGCGCGAACGCGTAGCTCGCCCGGTCGCGCACCTTCACGTAGTGCGCGTGATCGGCAAAGCGCGGCGGCGGCAGATCGACCGCGGTGATCAGCTCGCCCGGCTCGAGCGTCGTGTCGAGATCCGGGCGATCGCCCGGCAGCCGGTGGAACGACGCGAACGGAATCTGTCGTTCGCCGCGCGGCCCGCTCACGCGCACGACGGCATCGAGCGCCGCGAGCGCGACGCTCATGTCGGACGGATTGACGGCCACGCAATGCGGGCTCGCGCCGAGAATCGCGTGCATCCGGTTGTGGCCGCCGAGCGCCGCGCAGCCGCTTCCCGGCGCACGCTTGTTGCACTGCGCGAACGCGGGATCGTAGAAATACGGGCAACGCGTACGCTGCATCAGGTTGCCGCCGACGGTCGCCATGTTGCGCAGCTGCGCGGACGCGCCGGCCAGCAGCGCCTGCGACAGCAGCGGATAGCCGGCGCGGATGCGCGGATGATCGGCCGCGTCGCTATTGCGCACCAGCGCGCCGATACGCAGCCCGCCGTCCGGCAGCGCGTCGACCGTGTCGAGACCCGCGATGCGCGTGATGTCGATGAGCGTGACGGGCCGCGCGACGCCGCCCTTCATCAGGTCGAGCAGATTCGTGCCGCCGCCGATGAATGCCGCACCCGGCCGCTGCGCCGCGCGCACCGCGCCGGCGACGTCGGTCGCGCGTTCGTACGTGATCGCTTCCATTGCGGTGTCCTCCTGCGCTCAGGCCTTCGCGGCCTTCGCCGCGTGCGCGGCCCGTACGGCCGCGACGATGTTCGAATACGCGCCGCAGCGGCACAGGTTGCCGCTCATCCGCTCGCGAATCTCGTCGTCCGACAGCTGCGCCGGACGCTGCCGCACGTCGACGGTGACGGCGCTCGCCGCCCCCGACGCGAACTCGTCGAGCAGCGCCGTCGCCGAACAGAGCTGGCCCGGCGTGCAGTAGCCGCACTGGAACGCATCGTGTTCGACGAACGCGCGCTGCACCGGGCTCAGCGCGCCGTCGTGCGCGAGTCCCTCGACGGTCGTGATCCGCTGCCCTTCGTGCATCACCGCGAGCGTCAGGCATGCGTTGATGCGCCGCCCGTCGACGAGCACCGTGCACGCGCCGCACTGACCGCGATCGCAGCCCTTCTTCGTGCCGGTCAGCCCCGCGTATTCGCGCAGCGCATCGAGCAGCGTCACGCGCGGCTCGAGCTGCAGCACGTATTCGCGTCCGTTGATGTCGAGCCGCACCGGCTGCGGCGGCACGGCATCGCGCCGCGGTGCGGCCGACGCCGCCGCGTGCTGCGATCGCGCGCCCGCGTGCGGTGCGGCGCCGACCGTCGCGGCTGCCGCCGCGGATTGCAGGAACCGGCGCCGCGCGGCGCTCGACAGCGTGTCGTGCGGCGGCGGCATCGGCGACGCATGGCTGCACGCGGCGGGCGATCGCGTCGCATCGCGTGCGGGTTCGGCAGACGGGGAAAAAGGTCGATCGCTGGACATGGCTTCTGCTCGCTCCGTGATTGACGGACGCACGAGTGCGGACCATGCGCGCGGCCGACCGCGCGGCACGACGCACGCGCGTCGGCTCGGGACGCGCTCGGAAGCAATTCCGGTGCCGCGTCGATGCGCGTGCATCGATCGCGTGCGTGCGGGCCGACGCATCGCAGATGCGCAGCGACCCGCGTGCGCCGGCTCCGCCATCCGTCACGCGCATCTGGCGCGACGCTGACCGTGCGCTGGCGACCCGCTGTCGAAGCGGGAAGAAATGCCGTTTTTCCGCGTCGATCCGCCGCGTGCGTGCCGTTCTTTTCCGATCGCCGCCGCGATGCCGCGATCGACGTCGGCACCGCGACGCGCGCTTCATCGCGTTGTACGTTCGTGCAAACGCGTGTCGCATTTACCGTGCGTCGGCCTCGCCGGAATCGATGCGCGACGCGCGCGAAAGCCTTCAGTCAGCCGCGCGAAAGCGTTTCGCGATCACGCCGCGGTCGCAAACGATTCACCGAAACGTCGCATCGCGTCGGCATACTCGAAAGCGTTCCGATCAATGCAGGAGAAAGCAGCATGCGCCGCATCGCCGTCGTCGCCGTTCTGTCGTGTACCGTTGCGTGCGTCGCCGCGTGCAGCGACGATGCGGCGCACGAACCGCATGCGGCCGACGCGACGCAGCAGGCCGGCGCGAACGCCGGCGCCGCGAACGCATTCAACGGCGGCCCGGCCGCGAATGCCGGCGCGCCTGCCGCGTCATCCGACGCCGCACCGCTCGCGCCGCCCGTCGTCCACTATCCGCCGGACGACGACGATGCGAAGCCCGCGCCGAACGCCGCCGATCCGGGCGCCGCCCCCGCCGGATCCGACGCTGCTGCTGCGGCGGCCGCACACTGATCGCGCCGTTTCCGTCCCCGAACGCAGAACCGAGGTGAATAACATGACGTCATCCAGCCGCCGCCGTTTCCTGCATACCGTCGCTCAGTCCGCGGGCGCCGCCGTCGCGCTCAACGCGTTTCCCGAATCGATCCGCCGCGCGCTCGCAATTCCGGCCGCACGCGGCACCGGCACGATCCGCGACGTGGAGCACATCGTCGTGTTCATGCAGGAGAACCGCTCGTTCGATCACTACTTCGGACATCTGCGCGGCGTGCGCGGCTACAACGACCGCTTCCCGATCACGCTGCCGAACGGCAAGCCGGTGTGGTATCAGCCGTCGAAGGCCGATCCGCGCAAGCCGGTGCTGCCGTTCCGGCTGAACACGCTGACGACGAGCGCGCAGTGCGTCGGCGACCTCGATCACTCGTGGTACAAGACGCACGCGGCGATCGACGCCGGCCGCTACGATCAGTGGCCCGCGAACAAGACCGACATGACGATGGGCTACCACGTGCGCGAGGACATCCCGTTCCACTACGCGCTCGCCGATGCGTTCACCGTCTGCGATCACTACTTCTGCTCGCTGCCGGGGCCGACGCATCCGAACCGTTCGTATCTGATGACGGGCACCGTCGATCCGACCGGCAAATTCGGCGGCCCGCTGCTCGACAACAGCGACTACGTCGACGGCGACGTGCCGCCCGCATACCAGCTGCTGACGTGGACGACCTTCCCCGAGCGCCTCGAAGCGCGCGGCGTGTCGTGGCAGATCTATCAGCAGGGCACGACCGGCAGCGATCCGTACAACGGCAACTACGGGACGAACATCCTGCAGAACTTCGCGAACTTCATCGACGCGAAGCCCGGCTCGTCGCTGTACCGGCGCGCGCAGACGGCGCGCACGCTCGACGACCTGAAGGACGACGTGCTGAACGGCCGGCTGCCGCGGGTGTCGTGGCTGCTGCCGCCGGCCGCGTTCTCCGAACATCCGAAATACACGCCCGCATACGGCGCGAACTACACGTCGCAGATTCTCGACGCGCTCACCGCGAACCCGGACGTGTGGCGCAAGACGGTGCTGTTCATCATGTACGACGAGAACGACGGCTTCTTCGACCACATCGTGCCGCCGCAGCCGCCGACGTCGGCCGCGCAGGGCGCCTCGACCGTGACGACCGACGGCGAGCTGCACACCGTCGTGAACCCGGGCCGCGGCGGCAGCTATACCGCGGACGGCCTGCCGTACGGGCTCGGCCCGCGCGTGCCGATGACGGTCGTGTCGCCGTGGACCAAAGGCGGCTTCGTCTGCTCGCAGGTGTTCGACCATACGTCGGTGATCCGCTTCATCGGCAAGCGCTTCGGCGTCGACGAACCGAACATCACGCCGTGGCGCCGCACGGTGTGCGGCGACCTCACGTCGGCGTTCGACTTCCGCTCGTCCGACACGACGTTCCCGCCGCTGCCCGACACGAGCCAGTACCGGTCGATCGCCGATCAGCAGTGCACGTCGCAGCCCGCGCCGACCGTGCCGGCGACGCCGTCGCCGATCGACCCGCAGGAGCCCGGCGTGCGGCCCGCGCGTGCGCTGCCGTACGAACTGCACGTGAACGCGAGCGTGTACGCCGGCAACACGCTGCGGATCGAGTTCGCGAACCGCGGCGACCAGGGCGCGCACTTCTACGTGTATTCGACGAATCGCACGGACGGCCCGTGGCGCTACACGGTCGGCGGTCGCCGGCTGCTGCATGCGGACTTCGACCTGACGGCGACGAGCGGCGAGTATGCGTTCTCGGTGTACGGGCCGAACGGTTTCGTGCGGATGTTCTCCGGCAACGTGTCGGCCGCGGCCGCGCGCCGCCGCAACGACGCGCAGCCCGAGGCGAAGGCCGGCTACGACGTCGCGAACGGCAACCTGTATCTGAAGCTGCGCAACCACGGCAGCGGGCACGTGACGCTCACGCTGACCGACAACGCGTACGGCGCGCCCGCGCGGCAGCTGACGCTGCACGGCGGCGACGAGCGCGTCGAGCAATGGACGCTCGCGTCGAGTCATCAGTGGTACGACGTGACGGTAAGCGACGGCGCGAACGGCACGTTCTCGCGCCGCTTCGCCGGGCACGTCGAGAACGGCCGGCCGAGCTACTCGGATCCGGCGGCCGTGCGGCCGGTCGCGGCGTAAGCGCGAGCGCGCGGCCGCGGCAGCTGGCGTGGCGCGGTGCGACGCCCGCGGCGATTGCCGCGAATTTCGCGAACGCCGCGCGTCAGACCGCGAACGCGAGCGCGCGATCGACGAGCGCGGCGTCGTAGTCGTCGGCGGCGTCGCGAAAGCGCAGCGGCGCCGCGCAATGAACCAGCGTGTCGATGAAATACTTCGCGCGCGGCCACGGTCCGAAGCCGGCCGCGGTGTTGATGTGGCCGGCGTCGCCGAGGTTCACGAACGCGCTGCCGAGCCGCTGCGCGAGCGTGCGCGCATCGGCGAGCGGCATCCACGGATCGGTTTCGCTGCCGATCACGATCGACGGCACCGCGAGCCGGCGCGCGTCGAACGGCCCGGCGAACGTGAACTTCTGCGGGCTCGCCGGCGCGACGAGCAGCACGCCGGCGACGTCGCCGGCTTGCGGCCATTGCGCGAGCGCATGCGCGGCCGCGAGGCAGCCGAAGCTGTGCGCGGCCAGCACGAACGGGCCGCGCTCGCGTTCGAGCAGCGCGCGCACCGACTGCGCCCAGCCGGCGAGGTCGGGTGCGTCCCAGTCGTGCTGCTCGACGCGCAGCGAGCGCGGAAACTGCCGCTCGAGCCACGTCTGCCAGTGAGCGCCTTCGCTGCCGTGCAGGCCCGGAACGGTCACGAGCCGCGGCGGCCACGCCGATTTGCTGCATGCGCGCATGATTGCTCCCCGCTTCGTTGAAGACGAGCTCCGATTGTCGCGTGGCGCGCGCGGCCGCCGAACCAATATTTCGTGCTTTGCTTTTGCATGGGCCGCGCGCGCGGCGGCGGCTCGCGCCGCGACACCGTAGAATGTGGGCTTCCCGTCACTTCGCATGGAACCGGACCGGCGCCGCACGCCGGCTCCGATCGTCAGGAGACGCCCGATGTCCGCTACGCCTTCCCGCGCACTGCGCCCGTTCCATCTCGCCTTTCCCGTGTCGAGCCTCGCCGACGCGCGCGCGTTCTACGGCGGCCTGCTCGGCTGTCCGGAAGGCCGCAGCTCGGATCGCTGGGTCGACTTCGACTTCTTCGGCCACCAGCTCGTCGCGCATCTCGCGCCGGACGAGACGGGCAGGAGCGCGGTCAATCCGGTCGACGGCGACGACGTGCCCGTGCGCCACTTCGGCGTCGTGCTGTCGATGGACGAATGGCACGCGCTCGCCGACAAGCTGAAGGCCGCGCACACGCGCTTCGTGATCGAGCCGCACATCCGCTTCAAGGGCGAAGTCGGCGAGCAGGCGACGATGTTCTTCCTCGATCCGTGCGGCAACGCGCTCGAATTCAAGGCGTTCGCCGACATCAGCCGGCTGTTCGCGAAGTAAGCGCATGAAGATCCTGTTTCATTCGCCGCACCAGGACGCCGACGCGTGGCGCGACGCGCTCGCACATGCGCTGCCCGACGCCGAGCTGCGCGCGTGGCAGCCGGGCGATACGGCCGCCGCCGACTACGCGCTCGTGTGGCGCGCGCCGCCCGAATTCTTCGCGCCGCGCGACGGGCTGCGCGCGATCTTCAACCTCGGCGCGGGTGTCGACGCGCTGCTGGCACTCGAGCGCGCGCATCCCGGCACGCTGCCGGCGCACGTGCCGCTCGTGCGGCTCGAGGATTCCGGGATGGCGCGGCAGATGGTCGAGTACGTCACGCATGCGGTGCTGCGCTACCTGCGCCGCTTCGACGAATACGATGCGCTGCAGCGCGCGCGCCGCTGGCAGGTGCTGGAGCCGCATCCGCGCGCGACGTTTACGGTCGCGGTGCTCGGCCTCGGCGTGCTCGGCGCGCAGGTCGCGCAGGCGCTCGCCGCGCTCGGCCTGCCGGTGCGCGGCTACAGCCGCAGCGCGAAGCAGCTCGATGGCGTGCGCACGTTCGCCGGCGACGCCGCGTTCGACGCCTGCATCGACGGCGCGAAGGTGCTCGTCAATCTGCTGCCGAGCACGCCGGACACCGACGGCATCCTGTCGTCGCGCACGTTCGCGCGGCTCGCGCGCGGCGCGTACCTGATCAACGTCGCGCGCGGCACGCATCTCGTCGAGTCCGACCTGCTCGACGCGCTCGCGAGCGGCCGGATCGCCGCGGCGACGCTCGACGTGTTCCAGCACGAGCCGCTGCCCGACGATCATCCGTTCTGGCACGCGCCGCGCATCACGATCACGCCGCACAGCTCGGCGGAAACGCTGCGCGACGAAGCCGTCGAGCAGATCGCCGGCAAGATCCGCGCGTTCGAGCGCGGCGAGCCGGTCGGCGGCGTCGTCGACTACGCGCGCGGCTACTGACTTCCATCCTGCACAGAACATCGGAGACAACCATGACGTTCCCCACCGCCGTCAAGATCGTCGAAGTCGGCCCGCGCGACGGGCTGCAGAACGAAAAGACGTTCGTGCCGACCGACGTGAAGATCGCGCTCGTCGACAAGCTGTCGCGCGCCGGCTTCCGCAACGTCGAGGCCGCGTCGTTCGTGTCGCCGAAATGGGTGCCGCAGATGGCCGACGGCGCCGACGTGATGGCCGGCATCGAGCGCCGCGCGGGCACCGTCTATTCGGTGCTCACGCCGAACCTCAAAGGGTTCGAGAACGCGCTCGCCGCGCGGGCGGACGAGGTCGTGATCTTCGGCGCGGCGAGCGAGGCGTTCTCGCAGCGGAACATCAACTGCAGCATCGCCGAGAGCATCGCGCGCTTCGAGCCGGTCGCGAAGGCCGCGAAGGACGCGGGCCTGCGGCTGCGCGGCAGCGTGTCGTGCGCGCTCGGCTGCCCGTATCAGGGCGACGTGCCGGTCGCGTCGGTCGTCGACGTCGTCGAGCGTTTCGCGGCGCTCGGCTGCGACGAGATCGACATCGCGGACACGATCGGCGTCGGCACGCCGAAGCGCACGCGCGAAGTGCTCGAAGCCGTCACGCGCGTGTTTCCGCGCGAACGCGTGTCGGGCCACTTCCACGACACGTACGGGCAGGCGCTCGCGAACATCTACGCGGCGCTGTTCGAAGGGATCGAGATTTTCCACGCGTCGGTCGCGGGCCTCGGCGGCTGTCCGTACGCGAAGGGCGCGACCGGCAACGTCGCGACCGAGGACGTGCTGTACCTGATGCAGGGCCTCGGCATCGACACGGGCGTCGACCTCGCGCAGGTCGTCGCGGCCGGCGACTTCATCTCGAACGCGATCGGCCGCGCGAACGTGTCGCGCGCCGGCCGCGCGCTGCTCGCGAAGGCGCAAAGCGCGGCCGACGCCGCGAGCTGCACCTGATTCATCCCTCCATCGACTTCGAACCATGACGACACCCGCTTCATTCGACTCCCTGCCCGATTCCGCGCGACGCGTCGCGCTGCTGCTGCGCGAGCGCGGCCACGCGAAGGGCATCGTGATGCTGCCCGAGACCGGCAAGACGTCCGCCGAGGCCGCGGCCGGCCTCGGCTGCTCGGTTGCGCAGATCGCGAAATCGATTCTGTTCCGCCGCGAGTCGGACGGCGCGCCGGTGCTGGTCGTCGCGAGCGGCGCGAACCGCGTCGACGAGAACAAGGTCGCCGCGCAGGTCGGCGCGGTCGGTCGCGCGGATGCGAAGTTCGTGCGCGACAACACCGGCTACGCGATCGGCGGCGTGTGCCCGATCGGCCATCTCGTCGAGCCGGTCACGCTGATCGACGCCGACCTGCTCGCGCTCGACAGCCTGTGGGCGGCGGCCGGCCACCCGCATGCGGTGTTCAATCTGTCGCCGCAAGAGCTCGTCACGCTGACCGGCGCGCCGGTCGCCGACGTCGCGTTGCGCAACGACGCATGAGCGACGTACCGCTCTCGGCCGGCACGGTCGAGTCGCCGTGCACCGGCGTGTGCCGGATCGATCCGCGCACCGACTGGTGCGCGGGCTGCCTGCGCACGCGCGACGAGATCAAGGGATGGCGCGCGTCCGACGACGACGCGAAGCGCGCGGTGCTCGCGCGGCTCGACGCGCGGCGCGCGCGGGTGGCGGGCGACGCATAAAAAAATGCCGTTCGGCCTGTGTGGCGAACGGCATCGAGATCGGAATCCTGTGAACGTGATCAACGTCACAGCCCGCATCATACGAGCGACGCCCGCGCATCGCATCGGGTGTTTCCCTACAACTTCTTACAGCCGCTTTCGCGCGTGCGCGACCGTGGCGCTTCAGGCAATCGCCGTGCCCGGAAGCGCGTCGCGCGGCAGCGCGCAGCATGTCGGCGACGCATCGCACGACGCCGTAGCGGCATGCCGGCGAGTGCGATGGCAGAGCGATTCGCACGACCGTTTCAGCCGCCGACCGCCGCACGGCGCGCGGGCACCACGCGCCAGCCCAGATTCACGCCGGCCGCCGCGAGCAGGATCAGCAGCGCGCCGAACACCTGCGTCCACGCGAGCGTCTGCCCGAACGCGATCCGGTCGACGACGATCGCGACCACCGGATACACGAAAGACAGCGCGCCGGTCATCGCGGTCGGCAGCTTCTGGATCGCGCCGTACAGCAGCACGTACATCAGTCCGGTGTTCACGACGCCGAGCACGACGAGGTCGAGCCACTCCACGGGCGTCGCCGGCAACGTGTCGAAGTGCGCGAACGGCGCCAGCAGCACGATGCCGATGCCTGCCTGCAGCAGCGCGAGCAGATGCGGCGGCGTGCCCTTCAGATGCTTCGTGACGATCGACGACACCGCGTACAGGAATGCTGCACCGAGCGACAGCGCGACGCCCTCCAGATATTCGCCGGGCACCGCGAGCACCGCCGGTTCGACGCGCACCACGCACACCAGTCCGACGAATGCGAGCGCGAGCCACGCGACGGTCGATGCGGTGATCCGTTCGCGGAACACGATCGCGCCGAGCGCGACGAGCATGAACGGCTGCGTGTTGTAGACGGCGGTCGCCATCGAGATCGACGCGCGCGAATACGCGGCGAACAGCAGCAGCCAGTTCGCGACGATCGCAACGCTGCCGAGCGTCGCGAGCGCGAGCATCCGCGGCGAGAACAGCGAGCGGCGCAGGAAGCCGAACGCCGCGCAGACGATCGCGAGCGTCGCGGCGCCGAACAGGCAGCGGAAGAACACGACGTTGGTAAGCGGCTGCTGCGACGACATCACGAGCCAGCCGATCGTGCCGGACATCAGCATCGCGACGACCATCTCGGCGGCGCCGCGGCGGATTTCATTCGAGGCCATCTTGGACTCCGTTCGACGAGAGAAGATGACTTCGATTCTAGAAACTTGATTTCGCGGCGGCCATCGCTAAACTGAAGCAAAACGGCCGTTCAACCTTCGAAAGCAAAGCGATCATGCCGAAACGCCTTTCACCACCCGCGATCGCGTCGCTCGACGCGACCGACCGCGCGATCCTCGCGGCGCTCGCCGACGACGCCCGCATCGCGACCAGCGAACTCGCACGGCAGATCGGCCTGTCGGCGCCCGCGACCGCCGACCGCGTGCGGCGCCTCGAAGCGCAGGGCGTGATCGCCGGGTTCACGGTCGAGCTCGACCCGCGCGCGCTCGGCTACACGCTGCAGGCGATCGTCCGCGTGAAGCCGCTGCCGGGCCAGCTTCATCTGGTCGAGGAACTGCTGCGGCGCATTCCCGAATTCGTCGAATGCGACAAGGTGACCGGTGAAGACTGCTTCATCTGCCGGCTCTATCTGCGCACGATCGAGCACCTCGACGACATCCTGTCGAAAGTGACCGAGCGCGCGGAGACGAGCACCGCGATCGTGAAGTCGACGCCGGTGCCGCGCCGGCTGCCGCCGCTCGCGGACGAAGACGCCGCGCGGCGCTGAACGTACGACGCCGCGCGCGGCGCGCGATGCGCCGCTTACGCGCCGGCTTCGCGCGCGTCGAAGAACGCGAGCATCTCGTCGACGAGCGCGGCCGGCGCCTCTTCCGGAATGTAGTGCCCGCATTCGAGCGCGCGGCCGCTGACGTCGCGTGCGACGCGCCGCCATTCGTCGAGCGGGTCGAAGCAGCGGCCGACGATCCCGTCCGCGCCCCACAGCACGCGCAGCGGACACGCAACCTTGTTGCCGCGCTCGAGATCCGCGCGATCGTGCTCGAGATCGATCGTTGCGGATGCGCGGTAGTCCTCGCACATCGCATGCACGGCGCCCGGCTGCGCGAGCGCCGCTCGATACGCGTCGAGCGCGTCCGGCGCGAACGGCGCGAGCCCCGCGGACCGGTTGCCCATCACGCGCTCGATATACGCGTCGGTGTGATCCCCGATCAGCGTCTCGGGCAGCGGCGCCGGCTGAATCAGGAAGAACCAGTGGAAATACGCGGTCGCGAACGCGCGGTCGGTCTTCTCGTACATCGCGAGCGTCGGCGCGATGTCGAGCAGCATCATCCGGTCGACCGCATGCGCGTGATCGAGCGCGAGCCGATGCGCGACGCGCGCGCCGCGGTCGTGCGCGCACAGATGGAAATGGTCGAAGCCGAAATGCCGCATCACGGCGACCTGGTCGGCCGCCATCGCGCGTTTCGAATACGGCGTGTGCTGCGCGTCGGTCGGCGGCTTGCCCGATGCGCCATAGCCGCGCAGGTCGGTCGCGATCACCGTGAAATGCTTCGCCAGCGTCGCGGCGACGCGATGCCAGATCATGTGAGTCTGCGGATGGCCATGCAGCAGCAGCAGCGGCGGTCCCGCGCCACCTTTGACACCGAAGATCTCGGTGTCCTGCACCGTCACGCGAAACGGCGCAAACGCGTCGAACGACATGGTTTGTGTCTCGTGGATTCGTTATGGCGGCTATTGTAGAAGCGCGATGCGCGATCGGTGCCCGAGCGCGCACGGAATTCATAGAAACAGAGCACTCGCTCGATTGCTGCGGCGCGCGGCGCTTTGCTAAGCTCGCAAGCAATCGCACGACCGTTCGTATTAATATGCGCGAACGACGTGGCGGCCGCGCTCCGCTTCGCGAGCGACACGCCGCTACACTTCGACTCGTTCGACCGCAACGCATCGTGTCGGCGCCGGCGCGATCCGCCGCGCCCGACCGCCCCTGGAGACTGGAGACATCACATGGCATTGCCCGCCGTCCTGCAGAACCTGACGTTGCCCGTCATCGCATCGCCGATGTTCATCGTCAGCTACCCCGAACTCGTGCTCGCGCAATGCAAGGCGGGCGTCGTCGGATCGTTTCCCGCGCTCAATGCGCGCCCCGCCGAGCTGCTCGACGAATGGCTCACGCAGATCCAGTCCGAGCTCGCGGATCACAAGGCGAAGCATCCGGATGCGGTGATCGGCCCGATCGCGGTCAACCAGATCGTCCATCAGTCGAACGTGCGGCTCGAGCACGACGTGCGGGTGTGCGTCGACCACCAGGTGCCGATCTTCATCACGAGCCTGCGTGCGCCGGCGCGCGAAATCGTCGACGCGGTGCACGGCTACGGCGGCATCGTGCTGCACGACGTGATCAATCTGCGCCACGCGCAGAAGGCGCTCGAAGCGGGCGTCGACGGGCTGATCCTCGTCGCGGCCGGCGCCGGCGGCCATGCGGGCACGACGTCGCCGTTCGCGCTCGTCGGCGAAGTGCGCAAGATCTTCGACGGCCCGATCGTGCTGTCGGGCGCGATCGCGAACGGCGGTTCGATCCTCGCCGCGCAGGCAATGGGCGCCGATCTCGCATACATGGGCACGCGCTTCATCGCGACGCAGGAAGCGCATGCGGTCGACGACTACAAGCGCGCGATCCTGAACGCGAAATCGTCGGACATCGTCTATACGAATCTTTTTACCGGCGTGCACGGCAACTACATCCGCGAGAGCATCGAGAAGGCCGGCCTCGATCCGGACGCGCTGCCGGAGTCGGACAAGTCGAAGATGAATTTCGGCAACGACAAGGCGAAGGCATGGAAGGACATCTGGGGCGCCGGTCAGGGCGTCGGCCTGATGGACGATCTGCCGAGCGTCGGCGCGCTCGTCGAGCGGCTCAAGCGCGAATACGACGACGCGAAGGCGCGGCTCGGGATTCCGCGCTGAGTCGCTGAACGGCGACGGCTGCAGCGCTCGACGCTTCAGCCGCGCATTCGACTGCGCATAAACGAAAGCGCGAACCGGTCGACCGGTTCGCGCTTTTTTCGTATCGCCGACGCGGCGCGCGGCTGATGCCGGTCAGCCTGCGCGCTTGATCCGCGTGATCGGCAGCACGCGCAGCCGCGATTCGATCGACGGACACAGCGACTGCCCTTCGAAACGCGTCGCGAGGAAGTCGACGAACGAACGCACTTTCGCGGACACGTGCCGGCGGCTCGCATACACCGCGTAGATCGGCGCCTCGTGCGGCGGCACCGCATCCAGCAGCAGCGGCACGAGCCGGCCGGACTCGATGTCGTCGCCGACCACCTCGGTGCCGAGCAGCGCGATGCCCGCGCCCGCGAGCACGGCCGCGCGCAGCCCTTCGAGATGATTGACGATCAGGTTGCCGTTCAGCGTCACGCGCGATGCGGCGGCCGCGTCGATCACGAGCGAGTCGAGCATCGTCGAGTTCGAATCGCGCCGCAGGTAGTTGTGGGTCGCGAGATCGCCGATCGTCTGCGGCGTGCCGTGCTTCGCCAGATAGTCGGGCGACGCGACGAGCAGGATGTGCGCGGTCGCGATCTGCCGCGCGACGAGCGACGACGACTTCAGTCCGTTCGGCGCCGCGCGCACCGCGACGTCGTAGCCTTCCTCGATCAGATCGACGACGCGGTCGGACAGCGTCATGTCGACCGTCACGTCCGGGAATCGCGCCGCGTAGTCGGTGACGGCCTGCATCACGTGCCGCAGCCCGAACGCGGACAGCGACGTCACGCGCAGGCGGCCTTGCGGCACGACGCTCGCGGCGCCGACCGCCTGCCCCGCTTCGTCGAGTTCGGACAGCGCCTGCACGAGGCGCTCGTAATATTCGCGTCCGGCCTCGGTGGGCGCGACGCGTCGCGTCGTGCGATGCAGCAGCCGCGCGCCGAGCTGCTGCTCGAGATGCATCACGTGCTTGCTCGCCATCGCAGCCGACATCTGCATGCGCTCCGCCGCGCCGACGAAGCTGCCCACTTCGACGACGTAGCGAAACACATTCATGCTGACGAGGGTATCCATCGAACTAGCTCGCAATTCCGGGAAATCGTGCAATTACGAGATAGGGTAACAAAGGCACGGAAACACAAAGGTCAAGAAACGCAAAACGGCACCGCGATGTGGCGCCGTTTGGGCGTGAAGGCATGGGGTCGGACGCGCGACGTGCGGCGTACGCGCGCCGCGCAACAGGCGAATGCGTCAGAACTTCGCGCGAATGCCGGCGCCGAACGTGTTGCCGTTCGACAGACCGCTGATGTGGTCGTTCATGTACGCAGCGTAGACGTCCGTGCGCTTCGACAGCGGATAGTCGTAGCCGATCGCCCAGGTCTGACGCGTCTGGTCGAGGCCGCCCGCGTCGCGCGAATACGCGTACGACGCCATCGCGCTGCCGACGCCGATCGGCACCGATACGCCGCCTTGCGCGGTGTTCACGTGCCAGCTGCCGGCGACCTGGTCGTTCTTCGTATACATGTACTGGCCGAACAGCTTCACGTACTTCAGGTCGTACGTCGCGCCGACCTGCGCGATGCCCTGACTCTTCATCCCGGCGACCAGCGCGCCGAGGTCGCGCGGGCCGTTGTTGAAGTTCACGTACTGATAGACGGCGGTCGCCGCGAACGGACCGTTCGCGTAGTTGAACTGCGCGCTCCACTTCTTCGAGCCGTTGTCGCCGGCCTGGTTGCCGAACGCGTACATCGCGCCGAAGTTCAGCCCGCCGAACGCGGGCGACGTATACGACACCGCGTTGTCCCAGCCCGAATCGCCGACCGCGCCCTGGTCGCTCGGATAGGTCGGGAACGTGCCGAGGCCGAGGAACACGTGGTACACCATCGGCGAGAACGTGTACGAGTCGTAGAACGGGTTGAACAGGATCGTCGACAGGAACAGGTGCGTGGTCAGCCGGCCTGCCGTCACCGTGCCGTACGGCGAGCTGACGCCGACGTACGCGTTGCGTGCGAAGAACGTGTCGCCGGTGAAGCGGCCGTATTGGCCGTTCTGCGCGCGGAAGAAGCTCTCGAGCGTGAAGATCGCCTTGTAGCCGTTACCGAGATCCTCGGCACCGTGCAGCCCCCAGTACGACGTCGACATCCCGCCGCCCGACACGTTCCATGCGCGATCGCTGCCCGGAAACTTGGTCGCGCCGATCCATTCGTCGACCTGACCGTAGAGCGACACGCTCGATTGGGCGTGGACGGGGGCGGCAGCGGCCACGCAGGCGGCCGCGGCGATCAGCTTGACGGACGTGCGCGACGCACGGCGAGCGATTGCTTTCATGAGATCTCCAGGTTTTGTCGAAGTCGATGAGTGGCGCGAGCGTTGTTGTGTGGAGCCGATGCTTGCGTCGTATTGGGGCGCAGCCATCTTTACGGATCACGGGTCCGGTCAAAATTGCGCGCACTTATTGCGGGTATAGCGGCGGCATTAACTTCGCGGAATCGATACGAGATGGGCGGGCCGTGGTGGCCCATGCGGAAGCGCTCGCGCACCGGGGGGCGGCGCGGCGCGCGCGTGCCGGGCGCGAAAGATAGCGCAATGCAGCGGGAAAATCAGCGGAAATATGCGCGCGACTGTTGCGGATTCGCATCAGCCGGCCGGCATGCGCGGCCGGGCGCGCGCTCAGTTGCGGTAGAACGGCGAGAAAAACGGCGAATGCGCGGGCTCTTCCTGCGAGCGGGGCGGCGGCATCGGACGCCCGCCGCGCTCCTCGTTGTAGCGCGCGACATCCGCACGGATCGAGCCGGCGCGCAGCGGCACGTTGCTGCCGGCCGGCGGGCGCGGCATCTGGCGCGCGTCCGCACTGATCGGCCGATACGGGTTCTGCGCCGCGTAGTGGCCGTACGACGGCGTCGGGCGCAGGCCCCATCGCGATCCGGCGCCGTTCACGCCGACGGCCGGCGGCGCGGCACGGCGCCACACGGGCGGGCCGCCGGCCGGCTGGCCGTACGCGTGCATGTCGCCGCCGCCGAAGCCGTGTCCGCCGAACGTGTGACCGCCGCGCGGCGGCTGCGCGAACGCAAGCGGCACCAGCAGCGCGCCGAGCACGCCTGCCGCCCATCGTCCGATCTTCCGTTTTGCCCGTTCCGCCATCGTCAGTGCCTGTTTCATGCCTGCGGTCGGCGTTCTGAAACCGACGCAAGGCTTTCATCAGTAATTTATGAGCGGTCCGAAAATGTGTCGAGCCAAAAAGTGTTAGGTCGCGGGCATCGGTGTAACACCATGTTACTGCTAGGTTTTTTCGCTCCGACTCGCGATTTTTGCAGCATGTTCGGGTGCCGTTTCGGCGCTGTTTCAGCGCACGTTTCGGCGTAGCCCGGCCGCGTTTATCAGCGCCCTTTCATGCCCGCGTTTCATCAATCGATTCACACAATGAATTTGTTTATTGAATGTCGAGCCGGGACAATGTCGCTATCTGCGCGCGCGATGCGCGCTTTCGTCGTTTCCGATTCGAGTTTCCGATGGCCCGTCCCCGTTTTCTCCCCGACAACTTCACGCTCGCGCTCGTCGGCACCGTCGTGCTGGCGAGCCTGCTGCCATGCCGCGGCGCGGCCGCGCACGCATTCGACTGGGCGACCAACATCGCGGTCGGCCTGCTGTTCTTTCTGCACGGCGCGAAGCTGTCGCGCGAAGCCGTCGTCGCCGGCGCCACGCACTGGCGGCTGCATGCGGTGGTGCTGCTCAGCACGTTCGCGCTGTTTCCGCTGCTCGGCCTCGCGCTGAAGCCGGTGCTGCAGCCGCTCGTCACGCCCGCGCTGTATGCGGGCGTGCTGTTTCTGTGCACGCTGCCGTCGACGGTCCAGTCGTCGATCGCGTTCACGTCGATCGCGAAGGGCAACGTGCCGGCGGCCGTATGTGCGGCATCCGCGTCGAGCCTGCTCGGCATCTTCGTGACGCCGGCGCTCGTCGGACTGATGATCACGTCGCAGTCGGCCGCGGCCGCGTCGCCGTGGAGCACGGTCGGCAGCATCGTGATGCAGCTGCTCGTGCCGTTCATTGCGGGGCAGTTGCTGCGGCCGGCGATCGGCGGCTGGATCGAGCGCAATCGCGGCGTGCTGCGCTTCGTCGATCAGGGCTCGATCCTGCTCGTCGTCTATGTCGCGTTCAGCGAGGCCGTGAACCAGGGGCTGTGGCACCAGATTCCGCCGCGCGCGCTCGGCGGGCTGCTGATCGTCAACGTCGTGCTGCTCGTGATCGCGCTGCTGCTGACCGCGTTCGTCGGCAAACGGCTCGGCTTCAACCGCGCGGACCGGATCACGATCATCTTCTGCGGGTCGAAGAAGAGCCTCGCGGCCGGCGTGCCGATGGCGAAGGTGATCTTCTCGTCGCATGCGGTCGGCGCGATCGTGCTGCCGCTGATGCTGTTCCACCAGATTCAGCTGATGGCTTGCGCGGCGCTCGCGCAGCGCTGGGGCGCGCGCGACACGAGCGGCGAGCGCGAAGCGGGCCGCGACGGCGCGGGCAAGGCCGCGCGCGCGTCCGGTGCGCTGAACGCCGGCAAACGCTGACGCGACGAAGGCGGGCTGACGGCTCGCCTGTCGCCTCTCGCCTGTCGCCTCTTGCGTCCGGCGTCCGTCGCCCGGCGCCCGTCATAAAACGACGCGCATCGGCAACGCGCATCGCGTCACAAAATCTTCATTCAACTCTTCGCGAGCGCTGCCGTTAAGCCGGATGTCCCGACGTTCCGGCTGCCCTCGCCCATGTCCGCGCCCTCATCCGACTCCGCTGTCGCCCGTACCACGCGCCTGATCGCGGATCACGCGCTCGCCGCCGTCTTTCAGCCGATCGTCGATCTCGGGTCGGGCACCGTGGTCGGCTACGAAGGGCTGATCCGCGGTCCGCGCGGCACCGATCTCGAGCAGCCCGTCGCGCTGTTCGCGCAAGCGGCCCGCGACGGCGCAACCGTCGCGCTCGAACAGGCCGCCGCGCTCACCTGTCTCGACGCGTTCGCCGCGCTCGGCTGCGACGGCAAGCTGTTCCTCAACTTCAGCGCCGGCACGATCGTGCAGCTCGCGCGCGAACGCGAGCGCGCGCGGCTGCTGCTCGGCCGCGCGGGGGTCGGCGCGGAGCGCATCGTGATCGAGCTGACCGAGCAGAGCGCGACGACCGACGTCGCGCAGATCGTGCCGGCGATCACGTCGCTGCGCGACGCCGGGATGCAGTTCGCGCTCGACGATTACGGCACCGCGAACGCCAGCATGAATCTCTGGCTGCGGCTGCATCCCGACGTCGTGAAGATCGACCGGTTCTTCATCCACGACATCTCGCGCGACCCGCTGAAGTTCGAGGCCGTGAAGGCGATGCAGCATTTCGCGCACGCGAGCGGCGCAAAGCTGATCGCGGAAGGCATCGAGAACGAATGCGACCTGATCGTCGTGCGCGACATGGGAATCAACTGCGTGCAGGGCTTTCTGCTCGGCCGGCCGAACGCGCAGCCGTCGCCGGTCGTCGCGCCGGCCGCGCGCGACGCGATCCGCGCGCCGCACATCGCCGTGTTCCCCGGCGCGACGCGTCCCGCGCGCCCGGCCGGCACCATCGCCGCGAAGATGCTGGTTCCCGCGCCGGCGCTGCCGCGCGACGCGACGAGCAACGACGTGCTCGCGCTGTTCAACCGGATGCCGGACCTGCACGCGGTCGCGCTCGTCGAACGCGGCCGCCCGGTCGCGCTGGTGAACCGCCGCGGCTTCATCGACCGTTTCGCGCTGCCGTACCACCGCGAGGTGTTCGGCAAGAAGCCGTGCGTGCAGTTCGCGAACGACGCGCCGCTGACGATCGACGTCGCGACGACGTTCGAGCAGCTCGCGATGCTGCTCGCGACGCACGATCAGCGCTATCTCGCGGACGGCTTCGTGATCACCGAAGACGGCCGCTACGTCGGGCTCGGCACCGGCGAGAGCCTGGTGCGCGCGGTGACCGAGATGCGGATCGAAGCCGCGCGCTATGCGAATCCGCTGACGTTCCTGCCCGGCAACATCCCGATCAGCGCGCATATCGATCGTCTGCTCGCGCGCGACGCCGGCTTTCATGCGTGCTACGTCGATCTGAACCAGTTCAAGCCGTTCAACGATCAGTACGGATACTGGCAGGGCGACGAAGTGCTGAAGTTCGCCGCGGCGGTGCTCGCGGGCGTGAGCGACCCGCAGCGCGATTTCCTCGGGCACGTCGGCGGCGACGATTTCCTCGTGCTGTTCCAGAGCGACGACTGGCATGCGCGCGCGGCATCCGCGATCGCGCAGTTCAACGACGGCGCGAAGCGCTTCTACACGCAGGCCGACCGGCTCGCCGGCGGGCTGCGCGGCGAAGACCGCCACGGCAACCCCGCGTTCTTCGGCTTCGTGACGATGGCGATCGGCGCGGTCGGCGTGCCGGCCGGCGGGCACCGCGCGATGCGCTACGGCAGCGACGAGATCGCGTCGGTCGCGGCGCTCGCGAAACGGCGCGCGAAACAGCAGCCCGACGGACTCGCGCTCGTCGATCTCGACGCGGGCCGCGCCGCACTGCGCGATCGCGGCGAAACGCCGCCCGCGTCGATCGGCTGACGCTGCGTCGCTGCGTGTTGCCGCGCGGCCGTACTGTCCTTTTCCCGATTTGTTTAGTATTTTTAGTGACGGTGTTTTCGTAGATTAGCGCGTAAAACGCGGCGATTTTCGGGTATTCCCGGGTTATCGGGCCCGAATTCCGGCGCGAGTTTTACTATACAATCGCCGTCACCCTAAACAAACCGGATCCGGACGATGGGCACCACCATTCGCGACGTCGCGCGAGCGGCAGAGGTCTCGATCGGCACCGTCTCGCGCGCGCTGAAAAACCAGCCGGGGCTGTCCGAAGCCACGCGCGCGCGCGTCGTCGAGGTCGCGCAGCGGCTCGGCTACGATCCGGCGCAGCTGCGCCCGCGCATCCGCCGGCTGACGTTCCTGCTGCACCGGCAGCACAACCGCTTTCCGGCGAGTCCGTTCTTCTCGCACGTGCTGCACGGCGTCGAAGACGCATGCCGCGAGCGCGGCATCGTGCCGACGCTGCTGACCGTCGGCCCGAACGACGACGTGCTGCGCCAGATGCGGCCGCACGCGCCCGACGCGATCGCGGTGGCCGGCTTCATCGAGCCGGAAACGATCGAGGCGCTCGCCGCGACCGGCCGCCCGCTCGTGCTGATCGACCTGTGGGCGCCCGGCCTGCGCTCGGTCAACATCGACAATGCGGCCGGCGCGGCGCTCGCGATGCGGCATCTGCTCGCGACGGGCCGCTCGCGGATCGCGTTCATCGGCGGCTCGCCCGCGCACTACAGCATCGCGCAGCGCGCGATCGGCTATCGCCGCGCGTTCTTCGAGGCCGGCCGGCTGTTCGACCCTGCATACGAAGTGACGATCGACGCGGGGCTCGACCCGGACACCGGCGCGGCCCGTGCGATGCAGCAGCTGCTCGATGCGCCCGACCTGCGGCCGGACGCGGTGTTCGCGTACAACGACGCCGCGGCGCTCGCCGCGCAGCGCGTATGCATCGCGCGCGGGCTGCGGATTCCGGACGACATCGCGATCGTCGGCTTCGACGACATTCCCGCCGCCGCGCATGCGACGCCGCCGCTCACGACGCTCGCCGTCGACAAGGAAGCGCTCGGCCGCCGCGGCGTCGAACTGCTGCTCGCCGAAGCGCCCGAGCGCACCGAAATCTCCGTGCCCGTCGAGCTGATCGTACGGGCCAGCAGCCAGCCCGCCGGCTCCCCGGCATTCGATACCGCTACGGTCAACGCATCATGAACATGCCACCGGTCCGACCCTCCCCGCCCGCCGCGGCCGCGCCCGCGCAAACCGCGCCGTTCGTCGCGAACTTCCGCGATCCGTCGTTCCTGCTGTCGCACGTCGAGGACACGCTGCGCTTCTACGCGCCGAACGCGCTCGATCCGACGGGCGGCTTCCACCACTACTTCCGCGACGACGGCAGCATCTACAACCACACGTCGCGCCACCTCGTCAGCAGTTGCCGGTTCGTCTTCAACTACGCGATGGCGTACCGGCACTTCGGCGATCCGCGCCACCTCGAATACGCGCGCCACGGGCTGCGCTTCCTGCGCGACGCACACTGGGACGAAGCGCTGCAGGGCTACGACTGGGAACTCGAGTGGCGCGACGGCGCGAAGCAGGCGACGCTCGACGGCACGCGCCACTGCTACGGGCTCGCGTTCGTGCTGCTCGCGGCCGCACACGCGACGATGGCCGGCATCGAAGAAGCGCGTCCGCTGATCGCCGCGACCTACGAGCTCGCCGAGCACCGTTTCTGGGACGCGGCCGCCGGCCTCTATGCGGACGACGCGACGCCGAACTGGAACGTGTCGTCGTACCGCGGCCAGAACGCGAACATGCACATGACCGAAGCGCTGCTTGCCGCGTACGAGGCGACCGGCCACGTGACGTACCTCGACCGCGCGGAAAAGGTCGCGACGCACATCACGCAACGCCAGGCGGCGCTCGCCGGCGGGCTCGTGTGGGAGCACTACCATGCGGACTGGTCGGTCGACTGGGACTACAACAAGGAAGACAGCTCGAACATCTTCCGTCCGTGGGGCTTCCAGCCCGGCCATCAGACCGAATGGGCGAAGCTGCTGCTGATCCTCGAACGCCATCGCCCGCTCGACTGGCTCGTGCCGCGCGCGACCGAGCTGTTCGATGCGGCGCTCGCGCACGCGTGGGACGCCGATCACGGCGGCCTGTGCTACGGCTTCGGCCCCGACTTCACGATCTGCGACCACAACAAGTACTTCTGGGTGCAGGCGGAAACCTTCGCGGCCGCCGCGATGCTCGGCGCGCGCACCGGCAGCGAGCGCTTCTGGGACTGGTACGACGAGATCTGGCGCTACAGCTGGGCGCATTTCGTCGATCACCGCTACGGCGCGTGGTACCGGATCCTCACGTGCGACAACCGCAAGTACAGCGACGAGAAGAGCCCGGCCGGCAAGACCGACTATCACACGATGGGCGCGTGCTACGACGTGCTCGCGACCCTCGCGCGCACGGCGCGCAGCGAGTCGACGCAATGAGCGGCGGCACGTTTCCGGCTTTCGTGTCGGCGGGCGACATCCTGACCGACATGGTGCGCGCGGGCGACGCGCAGTGGACGTCGGTGCCGGGCGGCGCCGGCTGGAACGTCGCGCGCGCGGTTGCGCGGCTCGGCGTGCCGAGCGCGCTCGCCGGCTCGATCGGCGAGGACTGCTTCTCCGACGTGCTGTGGCGCACGAGCGACGCGGCCGGGCTCGACCTGCGCTTCCTGCAGCGCGTCGCGCGGCCGCCGCTGCTCGCGATCGTCCACGAGACGCGCCCGCCCGCGTACTTCTTCATCGGCGAAGCGAGCGCCGATCTCGCGTTCGATCCCGCGCGGCTGCCGGCCGGCTGGACCGATCACGTGAAGTGGGCGCATTTCGGCTGCATCAGCCTCGTGCGCGAGCCGCTCGCCGGCACGCTGATCGCGCTCGCGACCGACCTGCATGCGCGCGGCGTGAAAATCAGCTTCGATCCGAACGTCCGGAACCTGATGACGGCCGCGTACCGGCCGACGCTCGAGAAGATGGCCGCGCTCGCCGATCTGACCAAGGTGTCCGACGAGGATCTGCGCCATCTGTTCGGCAGCGACGGCGCCGACGCGGTCGATGCCGTGCGCGCGCTGAATCCGCGTGCGGCCGTATTCGTCACGCGCGGTGCGCAGGCGGCGACGCTGTACGCGGACGGCGAAGTGCACGAGGCCGCGCCGCCGCGCGTCGAGGTCGCCGACACCGTCGGCGCGGGCGACGCGTCGATCGGCGGCATGCTGTTCAGCCTGATGGCGACGCCGCAGCGATCGTGGCGCGAGCATCTGGCGTTCGCGGTCGCCGCCGGCGCCGCCGCGTGCCGGCACACGGGCGCGCATGCGCCGACGCTCGACGAGGTCGTCGCGCTGCTCGAGTCGTGATGGGCGCGCATAGCGCGGCGCGGTCCGGCGTTTTCGCGTGTCGTTGAAGTAGCGCGGCGCGTGCGGCGTTTGCCGGCTTCGGCGCTGCCGGCGGAAAACGGTCCGCTGCTAGCACCGGCTTATGCGGGCGCGGAGCACCGGCACGTGCCGGCATACGACGGCCCGCGGATCGCCGACCGCGCACCGCGCATGCCGTCGCGCGGCGCGCGCCGCGCCGCCCCGCCGCACAAACCGCTGTACATGCTGCGCCGCAGTGCTACGATGAAACGTCCTTTTGCGGGAGAAGCATCATGGACACGAACACGTTCACGAAAGGCATCTACACGGCCAAGGCGCACACGCAGCAGGCGGACAACGGGCAATTCCAGGGCTACGTGATCCTCGCGCGGGACGACGGCGACGGCACGGAGAACGTGCGTTACGACGTCCACACGACGAGTTCGAGCGAGCAAGAGGCGTTCGACGAGGCGAAGGCGCTCGCGCACCGGATCCTCGGCGAGATCGAGCTGTAACGCGCGCGGCAGCCGGCGCGGCTCAGACGAGCCGCGCGATCATCGACACCAGCATCGTCAGCACCAGCGTCGACATGAACGGAAACGGGTAGCGCCGCCCGCCGAACGTCAGCGTGACGTCGCCCGGCATCCGGCCGATCCCGAGCTTGTCGAGCCAGGGCCAGCAGCGCGTCAGGATCATCACCGCGACGAACGACGCCATCAGCCAGCGCAGCATGTCGGCCGCCCGTCAGAGCGCGTGCGACCGGTCGCCGCGCGCGAACGCGTCGAGCGTGCCGTCGATGCCGCGCGAGAACGCGATCACCTTGAACAGCTCGCCCATCTCCGCTTCGGAAATCAGCTTCTGCACCGCGTTCGCGGCCGGCAGGAACTGCATCGTTTCGGACGGATCGATCGCGGCGAGCGCGTCGGTGATGCCGGCGTTCAGCAGAAACCGCGCCTGCGACGTGTAGCCGAGCAGATCCGCGCCGGCGGCGGTGCCGGCCTCGTAGATGCCGGTGAATTCCACGTGCGCGGTGATGTCCTGCAGGCCCGGATACAGGAACGGATCGTCGTGCGCATGATGCCGGTAGTGGCACATCAGCGTGCCGCGGTCGCGCTGCGGGTGGTAGTACTCGTGCGCGGGAAAACCGTAATCGACGAGCAGCACCGCGCCGCGCGCGAGCATCGTGCAGACGGTCCTGACAAACGCGAGCGCGGCCTCGTGCGTCTCGGTCACGTAGCCGTCGTCGACGTCGAGGCCGGCGAGCGCCGGCGGCAGCGCGTCCGGCGCGGTCTCCCGATCGTCGAACACGAACGCGTGCCGCGCGTCGAGCGCCACGCCGCGTTCGCGCCACGTGCCGCCGGCCTTCGCGAACAGCCGCACCGGCATCGCGTCGAGCACCTCGTTGCCGATCACGACGCCTTCGAAGCGTTCGGGTAGCGCGTCGAGCCAGCGCACCTTCGCGGCCTGCGCCGGCGCGGCGGCGGCGATCGTGTCGCGCTGCCGTTCGCGCAGCTCGCCGGATAGATCGACGATCAGATATTCGTCGAGCGCCGCGCCGAGCGCGTCGAGCGACGCGAGCAGCCCCGCCGCGAGCTTGCCGGTGCCCGCGCCGAACTCCATCACGCGCCGCGTACCGCTCGCTTCGAGCGCCTGCGCGACCGGCTGCGCGAGCGTCTGCGCGAACAGCGGCGACAACTCGGGCGCGGTGACGAAATCGCTGCCGTCGTCGGCGCGGCGGCCGAACTTGCGCGCGCCGCCGCTGTAGTAGCCGAGGCCCGGCGCATACAGCGCGCGCTCCATGAAGCGGTCGAACGGCAGCCAGCCGCCGGCGGCCGCGATCTCGTCGCGCAACTGCGCGGTCAGCGTTTCGGACTGCGCGAGCGCGTCGGGGCCGGGAGCAGGTAAACTAGCGGGTTCGTGAGCTTTCGGGTTCATCCCGGCATTGTAAATGACCGTTTCAGCCGATACGTCGCCGCAGCGCACGGTGCTCGTCGCGGGCGCGCTGGGCAGCGCGGGCGACGCCGCGTCGCTCGGCCGCGCGCGCGCGATCGCGTTCGCGCGGCGCGGCTGGG
>NZ_CABVPR010000073.1 GCF_902499135.1 Burkholderia dolosa
AGCCGGCGCCGCCGGCGCGCTCGCCTGCGGCGCGGCGGCAGCCGGTGCGCCGGCCGCGTCGAGCAGCACGATCAGCGTGCCTTCCGACACGGCGTCGCCGACCTTCACCTTGATTTCCTTCACGACGCCGGCGGCCGGGCTCGGCACGTCCATCGTCGCCTTGTCCGACTCGAGCGTGACGAGCGACTGTTCCTTTTCGACCGTGTCGCCGACCTTCACGCCGATCTCGATCACCGGAACGTCCTTGTAGTCGCCGATGTCGGGCACCTTCACCTCGATCGTGCCGCCGCCCGCCGCCGGTGCGGCGCTCGGGGCCGGCGCAGCCGGCGCGGCAGATGCGGGCGCTGCCGTCGGCGCCGGTGCGGCAGCCGGTGCAGCCGAACCGTTCGGCTGGGCCGCGGCACCGCCTTCGAGCAGAACGATCAGCGAACCTTCCGACACGGAATCGCCGACCTTCACCTTCACTTCCTTGACCGTGCCGGCCGCGGGGCTCGGCACGTCCATCGTCGCCTTGTCGGACTCGAGCGTGACGAGCGACTGCTCGGGCTCGACCGTGTCGCCCGCCTTCACGAGCACCTCGATCACGGGTACGTCCTTGTAATCGCCGATATCCGGCACCTTCACTTCGATCGCTTGACTCATCTTTTTGTGTCTCCAGGGCCGCGCGCCCCCGCGGAAGCGGCGCGCGGCATCAGTCGGCGCGTGCGCGTTAAACCGTCATCGGGTTGGGCTTGGACGGATCGAGGTTGTACTTGGCGATCGCGTCCGCGACCACCTTGCGCTCGATCGTGCCTTCGTCGGCCAGCGCGTTGAGCGCCGCGACGGTGACCCAGTGACGGTCGACCTCGAAGAAGTGACGCAGTTTCTCGCGGGTGTCCGAACGGCCGTAGCCGTCGGTGCCCAGCACGACGTAGCGGCGATCGATCTGGCCGCGGATCTGGTCGGCCAGCGCGCGGACGTAGTCGGTCGACGCGATGACCGGACCCTGCGTGTCCTTCAGGCACTTCTGCACGTGCGACAGACGGCGCTCCTCGGTCGGATGCAGCAGGTTCCAGCGCTCGACGTCGTGACCTTCGCGCGCGAGTTCCGTGAAGCTCGGCACGCTCCACAGATCGGCTTCGACGCCCCAGTCGTTCTTCAGCAGGCCGGCAGCGGCGATCACTTCGTTGAAGATCGTGCCCGCGCCCAGCAGCTGCACGCGCGGCGCCTTCGTGTTCGCGTCCGCCTTGCGGAACGAGTACATGCCCTTGATGATGTCGGCCGCCACGTGCTCGCCCTGCGGAATCGCCGGGTGCTCGTAGTTCTCGTTCATCACCGTGATGTAGTAGTACACGTCTTCCTGATCCTGCACCATGCGGCGCAGGCCGTCCTGGATGATCACCGCGAGTTCGTAGCCGAACGTCGGGTCGTAGCTCACGCAGTTCGGCACCGAAGCGGCCCACAGCAGCGAATGGCCGTCCTCGTGCTGCAGCCCTTCGCCGTTCAGCGTCGTGCGGCCCGCGGTACCGCCGAGCAGGAAGCCGCGCGAGCGCATGTCGCCTGCCGCCCATGCGAGATCGCCGATCCGCTGGAAGCCGAACATCGAGTAGAAGATGTAGAACGGCACCATGATCTCGCCGTGCGTCGAGTACGACGTCGCCGCCGCGATCCAGTCGCACATGCCGCCCGCTTCGTTGATGCCCTCCTGCAGGATCTGGCCGGTTTCCGATTCCTTGTAGAACATCAGCTGGTCGGAATCTTCCGGCACGTACTTCTGGCCGTCCTGGTTCCAGATGCCGATCTGGCGGAACAGGCCTTCCATGCCGAACGTGCGCGACTCGTCCGGGACGATCGGCACGACGCGCTTGCCGAGCGCCTTGTCCTTCAGCAGGATGTTCAGGATCCGCACGAACGCCATCGTCGTCGAGATCTCGCGGCCTTCGCCGGTGCCCTTGAGCAGCGGCTCGAACGCGTCGAGCGCCGGCACCGGCAGCGACGTGGCCTTCTGGCGGCGCTGCGGCAGGTAGCCGCCGAGGTCCATGCGCTTCTGGCGCATGTATTCGAGTTCCTTCGAGCCTTCCTCGAACTTCAGGTACGGCACGTCGGCGATCTGTTCGTCGGTGATCGGCAGGCGGAACTGGTCGCGGAACTTCTTCAGTTGCTCGACCGGCAGCTTCTTCTGCTGGTGCGTGATGTTCATCGCCTGGCCCGACTCGCCCATCCCGTAGCCCTTGATGGTCTTCGCGAGGATGACGGTCGGCGCGCCCTTCGTGTTGCTCGCCTCGTGGAACGCCGCGTAGATCTTGTGCGGATCGTGGCCGCCGCGGTTCAGTGCCCAGATGTCGTCGTCCGACCAGTCGGCGACCAGCGCCTTCAGCTCCGGCGTGTTGAAGAAGTGCTCGCGCACATAGGCGCCCGACTCCGACTTGTACGTCTGATATTCGCCGTCGACCGCTTCCATCATCCGGCGCATCAGCGCGCCCGTCTTGTCGCGCGCGAACAGCGCATCCCAGCGGCTGCCCCAGATCACCTTGATCACGTTCCAGCCGGCGCCGCGGAATTCCGATTCGAGTTCCTGGATGATCTTGCCGTTACCGCGCACCGGGCCGTCGAGGCGCTGCAGGTTGCAGTTGATCACGAACACCAGGTTGTCGAGCTTCTCGCGGCTCGCCATCCCGATCGCGCCGAGCGATTCCGGTTCGTCCGTCTCGCCGTCGCCGAGGAACGCCCACACCTTGCGGCCTTCGGTCTTCGCGATCCCGCGCGCCTGCAGGTACTTCATGAAGCGCGCCTGATAGATCGCCATGATCGGGCCGAGACCCATCGACACGGTCGGGAACTGCCAGAAGTCCGGCATCAGCCACGGGTGCGGATACGACGAGATGCCGTTGCCGCCGACTTCCTGACGGAAGTTGTCGAGCTGCTCCTCGGTCAGGCGGCCGAGCAGGAACGCGCGCGAATACACGCCCGGCGACGAGTGGCCCTGCACGAACACGAGATCGCCGCCGTGCTGCTCGGACGGCGCGTGCCAGAAGTGGTTGTAGCCGACGTCGTAGAGCGTCGCCGCCGACGCGAACGACGCGATGTGGCCGCCGACGTTCGTATGCTTGCCGGCGCGCAGCACCATCGCGAGCGCGTTCCAGCGCGTGTACGAGCGAATCCGGTGCTCGATGTCCTGGTCGCCCGGAATCTTCGCCTGGGCTTCGACGGGAATCGTGTTGATGTACGGGGTGTTGGCGGAGAACGGCAGGTGTTCGCCGTGCATGCGGGCGAACTCGATCTGCTTTTCGATCAGGTAGTGCGCGCGGCCGGTGCCCACGGAGGAGATCACGCCATCGAGCGACTCGAGCCACTCGACGGTTTCTTGCGGGTCGTCGTCGTGATCGGCGGCGACATATTTCATCACTTCGTTCGGTACAGCGGACATTCTCGTCTCCTGGGTCCTGGAATGTGAGGATCGCTCTCGTGCAGACGACGCGACGCGACCGGCTGCGGGCAAGCTCCAGCGGATTGTAATGAGCGCGCGCGGGCCCGCGCAACAAAATTTTCGAATTATGAGATCTTTTCTCGTAATGCGGAATATTGCTGCGCTGCACCCATCCGTCGGGGCTTTCCGGCGCGTGCCGCCGACATAAATCCGTTTCCGCTCAACCTATCCGGTATGGGTTTTCCATGTATTGCGCTGCGCTACAATCCTGCCATGTTGACCGATCGGCTTTTCGCACGCTCGGCGCGACCGTCGGGCCCGCCGGCGGAGTCGCAGCCGTCCCGTTGGCACCACGGACCGTGGTGGTCCAATTCCTATTTGCTGACGCCGCTGCTGTCGATCCTCGTGTTCCTCGTGGTGATGAGCCTCATTCTATGGAGCCTCAATCGCCGCGAACAGCAGCAACAGGAAGACACGCTGTTCCGTAACGTCGCATGGGCGCAGCAGCAGATTCGCCTGTCGATGACGGGCGCGCAGGAGCAGTTGCAAGCGCTGTCGCGCGATCTCGCTTCCGGCCGTCTCGATCAGAACGCGTTTCAGATGGCCGTCGCGGACGTGATGCAGACGCATCCGGAAATCCTCTATCTGAACTGGTATACCGCGCCCGGCGTGCAGCGCTGGCCGAGCGTGCATCCGCCGCTGCTCGGCCAGCGGCTCGCGAAGCCCGGCGACGCGCAGCTGCAGGAGGCCGTGCGCGGCGCGTACGACGAAGCGCGCAGCACGCGCCGCCAGGCGTATTCGCCGCTGATCTACGACGACTTCGGCAACGGCTTCATCACGCTGCAGACGCCCGTGATGCGCGGCGACCGTGAATATCTCGGGTCGATCGCCGCGGTGTTCTCCGTCGAAGGGATCCTGAAGCACGACATCCCGCAGGAGCTGTCGTCGAAGTACAAGATCTCGATCACCGATGCGAACAACCGCGAGCTGTCGTCGACGTCGACGCGCCCGCGGCTGCCGCGCGACTCGCACTACGACCTGCCGCTGGACCCGCCCGGCCAGGGGCTGACGGTGCGCGTATACGCATTCCCGCAGCTGACGAACCTGACCAACAACACGCTCGTCTGGCTCGTCGCGGGGCTGTCGTGCTTCGTGCTGTGGAGCCTCTGGAGCCTGTGGAAGCACACGCGCCAGCGCTTCGAAGCGCAGCAGGCGCTCTACGCGGAAGCGTTCTTCCGCCGCGCGATGGAAAACTCGGTGCTGATCGGCATGCGCGTGCTCGACATGCACGGCCGCATCACGCACGTGAACCCGGCGTTCTGCCGGATGACCGGCTGGGACGAAAGCGATCTCGTCGGCAAGGTCGCGCCGTTCCCGTACTGGCCGCGCGATGCGTACCCGGAAATGCAGCGGCAGCTCGACATGACGCTGCGCGGCAAGGCGCCGAGCTCCGGCTTCGAGCTGCGCGTGCGGCGCAAGAACGGCACGCTGTTTCATGCGCGGCTGTACGTGTCGCCGCTGATCGACAGCTCCGGCCGCCAGACCGGCTGGATGTCGTCGATGACCGACATCACCGAACCCAAGCGCGCACGCGAGGAACTCGCGGCCGCGCACGAGCGCTTCACGACGGTGCTCGAGAGCCTCGACGCCGCGGTGTCGGTGCTCGCCGCCGACGAAGCGGAGCTGCTGTTCGCGAACCGCTACTACCGCCATCTGTTCGGCATCCGCCCGGACGGCCATCTCGAGCTGTCCGGCGGCGGCTTCGACCGCGCGCAGGCCTCGTCCGATTCGATCGACATGGTCGACGCGTTCGCGGGCCTGCCCGCCGCCGCGCTGACGAACAGCACCGCCGATGCGCAGGAGGTGTACGTCGAGAGCATCCAGAAGTGGTTCGAGGTGCGCCGTCAATACATCCAGTGGGTGGACGGCCACCTTGCGCAGATGCAGATCGCGCCCGACATCACGACCCGCAAGAAAGCGCAGGAGCTCGCGCACCAGCAGGAAGAGAAACTGCAGTTCACGAGCCGATTGATGACGATGGGCGAAATGGCGTCGTCGATTGCGCACGAATTGAATCAGCCGCTCGCCGCGATCAACAACTACTGTTCGGGCACGCTCGCGCTCGTCAAGAGCGGCCGCGCGACGCCCGAAACGCTGCAGCCCGCGCTCGAGAAGACCGCGCAGCAGGCGCTGCGCGCGGGGATGATCGTCAAGCGCATCCGCGAATTCGTGAAGCGCAGCGAGCCGAAGCGGCAACCGGCGCGCGTCGCGGACATCGTCGCGGACGCGGTCGGCCTCGCCGAAATCGAGGCCAGAAAGCGCAGGATCCGGATCGTCACGGAAATCCTCGCAAGAATGCCTATTATTTATGTCGACCCCGTGCTGATCGAGCAGGTGCTCGTGAACCTGATGAAGAATGCGGCCGAGGCAATGGCCGACGTGAAGCCGGCGTCGGCGGACGGCGTGATCCGCGTGGTGGCCGACATCGATGCGGGATTCGTCGACATCCGTGTGATCGACCAGGGCCCGGGCGTCGACGAAGCAACCGCCGAACGCCTGTTCGAACCGTTTTACAGCACCAAGTCCGACGGCATGGGCATGGGGCTGAACATCTGCCGTTCGATCATCGAATCGCATCGGGGGCGTCTGTGGGTGGTCAACAACGTCGAGCCGGACGGCCGCATTTCCGGCGCGACGTTCCACTGCAGCCTGCCCATTGGGGAACCCGCTGATCTCGGCCGAGGGGGGTCCGAGGCATCGGCATCACATACCGTTACGGGAGAACTATGAATAGCCCTGTCACCACCACTCAGGAAACCGTCTTCGTCGTCGACGACGACGAGGCCGTACGGGACTCGCTGCGCTGGCTGCTGGAGGCGAACGGCTATCGCGTGCAATGCTTCTCGAGCGCCGAGCAGTTCCTCGACGCGTATCAGCCGGCCCAGCAGGCCGGGCAGATCGCGTGCCTGATCCTCGACGTGCGGATGTCGGGCATGAGCGGCCTCGAACTGCAGGAGCGCCTGATCGCCGATAACGCCGCGCTGCCGATCATCTTCGTCACGGGTCATGGCGACGTGCCGATGGCGGTATCGACGATGAAAAAGGGTGCGATGGACTTTATCGAGAAACCGTTCGACGAGGCCGAGCTGCGCAAGCTGGTCGAGCGGATGCTCGACAAGGCCCGAAGCGAAAGCAAGAGCGTGCAGGAACAGCGTGCCGCGAGCGAGCGCCTGTCGAAGCTGACCGCGCGCGAGCAGCAGGTGCTCGAGCGGATCATCGCCGGCCGCCTGAACAAGCAGATCGCCGACGACCTCGGCATCAGCATCAAGACGGTCGAAGCACACCGCGCGAACATCATGGAAAAGCTCAACGTGAACACGGTGGCCGACCTGCTGCGCCTCGCGCTGTCGAAGAAGCAGGCGTAAGCGACTCTCGGCGCGCGCCGCGGCGGCCCTGCCGGCGCGGCCGCACACGCCGCCGCGCGATGCGGCCCACTCGCGCGGCGGCGCCGTTTTCGGGCGGCGTCCGAATGCCGCGGCGATGACGCTTTCGGCGCATTCGCTGTCGGGCGGCGGCAGGCGAACGGTATAATTCCGTGTTTTGCTGCGGCGCTTCGCGTGCCGCACGCCAGCATTCCAACTTCCCGGCAGAACCCACCACCATGACAGCCCTCCTCATCGACGGCAACGCTCTCTCGAAGACCCTCCGCGCGCAGGCCGCCGAACGCGCCGCCGCGCTGACCGCGCGCGGCCACCAGCCCGGCCTCGCGGTGATCCTCGTCGGCGACAACCCGGCCAGCGAAGTCTATGTGCGCAACAAGATCAAGGCGTGCGAGGACAACGGCTTCCATTCGGTGAAGGAAGCGTACCCGGCGTCGCTGTCCGAGGCCGACCTGCTCGCGCGGATCGACGCGCTGAACCGCGACCCGAAGATTCACGGGATCCTCGTGCAGTTGCCGCTGCCCGCGCATATCGACAGCCACAAGGTGATCGAGGCGATCGCGCCGGAGAAGGACGTCGACGGCTTCCACGTCGCGAACGCCGGCGCGCTGATGACCGGCAAGCCGCTGTTCCGTCCGTGCACGCCGTACGGCGTGATGAAGATGTTCGAAGCGCACGGCATCCCGCTGCAAGGTGCAAACGCGGTCGTGATCGGCCGCTCGAACATCGTCGGCAAGCCGATGGCGATGCTGCTGCTCGAAGCCGGCGCGACCGTGACGATCTGCCATAGCAAGACGCGCGACCTCGCCGCGCACACGCGCCAGGCCGACGTGATCGTCGCCGCGGTCGGCAAGCGGAACATCCTGACCGCCGACATGGTGAAACCCGGCGCGACGGTCATCGACGTCGGGATGAACCGCGACGAAGCGGGCAAGCTGTGCGGCGACGTCGACTTCGCCGGCGTGAAGGAAGTGGCCGGCTACATCACGCCGGTGCCGGGCGGCGTCGGCCCGATGACCATCACGATGCTGCTGATCAACACGATCGAATCCGCCGAGCGCGCGGCCGCGGCTGCGTAATTCCCGCCGGCCGGTGCGTTCGTGCGCCGGCCTCTGCGGCGGCCCGTCGCGGTCGCCTCGCCCCGCATCCGACCCTGCGTCAATCGCGCCGTTAGAAACTAACGATTGGAAAGCGCGCGACGCGCCCCAATAATGTCGGTATCGGGCGCCGTCGTGCCGTGCGCGCCCCACCCTTTTCATCCCGGTTCATCCGGCAACAGACAGGGAGTCTTATGTCCGCCAGCGCCAACACCAATCCGCTCCTCGATTTTTCCGGCCTGCCCCGCTTCGGCGAGATTCGCCCGGAACACGTGACGCCCGCGCTCGACACGCTGCTCGACGCGGCCAATCGCGCGGTCGAAACCGCGAGCGCGCCCGAGACGCCGGCAACGTGGGCCGACGTCGTCGAGACGGTCGAGCGCGCGACGGAGCCGCTCGGTCGTGCGTGGGGCGTGATCGGCCACCTGAACGCGGTCGCCGACACGCCGGAACTGCGCGCCGCGTACGGCGAGAACCTGCCGCGCGTGACGGAGTTCTGGTCGAGCGTCGGTCAGAACCTCGCGCTGTACGACAAGTACAAGGCGATCGCCGCAAGTGCCGAATACGCGACGCTGTCCGCCGAACGCAAGAAGATCCTCGACAACGCGCTGCGCGATTTCCGTCTGTCGGGCGCCGAGCTGCCGGAAGACCGGAAACCGCGCTTCGCGGAGCTGCAGGAGCAGCAGGCCGCGCTGTCGAAGGCGTTCTCCGATCACGTGCTCGACGCGACCAACGCGTATGCGTATTTCGCGCACGACGAAGCGGAACTGGCCGGCCTGCCCGGCGACGCGATCGAGGCGGCGCGCGAAGCCGCGCAGAAGGACGGCAAGGAAGGCTGGAAATTCACGCTGCACTTCCCGTCGTATTTCCCGGTGCTGCAGTACGCGGAAAACCGCGCGATGCGCGAAACGCTGTACCGCGCGTATGCGACGCGCGCTTCGGAACTCGGGCCGCAGTACGGCGACGGCAAGGCCGAATGGGACAACACGACCATCGTCGCCGACGCGCTGAAGCTGCGCCGCGAAGAAGCGCAGATGCTCGGCTACCGGAACTTCGCCGAAGTGTCGCTCGCGCCGAAGATGGCCGAATCGCCGCAGCAGGTGATCGCGTTCCTCGAGGATCTCGCGACGCGCGCGCGGCCGCATGCGGAGAAGGACTGGGACGAGCTGCGCGCGTTCGCCGCGAAGGAACTCGGGCTGACCGAGCTCGCGCCGTGGGACGTCGCGTACGCAGCCGAAAAGCTGCGCCAGCAACGCTACGCATTCTCGGAAAACGAGGTCAAGCAGTACTTCCCGGAACCTGCGGTGCTGAAGGGCCTGTTCACGGTCACCGAGACGCTGTTCGGCGTGACGATCAGGCCGGACGACGCGCCGGTGTGGCACAAGGACGTGCGCTTTTTCCGCGTCGAGAATCGCGACGGCTCGCTCGTCGCGCAGTTCTATCTCGACCTGTACGCGCGCGAAGGCAAGCGCGGCGGCGCATGGATGGACGACGCGCGTTCGCGTGCGAAGCGCGGCGGCAACGTGCAGACGCCCGTCGCGTATCTGACCTGCAACTTCTCGGCGCCGGTCGGCGGCAAGCCGGCGTGCTTCACGCACGACGAAGTCATTACGCTGTTCCATGAATTCGGCCACGGGCTGCATCACATGCTGACGCGCGTCGACGAGCTCGCCGTGTCGGGCATCAACGGCGTCGAATGGGATGCGGTCGAGCTGCCGTCGCAGTTCATGGAGAACTTCTGCTGGGAATGGGACGTGCTGTCGTCGATGTCGTCGCACGTCGATACGGGCGCCGCGCTGCCGCGTGCGCTGTTCGACAAGATGATCGCCGCGAAGAATTTCCAGAGCGGGCTCGGCACGCTGCGCCAGATCGTGTTCTCGATGTTCGACATGCTGCTGCACGTCGACTTCGATCCGGCCGGCGCGACGAGCGTGAACGCATTCGCACGCGAGATCAACGAGCGCTATCACGTGATCCCGCAGGCAGCATTCTCGCGTTGGCCGAACACGTTCAGCCACATCTTCGCGGGCGGCTATGCGGCCGGCTACTACAGCTACAAATGGGCCGAGGTGCTGTCGGCCGACGCGTACGCGGCGTTCGAGGAAGCGGCTGCCGCGAACGGCAGCGTGCTCGATGCGGCGACCGGCACGCGCTATCGGCGCGAGATTCTCGAAGTCGGCGGCAGCCGCCCGGCGATGGATTCGTTCAAGGCGTTCCGCGGTCGCGAGCCGAAGATCGACGCACTGCTGCGCCACAACGGAATGGCTGCGCCCGCGCACTGAGCGCGCGGTCGCCGTCATCGCGGCAGATCGAAAGGCATCGCTGCGGCGATGCCTTTTTCATTGCGCGGCCGATTCGTCGTCGAACAGCGAGAACTGCCCGCGGCGCGCGGCCGTGTCCTCGTCGATGCGCACGCCGACCCCGAGCAGCCGCACGGCCCGCGCACGCCGTTGCAGACCCTTCGCGAGCAGCGCGACCGCCGTGTCCGCGTTCGTCGCGTCGGCCACGCACTCGACCGTCGTGCGCTGAAAATCGGCGAAGCGGATCTTCACGTAGAGCTTGCGGATCGCGCGCGCCGCACCCGCGCGCGCGATCCGCGCATCCAGCTGCACGACGAGGCGACGGATCTCTTCCGCGCATTGCTCGAGCGTCGTCAGATCGGTCACGTATGTCGTTTCGACGCTGACCGACTTGCGCTCCTGATCCGCCTGCACCGGCCGCTCGTCGATCCCGCGCGACAGTTCGTACAGGCGCCGGCCGAATGCGCCGAACTCGCGATGCAGATCGATCAGCGACCAGTCGCGCAGTTGCGCGCAGGTCTGGATGCCGAGCCGGTCCAGGCGCGCGGCCGTCACCTTGCCGACGCCGTGCAGCTTGCGCACCGGCAGCGCGGCAACGAACGCATCGACCTCGTGCGGACGCACGACGAACAGGCCGTCGGGCTTGTTCCAGTCGGACGCGATTTTCGCGATGAACTTGTTCGGCGCGACGCCGGCCGACACCGTCACGCCGACGGTGTCGCGCACGCGCTCGCGGATCTCGCGTGCGATCAGTGTCGCGCTGCCCTGGCATCTGTCGGACGCGCTGACGTCGAGGTATGCCTCGTCGAGCGACAGCGGCTCGACGTCCGGCGTGTAGTCGCGGTAGATCGCCATGATCTGCCGCGATGCGGCGCGGTACTTGTCCATCGCGGACGGCAGGATCAGCAGATCCGGACACTTGCGCATCGCGAGCGCCGACGACATCGCCGAATGCACGCCATAGCGGCGCGCCTCGTAATTGCAGGTCGCGATCACGCCGCGCTGATCGGGCCGCCCGCCGACCGCGAGCGGCCGGTTGCGCAGCGACGGATCGTCGCGCATTTCCACCGACGCGTAGAAGCAGTCGCAATCGCAATGAATGATCTTGCGCACGCGCGGCGCGGCCGCGCCGGGCGGCGGCGCGCCGGGTTCGGCGGGCGGAATGGCGGTCGGGTTCACGGTGCCGATACTGTACAAAAACACAGTGAGCGTTTCAACTGCCGCGTGCCGCCGACGCCTGCTGCGCCGTACCGGCCCGCTTCGCGCCGATCGTACCGCCGCACGCGTGCGCCGACGCCTATACTCGGCTGCCGCAATGGATGAAACGCACAGGTGACGGATGAAGACGATCGGACTGATCGGCGGAATGAGCTGGGAATCGTCGGCCGAATACTATCGGCTGATCAACCGCCATTCGAAGGCGCTGCACGGCGGCCACCACAACGCGAAGAGCGTGCTGGTCACCGTGGACTTCGCGGAGATCGAAGCGCTGCAGCGTGCGCACGACTGGGCCGCGCTCGGCGAGCGGATGGCCGATGCCGCGCGGCGGCTCGAAGCGGCCGGCGCCGAGCTCGTCGTGTTGACGACCAACACGATGCATCGCGTGCACGATGCGATCGAGGCGGCGGTGACGCTGCCGTTCCTGCATATCGCGGATCCGACCGGCGCGGCGCTGCGCGACGCGGGCATCGGACGCGTCGCGCTGCTCGGCACGCGCTACACGATGGAACTGCCGTTCTATGCGCAGCGGCTGCGCGACAAATTCGACATCGACGTGCTGACACCGGACGAACGGCAGCGCGACGACGTGCACCGGATCATCTACGACGAGCTGTGTCACGGCATCGTCGAAGCGGAATCGCGCGCGACGTACGTGAGAATCATCGAATCGCTCGCGCAACGCGGTGCGCAGGCGGTAATTCTCGGCTGCACGGAAATCACGCTGCTGATCGGCTCGGCAGACTCGCCGTTGCCGGTATTCGATACGACCGCGCTGCACGCGAAGGCGGCAGTCGAGTGGGCCGCACGCTGACCTCGCTGCCGATAGAGAATCGCCGGACAAAACAAAAAACCCGGCACGGAGCCGGGTTCTGGTCGACGAAGCGCGCATCGGTCACTTGCGCTGCACATCGTCTGGTGTGCTTGGTTGCGGGGGTAGGATTTGAACCTACGACCTTCGGGTTATGAGCCCGACGAGCTGCCAGACTGCTCCACCCCGCGTCAGAGAAATAAATTATAGGGTGGTTAAGCACTTACGTCAACACTTTTGTCACAATCGTCTGTCACGGCACTGCTGCCGACCGATGCGGCACAACGCAGCACGCTGCGCGCGTCATCGCTTCACCGCATGTTCGCACCCCATGCTCGCGGTAAGATGGCGGCCTTCGCATTCACGCCGCACGTACCCTTCCCGTTCATGAAAATCGCCACCTGGAACGTCAATTCGCTCAACGTCCGCAAGCAGCACGTGCTCGACTGGCTCGCGCAAAGCGGCGCCGACGTGCTGTGCCTGCAGGAACTGAAGCTGCCCGACGAAAAATACCCGCGCGCCGACCTCGAAGCGGTCGGCTATCGCAGCTGGTTCACCGGCCAGAAGACCTACAACGGCGTCGCGATCCTCGCGCGCAACACGCTGACCGTCGACGAATCGGACGTCGTGCGCAACATCCCCGGCTTCGACGATCCGCAGCAGCGCGTGGTGGCCGTGACGGTCGAAGGCGTGCGCATCGTGTCCGCGTATTTCCCGAACGGCCAGGCGGTCGACTCCGACAAGTTCGTCTACAAGATGCAGTGGCTCGATGCGCTGCACGCGTGGCTCGCCGCCGAGATGCAGCGCTACCCGAAGCTTGCGCTGCTCGGCGACTTCAACATCGCGCCGGAAGACCGCGACGTGCACGACCCGGCGAAATGGGAAGGCCAGAACCTGGTGTCTCCGCAGGAGCGCGCGCACTTCGCGAAGCTGATCGAGCTCGGCTTCGTCGATGCGTTCCGCCGTTTCGAGCAGCCCGAGAAGACCTTCACGTGGTGGGACTACCGGATGTTCGCGTTCCGCCGCAATGCGGGGTTGCGCATCGATCACATCCTGCTGTCGCCGGCGCTCGCCGACACGTGCACGTCGTGCGTCGTCGATCGCGCGCCGCGCACGTGGGAGCAGCCATCCGACCACACGCCGGTCGTCGCGACCGTCAGCTGAGCGCGCGACCCTAGCTGCGCGCCGGCGCGGGCCCGAGGTGCGCCCACAGGAAGCCGAATTCCGCAGCATCGGATTCCGCGCGCTCCAGATCGTCGGCGCTGCCGTGTCCGCCGTCGGTGTTTTCCCAGTACCACACCCGTTCGTGGCCGAGCGCGTGCATGCGTGCGGCCATCTTGCGCGCATGCGCGGGATGCACGCGATCGTCGCGCGTCGACGTCGTCAGCAGCAACGGCGGATACGCGACGCCTTCGCGCACGCGGTGATACGGCGAATACGCGGCCAGCGCCGCGCCTTCGTGCGGATCGTCGGGATCGCCGTACTCGTCGAGCCACGCGGCGCCCGCGTGCAGCTTCGGATAGCGGCGCATGTCGAGCAGCGGCACGCGACACAGCACCGCGCCGAACAAGTCGGGCCGCTGCACCATGCACGCGGCGACCAACAGCCCGCCGTTGCTCGCGCCTTCGATGCCGAGCTGCGCGGCGCTCGTCACGCCGGTCGCGATCAGGTCCTCGGCCACCGCGATGAAATCGTCGAACGAACGTTGCCGATGTTCGCGCTGCGCGTCGACGTGCCAGCGCGGGCCGAACTCGCCGCCGCCGCGGATGTGCGCGAACGCCGCGACGCCGCCGCGCTCGAGCCACGCGATCCCCAACGCATCGCTGTAGCCCGGCAGATTCGGGATTGCGAAGCCGCCGTAACCCGACAGCACGCACGGTCGCGCGACGCGCGCGGCGCCGTCGACCGGATCCAGCGCGTCGCGCGGGCCGATCAGCGTGTACGGCACGACGGTGCCGTCGCGTGAGCGCGCGCTCGCGCGCCGCACGACGAGGCCTGTCGCATCGAACTGCACCGGCGGCCGGTCGAGCAGCACGCGCCGCGACGGCGCGTCGTCCGCGCGGTCGGCCAGATCGGCGAGCCAGCATTCGGGCGGATCGAGATAGGTGTCGACGTCCACGTACACGTCGTCGTTCACCGTCGACTCGACCGGTTCGATGTCGATCTGCGCGTCGGTCGGCCAGACGAACGGCCGTGCGTCCCATTGCCACGTGCCGTCGTCGGCCTGCCGCGGCTGCCACAGCATCGTACGGTTGTGCACGTCGTCGAGCCAGCTTGCGATCAGCATCGTGCGCGTATGCGTCCACGTGCACGCCGACGTCGACGGGCCAGGCTCGAACAGCGTCGCGAATTCGCGCGAGCCGGCGAGGAACGCCTGCTCGCGGATCGCGAGCAGCGAGCCGCCCGCATGGCGCACACCGTCGCAGTGCCAGTCGAGCCGCGGCTCCAGCACGAGCCACCCTTCCCAGAAACCCACTTCGACGTGCGTCGGCACGTCGTAGCGCGCCCATTCGCCGGCGTCCGTCAGGCGATATGCATGCGCGTCGAAGAAATCGACGCTGCGCCACGCGACGTGGCGGCCGTCGATCGGATCGAACCACGCACCGGCGCTGATGTCGTCGGGCTCGCCGCGAAATACGACCGGCGCATCCTCGAGCGGCGTGCCGCGCACCCAGCGGCGCGCTTCGTACGGATAGCCGGCCGCCGTCGACGATGCTTCGCCGCGGTCCCAGCTCACATAGACGGTATCGCGGTCGATCCAGCAGACGGTATGGTGTCCGGGCGTGTCGATCGTGAAGCCGGCGTCGACGAAACGGCGCTGCACGAGGTCGAATTCGCGCACGACGACCGCGTCGGCGCCGCCGGGCGACAGCGACAGCAACGCGCGGTCGCCGTCCGGATACAGGATCGCGTCCTGCTCGAACACCCACGACTCGCCCTCTTGCGCGCCGAGCGCATCGACGTCCAGCAGCGTTTCCCATTCGGGCCGCCCTGCGCGCCACGCGTCCCAGCGCGTGCGGCGCCACAGCCCTTTCGGATGGCGATCGTCCTGCCACAGGTCGTACGCCCAGTCGCGCCAGCGGGTCGGGATGACCGGGCGCTCGCGCGGCAGATACGCTTTCGCGAGACGCGCGGCGAGCGCGCGATACGCGTCGTCGTCGCGCAGTGCGGCGCGCGTGCGCGCATTCTGCTCGTCGACCCACGCGCGGGCGCGTGCGCTGTCGAGCGATTCGAGAAAACGGAACGGGTCGGCCCCCGCGGGCCAACGAAAGGAATCGGACATGTCGGATCGGCGTGATTGCGGACTGCGTGCAAACCGCGATTATGTCCGATCGCGGCATGCGCGACGCACGCGCATGCCGCCCATCGCGCTCAGGGCTCCAGGTGCAGTTCCTGGATCTTGCGCGTGATCGTGTTGCGGCCGATGCCGAGCCGCTCGGCCGCCTCGACCTTGCGGCCGCGCGTGAAGTCGAGCGCCTCGCGAATCACGGCTGCTTCGAAACGGCGGGCGAGTTCGTCCATCACGTCGGCCGAATTCTCGCGCAGCAGCCGCGCGACTTCCGTGCGCAGCCCGTGCTCCCACATCGGATAGCCGGCCGGCGCGCCGTTCGACGCGACCGTCGCGGGCGCGGACGTCGATGCCGCCGCGCCGATCGCCGGCGATGCGGCTGCCGTGTCGCGGCCGTTGCCGCCGCTGCCGTGCGCGTCCGCGCCGTCGCCGGCCACGGCGGCCGGCGCGCCCGTCGGCACGAGGTCCGGCGGCAGGTCCTTGATCTCGACCGTCTGCGCGGGCGCCATCACGGTCAGCCAGTTCGCGAGGTTCTCGAGCTGCCGCACGTTGCCGGGAAACGGCAGCGACGTCAGATACGCGAGCGCTTCGTCGGACACGCGCTTCGGCTCGACGCCGAGATCGCGCGCGCTTTTCTGCAGGAAATGGCGCGTGAGCAGCGGGATGTCCTCGCTGCGCTCGCGCAGCGGCGGCAGCCGCAGCCGGATCACGTTCAGCCGGTGATAGAGGTCTTCGCGGAACAGCCCCTGCCGCACGCGCGCCTCGAGGTTCTGATGCGTCGCGGCGATCACGCGCACGTTCGCGCGCAGCGGGCTATGACCGCCGACGCGATAGAACTGCCCGTCGGACAGCACGCGCAGCAGCCGCGTCTGCAGGTCGAACGGCATGTCGCCGATTTCGTCGAGGAACAGCGTGCCGTTCTCGGCCTGCTCGAAGCGGCCCTGACGCGTGGTTTGCGCGCCGGTGAACGCACCGCGCTCGTGACCGAACAGTTCGGATTCGAGCAGGTCCTTCGGAATCGCCGCCGTGTTCAGCGCGATGAACGGCCCGTTCGCGCGCGGGCTGTGGCGATGCAGCGCACGCGCGACGAGCTCCTTGCCGGTGCCCGATTCGCCGGTGATCAGCACGGTCGCGGCCGAATGCGACAGCCTGCCGATCGCGCGGAACATGTCCTGCATCGCGGGCGCCTGGCCGAGCATCTCCGGCGCTTCGGCGACGCGCTCGTCCTGCGGTGCGCCGCCACGCAGGCTTTCCTCGACCGCGCGGCGGATCAGCTCGACCGCCTTGTCGACGTCGAACGGCTTCGCGAGATACTCGAACGCGCCGCCCTGAAATGCGGCGACGGCGCTGTCGAGATCGGAGAACGCCGTCATGATGATCACCGGCAGGCCGGGCAGGCGCTCGTGCATCGCCTGCAGCAGTTCGAGCCCCGAGCCGCCCGGCATCCGGATGTCGGACACGAGCACCTGCGGCGTCTCGTGGTCGAGCGCGGCAAGCGCATCGCGCACGTTCGCGAAGCTCTTCGTCGCGAAGCTGTCCCGGGCGAGCGCCTTCTCGAGCACCCAGCGGATCGATTGATCGTCGTCTACTATCCAGATCGGCTTCATAGGTCGGTCAGATATTGGTGAATCCGGTGAATCGCAATGTCGCCGCTCAGTAATCGAGCGGCAGCAGAATCTGAAACTCGGTACGGCCGGGCCGGCTTTCGACCTCGATCATCCCGTCGTGCTGCTGCACGAACGTCTGCGCGAGCGTGAGCCCGAGCCCGCTGCCGTCGTCGCGGCCGGACACGAGCGGATAGAAGATCCGGTCGCGGATCTCTTCCGGAATGCCGGGCCCGTTGTCGATCACGTGCAAGTCCAGTGCCAGCTTGTACAGCCGCTTCGCGATCGTGACCTTGCGCGCGACGCGCGTACGCAGCTCGATCTTCGCGTCGCCCTGCGCGATCCGTTCGCGCAGCGCCTGCGCGGCGTTGCGCACGATGTTCAGCAGCGCCTGGATCAGCTGCTCCTTGTCGCCGCGCAGATCGGGCACGCTGACGTCGTAGTCGCGCTCGATCGTGAGCCCGCGCGGGAATTCCGCGAGCATCACCGCGCGCACGCGTTCGCACACTTCGTGGATGTTCACGTCGCCGACGATGTGCGGATGCCGGTGCGGCTCCAGCAGCCGGTCGACGAGCGTCTGCAGGCGATCGGACTCCTTGATGATCACCTGCGTGTATTCGCGCAGTTCGCCGCGCTCGCGTTCGCCGAGCTCGAATTCGAGCAGCTGCGCGGCGCCGCGGATGCCGCCGAGCGGATTCTTGATCTCGTGCGCGAGGTTGCGGATCAGCTGCTTGTTGACCGCGGTCAGGTCGTGAATGCGCTCCTCGCGGTCGGTGCGCGACTGCCGCTCGTTCTCGAACAGCTCGACGAGCACGAAGTCGGGCGCGGTCTCGAGAAAGCCGACGATCGCGTGCACGTGCAGCGGTTCGCGGCCGGGCCGGTCGAGCACGGTATCGAGGTGCGTCGCGTGAAAGCGCTCCTCGCCGATCGCGGTGATCGTCGAGGCGAGCTCGTTCGCGTTCGGAAAGATCTCGCCCCACGGCCGCTGCGCGAGCTGCCGGCGCGAGATGTCGAGCATCGCTTCCGCGGACGGGTTCGCGAATGCCACCCTGAGCGTCTTGCGGTCGAGCACGATCACGACGGTCGGCAACGCCTCCAGCCCGGCAAGCAGGCCCGAGCGCGCGAGCCGCTCGTCGTCCGTCAGCCGCTCGGGCTGCCCCGTCTTCGCCTTGATCAGATTCTTCAGAACCATCTTGCGTGCGTGTCGCGCCTCAGCGGGTCAGAAAATGGAAATCCTCGGAACGAAAAGGGGACGGCTGGACGCCGTCCCCTTTCAGACTCCGCCGCTCCCGCCGCGCACCGCGCGACGGGAACGAACCGGCATGACGGCGCCGAATCGAAGCGCCATCGCCGATTACAGCGAGTAGTACATCTCGAACTCGATCGGATGCGTCGTCATGCGGAACTTCGCCAGCTCCTGCTCCTTCAGCGCGAGGTACGCGTCGATCATGCCGTCCGTGAACACGCCGCCGCGCGTCAGGAACTCGCGATCCTTGTCGAGCGCTTCGAGCGCCTGATCGAGGCCCGCGCAGACGGTCGGGATCTTTGCATCCTCTTCCGGCGGCAGGTCGTACAGGTTCTTGTCCGCGGCTTCGCCCGGATGGATCTTGTTCTGCACGCCGTCGAGGCCCGCCATCATCAGCGCCGTGAAGCACAGGTACGGGTTCGCCATCGGATCCGGGAAGCGCGTTTCGATGCGGCGGCCCTTCGGATTCGACACGTGCGGAATGCGGATCGATGCCGAACGGTTGCGCGCCGAGTACGCGAGCTTGACCGGCGCTTCGAAGTGCGGGACCAGACGCTTGTACGAGTTCGTCGTCGGGTTCGTGATCGCGTTCAGCGCGCGTGCGTGCTTGATGATGCCGCCGATGTAGAACAGCGCGAATTCCGACAGGCCCGCGTAGCCGTTGCCCGCGAACAGGTTCTGGCCGTCCTTCCAGATCGACTGGTGAACGTGCATGCCCGAACCGTTGTCGCCGACGACCGGCTTCGGCATGAACGTCGCCGTCTTGCCGTACGAGTGCGCGACGTTGTGGATGATGTACTTCGACCACTGCGTCCAGTCCGCGCGCTGCACGAGCGTCGAGAACTTCGTGCCGATTTCGTTCTGGCCCTGGCCGGCCACTTCGTGGTGGTGAACTTCGACCGGGATGCCGAGCTGTTCGAGCAGCAGGCACATTTCCGAACGCATGTCCTGGAACGTGTCGACCGGCGCGACCGGAAAGTAGCCGCCCTTCGTGCCCGGACGGTGGCCCGTGTTGCCGCCTTCGAATTCCTTGCCTGCCGACCACGGCGCTTCTTCGGAATTGATCTTCACGAAGCAGCCCGACATGTCCGTGTTCCACTGAACCGAGTCGAAAATGAAGAATTCCGGCTCCGGACCGAAGTAAGCCGTATCGCCGAGGCCCGTGCTCTTCAGGTACGCTTCGCCGCGCTTCGCGAGCGAACGCGGATCGCGCTCGTAGCCCTTGCCGTCGGCCGGCTCGACCACGTCGCAGGTCAGCACCAGCGTCGATTCTTCATAGAACGGGTCGATGAACGCGGCGTTCGGATCCGGCATGAGCAGCATGTCCGACGCTTCGATGCCCTTCCAGCCCGCGATCGACGAGCCGTCGAACGCATGGCCGTTCTCGAACTTGTCTTCGTCAAACGCCGAAACCGGCACCGACACGTGCTGTTCCTTGCCGCGCGTATCCGTGAAGCGGAAATCGACAAACTTGACGTCCTCGTCCTTCACGAGCTGCATGACGTCGGCGACGGTTTTACTCATAACCTCTTCTCCTGATTGAACAATTCCGGCGGACTGGGACCGCCTCCGTTTATCGAGCTGCTCGGGGTCGGCTTTCGCGCAGCGTGCCCCGATTCGATCGAATCCTTTAAAGCAGCTTCCGTGCCATGCGTGCGCAGGTTTGGCGCGGATCGCGCCGATCCTCGCCGCGACGGGGCTCTGCTGCGCGATTCCGGGGCTCCGCGGCGCACACGCCATCGTATCGACGCACCGATACGGTGCAATCGAGATCGACATGCCGAACAGCAGAATCGTTTTGGTGCATCCGGCTCATTTTGCACTCTTTTGGTGAATGTGTGGGCAGCGCACCGGAGCGTCGCACGCGGGCTTCCGTGCGGCGCGGCCGCGCTAAAATGCTCGTTTGACCGATACGGAGACTCCCTGCCATGAGTACGCTCGACCAGCTCTACGCGAAGGCCGACGAACGCCGCGCCCAAGGCTCCCTCGCCTACGCCGGCGCGCTGCTGCCCGTCGAAGCCTTCGAACTGCTGCAGCTCGATCCGTCGGCGCGCCTCGTCGACGTGCGCACCCGCGCGGAACTCGACTGGGTCGGCCGCCCGCTCGTCGGCGACGGCCAGTACCTGCACGTCGAATGGACGCGCTACCCGGGCGGCGTGCCGAACACCGAATTCATCGACGAGCTGAAGGCCGCGGTCGCGCCCGACACGCCGGTGCTGTTCCTGTGCCGCAGCGCCGCGCGCTCGAAGCTCGCCGCGGTCGCGTCCGCGCAGGCGGGCTTCACGAAGGCGTTCGACCTGCTCGAAGGCTTCGAGGGCGCGAAAGACGCCGAAGGTCATCGCAAGACCGTCGACGGCTGGTGCTTCCGCAAGCTGCCGTGGATCGGCGCGTGAGTGCACACAGGGGCCGGCGATCGCGCTTGCGTCATCGTCGAGCCGCGCGATGACATGCCGATGACGGGCCGCTTCGAGCGGCCCGTCATCGTTCGAACCGCCGTTCGACTGCCGTTTGAACCCGCTATGCCGGCGTTCGGCCGCTTACGCGCGCGGCGCGTCCGGCTCGACGACGTCGCCGCCGAGCAGATGCACGCCTTCGCGCAGCTTCACGAACGCGGCCGCGACCGCTTCCGGCTCGCCCTTCACGCCGAGATCGATATGGCGGCGCGCGTAGATGCCGCCGCGCTCGGCATCGCCGACGCTCGGCAGGCTGAACACGCGCACGCCGGGAAAATCGCGCTCGATGCGCTCCATCAGCGGCGTGAGCGTCGATTCCGGCAGCTCGAACACGTACAGCGACCGCTCCGCGTGCGGCGTCGCGTGATGCAGATGCGCGTACTTCGTGTCGAGCACCCATTCGATCATCGGCCACGCCATCACCGGAAAGCCCGGCACGAAATGCAGATCGCCGACCGAGAAGCCGGGAATCCGGTTGTAGCCGTTCGGGATGATCGTCGCGCCGGCCGGAAACACGCCCATGTTGAAACGGTGGCGATTTTCCGGCGAATCGAAGTCGACCGGCGTCGCGGAATCGGTGTGCGTTTCGCGAATTCGCTCCGCGATCAGCGCCTTCGCTTCCGGATGCAGCTCGAGCGGCACGCCGAGCGCGGCGGCCGCGCACTGGCGCGTATGGTCGTCCGGCGTCGCGCCGATGCCGCCGGTCGAAAACACGATGTCGCCCGACGCGATCGCACGCTCGAGCGTCGCCGTGATCCGCGCCGGATCGTCGCCGACGTATTCGGCCCAGTCGAGCGACAGCCCGCGCGCGCCGAGCAGCTCGATGATCTTCGCCAGATGCTTGTCCTGCCGGCGGCCCGAAAGGATCTCGTCGCCGATGATGATGATGCCGATGCTCATGCGTGCCCCATGTCGATTGCGGTGGCGCGCGACGTCGCGCGCAGGTCTTCGAGCGCGCGCAGGCAATAGTGGCCGAACCACAGCGCCGAGAATACGAGGATGAAAGCGTAAACCCAGATCATCGCCGCCGCGACGAACGGGAACAGCACCATCATCCAGACCGACGATACCCACACGAAGGTCGGAACGGTGCCGAGCAGCCCGGTCGCGATGCCGATCGCGATCAGCGGCCAGCGGTGGCGCCGCACGAGCGCGCGGCGCTCGTCGCGGCTCGCATGCTGCGCGAGCGCGTCGTAGGTCATCACGCGATACGTGAGCCAGCCCCAGATCAGCGGCGGCAGCAGCGCGAAGAACGGCGGAATCAGCCAGAGCGGGATCGTGACGACCAGCAGCACGACGCCGGCCAACGCGGTTCCCAGCGAATTGAACACGCTGCCGAAGAACGTGCCGCCGCGCTTCATCTCGAGCGCGGCGAACTGCCGCGCGGACAAATGCTTGACGACGACCGGCATCGACAGCGACGCGATCAGCAGCAGGACGGTCAGCACGATCAGCGGAATCGTGAGCGACACGACGACGAACGGCGCGACGACCGCATGCAGCTGCGACATCCCGATCGCGTCGAACGCGCGATACAGCGCGGCAGTGAGCACGAAGCCGTCGAGCGCGCCGCGCGCGGCGTCGACGAGCGTCTGCCACGAGAACCACAGCACGACGCCCCAGAACAGCGCCGACACGACGAACGGCATCAGCGTGAGCCACAGCATGCGCGGATGCAGCGCGCTGGCCACCGCCCGGACGAAAGAGCGCAGCAGGTCGTTCATGCAAGCCTTTGGCGATGAAGAAAAACGGGGAAAGGATAAACCACGCGGCCCGCAAGCGCCAAAGCGCATGCGGGCCGCGGATGGATGCCGTTCAACGGAAGGATCGCCGGTCAGGCGGACGCCGCGCCGCGCTTCGCGGGAACCAGGCGCCGGAAGATCCGCACGAACGCGAGGCCGTGCTGGGACCAGAAGCCGTCGCCGTAGGACACGCCTTCGACCTGCTCGCGAATGCCGGTCGGCTCGATCGTGCGATTCCACGACGCGGTGCCGAACATCATGTCCCACCACGGAAACAGCACGCCGAAGTTGCAGCCGTACTTCGTCCCTTCGTGGCCGTAGCCGACCGCGTGGTGCCGCCGATGGAACGTCGGGCTTACGAGCAGCCGCTCGCCGAGCCGGCCGTACGACAGCCGCGCATTCGTATGCTGGATGCTCTGCAGGAAGTTCGTGACCGCGGTCAGCACGACGAACTGCGACGGCGTCACGCCGATCACGAGCGCGATCGCCGCGAAGAAGCACGACTGCAGCACGTCGTCGAGCAGATGGTTGCGGTCGTCGCACCACAGCGACATCTGCCGCTGGCTGTGATGCACCGCGTGCAGCTCCCACCAGATGCCGAACTTGTGCTGCCAGCGGTGATACCAGTAGCCGGCGAAATCGAGCACGACGAGGTAGATCGCGAACGCGACGATCGGCTGCGACGTGACGCCCGGCCACAGATAGTCGAGGTTCACGTTCGAGATGCCGTGCAGGCGCAGCCACGCCTGGAAGCCGTCGAACACCGGCTGCAGCGCGAAGAAGAAGAACAGCGAGTAGATGCCGAGCTTCGAGATCGCCGTATAGATCACATCGACGCGCACCGCGCGACGATCCTTCCAGCGCTCGACGGGCAGCAGCGCTTCGAGCGGGCGCAGCAGCACGAACATCGCGACCATCTGCAACGCGCCGACGATCACCCAGTACAGCGCGTCGTACGTATCCTCGTCGTAGTCCATCAGGTTGAACTTGAAGAGGAGCGGCTGCACGACGTCGACGTACAGCCAGGTCTGGATGTCCGACACGAACGCGTCGATCAGGTGCAGCATCGTCCGCCTCCGTCCGTCACGCGCCGTTCGCGGCCTTCCACGGCGCGCGGTCGTAGAAGTAGATGCCGTGCGGCGAGCGGCCGACGGAAATCGTCTGCACGAGCTTGCGCGACGGCAGGTCGATGATCCCGACCTTCTTCGCGAAGCGGAACGTGACCCACAGCGTCTTCTTGTCGGCGGACAGCTCCATGTCGTCCGGGCCGGGCAGCAGGCCCGTGATGTCGCCGACGTTGGTCAGCGTGTTCTCGTCGATGATGCTGATCGTGTTCGCGACCCGGTTCGTCACCGCGACGTGCGTGCCGTCCGCGAGCGAGCGGAAGTTGTGCGCGCCCTTGCCCGTGTAGATCTGCTTGACGACCCGCTGGTTGCGCCAGTCGACGACCGCGACGTAGTCGGCGCCCGTCATCCCGACGAGCAGGTACTTGTCGTCCGGCGTGAGCCACAGGCCGGCCGGCACCTTGCCGACCTTCATCTTCCACTTGACCGTCTGCGTCGGCAGATCGATCGCCGCGATCTCGCCGGACACCTGCAGCGACACGAGCAGCGTCTTGCTGTCCTTCGTGAACGCGAGGTGGCTCGGCATCACCGCGAGCGGCACGCGCTTCACGAGATGCAGATCGTGGCCGTCGTAGCTGTAGATGTCGACGCGGTCGAGCCGCAGCCCGGCGGCCGCGAACCACTTGCGATCGGGCGAGAAGCCGAGCTGGTACGGATCGTCGATCCCTTCGACGGTGCGCTGCAGCTTGCCCGTCTTCGGATCGAGGAACATCAGGCTGTTCGACACCGAATTCGCGACGATCAGCGACGTGTTGTCGGGCGTCGCCATCAGGTGATGCGGCTCCTTGCCGGTCGGCGTCGTCGCGACGACTTCACGCGTCTGCTGATCGATCAGGGAAAGCGTCGCTTCGGCCGAATTGAGGACGATCACGTTGTTCGCGTGTGCGGCAGGCGCCAGCACGGCGGCGGCCAGCGCGAGCGTGCGGCCGAGGGAGAGGAAAGTGCGCATGAAGACTCACGTCGAGGGACAACCGTCATTGTAGAACGTTCGGCCTGCCCGGCCGGTTGACCGACCGCACGCACCGCGCCCGTTCGCCGCACGCGCCGGCCGGCGCCGCCGACGTCGCACGAACGGCCGGTACGTGCGACGCCCGCGCGGACGCTACCGCTGCATCGACTCCCAGACCTTGTACAGCCGCTTGACGGAGACCGGCATCGGCGTGCGCAGTTCCTGCGCGAACAGCGAAATCCGCAGTTCCTCGAGCAGCCAACGGAATTCGGCGAGCCGCGGATCCGCGACGCCGCCGCGCTGCGACACCGCGCGCTGGTACTGCTGGACGAGCGGCTGCAGTTCGGCGGACTGCTTCGCGTCGCGCGCCGGATCGGCCTTCAGCTTGTCGATGCGCAGCGCGATGCCCTTCAGATAGCGCGGGAAATGCGCAAGCTGCGTGTAAGGCGTGTCGATCACGAAGCGCTTGCCGACCAGCGCCGCGAGCTGCTGCTGAATGTCCGCATGGGCGTGCGCGAACGGCTTCGCCTGCGCGAGCTTCTTCGTCAGTCCCGCGTATTCGGACAGGATCTGCCCGACGAGCCGCGCGATCTCCTGCGCGAGCAGGTTCAGCCGGCTCCTTCCCTCGTCCCGGCGCGCATGGAAGCTCGCATCGTCGTCGGGCAGCGGATCCTGCAGACACGCGCGGTCGAGCGCCGTGTCGATCAGCTGGTCGCGCAGCTCGTCCTGCGTGCCGAGCGACATGTACTGCATCGCCATCTCGCGCAACCCCGGCAGGTTCTTCTCCAGATACTTGATCGGTTCCTTCAGCTGCAGCGCGAACAGCCGCCGCAGCCCGGCGCGGTGAATGCGCGCGGCTTCCTCCGGCGAGTCGAACACCTCGACGTCGCAATGCGTGCCGCGATCGACGAGCGCCGGATAGCCGTACAGCGTCTGCCCGCGCCGGCGGATCTCGAGCAGCTCGGGCAGCTTGCCGAAATTCCACGTCGTCAGGTTCTCGTACAAAGCGGTCGCGCCGGCGTCCGGCGTAGCGGCCGTGTGCGGCGCCGCGTGCTTGCCGCCCTTTCCGCTTGCACCGCTCGCCGCGCCCGCGCCGCTCTTGCCGCCGCCACCGGCCACGCCCGCGGGCAACGGCGCCGCGCCGGCTTCGGCGTCGCCGCCGGCCGAAATCGTCGATGCGGCCGCGATCTTCTGGAACTGCTGCTGCGCCTGCGCGCCGAGCTCCTGCCGAAGCTGCGCGAGATTGCGCCCCATCGCGAGCTGACGGCCGTGCTCGTCGATCACCTTGAAGTTCATGAACAGGTGCGCGGGCAACGTCTCGAGCTTGAAGTCGGCCGTCTTCATCGCGACCTGCGTCTGCTCGCGCACGTCGGCGATCAGCGCTTCGACGAGACCGCCGGCGCCGAAGCGCTCGCGCCCCGTACGCTCGACGAAGCCCGCCGCGTAGTCGGGCAGCGGCACGCAATGCCGGCGCAGCTTTTGCGGCAGCGACTTCAGCAGCAGTTGCACCTTCTCCTTCAGCATCCCGGGCACGAGCCATTCGCAGCGGCGCGCATCGACCTGGTTCAGCGCGTAGAGCGGCACGGCGAGCGTCACGCCGTCGCGCGGCGCGCCGGGCTCGAAGTGATACGTGAGGGCCATCTCGACGCCCGCCATCGTCGCGCGCTTCGGAAACAGCTCGGTGGTCACGCCGGCCGCCTCGTGGCGCATCAGATCGTCGCGCGACAGATACAGCAGCCGCAGCTTGTCCTCCGGCTGCCCGCTCTTCTTCACCTCGTCGCGATACCAGCGCTCGAACGCCGCGCCGGTGTGGATACCTTGCGGAATCGCGTGGTCGTAGAACGCGTAGATCAGCTCGTCGTCGACCAGCACGTCCTGCCGGCGCGACTTGTGCTCGAGCTGCTCGATGTCGGCGAGCAGCTTGCGGTTGTGCGCGAAGAACGCGAGCTTCGTATCGAATTCGCCGTCGACGAGTGCGCCGCGGATGAACAGCTCTCTCGCACGCGCCGGATCCTGCCGGCCGAACGCGACGCGCCGGCGGTGATAGATCGGCAGCCCGTACAGCGTCGCGCGCTCGAATGCGCTCACCTGCGCCGGCCGCTTCTCCCAGTGCGGCTCCGACAGCGACTTCTTCAGCAGATGCGCGCCGACCTTCTCGACCCATTCGGGCTCGATCTTCGCGAGGCAGCGCGCATAGAGCCGGCTCGTCTCGACGAGCTCGGCCGCCATCACCCAGCGGCCGGCCTTCTTCGCGAGCGCGGAGCCCGGCCACAGATAGAACTTGATCCCGCGCGCGCCGAGATAGTGCGGATCGTCGTCGGCCTTCAGGCCGAGATTGCCGAGCAATCCCGTCAACAGCGCGAGATGCACCTGCTCGTACGTCGCGTCGGTTTCGTTGAGCCGCCAGCCGTGCTCGCGCACGACCGTCAGCAACTGCGAATGGACGTCGCGCCATTCGCGCAGCCGCAGGTGCGACAGGAAGTTCTGCCGGCATGCGTCGACGAGCTGGCGGTTCGACTTCTTGTGCGCGACGGCGTCTTCGAACCACGCCCAGATCTTCAGCCACTGCAGGAATTCGGAGCGCTCGTCGGCAAACCGGCGGTGCGCCTGGTCGGCCTGCTCCTGCGCGTCGATCGGACGGTCGCGCGGATCCTGTACCGACAGCGCGCTCGCGATGATCAGCACCTCGCGCAGCGCGTGCTGGTCGCGCGCGGCCAGAATCATCCGGCCGACGCGCGGGTCGAGCGGCAGCCGCGCCAGTTCGCGGCCGAGCGGCGTCAGCGCGTTGTCGTCGTCGACGGCGCCCAGTTCGTTGAGCAGCTGATAACCGTCCGCGATCGCGCGGCCGGGCGGCGGTTCGAGAAACGGAAACGACTCGATCGCCGTCAGGTGCAGCGACTTCATCCGCAGGATCACCGACGCGAGCGACGAGCGCAGGATCTCCGGATCGGTAAAACGCGCGCGCGCCTGATAGTCGCTTTCGTCGTACAGACGAATGCAGATGCCGTCCGCGACGCGGCCGCAGCGGCCCGCGCGCTGATTCGCGGCCGCCTGCGAGATCGACTCGACCTGCAACTGCTCGACCTTGTTCCGGTACGAATAGCGCTTCACGCGCGCGAGGCCCGTATCGACGACGTAGCGGATGCCGGGCACCGTCAGCGACGTCTCGGCCACGTTGGTCGCGAGCACGATCCGGCGCGCGTTCGACGGCTTGAACACCTTGTCCTGGTCGGCCGCGGACAGCCGCGCGAACAGCGGCAGGATCTCGGTATGCGGCGGATGGTGCTTGCGCAGCGCCTCGGCCGCCTCGCGAATCTCGCGCTCGCCGGGCAGGAATACGAGCACGTCGCCGGGGCCTTCGCGGCACAGCTCGTCGACCGCATCGACGATCGCGTCCATCAGGTCGCGCTCGGCCTCGCGCGCCGTTTTCACGCGGTCGCGTCCGGCCGTGCCTTCCGCGTGCTTGACGGCCGGACGATCTTCGGCCACCGGACGGTAGCGCACCTCGACCGGATACAGCCGCCCGCTCACTTCGATCACCGGCGCTGGACGCTCGTCGGTGCCGAAATGACGCGCGAAGCGATCGGCATCGATCGTCGCGGACGTGACGATCAGCTTCAGGTCCGGCCGCTTCGGCAGAATCTCCTTCAGATAGCCGAGCAGGAAATCGATGTTCAGGCTGCGCTCGTGCGCCTCGTCGATGATCACCGTGTCGTATGCCGTCAGCAGCGGATCGGTCTGCGTCTCGGCGAGCAGGATGCCGTCGGTCATCAGCTTGACCGACGCGCCGGGCGCGAGATTGTCGGTGAAGCGCACCTTGTAGCCGACCACCTCGCCGAACGGCGTGCCGAGCTCCTCGGCGATCCGGCGGCCGGTCGACGACGCGGCGAGCCGGCGCGGCTGCGTATGGCCGATCAGTCCAGTGCCGCCGGCGCCGAGGCCGCGGCCGAGGTCGAGGCAGATCTTCGGCAATTGCGTGGTCTTGCCGGAGCCCGTTTCGCCGCAGACGATCACGACCTGATGGTCGGCGATCGCGCGCGCGATTTCGTCGCGCTTGCCCGATACGGGCAGGCTTTCCGGATAGGTGATCGGCGGGACGGGGTTCGGTGCGACGCGTGCGCGCGGCGCACGCTCGCGGCGCGACGCAGTCGCCTCGCGCCGATCGCCGCGCCGTTCGTCGGCACGCGGCTCGCCGGCCGG
>NZ_CABVPR010000074.1 GCF_902499135.1 Burkholderia dolosa
CTCTGGCAGCAATGCTAACCCGCGCTTGATTCCTCACGGCAGGCCAGCCTTTGCCCCGCGGGAGTCATACTGACTAGGGTCGGTTCACGCCGGTAGCGGGCCTCCCGCTGTTTGAAAAAACGTTCGTCGGATTGTCCATCGGAACGGTCGAGCGCCGCGTCATGCTCGTAGCGAATACGCGCGGCATTCGCGCAGCCGCGATCTTGCGCTCGGCCCTTCCGGCGGCCAGCGCAGCCCGCTGTCGGCGTGAACGAGCCCGAGCGCCATGGCGCGCGAGCAGCGTCCGTATAATGAGCGCACCGATGCGGCGCGCGCTGCGCCGCATCGGTTTCTCGTGCCTGCTTCCGTGCTCGTCATGTCCGATCTCGCCGCCCGTCTTGCCTCCGTTCATCGCCGCATCGCCGACGCCGCCCGCGCGGCCGGCCGCGATCCCTCGTCCGTTTCGCTGCTCGCCGTGTCGAAGACCTTCCCCGCCGCCGACGTGCGCGCCGCGCACGCGGCCGGACAGCGCGCGTTCGGCGAAAACTACGTGCAGGAATCGATCGACAAGATCGATGCGCTCGCCGATCTGCGCGCCGATCTCGAATGGCATTTCATCGGGCCGCTGCAATCGAACAAGACGCGCGCGGTCGCCGAGCGCTTCGACTGGGTCCATTCGGTCGACCGGCTGAAGATCGCGCAGCGCCTCGCCGACCAGCGCCCTGCGCACCTGCCGCCGCTGAACGTATGCGTGCAGGTGAACATCAGCGGCGAAGCATCGAAGAGCGGCGTCGCGCCCGCGGACGTCGCCGACGTCGCGCACGCGGTCGCCGCGCTGCCGTCGCTGCGGCTGCGCGGGCTGATGGCGATTCCGGAGCCGGCCGCCGATCCCGACGCGCAGCGTGCGCCGCACCGCGCGCTGCGGGCGCTGTTCGACACGTTGCGCGCGGACGGCCTGCCGCTCGACACGCTGTCGATGGGCATGTCCGCCGATCTCGAGGCGGCCGTGCTCGAAGGCGCGACGATCGTGCGCGTCGGCACCGCGATCTTCGGTGCGCGCGACTATTCGCACTGAGCCGCACTTCCTTTTCCGTTCATCCACTCGCTCAATCGATACCATGAAAATCGCATTCATCGGCGGCGGCAACATGGCCGCGGCCCTGATCGGCGGCCTGATCAAGCGCGGCGTCGCGGCCGACGGGCTGTACGCCGTCGACATCAACGACGAAGTCCGCGCGCGCGCCGCGCGGCAATTCGGCGTGCGCACCGGCGCGGCCGTCGACGCGACGCTCGCCGATTACGACGCGATCGTGCTCGCGGTCAAGCCGCAGGTGCTGAAGGACGTCGCGCAGGCGCTCGCGCCGCATCTGAAAACGCAGCTCGTGATCAGCATCGCGGCCGGCATCCGCGGCGCGGATCTCGCGCGCTGGCTCGGCGGCTATGCGCGCGTCGTGCGCACGATGCCGAACACGCCGGCGCTCGTCGGCATGGGCGTCACGGGCCTCGCCGCGCTGCCGGGCGTCGACGCGGCCGGACGCGAACTCGCGTCGAACGTGCTCGGCGCGGTCGGCGACATCGTGTGGTTCGACGACGAATCGCAGCTCGATGCGGTGACGGCGATCTCGGGCAGCGGCCCCGCGTACGTGTTCTATTTCATCGAAGCGCTGCAGGAAGCCGCGCGCCGGCTCGGAATGAACGACGAACAAGGTCGCGCGCTCGCGGTCGCGACGTTCGCGGGCGCCGCGCAGCTCGCCGCGCAATCGGGCGAACCGGCGAGCGTGCTGCGCGAGCGCGTGACGTCGAAGGGCGGCACGACGGCCGCCGCGCTCGCATCGTTCGACGCGCAGGGTGTGAAGGAAGCGATCGTGCGCGGCGCGCTCGCGGCCGAGGCGCGCGCGAAGGAAATGGGCGACGAGCTCGGGCGCGCGTAAGCGCCGGCACGCTGCGGCGGCCGGCGGCGCGGCGACCGTGCCGCCGCTTTTCCCGCCCATCAACGAAAAGGCGGCTCGATGAAGCCGCCTTTTTTCGTCGACATGCGCGCCGCGCTCAGCTGGCCGCGAACAGATAATGCGCGGCGATCCCCGCGAACAGCGCGCCGCCGAGCCAGTTGTTGTGGCGGAACGCGGCGAAGCACGGCATGCGCTCGCGATCCTTGATCAGCGTGTAGTGATACAGCGCGCAGCCGGCTGCCGCCGCCCAGCCGACCCAGTACACCGGGCCGAATCGGAGCGTCATGCCGACCCACACGTAGATGCCGAGCATCGCCGCGTAGCACGCCATCACCGCGGCGACGTCGAAGCGGCCGAACGTCAGCGCCGACGTGCGGATGCCGATCTTGATGTCGTCGTCGCGGTCGACCATCGCGTATTCGGTGTCGTATGCGACCGACCAGAACACGTTCGCGATCAGCATCACCCATGCGAGCGGCGGCACCGTGTCCTGCACGGCCGCGAACGCCATCGGGATGCCGAAGCCGAACGCGATGCCGAGATACGCCTGCGGAATCGCGAAGAAGCGCTTCATGAACGGATACGAGCCGGCGACGAACAGCGCGACGACCGACAGCTCCTTCGTCAGCGTGTTGAGCGGCAGGATCAGCAAAAACGCGATGAACGACAGCACCGCCGCGATCGCGACGGCTTCCCATGCGCGGATCTTGCCCGACGTCAGCGGCCGGTCGGCCGTGCGCTTCACGTGGCGGTCGAAATCGCGGTCCGCGTAATCGTTCATCGCGCAGCCGGCCGAGCGCATCAGCAGCGTGCCGAGCACGAAGATCACAAAGAGCGGCCAGCGCGGATGGCCGTCCGATGCGATCCACAGCGCGTTGAGCGTCGGCCACAGCAGCAGCAGGCTGCCGATCGGCTTGTCCATTCGGACGAGCCGCAAATAGAGGGGAAAGCGGGCAAGCATCGCGAAGCACCGGGGAGATAACCCCGGCATTTTAGAGCCGCGCGGTGCTCCGCGTCATGTCGGGGCGGCCCGCACGCGACAAGCGGTAGTCGATGGACCGCGAGCGGCGTGCAGCCGCGCTGCGGCGCACGCCGCTCTGGGGGACGGAGTCGATCGCGACCGGCTCTACCGCGGCCGGCCGCGCAACGCGGCCGGGAGCCGCGGCGTGCAGCGCGTTACGCGAGCAGCGAGCGCAGCATCCACGCGGTCTTCTCGTGCGTCTGCAGCCGCTGCGTCAGCAGGTCGGCGGTCGGCTCGTCGCTCGCCGCGTCCGCGATCGGGAAGATTTCGCGCGCGGTGCGCACGACCGCCTCGTGCCCTTCGACGAGCTGGCGGATCATCTCTTCGGCGGCCGGCACGCCGTCAGCTTCCGGCACCGACGACAGTCGCGCGAACTCCGCGAACGTGCCGGGCGCGACGACGCCGAGCGTGCGGATCCGCTCCGCGACCGAATCGACCGCGAGCCACAGCTCGTTGTACTGCTCCTCGAACATCAGGTGCAGCGTGTTGAACATCGGACCCGTGACGTTCCAGTGGAAGTTGTGGGTCTTCAGATACAGCGAAAACGTATCGGCGAGCAGGCGCGACAGGCCGTCCGCGATCTTCTTGCGGTCCTTGTCGCTGATGCCGATGTTGATTTGCGTGGCATTGCCTTTCTTGGCCATCTTCGGGGCTCCTCATTCGAAATGTTGAACCGAAAAATGCGTCGAGCAATCCGCGTGCCGCCGGCGCGGCATGGGCTCGCGGCTTGCCAGTGTAGCGTGGTGCGCGAAACGCTGCGCTCACGCCCCGGCGATCGACGCGCCGGCGGCGATCGCGTGCAGCGCGTGTACGGCCAGCACGGCCGCGCCGCCGACGACGATCGCCACGCCGACGAAGCGCCGCACGATCGCAGCCGGCGCGCGCACGGCCGGCGCCGCGAACGCGGCACGCATGTCCAGCATCATCTGCGTCATGGTCGTCACTCCTTCGACAAGCATCGGGACAGGAAACAAACGGCCGGTCGCCCGACCGGCCGTTTCCGTTACTGCATGATCGCCGCGCGCGACGGCGCTCATCGCGCAATCGCGCAGCCGCCGCTCAAGCGAGGTCGAAGCGATCGAGGTTCATCACCTTGTTCCACGCGGCGACGAAATCGCGCACGAACTTCTCTTTCGCGTCGGCGCTGCCGTACACCTCGGCCAGCGCGCGCAGCTGCGAGTGCGAGCCGAACACGAGATCGACACGCGTGCCGGTCCATTTCAGCGCGCCGGTCGCGCGGTCGCGCCCTTCGAACACGTCGTTCGCGCCCGACGCCGGCTTCCATTCGGTGCGCATGTCGAGCAGGTTCACGAAGAAGTCGTTCGTCAGCGCGCCAGGACGGTCGGTAAACACGCCGTGCTTTGCATCGCCGACGTTCGTGCCGAGCACCCGCATCCCGCCGACGAGCACCGTCATCTCCGGTGCGGTCAGCGTCAGCAGCTGCGCCTTGTCGACCAGCAGCGCCTCGGCCGGCGTCTTGTACGCGCGCTTCAGGTAGTTGCGGAAGCCGTCGGCGACCGGTTCGAGCACGGCCATCGCGTCGACGTCGGTCTGCTCCTGCGACGCGTCCATGCGGCCCGGCGCGAACGGCACGGTCACCGTCACGCCCGCGTTCTTCGCGGCCTGCTCGACGCCCGCCGCACCGGCCAGCACGATCAGGTCGGCGAGCGACACCTTCTTGCCGCCCGTCTGCGCGTCGTTGAATGCCTTGCGCACGCCTTCGAGCGTCTCGAGCACCGCCGCGAGTTCGGCCGGACGGTTCACTTCCCAATCCTTCTGCGGCGCGAGACGAATGCGCGCGCCGTTCGCGCCGCCGCGCTTGTCCGAACCGCGGAACGTCGATGCCGACGCCCACGCGGTCGACACGAGCTGCGACACCGTCAGACCCGACGCGAGCACCTTCGCCTTCAGCGCCGCGACGTCGGCGTCGTCGATCAGCGGGTGATCGACGGCCGGAACCGGGTCCTGCCACAGCAGTTCTTCGGCCGGCACTTCGGGGCCGAGGTAGCGGGCGCGCGGGCCCATGTCGCGGTGCGTGAGCTTGAACCATGCGCGCGCGAACGCGTCGGCGAACTGGTCCGGGTTCTCGTAGAAGCGCCGCGAGATCTTCTCGTAGGCCGGATCGAAGCGCAGCGACAGGTCGGTCGTCAGCATCGTCGGGCGGTGCTTCTTCGCCGGATCGAACGCATCGGGAATCACCGCGTCGGCGTCCTTCGCGACCCACTGGTGCGCGCCGGCCGGGCTTTTCGTCAGCTCCCATTCGTAGCTGAACAGGTGCTTGAAGAAATCGTTGCTCCAGCGCGTCGGCGTCGTCGTCCACGTGACTTCGAGGCCGCTCGTGATCGCGTCGGCGCCCTTGCCGGTGCCGTACGTGCTCTGCCAGCCGAGGCCCTGCTGCTCGAGGGCCGCGCCTTCCGGCTCGGGACCGACGTTCGATGCGGGGCCCGCGCCGTGCGTCTTGCCGAACGTATGGCCGCCGGCAATCAGCGCGACGGTCTCTTCGTCGTTCATCGCCATCCGCGCGAACGTCTCGCGAATGTCGCGCGCGGCGGCGACCGGGTCCGGATTGCCGTCCGGGCCTTCCGGATTCACGTAGATCAGCCCCATCTGCACGGCCGCGAGCGGATTCTCCAGCTCGCGGTCGCCCGAGTAGCGGCTGTTCGGGCCGCCGCTCAGTTCCAGCCAGATCTTTTCCGAGCCCCAGTAGACGTCGTCCGGCTCCCACGTGTCGACGCGGCCGCCCGCGTAGCCGAACGGCTTGAAGCCCATCGATTCGAGCGCGACGTTGCCGGTCAGGATCAGCAGGTCGGCCCACGAGATGCTGCGGCCGTATTTCTGCTTGATCGGCCACAGCAGCCGGCGCGCCTTGTCGAGGTTCGCGTTGTCCGGCCAGCTGTTCAGCGGCGCGAAGCGCTGCTGCCCGCCGCCCGCGCCGCCGCGGCCGTCGGCGATCCGGTACGTGCCGGCGCTGTGCCACGCCATCCGGACGAACAGCCCGCCGTAGTGGCCGAAGTCGGCCGGCCACCAGTCCTGCGACGTCGTCATCAGCGCGTGGAGGTCCTTCTTCACCGCCGCGAGGTCCAGCTTCTTGAACGCTTCCGCGTAATCGAAATCCGGGTCCATCGGATCGGACAGCGCCGAATGCCGGTGCAGCACGTTCAGGTTCAGCTGATTCGGCCACCAGTCCTTGTTCGACGTGCCGCTGCCTGCGGCGTGATGGAACGGGCATTGGGTTTCGTTCGACATGCTTTTTTCTCCTTTGCTTGCTCTTATGCCCGCACCGGGCTGGCCCGGCACCGTGCCGGGCGCGGTTCGTAGAGCGTCATTGCGGGGTGGAAACGGAATGGACGGATCCCGGTCGCCCTACGGCGCGTCGCGCGATGGGCAGTGCCGAACGCCGCCGCACAGGCGCTCGCGCAGCCGGCCGGCACCTGTCGTGCCGTTCGTGCGTGTGGGGTTCCAGCTTTCGGACATGCGATGCTCGCTCATGGCTCGACGACGGAATTCGGGAAAAACAGGACCGGCGCGCGACGACGCTCAGCCGCCGTACACACGGTCCGCCAGATACGCGAACGCGAGCGGGCGCAGGCTGCGCGCCGCGGCCCTGGCGCGATTGACGACCGCTTCGCGCGCCGGAACGTTCCACTGCGCATGCCGCAATATCGACCGCATCATAACATCCTCCTTTGACACTTGCATTCAACGTGCAAATCGGCCGTCGCAATCAACCGATCCATGCGAATGATTCTATTTCAATCTATTGTCGTTCTGAATTTGATAAATTTCATCTATGCAATAGCGAAAAATAAACGGGGCCGCAAAGCCCCGTTTGCACGCACTACGGCACGCACTGCGGCGTCGCACGTCAGTTCATCGTCGTCGGCATGTCGAGCTTCGCGACGCCCGGCAGCTCGCACGCGGCGATCGCTTCGCTGATCGCGTCGATCGCCGGCATCCGCGTGAAGCTCTTGCGCCACACGAGCACGACGCGGCGATCCGGCACCGGCTCGTTGAACGGCACGTACGACAGCAGTTCCGCATCGGGCCCGTTCGCGCGCGGGCCGATCTCGGCGACCGACATCCGCGGCAGCACGGTGATGCCGACGCCGCTCGCGACCATATGGCGGATCGTCTCGAGCGACGAGCCCTCGAAGGTCTTCTGGATCCCGTCGGCCGTCTGCGAGAAGCGCATCAGCTCCGGACACACGCCGAGCACGTGATCGCGGAAACAATGGCCGTTGCCGAGCAGCAGCATGGTTTCCTGCTTCAGGTCTTCGGCGTCGATCTCGCGCCGCTTCTCCCACGGATGGCCGGCCGGCAACGCGACGACGAACGGCTCGTCGTACAGCGGGCGCACCATCAGCCCGGTTTCGGGGAACGGCAGCGCCATGATCGCCGCGTCGATCTCGCCTTGCTTCAGCAGTTCGAGCAGCTTCAGCGTGTAGTTCTCCTGCAGCATCAGCGGCATCTGCGGCACGCGCTGGATCATCTGCTTGACGAGCGTCGGCAGCAGGTACGGCCCGATCGTGTAGATCACGCCGAGCCGGAACGGACCGACGAGCGGATCCTTGCCCTGCTTCGCGATTTCCTTGATCGCGAACGTCTGCTCGAGCACGCGCTGCGCCTGCGTGACGATCTGGTCGCCGATCGGCGTGACGCTCACTTCACTCGCGCCGCGCTCGAAAATCTGCACGTTCAGTTCGTCTTCGAGCTTCTTGATCGCCACCGACAGCGTCGGCTGGCTCACGAAGCATGCTTCGGCCGCGCGGCCGAAATGCCGCTCGCGCGCAACGGCGACGATGTATTTCAATTCAGTCAGCGTCATTGTGGGTCAATCACATGTATAGAGGCGATAGGTTTAATTTATACACCCTCTGACGCCGGTTCGCCAAGTTTCTGCGCGTCGGAATGCGTGCGCGGCCGCTTTGGATCCGGCCCCAGACGGCGCTCAGGCCTTCAGGTACTGCTCGCGCGCGCCGAGCCAGCGCGCGAGATGCTGCGTGACGACGTCCGGATACGCGGCGATCAGCCGCGCGGCGGCTTCGCGCGCCGGCTCGATCAGCCAGCCGTCCGTCTCGAGATTCGCGAAGCGCAGCATCGCCGCGCCCGACTGCCGCGCGCCGAGGAATTCGCCGGGGCCGCGGATTTCGAGATCGCGCCGCGCGATCTCGAAACCGTCGGTCGTCTCGCGCATCGTCTTCAGCCGTTCGCGGCCGGCGATCGACAACGGCCCGGAGTACAGCAGCACGCACACCGACGCGGCGGTGCCGCGGCCGACGCGCCCGCGCAACTGGTGCAGCTGCGCGAGGCCGAAGCGCTCCGCGTGCTCGATCACCATCAGCGACGCGTTCGGCACGTCCACGCCGACCTCGATCACCGTCGTCGCGACGAGCAGCTGCACGTCGTTGCGCGTGAACGCGTCCATCACCGCCGCCTTGTCGGCCGGCGACAGCCGGCCGTGCACGAGCCCGACCTTCAGCTCGGGCAGCGCAGCGGCGAGCGTCTCGTAAGTCTCGACGGCCGTCTGCAGCTGCAGCGTCTCGCTTTCCTCGATCAGCGGGCACACCCAGTACACCTGGCGCCCCGTCAGCGCAGCCTCGCGCACGCGCGCGATCACTTCGTCGCGGCGCGCGTCGCCGACCACGCGCGTGAGCACCGGCGTGCGGCCCGGCGGCAGTTCGTCGATCGTCGATACGTCGAGATCCGCGTAGTACGTCATCGCGAGCGTGCGCGGAATCGGCGTGGCCGACATCATCAGCTGGTGCGGCTGAAAATCGCGCGCGCCGTTCGCCGCGTTCGCGGCCTTCGCGCGCAGCGCGAGGCGCTGCTCGACGCCGAAACGATGCTGCTCGTCGACGATCACGAGGCCGAGCCGCGCGAATTCGACCGTGTCCTGGATGATCGCGTGCGTGCCGATTACGAGCTGCGCGGTGCCGAGCGCGGCCGCCTCGATCGCCGCGCGCTTTTCCTTCGCCTTCAGGCTGCCCGCGAGCCACGCAACCGACACGCCGAGCGGCTCGAGCCATGCGCGCAGCTTGCGCGCGTGCTGCTCGGCGAGGATTTCGGTCGGCGCCATCAGCGCGGCCTGGTAGCCGGCGTCGATCGCCTGCGCGGCCGCGAGCGCCGCGACGACCGTCTTGCCGCTGCCGACGTCGCCCTGCAGCAGGCGCTGCATCGGATGCGGCAGCGTGAGGTCGTGCGCGATCTCGTCGACCACGCGCGCTTGCGCGCCGGTCAGCTTGAACGGCAGCGCCGCGTACAGCCGTGTGGTCAGCGCATCGGCATCGGCCGCCGCGCGGCGCGGCATCGCGGGCGCCGCGCGCGTGCGGCGCTCCTCGTGCGCGCGCTTGAGCGACAGTTGCTGCGCGAGCAGCTCCTCGAACTTGATGCGCGTCCATGCCGGATGCGAGCCGTCCATCAGCGCGGCCTCGTCGGCATCGACGCCCGGGTGATGCAGCATGCGCACCGCCTGCGCGAGCGACGGCACGCCGAGCGGCTGCAGGTACGCGCGATCGATCTCGGGCGGCAGCAGCTCGGGCAGCGGCGTGCGCTCGAGCGCGTTGTCGATCGCCTTGCGCAGATACGCCTGCGACACGCCGGCCGTGCTCGGATACACGGGCGTCAGCACCTGCGGCAGCGGCGCATCGGCTTCGACGACGCGCACCGCCGGATGCACCATCTCCATCCCGAAGAAGCCGCCGCGCACGTCGCCGCGCACGCGCAGCCGCTGGCCGACCGCCATCTGCTTGACCTGCGACCCGTAGAAATTGAGGAAGCGCAGCACGAGCTGCTCGCCGTCGTCGTCGCGGATCTTCACGACGAGCTGCCGGCGCGGCCGGTACGCGACCTCGTTGTCGATCACGACGCCTTCCGTCTGCGCGACGCCGCCGGGCAGCAGCTCGCCGATCGGCGTGAGCGTCGTCTCGTCCTCGTAGCGCATCGGCAGATGCAGCACGAGATCGATCGAGCGCGTGAGACCGAGCTTCGCGAGCTTGTCGGCGGTTTTCAGCGGTTTGTCGGCGGCGGCCTTCTTCGTGCGCTTCTTGCCCGACGCGCCGGTGTCGCTCGCCCTTTCGTCGCTCGCTTCGGCGCGCGGCTCGCGTTCGTCCGCATCGGACGCGGCCGCGGCAGGCTGCGCGAGCCGCCCGTCGGCGCCGCGCTTCGGCGCGACCCGGCGCGTCGAAGCCGCCTGCGCACGTGCGTTCGGCGGTTCCGCGTGTGCGCCCGCGCCGCGCGCGGACGGCGCAACGTCGGCCGCGTCGAACGGATCGAGCGGGTCGGCGGAATCGGCAACGACGGCGGCGGAACGGCGTGGTGACACAGGCATCGGATCGTCAGGGTGCTTCGCAAGTACAATAGCGGCTTTCACGTCGTCCGAACGAACGACGCCGGCCAGGCCGCGCATCCCGCCATCATAGCGGCTCGCGCGCCCCATTTACGCGTTTCCGCCGTGCCGGCGGCGCCCGCCGGCCGCTTCGAACCACTCCGCATGTTCACGCTTTCCGATTTCGATTTCAATCTGCCGCCCGAGCTGATTGCGCAAACCGCGCTGCCCGAGCGGACCGCGAGCCGGCTGCTCGACGTCGATCCCGCGGTCGAGCCCGCGCGCCTCGTCGATCGCCGTTTCGCCGAACTGCCGTCGTGCATCGCGCGCGGCGACCTGCTCGTGTTCAACGATACCAAGGTGCTGAAGGCGCGCTTCTTCGGCCAGAAGGCCAGCGGCGGCAAGATCGAGGTGCTGGTCGAGCGCGTGACCGGCACGCATACGGCGCTCGCGCAGATCCGCGCGAGCAAGTCGCCGGGCGCCGGCACCACGCTGCGCCTCGCGGACGCATTCGACGTGACGGTCGGCGAGCGCGTCGAGCCGTTCTTCACGCTGTACTTTCCGCAACCGTGTCTCGATCTGATCGAGCGGTACGGCCGCCTGCCGCTGCCGCCGTACATCGAGCACGATCCCGACGCGACCGACGAGACGCGCTACCAGACCGTCTATGCGAGCAATCCGGGCGCGGTCGCCGCGCCGACGGCCGGGCTGCACTTCGACGAGCCGCTGCTCGCGAAGCTCGACGCGATGGGCGTCGAGCGCGCGACGCTGACGCTGCACGTCGGTGCGGGCACGTTCCAGCCGGTGCGCGTCGAGAACATCGCCGAGCACAAGATGCACAGCGAGTGGTACGACCTGCCGCAGTCGCTCGTCGACAAGATCGCGGCGACGCGCGCGCGCGGCGGCAACGTGATCGCGGTCGGCACGACGTCGCTGCGCGCGCTCGAAGCGGCCGCGCGCAGTGCCGACGAAGCGGGCCGCCCGCTCGCGGCGACGCAGGCCGAGACCGACATCTTCATCACGCCCGGCTATCGTTTCCGCGTCGTCGACCGCCTCATTACGAATTTCCATCTGCCGAAGTCGACGCTGATGATGCTGGTGTCCGCGTTCGCCGGGATCGAGACGATCCGCGCCGCGTATCGCCACGCGATCGAACGGCGCTACCGCTTCTTCAGCTACGGCGACGCGATGCTGCTCACGCGGCGCGACACGCCGGAGGCGCCGCCCGCGTAAGCGCGGCCGCCCCTTTTGCCGGCCGCGCGCCACGATGGCGCGCACGCCGCTTTTACCCCGCCGCCGGCATCCCGGCGGCGCTTGCAACATGCACCGGACCTGCCGATCCGGAGCCGGCGCTTCGGCGCACGTCCGGCTCCCGCACAAAGCGCTTTCCGGTGGCAAGGAGAACGACGCGATGACCGAAGGTTCATCCCACGACACGCACGCCCCCGTATACGACCGCCCGGCCGACGGGCTCGAATTCGAACTGCTGACGACGGACGGCAACGCGCGCCGCGGGCGCGTGAAGCTCAATCACGGCGTCGTCGAGACGCCGATCTTCATGCCGGTCGGCACGTACGGCACCGTGAAGGCGATCCAGCCGCGCGAGCTGCACGAGATCAACGCGCAGATCATCCTCGGCAACACGTTTCACCTGTGGCTGCGCCCGGGCCTCGACACGATCGACGCGCACGGCGGCCTGCACGGCTTCATGGGCTGGAACAAGCCGATCCTGACCGATTCGGGCGGCTTCCAGGTGTTCTCGCTCGGCGACCTGCGCAAGATCACCGAGGACGGCGTCACGTTCGCATCGCCGATCAACGGCGACAAGCTGTTCCTGTCGCCGGAAGTGTCGATGCAGATCCAGAAGGTGCTGAACTCGGACATCGTGATGCAGTTCGACGAATGCACGCCGTATGCGACCGACGGCGTGCCGACCACCCACAAGGAAGCGGCCGACTCGATGCGCATGTCGCTGCGCTGGGCGAAGCGCTCGCTCGACGAGTTCGACCGGCTCGGCAACCCGAACGCGCTGTTCGGGATCGTGCAGGGCGGCATGTTCGAGGACCTGCGCGACGAATCGCTCGCGGGCCTGTCCGAGCTCGGCTTTCACGGCCTTGCGATCGGCGGGCTGTCGGTCGGCGAGCCGAAGGAAGACATGATGCGCGTGCTGCGGCACGTCGGCCCGAAGCTGCCGGCGAACAAGCCGCACTACCTGATGGGCGTCGGCACGCCGGAGGATCTCGTCGAAGGCGTCGCGAACGGCGTCGACATGTTCGACTGCGTGATGCCGACCCGCAACGCGCGCAACGGCTGGCTGTTCACGCGCTTCGGCGACGTGAAGATCCGCAACGCGACGCACAAGAATTCGCTGAAGCCGCTCGACCCGAGCTGCACGTGCTACACGTGCAGCAACTTCTCGCGCGGCTATCTGCATCACCTGCACCGCGTCGGCGAAATCCTCGGCGCGCAGCTGAACACGATCCACAACCTGCACTACTACCTGCAGCTGATGAGCGAGATCCGCAGCGCGATCGAGACGCATACGTTCGATGCGTTCCGCCAGCGCTTCGCGGAGGACCGCGCGACAGGCGTCGACTGACGGGACGGCGTGCCGTACGCACGCGATACGGCGCGCGGCGCGGCATGCCGTATGTCGTCCCGTCGCATAAGACCTGTACTAAACCGCGCGTCCGAACTGCCGGTCCGGTCCGCCAAACATTACAATTGCCTTTCCACGCAGTCGCAACGGCACCGGTACGTGCCGCGGTACATGCTTTAACGGCTTGATCCGAAAGCGCATTTGCCGCGCCGTTTGCGCATGGGGCCGGTGGTAGAATAACCGGCTTAATTTTCGATATTCCCCTACGGAGAGACCAACGTGCCGTTCATTTCCAATGCCTTCGCGCAAGGTGCCGGTGGCGCCGAATCGAGCCTGATGAGCTTCCTGCCGCTCATCCTGATGTTCGCCGTGCTCTACTTCATCATGATCCGTCCGCAGATGAAGCGGCAGAAGGAGCACCGCAACATGCTCGCCGCCATGGCCAAGGGCGACGAAGTCGTCACGAGCGGCGGCCTCGTCGGCAAGGTGACGAAGGTCAGCGAAGGCTACATCGGCGTCGAGATCGCCGAGGGTACCGAAATCACCGTGCAGAAGGCAGCCGTCACGACCATTCTGCCGAAGGGCACGATCAAGTCGCTGTAAGCCCAGCACCGCGCGTCCGGCTCCCCGCGTCGAACCTGCCTGAGCGAGCAGGCCGTCGCGGCGCCGGACGCGACGTTTTCACGCCAACCACCCGTTCGGCCCCCTCATGAATCGTTACCCACTCTGGAAATATGTCGTGATGGTCGTGGCGCTCGCCATCGGCTTTCTGTACACATTGCCCAATTTCTTCGGCGAAGCGCCGGCGGTGCAGGTGTCGAGCGGCAAGGCCACGGTCAAGCTCGACTCGACCACGCTGACCCAGGTCGAATCCGCGCTCGCGTCCGCGCACATCAAGCCGGACGACATCACGTTCGAGAACACGGCGACCAACGCGAACATTCGCGTGCGCCTGAAGGACACCGATACGCAGCTGCGCGTCAAGGACCTGCTGCAGAAGTCGCTGAACGCCGACCCGAACGATCCGCAGTACGTCGTCGCGCTGAACCTGCAGAGCGCGTCGCCGCGCTGGCTGACCGCGCTGCACGCGCTGCCGATGTATCTCGGCCTCGACCTGCGCGGCGGCGTCCACTTCCTGCTGCAGGTCGACATGACCGGCGCGCTGACGAAGAAGCTCGATTCCGACGCGTCCGACGCACGTACGCTGCTGCGCGACAAGAACATCCGCGACGGCGGCGTGAGCCGCGTCGACAAGTCCGTCGTCATCAACTTCAGCGACGCGCAGACGGCCGAAGACGCACGCAAGGCGCTCGCCGCGTCGATCACCGAACTCCAGTGGGCGACGCAGCCCGGCGGCGGCGGCACGCAGGTCGTCGGCACGTTTACGCCGGCCGTGCAGAAGGCGGTGGAAGAAGCCGCGCTCAAGCAGAACCTGACCACGCTGCACAACCGCGTGAACGAGCTCGGCGTGTCCGAGCCGATCCTGCAGCAGCAAGGCAACGACCGGATCGTCGTCGAGCTGCCCGGCGTGCAGGACACCGCGAAGGCGAAGGACATCATCGGTCGTACCGCGACGCTCGAGGCGCGCCTCGCCGATCCGATCAACACGCACCCGAACCCGAACGATCCGGTGCCGCCCGGCGAGGAACTGTTCACGCAGGGCAACCAGGTGCCGGTGCTGCTGAAGAAGGACGTGATCTTCACCGGCGACCGCATCATCGACGCGTCGGCCGGCTTCGACGAACACCAGCGTCCGTCGGTCAACATCCGCCTCGACTCGGCGGGCGGCCGCGCGGTGCGCGCGGTATCGCGCGAGAACATCGGCAAGCCGATGGCGATGGTGCTGTTCGAAAAGGGCAAGGGCGAAGTACTGACGGTCGCGACGATCCAGTCCGAACTCGGCGACCGCTTCCAGATCACCGGCCAGCCGACGCCGCAGGCCGCGGCCGACCTCGCGCTGCTGCTGCGTGCCGGCTCGCTCGCCGCGCCGATGGACATCATCGAGGAACGCACGATCGGCCCGAGCCTCGGCGCCGACAACATCAGGATGGGCGTGCACTCGGTGATCTGGGGCTTCTGCGCGATCGCCGTGTTCATGATCGCGTACTACATGCTGTTCGGCGTGATCTCGGTGATCGGCCTGTCGGTGAACCTGCTGCTGCTCGTCGCGGTGCTGTCGCTGATGCAGGCGACGCTGACGCTGCCCGGCATCGCGGCAATCGCGCTCGCGCTCGGCATGGCGATCGACTCGAACGTGCTGATCAACGAGCGCGTGCGTGAAGAACTGCGCGCGGGCCAGCCGCCGCAGCTCGCGATCCAGGCCGGTTACGCACACGCGTGGGCGACGATTCTCGACTCGAACGTGACGACGCTGATCGCCGGCCTCGCGCTGCTCGCGTTCGGCTCGGGTCCGGTGCGCGCGTTCGCGATCGTGCACTGCCTCGGCATCCTGACGTCGATGTTCTCCGCGGTGTTCTTCTCGCGCGGGATCGTCAACCTCTGGTACGGCGGCCGCAAGAAGCTGAAGTCGCTCGCGATCGGCCAGGTGTGGCGGCCGGAAGGCGCCGCTGCCGGCGCGGCGTTCGCCGCGGCCGACGAATCGACCGACACCGCGCGCGCGGCCAAGCCGGCCGCGCCCGCGAAGGGCAACGCGCCGCGCGCCGGCAAGCCGCAGCTGCGCAATCGCGCGCAGCCCGGCGTGTCGCCGAAGAAACCGGGCTCGACCCAATAAGGCGCCGGAGACAGACCATGGAATTTTTCCGCATCCGTAAAGACATTCCGTTCATGCGGCACGCGCTGGTGTTCAACGTGATCTCGCTGGTCACGTTCGTCGCCGCCGTGTTCTTCCTGCTCCACCGCGGGCTGCACCTGTCCGTCGAATTCACCGGCGGCACGGTGATCGAGGTCCAGTATCAGCAGGCCGCGCAGCTCGAACCGGTGCGCGACACGCTCGGCAAGCTCGGCTATGCCGACGCGCAGGTGCAGAATTTCGGCACGTCGCGCAACGTGCTGATCCGGCTGCAGCTGAAGCAGGGGCTGACGTCCGCGCAGCAGAGCGAACAGGTGATGACCGCGCTGAAGGCGCAGAGCCCGGACGTCACGCTGCAGCGCGTCGAGTTCGTCGGCCCGCAGGTGGGCCGCGAGCTCGCGACCGACGGGCTGCTCGCGCTCGCGTGCGTCGTGATCGGCATCGTGATCTACCTGTCGTTCCGCTTCGAATGGAAGTACGCGGTCGCCGGCGTGATCGCCAACCTGCACGACGTCGTGATCATTCTCGGCTTCTTCGCGTTCTTCCAGTGGGAGTTCTCGCTCGCGGTGCTCGCGGCGATCCTCGCGGTGCTCGGCTACTCGGTCAACGAGTCGGTCGTCATCTTCGACCGGATCCGCGAAACGTTCCGCCGCGAACGCAAGATGAGCGTGCAGGAGGTGATCAACCACGCGATCACGACGACGATGTCGCGGACGATCATCACGCACACGTCGACGGAAATGATGGTGCTGTCGATGTTCTTCTTCGGCGGCCCGACGCTGCACTACTTCGCGCTCGCGCTGACGGTCGGCATCATGTTCGGCATCTACTCGTCGGTGTTCGTCGCGGGCTCGCTCGCGATGTGGCTCGGCATCAAGCGCGAAGACCTGATCAAGGAAAAGAAGGTCGCACACGATCCGGACGATCCGAACGCGGGCGCGCAGGTTTGAGCGGTGCGCCGTTTCGGTTGATATACGAAGGCCGGTCCTGTTGGACCGGCCTTTTTTCATGCGGGCCGGGCGTCGCTGCCCTGCTCTCGCGGCGCAACAGCACGGGTAGCCGGCGACAGCGTCGTACCGGCCTGGCTCTTGCCGGCGCATCGCGATGCGGACGTGGCCGGTGTGCCGCGGTCATACAGGGAGCTCGATCTCGCGCTCCGTATGCAGACCGAGCCGCCTCCGAACCGTTCGCGTCGGCGCGCAAGGTGCGGCAGACGCTGCACGAGCAGCGCGAAGTCGGCACGCTCACCGACTCGCAGCTCCAACAGGCGTTCAATGCGCTGGCAGGGCACGCAATTGGACGGTCGATGCTAAACCATGGTTGATGCCGGCGAAGCCAGTCTGCGAGCCGGAAGGCTAACTTGTCTATACGATTCCAGATTCCAACTCAATCCGGCCCGGTCATTAAGCACGACAATATCTGCCTTTCTGGGAATGGCGAGTTGCTCCATTCCGGCAAATCCCTTTTCCGAAATCCTTCCAAAGACTGGTAGCCGCTCACATTCCAGCTGTAACCGCCTGCTCGCTCAACTTCGACGACGGAATAACGGCATCGACTACTGCGATTTTTCAAACGAAACACCATTCGCTCTCGCTCGCCATCGAGTTTTTTTTCCAGAATTTCGTAGGACGATGACTTGCAGATGCTGTAGCTCGAATTCCACTCGATTGTCTTGGCGCGTACATAGAGTGCACCGGAACAGGCTCTGCCGGTTCCCCGGAAGACACCTGCAAAGGCGTCGTCGGCAGCGACCACCGCACTTGACAAAGTTGCGACGGACATACACAGCACCAAGACCGCTAGTATGCGCATATCGCTGCCTCCCCGTTCCGGATCAGTGCCAACGCATAGTCGAGCTTCTTGGCATACATCGAATCGCCAACGTTATAGCTTGTTGCAATGCTCGACGTTGTGATTATTTTCCAGCCAACGATAACTTTCCTCAGCGATGCCTTCCGATACTTCAATGTCTGGCCGGGCCTCAATATATGCGCAGCAGGATTGAGTTTTTGCATGATCTCCACGGTACTGCCCTTTGCCTTGGCAATTTTGGAGATGCTGTCTCCCGCCTGCACATTCACTTCATAGGTAGCGCTATCTGAATCCGGAACGCTCTTGATCGCATAGTTCGCCATACGCATCAACAGGTAACCAATTCCGGCACGGATGTTGTAGGCACCCATGGTTGTTGCCGCACCTGCCGTCAATCGATCTTTCCATGCTGCAGGAATAATCAAATCACCGCCCTCATTGCCCGCTAGCAGCGATCTCAACCCCGGATCCCCGGGGTTCCCGATTTGCATTGGATTCGATCCCCATTTCCTGCTTTCCGCACCGGTCTCCACCCATACCATCGCCTTGATAAGCTGCCAATCCAACGGCCTATACCCTGCTGTCCCAGAAAGATGACGGTTATACTCATCGACTGCCATCCGGATTTCGCAATCCCAAGAATCCCATCTGGTATTGCCTACGGCCTTGTCGATGCCGTCCTGCCATTTCTCGAAGCCCGTCTTCGGTGGTGCTTGAACCGCCATATCAGTCCTTTCCGGGTAATTGCCGGGTGGCGTGCTAAATATCCCGCACGACTCTACAAAGCGCGGGACAAAATCGCCATAAGACGTGACTGAATTCGGCATCACTCACTTTGAGCCAGCGGTAATCGCTGAATGCTATCAACCGAGGAGCGCGGCCACATAGCGGCGCGCTTGGCAGTACAAACAACCGCAGCCTCAAAGGGCGGCTGACTGCGCCGCCCGCGCCTCACCGAAGCGTCACCGGAACCCGAACCGCCGCCGCAGCACGATCAACGCGACGAGACTCAGCACCGCCGCGAACATCAGGTAGAAGCTCGGCGCGGTCTTCATCCCGGTCTCGCGAATCAGCCACGCGATGATGAACGGCCCGAAGCCGCCGAAAATCGTCACCGCGACGTTATAGGCGAGCGACATCCCGGTCGTGCGTGTCTGCACCGGAAACACCTCGGACAGCAGCCCCGGCAGCGCCGCGAAGTAGCCGGTCATCAGCACCGCGAGCAGCACCTGCAGCGCGATCAGCGTGCCGAAGCCCGGATGCGCGACCAGATACGCGAACGCCGGATAGATCAGCACGAGGATGCCGAGCGCCGGTGCGAGCATCACGCGCACGCGGCCGTAGCGGTCCGACCAGTGACCGACCAGCGGCGCGAACGCCATCTGGATCACGCCGACGACGAGGATCGCCGCGAACGCGGCCGACGGCGCAAGACCGAGCTGCTTCACGCCGTAGGTCGGCATGAACAGCACGAGATACGTCGCGACCGTACCGAGCACGACCGCGCCGATCGCGGCGACGAGCCGCGCCTTGTGCGACGCGAACGTGTCGCGCAGCGGGCTCGCGGTGCTTTCGGCCGCGAGAAACTCGGGCGTCTCGTCGACCTTCGTGCGGATGTAGTACGCAACCGGCCCGAGCAACAGCCCGAAGAAGAACGGCACGCGCCAGCCCCACGCGGCCATCTGCGCGGCGGTGAGCTGCGCGTTCAGCACGGTGCCGAAGCCGGCCGCAAGCAGCGTCGTCAAACCCTGGCTCGCGACCTGCCAGCTCGCGAAGAAGCCGCGCCGCCCCGGCACGTGCTCGGCGAGAAACGCGGTCGCGCTGCCGAACTCGCCGCCGGCCGAGAACCCCTGCATCAGCCGCGCGGCGACGAGGATCAGCGGCGCCGCGATGCCGATCGTGCCGTAGGTCGGCAGCACCGCGATGATCAGCGTGCCCGCCATCATCAGCAGGATCGACAGCGTGAGCGCGGCCTTGCGCCCCGCGCGGTCGGCATACGCGCCGAGCACGATCGCGCCGAGCGGGCGCATGAAGAACGACACGCCGAACGTGCCGAGCGTCAGCAGCAGCGACACGGTGTCGTTGCCGGCCGGAAAGAACAGCTTCGAGATCGTCACCGCGAAGAAGCCGTAGACGACGAGATCGAACCACTCGAGCGCATTGCCGATCGACGCGGCGATCACCGCGCGCCACACGCGCGGCGACGAGGCTATGGAACGGGACGGCGTGACGGCATGCATCGGCGATCTCCTTGTCGTTGTACTTCTGCGTCGCGGGCCGCGCCGCTGTCGCGCGGCTGGGCCCGCCGTCGCGCCACCGGGCGCTCGCGCGATTATAGGCGCGCAAAAAAAGACCGCCGCGCCCCGAACGGGAAACGCGGCGGTCTGCACGGCACACGGCGGGCCCGCGCAGCGGCAGGCCCGGCTCCGCACGTTACTGCTGCTTGACGGCTTCGGCCGTGATCAGCAGCTTCGTCTTCATCTTGAAGCCGTACTGCTTGCCGTAGTCGAGGCCGAAATCGTCGCGGTTGAATTCGCCGACCGCGTCGACGCCGCACACTTCACGCTTGAGCATCGGATGCGGCATGCACTTGAACGAGTCGATCTTCAGCGTCAGCGGCTTCGTGACGCCGTGCAGCGTCAGGTTGCCGACGACCGAAGCCGGCTTGTCGCCGTCGAACTTGATCGTCCCTTTGTAGGTCGCCTGCGGATACTTCGCCGCGTCGAAGAAGTCCGGCGTCTGCAGGTGCTCGTCGAGCTTCGCGCTGCCGGTGTGGATCGACGCGATCTCGGTCGTCACGTCGACCGTCCCCGTCTTCGCCGCGCGGTCGAGCGTCACGGTGCCGCTCGACTTGTCGAACTTGCCGCGCCAGACTGACAGGCCGCCGAAGTGATCGGCCTCGAAGCTCGGGTACGTGTGGCTCGGATCGAGCTGGTACGTCGCGCTTTCGGCGAATGCCGAGAACGACAGCGAAGCGGCCAGCGCGCCCGCGGCGATCATCAGATGCTTTTTCAACTCATTCTCCTTGGAACAGCGCCGCGCCCTCGCGCGGCATTCGGGTGGTGCAGCAACCCGCCGCTTACTTCGTCGCGACGAGATGGAACTTGATCTGCACTTCGTCCGCGACGACCGACGTGTCCTTCCATTCGCCGGTGCCGACGTTGAACGTCGAGCGCTTGATCGGCAGCACGCCGTCGAAGGTCTGCGTCGCGCCGCTCTGCGTGACCGTGACGGGCACCGTCACGTTCTCGGTCTTGCCCTTGATCGTCAGCTTGCCGGTCACGTTGTACTTGTTGCCGCCGGCCGGCGCGATCGCCGACGACACGAACGTCGCCTGCGGGTAAGCCTTCGCGTCGAACCAGTCCTTGCCGGCGACCTGATCGTTGTACATCTTGTCGCCGAGGTCGAAGCTCGCGACGTCGATCGTCATCTGCGCGCTGCCCTGCGCGGCCTTCGCCGGGTCGAACTTCACCTGCGCGGAAAACTTCCGGAACACGCCTTCGGTCGGCACGTTCATCTGCTTCGATACCGCGGACACCTTGCTCTTCGCGAGATCGACGTCGGCGAACGCCGCGCCGGACGCGACGAACGACACCGCGGCGAGCGCGGCCAGCATGGAGCGGGAGAAAGACACTTTCATGGGATCCTTCATTTGGCAAAGGGAAGCATTCGCGACAGCAGGCCGTCGCGGTCCAACAGCTGATGCTTGATCGCGGCGAGCACGTGCAGCGACACGAGCGCAAGCAGAATGTAATTCAACGACACGTGGAGCGTCTTGAAGATTTCCTTCAGCGCCGGATCGGGATCGATCAGCCGCGGCAGCGGCACGATGCCGAGATAGACGACCGGAATGTTCGACGCCGAGCTGTACAGGTAGCCCGTCGCCGGAATCACCAGCATCAGCACGTACAGCAGCAGATGCACGCCGTGCGAGCCGGCGCGCTGCCATGCCGGCATGCCGGCCGGCAGCGCCGGCGGCACGTGCGTCGCGCGCCACAGCACGCGCACCACCGCGAGTGCGAACGCGGTCACGCCGATCCACTTGTGCCACGAGAAATATTTCAGCTTCGTCGGCGTGAAGCCGGGAATGTCGGTCATGACCCAGCCGAGCGCGAAGCCGCAGACGATCAGCAGCGCGATCAGCCAGTGCAGCGCAATCGCGGTGTGCGTGTAACGGGCCGGCGCAGCCGGCAGCGAATTCGATGCCATGTTGGAGTTCCCCGGTTCGACGAACGGCTGCGCCGGTCAGTGGTCCGACGCTTGTCAAGGGCGCCATGCTACCGCAACCTTTTGACGCGCGCGGACTCTGAGGACAGGCGCGCCAGCCGGCTGCCCGCTTCCCGCCATGTTACCGGCCGGTCACGCAGCGGGCCGGCGTTGACACTGCGCAAAACCCGTTTTGGTAAGATTGGCGCGGGTTCCGGCCCCATCGTCACGCGTTTCCGCCGTCGTACGACGGCTTCTTCCATGCAACGAAACGATCTGATTGCCTGTCACGAATGCGACGCACTGTTGCACAAACCGCGCCTCAGCGGTCGTGAAGTCGCGCGCTGTCCGCGCTGCGACGCGCTGCTGTATCGCAACAGTGCCGCGCAGATCGAGCGGATCTGCGCGCTCGCGCTCGCGGCGCTGATCACGTTCGTGATCGCGCAGACGTTTCCGATCCTCGAAATGGACGTGAACGGCACGCGCGTGCAAACGACGCTGATCGGCGCGATCGACGCGCTGTGGCACCAGGACATGGCGATCGTCGGCGTGATGGTGTTCTGCTCGACGGTGCTGTTCCCGCTGATCGAGATGTCCGCGCTGCTTTATCTGCTGCTGCCGATGCGCCGCGGCGTCGTGCCGCCCGGCTTCAACCTCGTGCTGCGCGCGATCCAGCTCGTGCGGCCGTGGGGGATGATCGAAGTGTTCATGCTCGGCATCCTCGTGACGATCGTGAAGATGGTGAGCCTCGCGCGCGTCGTGCCGGAAGCCGCGCTGTTCGCGTTCGGCGCGCTCACGCTGATGCTCGCGGTCGTGCTGATGTTCGATCCGCGCACGCTGTGGGACGTCGCCGACGATCTGCGCGCCGGCCGCTCGCCCGTGCGGCCCGACGACATGCCGGTCGCGCAAGCCGCTTCCCGCCGATGACGACGCCGACCGCCGCCCGCAACGGTTATGCGAGCTGCCACGCGTGCGGCCTCGTGCAGACGATCGAGCATGCGCACGCGCATTGCGCGCGCTGCGGCAGCGCGCTGCATCTGCGTACGCCGAACAGCCTGATGCGCACGTGGGCGCTGCTGATCGCGGCCGCGATCCTGTACATCCCGGCGAACCTGCTGCCGATCATGCGCACGTCGTCGATCGTCGGCTCGCAGGAAGACACGATCATGAGCGGCGTCATCTACTTCTGGATGTCGGGCGACTGGCCGCTCGCGGTCGTCGTGTTCGTCGCGAGCATTCTCGTGCCGATGCTCAAGCTCGGCGTGCTGCTGATTCTCGTCGTCAGCTCGCAGCGGCGCGTCGCATGGCGGCCGCTGCAGCGCACGCGCCTGTACCGGATCGTCGAGCGCATCGGCCGCTGGTCGATGCTCGACATCTTCGTCGTGACGCTCACCGTCGCGCTCGTCCATTTCCGCTCGCTTGCCGTCATCACGGCCGGCCCCGGCGCGCTCGCGTTCGGCTCGGTCGTGATCCTGACGATGCTCGCGTCGATGCAGTTCGATCCCCGCCTGATCTGGGATCCAGTCGAAACCTCAGGGAAACACCATGAATAGTCCGCAAGGCCCGCAGCACGACGAGTCCCGGCCGCCCGACCCGACGATCTCGACGAAAAGCGGCTGGCTGCCGTCGCTCGTGTGGCTCGTGCCGCTGATCGCCGCGCTGATCGGCATCGGCCTCGTGATCAAGTCCGTGCGCGAGCGCGGCCCGGAAATCACGATCAGCTTCCACAGCGCCGAAGGGCTCGAGCCAGGCAAGACGCAGGTCAAGTACAAGGACGTCGAGATCGGCATGGTCAAGACGATCAAGCTGTCGAAGGATCTGTCGCGCGTGCTCGTCCAGGTGCAGCTGAAGAAAGAAGCCGAAGACTTCGCCGTGAAGGGCTCGCGCTTCTGGATCGTGCGGCCGCGCATCGGCGCGACCGGCGTGTCGGGGCTCGGCACGCTGCTGTCGGGCTCGTACATCGGCGTCGACGCCGGTCGCAGCCAGGACGTGCAGACCGACTTCACCGGCCTCGAGACGCCGCCGCCCGTCACCGGCGACCAGAAGGGCACGCAATACGTGCTGCGCGGCGATTCGCTCGGCTCGGTCGACATCGGTTCGCCCGTCTACTATCGCCGCGTGCAGGTCGGCCAGGTAGTCGGCTTCTCGCTCGACAAGGACGGCACCGGCGTCACGTTCAACGTGTTCGTCAATGCGCCGTACGACCAGTACGTCGGTGTGAACACGCGCTGGTGGCAGGCGAGCGGCGTCGATCTGCGGCTCGATTCGAGCGGCCTGAAGCTGAACACGCAGTCGCTCGCGACCGTGATCCTCGGCGGCATCGCGTTCCAGACGCCGCCGAACCAGGGCAGCGGCGCGACCGCGCCGAACAACACGACGTTCCGCCTCGCGTCCGACGAAGGCGATGCGATGCGCGATCCGGACGGCCAGCCGCTGCAGGTCGTGATGAACTTCAATCAGTCGCTGCGCGGGCTCGGCGTCGGCGCGCCGGTCGACTTCCGCGGCATCGTCCTCGGCGAAGTGACGAACATCGGGATCGACTACGATCCGAAGACGAAGAACTTCCGGATGCCGGTGACGATGAACGTCTATCCGGAGCGGCTCGGCCGGCGCTTCCGCGAGACGATCGAGAGCCAGGGCGAAGCGGCGCGCCGCGAGATCGTCGAGCGGCTCGTCGAGCACGGGCTGCGCGGCCAGCTGCGCACCGGCAACCTGCTGACGAGCCAGCTGTATGTCGCGCTCGACTTCTTCCCGAAGGCGCCGCCCGCGAAGGTCGACACCGCGCATCAGCCGCTCGAGCTGCCGACCGTGCCGAACACGCTCGACGAGCTGCAGCTGCAGGTCGCCGACATCGCGAAGAAGCTCGACAAGGTGCCGTTCGACCAGATCGGCGCGAACCTGAACAGCGCGCTCGCGAACGCCGACAAGCTGTTCAAGCAGCTCGACACGCAGGTCGCACCGGAAGCGCGCGACACGCTGTCGGCCGCGAAGCAGACCTTCTCGACCGCCGAAGCGACGCTGCAGCAGGACTCGCCGCTGCAGTCCGACGTGCGCGGCGCGCTGAAGGAACTCACCCGCACGCTGCAGTCGCTGAACGCGCTCGCCGACTATCTGGAGCGCCATCCCGAATCGCTGCTCAAGGGCAAGCCAGGAGATCAACCATGACGACGACACGCGTGAACGATTTCGCGCGCGCCGCGGCGGCGGCCTTCGCCGCGCTCGCGCTCGCCGCGTGCAGCTCGCCGCCGGCGCGCTTCTACACGCTGAGCCGCGCCGACGCGTCGGCGGCCGTGCGCACGACGCCCGCCAATCCGCCGTTTCTGATCGAGGTGCCGTCCGTCGACGTGCCCGAGCAGGTCGCGAAGAACCAGCTCGTCGTGCAAAAGAGCGCCGCGCAGGTCGACGTGCTCGAACAGGAGCGCTGGGCGTCGCCGCCCGCCGACGAAATCCGCCGCGCGTTCTCCGACGACCTCGCCGCGCGGCTCGGCACGATCGACGTCGCGAATGCCGCGACGCCGCCCGGCGTGCCCGTGTATCGGATCAGCATGAACGTGCAGCGCTTCGAGTCGTGGCCCGGCAAGCGCGCGGCGATCGATGCGGTGTGGAGCGTGCGCGCGGTCGGCTCGCAGGCCGTGATGACGTGCCGCACGAGCGTGGCCGAACCCGTGTCCGGCGGCTACGACGCGCTCGTCGCCGGTCACCGGCGCGCGCTCGAAGTCATCGCGTCGCAGGCGGCGGCCGGCGTGCGCGCGCTCGCCGCGCGGCGCGGCACCGCGGCGACGTCTGCCGCATCGGCCACGTCTGCCACGTCGGCCGCCGGCAAGACGGCCGTCGCGCCGGTCATTCCGTGCCCGCCCAATCCCGCACCGGGCGACGACGCGGGCGCAACGGGCAAGTCCGGCGCGTAGTCGTCGTCACATGGCCGAGCCCGCGCGCGAGCGGCCAATCCGTCCGCAGCGCGCGCGGCTTCGTCCGCTCCGGCATCCGCGCCGGCATCCACGCCGGCAATCGGGCGCCGACGGCAGGCGCCGGCGCGACAGCGCCCGGCACGCGCGCCCATCGCGCCAGCTGTGTCCGAACCCGCATCGCGTCGGCGGCATCGGCCGAACGGCGACTTTGCATTCTTTGTCAAAGCCCGCCGGAACCGACGCCATGCGACGCGGTCGGCTTGCCTTTTCATGGCCGATTGACGATCCTACGCACGTTCCGCCGACACTGCGCGCCACGCATCGTGCGCGAGAACCGGCGGCGCTCCGCGCGCTTTTTCACATGCACCGCGTCGGCGCATCCGCAGCGCGCGTTGCCGCGCAGCGTGCCGGCGACCCGTTCGACGTCACCGATCCTTTCCCGCACCGTGCCGCGTGGGCGGCCGGCACCCCGAACCCGCCCGCGCAGGGCTTTCGCCATTCCGTTTTATGTTTCGTTCCCTGACGACCTTGATCAAGAAGTGGCGCGCGTCGCGCCATGCGGGCCACCAGCTCGATGCGCTGCTCGCGCATGCCGATGCCGACGCGTCGTACGCCGAGCGCAGCGAATGGCTGATCGAGCTCGCGCACTGGCTGCGCCGCAACGGCAGCGTGCAGGCCGCGCCGGACGCGCAGCAAGCGCAGCACGCATCGGCCGGTCGCGATGTCGATGCCGACGCACGCGTGTATCGCACGCACGCGCGGCTGCGCTATCTGTTCCACGTGCTCGACCGCAATCCCGGCTGGAAATCGCATGCCGCACGCATCGCGCGCAGCGTGCTGCGCGAGTGCGACGGAATCTCGCTGCTGTGCGACGCCGGCATGCCGGTGCATGCCGGCTTCTTCGGCGCGCTGTTCGAGCGGATCGACTCGTCGCTGATCCCGCCGGCGCCGAACCGGCGCGAGCTGACCGCGCTGTTCACGCTGATGTTTCCGACGCCGGACGACGCGCAATGGATCGACGCGCTGCCCGACGATCTGCTCGCGCGCATTGCCGAGCTGCTGTCGTTCGACGTCACCGATGAAGAACGCCACGAGCCCGGCTCGTTCTCGCGCGACCTGCTGGCCGCGCTGCACAACCTGACCTGCCAGATCAGCTCGACCGGCCTGTCGCAGACGGTGCGCAGCCGCCTGTCCGACGACGATGCACGCAAGCCGCTCGAAGCGCAGCCGTTCTACCGGCTTACGCGCGCGATGCTCGCGGTCGAAAGCACGCATGCGGCCGTCGAAGAAGGCGGCGATCCGAGCAAGCTGCTGCACGAGGTCAACTACTTGCGGATGCTGCTCGACGAATGCCGGATCGCCGTCGACGATGTATTCGCGCATCTGTACCGCAACGGCGTGTCGGTCGACATCGTGTTCCAGGTCGAACGGATGCGCATGCGCATCGCGCGCGCCGAAATGCTGCTCAACGCGTGGATGACCCGCGACGATCTGCGCGGAATGGCGCACCTGACCGCGCGGCTCGTCGACGCGAATCAGAACAGCCAGAGCGTGTCGCATCTCGTGCGCAGCAACTTCTCGCTGTTCGCGCGCAAGCTCGTCGAGACCAACGCGGACACCGGCGAGCACTACATCTCGCGCGGCCGCGCCGAATACCTGAAGATGCTGCGGATGGCCGCGGGCGGCGGCCTCGTGACGGTCGCGACCGTATGCGTGAAGTTCGCGATCACCGGCGCGCATCTGCAGTCGATGCTCGAAGGGCTGCTCGCCGGCGTGAACTACGCGGCGAGCTTCATGCTGATGCACTTCCTGCATTTCACGCTCGCGACCAAGCAGCCCGCGATGACCGCGCCGACGCTCGCGCGCGAGCTCGACGACACCGGCCACGACGAAGGCGTCGACGCGTTCGTGTCGTCGGTGATCGCGCTGATCCGCACGCAGGCGGCGGCGATTTCCGGCAACGTGCTCGTCGTGCTGCCCGTGTGCCTGCTCGTGCAGCTGTTCGCGGGCGGCGTGCTGCATGCGAGCCTGATCTCGCCGCAGAAGGCGCACGCGACGCTGCAGTCGTTCTCGCTGCTCGGGCCGACGCCGTTCTATGCGGCGCTCACCGGCGTGCTGCTGTGGGCGTCGAGCCTGCTCGCCGGCTGGGCCGACAACTGGTTCGTGCTGCACCGGGTCCGCGACGCGCTGATGTACAACCGCCGGCTGCGCCTCACGCTCGGCGCATCGGGCGCCGCGAAGTTCGCGCACTTCTGCCGGTCGAACGTCGCGGGCGTCGTCGCGAACGTCGGGCTCGGGATGATGCTCGGCCTGATTCCGGCGATCGTCACCGTGTTCCTGTTCCCGTTCGAGGTGCGGCACGTGACGCTGTCGGCCGGGTCGATCGGCGTCGCGCTCGGCGTGCTCGGCAAGGACGCGCTGAGCACGCCCGAGCTGTGGTGGGCGGGCGCCGGCGTGCTGAGCATGGCGGTGCTGAACGTGCTCGTCAGCTTCGCGCTCGCGTTCACGATGGCCGTGCGCTCGCGCAGCCTGCGGCGCACCAAGGTTCGCGCGCTGGTGGCCGCCATCGTCCGGACGGTGCTGTCGAAGCCGTCCGCGCTGTTCTGGCCGGCCGGCGGCGACGCGGCGCGCGGCGGGCAGCCGGGCTCGCACTGACCGGCCGGGCGCACGGCGGCGGGACCGCAAGCGAAGCGGCACAC
>NZ_CABVPR010000075.1 GCF_902499135.1 Burkholderia dolosa
CGCATCGCCGGCCGCCGCCTGTGCGGCGAACGCGCCGCAGCACGCGGCGCCGAGCGCGGCCAGCGCGCCGAGCGCATGACGACGGCCGATGCGCGTCACCGCACCGCGTCCTGCTCGGCCAGCGCCGCGTCGTCCATCGTCAATAGCAGGGGGCAGCTTCCACACAGTTGCGTTTCTCCAGGAATTTCATACCGCAGACAGCACACGCGGCGTGCGCGAAACGGGTTCGGCAGCAGCGGCGAGCGCGGTATCGCGTCGCGCACCGGCAGACGCAGCGGATTCGGCTCGCCATGCACGCATGCGGAGCCGAACAGCCAGCCGGCATCGCGCACGGGATCGGCCGCGCAACGCAGCGAACGGTACGTGTGCAACAGGTAATCGAGCAGATTGCCCGCGTTGCTCCACAGCACGCGCGGTGTGACGCGGCCCATCGCGGCGAGCAGATCGATGACCGCGCCCAGATGCGCGACGAGCGGCGCGTAGCGGATCGCGGGATCGTCGGACGGCGCGCCGAGCGCGTCGCGCGCGAAATACAGGGCAGCCGGCATTCCGTCGTCGAGCGCGACGAACGTGTGCTCGAGCGCCATGTCGAGCGGCCGGCCGAGCGTCAGCGCGGCGACGACGGCGGCCGGCGCCGCGCGGCCGAAATAGTACTTGCTCCACTGCGACACCAGCGCGCGCGCATGCCGCGCCGGATCGCCGCCGTAATGGCGGACCATCGCGTCGAGCACCGCGTCGCGATGATCGGGCAGCGCGCGAACCGGCACGACGATCCGGCCCGGCGCGCGCGCGTCGTCCGGCGTCCCGAGCCACACCGCGTCGAGCGGGTCGGCAAACGGCTGCGGCGCGAACGCCGAGAAACGGATAGCGCGCGCGTCGTCAAACGGCGTCGTCATCGGCCCGCGCGCCGGGCGCGGCGCCCTTCGAGAATCAGCAGGCCGAGCAGATACGGCGCGCCGATCAGCGCGGTCAGCACGCCGGCCGGAATCTCGCGCGGCGCGACCGCGATCCGCGCGGCGAGATCCGCGCAACCGAGGATCAGCGCGCCGCACACGGCGGCGAGCCACAGCCGCGTGCGATGCCGGCGCGCGCCGAGCATCGTCGCGACGTGCGGCGCCATCAGGCCGATGAAACCGATCGGCCCGACCGCGGCGACCGCCGCACAGGCGGCGAGCGTCGCGATCGTCAGCGCGAGCGGACGCAGCATCGCGACCGGCAGCCCGAGCGCGGCCGCCTGATCGTCGCCGAGCGCAAGCATGTCGAGCGGCTTCGCAAGCCAGGCGAACACGGGCACCGCGAGCACGCACCACGGCACCAGCATCGACACCTCGCCCCAACTGCGGCCGTACGTACCGCCGACGAGCCACACGACGAAGCGCGCGGGTTGCACGCTTTCCTGCGTGATCAGCCATTGCGCGAGCGTGGTCCACAACGCGCCGGTCACGATGCCGGTCAGCGCGACCGCAAGCGGCGCGTAGCGATGCCGGTGATTCAGCGCGAGCGTGATCGCGAGCGACAGTCCGCCGCCGATCAGCGCAGCGGCCGCGAGCGTCACGTGGCCCATCAGCGGCCACGTCGACAGCGCGAACAGCGTGACGAGCCCCGCGCCCTGCGTGACGCCGAGCACTTCGGGCCCGGCGAGCGGATTGCGCACGACGCTCTGCATCGCGACGCCGCTGACCGCGAGCAGCGCGCCGGCCAGCAGCGCGCACAGCAGACGCGGCATGCGCAGGTCGATCAGCATCCGCGCGACCGGATCGTGCCCGGACAGCGCCGCGGTCCAGCGCGCGGGCGACAGCCATTCGGGGCCGGCCGATACGCCGGCCCACACCGCGAGCGCGGCCGCGACGACGAACAACGCGGTGCGCAGCGGCCAGCCGAGCCGCTCCAGCCAGCCGACGAAGCGCGTCGAACCGCCGCCGGACGCGCGTTCGGCATCCGCATGCAGCACGCCCGACCACGCGGCGCCGCGCCGGATCATTGCGAGCATCAGCGGCGTGCCGACCAGCGCGATCGCGACGCCGGTCGACAGCGTCGCGTCGAGGCCCGACGCGAGCACCGCGCTGTCGGTGACGAGCACGAGCGCGCCGCCGGCGAGCGCCGACAGCGGCACCAGCACGCCGAGCCGCGCGGCACGTGCGCCGCGCACCTGCCGCAGCAGGTTCGGCGCGACGAGGCCGACGTACGACAGCGGGCCCGCGATACTGACGGCGACGCTCGTGAACGCGACCGCGACGACCGTCGCGGCGAGCCGCGTCGCGTCGACGCGCACGCCGGCCGCGGCCGCCGCATCGTCGCCGAGCGCGAGCGGATTCAGCGGCCGGATCACGAATGGCAGCGCGATCGTCGGCACGACCAGCCAGCGTGCGGCGAGCGCGAGGCCCGTCGCGCCCGGCTGATAGAGGCTGCCGTTGGTCCACAGCGCGGCGCCGGCGATGTTCTGCTCGAAGAACGCGAGCACGAGCGTCGACAGCGCGGCGAACAGCAGCATGCAGACGCTGCCCGCGAGCACGAGCCGCAGCGGCGTCGCGCGCCAGCCGCCGGCCGCGACGATCGCGCACGCGGCAGCCGCGAGGCCGCAGACGAACAGCAGCGGCACCGATGCGACGCCGGCCAGCGCCGGCACCAGCATCGCCGCGAGCAGGCCGAGCTGCGCGCCGCCGGTCACGCCGAGCAGGTCGGGCGACGCGAGCGGGTTGCGCGTGAGCGACTGGAACAGCGCGCCCGCGATGCCGAGACAGCCGCCCGCGACGAGCGCGGCCGCGACGCGCGGCAGGTTCAGATCGAACAGGAACACGTGCGCGAGCGCGGCGGCGTCGCTGCCGGGCGCCGCACTCCACCACGTGCGCAGATCGGGCGCGACGCGCGCGGCCGCGAGCAGCGCGATCAGCACGACCAGGCCGAGCGCGATCGCGCCGGCGCGGCCCGCACTCGCGTGCCGGCCGGCGGCCAGACGCCTGCGCATCGCGAACGTCGTCATACCGCGAGGTCCCGGTCGAGCGCGCCGGCAGCCTGCGCGGCGCTCGCGTCGGACGGCCCGTACGCCGGCACGCACATCGGCGCGCCGGTCTGCGGATGCGCGAGCTTCAGCATGTCGACGCCGAACGCCGCGCGCAGTTGCGCCGGATCGAGCATCGCGTCGGGCGAGCCCTGCGCGACCAGCCGGCCCGCGCGCATCAGCACGATCTCGTCGCTGTACGCGGCCGCCTGGTTCAGGTCGTGCAGCACCCAGACGATCGTCAGCCCGCGCGTGCGGTTCAGCGTGCGCAGCGCGTCGAGGATGTCGAGCTGGTGATGGATGTCGAGATAGGTCGTCGGTTCGTCGAGCAGCACGATCGGCGCCTGCTGCGCGAGCGCCATCGCGATCCACGCACGCTGCCGCTCGCCGCCCGACAGTGCACCGACGTCGCGCTCCGCGTCGTCCGCGAGGCCGCTCGTCGCGAGCGCCTCGTCGATCGCCGTGTGATCGGCGCGCGACAGCCCGCGCAGGAACCCGCCATACGCGTAGCGTCCGTATGCGACGAGCTCGCGCACGGTCAGCCCGGACGGAATCTGGTTGAACTGCGCGAGCATCGTCAGCTCGCGCGCGAGCGCGCGGCGGCGAAACGATGCGAGCGGCCGGCCGTTGACGGTCACCTCGCCCGCACGCGCGGGCTGCAGCCCTGCGAGCGTGCGCAGCAGCGTGCTCTTGCCGCAGCCGTTCGGACCGCACAGCGCGGTCACGCGGCCGGCCGCGATCGACAGGTCGAGCCGGTCGATCACGACATGGTCGCGATAGCCCACCGTCAGTCCGCGCGCGGCAAGCGCGGCGGTACGACGCGTCATCGATCCTCCGTTCGGTCGCGCGGGACCGTATAGCTCTGCGCCATCGCGACGACGACCTTGCGCGGCCCTTCGAACGGATCGCGCGCATGCGCGGTCAGCATGTTGTCGAGCATCAGCACGTCGCCGGTCTGCCACGGAAACACGATGCGCTGCCGATCGAGCACGCCGCGGATTTCCGCGAGCGCGTCGGCCTCGAGCGGCGCGCCGTCGCCGTAGTACACGTTGCGCGGCACGTTGTCGATGCCGACCGCATCGACGAGCGCTTCCTGCATGTCGTCGTCGAGCGCGGACAGGTGAAACAGGTTCGCCTGGTTGAACCACACGCGATCGCCGGTGCGCGGATGACGCGCGACCGCCTGGCAGCGCTCGCGCGTGCGCAGCAGCAGTTCGCCGTCGTCGCCGGTGCGCCACGCGCATTCGATTCCGCGCGCCGCGCACATCCGCTCGACCTCGGCCGGATCGTCGGTGCCGAACGACTGCTGCCACGGCAGGTCGAGCCCCTGCCCGAAGTTGCGCACGTACAGCAGCTCGCGCTGTTCGAAGCGCGCGACGAGCGCGGGGTCGAGCGCGCGATACACGGCGCGGCTGTCGGCGATCGGCGTCGCGCCGCCCTTCGGCGCCGCGAGCGCGCAGTGGAACCAGATCCGCAGCGGCCATTCGCGCGTATACGACTGCTCGTTGTGCAGCGGAATCGCGCGATGCGGCGGATATTCGGTCGACGTGTACACCGCGCCTTCGACCTGGCTGCGCGGCGTCGACGCGTATTCATAGCCGATCAGCGGATCGCCGAACGACGCCGCGAAGCGCTGGAACGCATCGATCGACGGCACGTGAAAGCCCGTAAACAGCACGCCGCCCGCGCGCTCGAGCGTGTCGGCCGCGATCTCGCGCGCGAGCGGCGCGACTTCGTCGATCGACATGCCGTCGCTGCCGCGCGGCGACACGACGGTGGGCAGCCCCGGCTCGATACGCAGGTCGTCGAGCGTCGGCAACGATAGCAGGGTCATGCAGCGTCCTCTTCAGGTGGCGCGCCGCGCACGCGGCGCTGCGGGTCACGAAGCGCTCGACGCGCGCTCGCCGTCCATCGCGCGGCGCAGGCTCGCGGGGCGCATGTCGGTCCAGACGGCTTCGATGTGCGCGAGGCAGTCGGCCTTCGGGCCGCGTACGCCGACTTCGCGCCAGCCGGCCGGCACGGGCCGGAACGTCGGCCAGATCGAATACTGTTCTTCGTCGTTGATGACGACCGTGTAGACGAGATCGTCGGTGTCGGCGGAAGGCGTCGTGGCTTGCGTCATGGTCGTAAATACGGAGACGGTTGAAGGAGGCGAAGCGGCGGTTCGGCCGCTCTCGTATGGATGACGATTGGGCGGCGCGATTTTTTACCGGCGCATGACGATCGCACGCGGATCGCCTGCAGATCGCGCCGTGCGCGTGCCGCGTCGCCCTATCGCCGCCGCGCGCGGCCGCCGACGAACGTCGGGCACGCGACGCCGCGATGGCACGCGTCGACGCATTCCGCGCAGTGCCGCTCGGCGTCGCGCACCATGAAATGCACGAGCGTCTGCGACACGTTCAGCGCGCGCGCCGTCGTCTGCAGCGTCTCCTCGCGCAGCCGCACCATCTCGAACGCCGCGCGGCTGCGGGCCGGCAGATCGTCGAGCGCCGCCCATACGCGCCGCAGCGTGTCGCGCGTCATCAGCGCGGCTTCGGGAGTCGGCTCCGGCGACGGCACGTCGAAGCCGTCGTCCTCTTCGGTGTGGTAGACGTTTTCGAGATTCTGGCGGCGACACGCGTCGATCGCCGCATTGCGCACCATCCGCGTCACGTACGCGACCGGCTGACGCACCGCGTCCTGGTTCGGGAATTCGACGAGCTTCACGAACACGTCGTGCACGACGTCCTCGGCGCGGCTCGCACAGCCGACGAAGCCGCGCGCGACGTTGACGAGCATCGCGCGATGCGCGATCAGCACATCGAGCAGCGCGCCTTGCGCACGCGGCTCGGCGGCTCGCCGAGGGCGCGGCGGCGATTCCGGACGACTGCCGAAGAACGGGTTCGCCGCTGCTGCAGCCGGTCGTTCGAGCACTTCCGCCATTGCCATCGATCTGCTCCGTCCAGTTTCGAGATAGCGCAATTTAACGTAAACGCAAATCATTCTCAATCTGATTACCCGATAACCCTTCGCAATCGTCGGATTTGTCTGAGTAATGCGGGGTACCGTCCGTCCGATCGGCCCGCCGCGGCAGGTAACGGCGCGGTCGACGATGCCTTCTCCAAGCGCTTTCGACATTCGTGCCGCCGGGCACAGGCGTCCGAGGTATCGCGCACGCCGAAATCGTGCGCGCGAGCCAACCCTCGCCGACCGTGTCGTCGTCCGGCAGATTTGCTGCGAACGGCTGGTTCGAAATCTCCACGACCGTTGTCCCACCGATGACGTCGGCTGCTGCGTTTGAGGGGCACACTCATCGCACCAGGTGTCGCTTGCACCGATACGCGGGCTGCGAAAGCGGCTCGCCGGCGCTTGTCGACGCGTCGATAGCGGACTGAACCGATGCTAGCCCGTTGCGACTGGCTTGCCCTCTATAAGAATCGATAGGTTGTACGAGGTCGGCACGCAGACTATGGATCGCCACGATGGCGCCGCCGCGCGCACGGGTCCGATGCCGGATCGGGCGAATCCATGCTGCACGTTATAGCGCCAATGTGTCACGCGAGCGTCGCGCGCAAACGGCTCCTGCCGGCTTTCATCCGCCTGACGACGTACGCGGCTGTCATCGGCCGTAGCAACTTATTACGACGTGAAATTCGCGGGACTCGTACGATCGGCGTGCCGCTTCCGGTGGAGCGCTACATAAAGCCATTTGCGATCGGTCGGCGGCGGCACGTTGTCGGAAGCGCTGCGTATCCGGCCTCTGCGGAGGTCACGACCGGCCGGCACGGCGACCGTTGCCGGAACCGGCACCGCCGATGCGAGCGCCGCGACGCGAAAACGCAGCACCCCGTCCGACACGACGACCGCACGGACGATCGCGACGATGACACTCGCAGCGGCGATGCCTTTTCTTTCCCTTGAACCGATAGTCAACGACAGGACTTCAACATGAAAACGCTACTGAAAACCCTGACCGCGATGACCGTTGCAGCCGCCGTGCTCGCGCCGGCGATCGCCGAAGCGCATCCGCATCGCGTGTGCCGTTTCGACCATCACCATCATCACAAGGTCTGCCGCTGGGTGCGCTGAGCATCGCGCGGCCAACGAAGCGGGCGCCGGCATGCCGGCGCCGTTTCGATCGCCCTCCCCCGCCGACGATTGCAGGCACGCCGCTCGATGAGCGGCCGGATCGTTGCGGCCGCATCGAACCGATCGACCTTCGGCACCTTAAGCACTTCGGCACCACGTCGACGGCACGCTCGCGCCCATCGCGGCCGACGGAAACTGCGCACGCGCGAGCGGTTCGCCGAACGCATCGCGCTGCGTCGGCCATGCGCGATGCCGATCCGGCATTGCCGTCCTGCGCGGGCACGAGCAAGCCGTTCTGTACCGCAAACCCCCGGTCGAAGCCCCCGTCGGCCCGCATCGCGACGTTGCACTTCTTCAGCGGTGCCGGCATGCGGCTGCCGCGCGATCCTTTGAACGTCACGTGTCCGCCGCGCGCTCCGCCGACGCCGGCGCCCAGCCGCCGCCGAGCGCGCGATACAGCGCGATCGCGTTCGTGAGCCTGAGCTGCTTGAGCCGGATCAGTTCCTGCCCCGACTCGTACGTGCTGCGCTGCGCGTCGAGCAGTTCGAGATAGGTCGCAACGCCGCCCGCATAGCGGCGCTCGGCGAGCTTCAGCCGCGCGCCGTCGGCGGCATGCGCGTCCTGCTGCGCGGCGAGCTGGCGCTCGATCGAATCGCGCGCGGCGAACGCATCGGCGACTTCGCGGAACGCAGTCTGCACGACCTTCTCGTATTCGGCGACGGCGGCGTGCTTGCGCGCGTTCGCCACGTCGAGATTCGCGCGGTTGCGCCCGCCGGCGAAGATCGGCAACGTGATGCGCGGGGCGAACGTCCACACGTTCGTGCCGGCCGCGAACAGGTTCGCGAACGCGTCGCTCACCGAACCGTAGTCGGTCGTCAACGCAATGCGCGGAAAAAACGCGGCACGCGCCGCGCCGATCTGCGCGTTCGCCGCCTTGAGGTGCGCTTCGGCCTGACGAACGTCCGGACGCCGTTCGAGCAGTTCGCTCGGCGCGCCGGGCGCGATCGGTGCGATCGCGAGCGTATCGAGCGCGGTCGCGTCGCCCTGCACGCGGCGCGCGAAATCGCCGGCGAGCAGTTGCAGCGCGCGCACGGCCTGCGCGTGTTCGCGCTGCAGCGCGGCCTGCGACGCACGCGCGGATGCGACGAGCATTTGCGCCGAACGCAATTCGATCGCGTCGCTCGTCCCGGCCGCATAGCGGCGCTGCGTGAGCGCGGCCATGCTCGTGCGCGCGTCGAGCGTGCGCTGCGCGAGCGCGAGCTGCTCGTACAGCGAGCGCTCGGATACGTACGCGCCCGCGACTTCGGCGATCACGCCGATCCGCACCGTGCGTTGTGCGTCGGCCGTCGCGAAATACTCGGCGAGCGCCGCCTCGGACAGGTTGCGCACGCGGCCGAACAGGTCGAGTTCGTACGCGCTGATGCCGACGCCCGCGCGATACAGCCCGCTGACCGCACTCTCGCGCACGACCGGGTCGTACTGACGCGTGCGCTCGTAGCCGAGATTCGCGTCGATCGACGGCAGCAGGTCCGCGCGCTGCACGCCGTACAGCGCGCGCGCCTCTTCGACGCGCGCGGCCGCGACGCGCAGGTCGCGGTTGTTCGCGAGCGCCGCGTCGATCCACGCCTGCAGCGCCGGATCGGTGAAGTACGCGCGCCAGTCGTCGAGCAGCGCGGCATCGGCACGCGCCGCATCGGGCGCCACGGACGCCACCGCGCCGTCGTCGGTCGACACGTAGGTCGGCGGCACGGGCGCGGCCGGCCGCTCGTAGCGCGGCGCGAACGAGCAGCCCGCAAGCGCGAACGACAGCGCGGCGGCCAGCGTGCCGCGCGTTCGCCGCCGCGCATCCGCATTCACGCGAAACACCATCACGATTCCTCCATCGTCGCCGGCTGCGCGCCGCCGCGCCGGCGTGGGCCGACGTCGAACAGGCGGCCGACGATCACGAAAAACAGCGGAACGAGAAACACCGCGAACACCGTCGCCGTGATCACGCCGCCGAGCACGCCGGTGCCGATCGCGCGCTGCGCGCCGGACGCGGCGCCCGACGCGAGCGCGAGCGGCAGCACGCCGACGCCGAACGCGAGCGACGTCATCACGATCGGCCGCAGCCGCAGCCTTGCGGCTTCGACCGCCGCGTCGACGAGCGACATGCGCTGCGCGACCAGATCCTTCGCGACTTCGACGATCAGGATCGCGTTCTTCGCGGACAACCCGATCGTCGCGATCAGCCCGACCTTGAAATAGATGTCGTTCGGCATCGCGCGCAGCGTGACGCCGAGCACCGCGCCGATCAGGCCGAGCGGCACGACGAGCATCACCGCGAACGGAATCGACCAGCTCTCGTACAGCGCCGCGAGCGCGAGAAACACGACCAGCACCGACAGCGCGAACAGCATCGGCGCCTGCGCGCCCGACAGCCGCTCCTCGAACGACTGGCCCGACCACGAATGGCCGATGCCGGCCGGCAGCTTCGCGGCGAGCCGCTCGATCGCGGCCATCGCTTCGCCACTGCTGTGGCCGGGCGCAGCCGAGCCGTTGATCGTGAACGACGGATAGCCGTTGTAGCGCGTGAGCTGCGGCGGACCGAGCGTCCAGTGCAGCGTCGCGAATGCCGCGAGCGGCACCATCTCGCCGCGCGCGTTGCGCACGCGCAGCTTCTTCACGTCGTCGGCGTCGATGCGGTGCCGGCCGTCGGCCTGCACGACCACGCGCCGCACTTGCGTGCCGTGCATGAAATCGCCGACGTAGTCGGAGCCGAACATCACCGCGAGCGTCGTGTTGATCTCGTCCATCGACACGCCGAGCGCGGACGCCTTCGCGCGGTCGATGTCGAGCTTCAGCTGCGGCGCGTCCTGCGTGCCCGCGAACATCAGGTCGGTGAGCGCGGGATCCTTGCCGCCGGCCGCGAGCAGCTGCTCGCGCGCGGCGCTGAACGCCGCGTAGTCGAGCCCGCCGCGATTCTGCAGCCGGAAGTCGAAGCCGCTCGTCGAGCCGAGATCGGGCAGCGCCGGCGCGTTCATCGCGAACACGGTCGTGTTCGGCGTGCCGGCGAAACGCGCGTTCACGCGTTCGACGATCGCCTGCACCTGATCGTGCGCATGCTTGCGCGCCGCCCAGTTCTTCAGCGTGACGAAGATCATCCCGCCGTTCGGCCCTTCGCCGTACAGGTTGAAGCCGCCGAGCGCGAACGTATACGCCGCCGGCTCGTCGCGGCGGATATACGATTCGACGTCGCGCACGCTCTGCATCGTCTCGGCGAGCGGCGTGCCCTGCGGCCGGATCACCATCACCATGAAGTTGCCCTGGTCCTCGTCCGGCAGGAACGCGGTCGGCAGCTGCACGAGCATCAGCACGGCGGCCGCGCTCAGCGCGCCGTACACGACGAGCCAGCGCACCGGCTTCTTCAGCATCGCGCCGACCCGCGTCGCATAGCGCTGCGTCGAACGCGCGACCAGCCGGTTGAACCAGCCGAAGAAGCCGCCCTTGTCGCGATGCGCGTCGTCGACCGGCTTGAGCAGCGTCGCGCACAGCGCGGGCGTCAGCGACAGCGCGAGGAACGCGGAGAAGCCGATCGACACCGCGAGCGACAGCGCGAACTGCCGATAGATGTTGCCGACCGCGCCGCCGAAGAACGCCATCGGCACGAACACGGACGTCAGCACGACCGTGATCCCGACGATCGCGCCGCTGATCTGCGTCATCGCCTTCACGGTCGCGTCGTACGGCCCGAGCCCTTCTTCGACCATCAGCCGCTCGACGTTCTCGACGACGACGATCGCATCGTCGACGAGGATGCCGATCGCGAGCACCATCCCGAACATCGTCAGCACGTTGATCGAGAAGCCGGCCGCGTACATCGCGCCGAACGTGCCCGCGAGCGCGACCGGCACGACGAGCGTCGGGATCAGCGTCGCACGCAGGTTCTGCATGAACAGGAACATCACGAGGAACACCAGCACGCCGGCCTCGATCAGCGTCGTGACGACCTTGTTCATCGACACGCGCACGAACGACGACGTCTCGTACGGAATCTGGTATTTCACGCCCGGCGGGAAGTACGCGGACAGCTCGTCCATCGTCGCGCGGATGCGCTTCTCGGTGGCCACCGCGTTCGAGCCCGGCGCGAGCTTGATGCCCATCCCGGTTGCGACCTTGCCGTTCACGTACGACGGATAGTTGTAGTCGTTGCCGCCGAACTCGACGCGCGCGACGTCGCGCAGATACAGCGCGGAGCCGTCCGGCTGCGTGCGCAGCGCGATCGCGCCGAAGTCGGCCGGCGTCTTCAGCGGCGCGTCGGCAAACACGGTCGCGGCGATCGGCGCGCTGGCCGGCACCGCGCTGCGGCCGATGTCGCCGATCGTCACGCGCGCGTTGTGCGCGCGCACGGCCGACGCGATGTCCGACGCGGTGACGCCGTGCCCGGCCATCTTCACCGGGTCCGGCCAGATCCGCATCGCGTATTCGGCGCCCCAGAACTGCACGCGGCCGACGCCGTCGACGCGCCGCAGCGCCTGCACGACGTTCGCCGACGCATATTCGCCGAGCTGCACGTCGGTCATCCGGCCGTCGTCGGACGTCAACGACACGACGAGCTGGATGTTGTCGGCGGCCTTCTCGACCTGGATGCCGTCGCGTCGCACCGGCTCGGGCAGCCGCGCCTCGACCGTCTTCAGCCGATTCTGCACTTCGACGGCCGCGAGATCGGCGTTCACACCCTGGCGGAACGTCAGGTACAGCGACGCGGCGCCGGCGCTGCTCGTCGCGGACGTATACAGCAGCCCGGGCGCGCCGTTCATCTCGCGCTCGATCAGCGCGGTCACCGATTCCTCGACGACCTGCGCGGACGCGCCCGGATACGCCGCATAGATGCTGACGACCGGCGGCGCGATGTCCGGATACTGCGCGACCGGCAGCGCGCGAATCGCGAAGACGCCGCCCAGCATGATGAAGAGTGCGATCACCCACGCGAACACGGGGCGATCGATGAAGAAGCGTGCCATGAGGATCCGTACCGATCAGGTTTGACGGGCGGCCGCGCGCGACGCGGCCGCTGCCGGCGCCGCATTCGACGGCGGCGCCTGCTCGACGGGCTTGACCGCCGTGCCGGGGGCGAACTGCGCGGCGTTGTCGACGATCACGCGCTCGCCGCCCGCGAGGCCGCGCGTGATGCGCCAGTCGCGGCCGCTCATGTCGTCGGCGACGACCTCGACGTCCTTGACCTTGCCGTTCGCATCGACGATCCGCACCGACGTGCGATCGGCCGTGCGCAGCAGCGCATCGCGCGGCACGAGGATCGCGCGGCGATCGACCGCCGCGTCGAGCGCGATCCGCACGTACGCGCCCGGCAGAAGCTCGCGCTCCGGATTCGGAAACAGCGCGCGCATCGCGACCGTGTCGGTGGTCGGATCGACCGCGAGATCGCTGAACAGCAGCTTGCCCTTCAGCGGATACGCGGAGCCGTCCGCGCGCAGCAGCGTCACCGCGATGTCGTGCTGCGCGATGCCGGTCGCGCGGCCGCTCTTCACCGCGCGCCGCAGCGCATCGACGTCGGCCGCCGGCTGCGAGAAATTCACGTAGATCGGATCGAGCTGCTCGACGGTGGTGAGCGGCGTCGCCTGATCCTGGCCGACGAGCGCGCCTTCGGTGACGAGCGCACGCCGCGCGCGGCCGGAAATCGGCGCGGTGACCGTCGCGTAGTCGAGCTGCAGCTGTGCGCGCGCGAGCTCGGCCTTCGCGGACGCCACGTCGGCTTTCGCCTGCGTGTCGGCCGCGACGGCTTCGGTATGGTCGCGCTCGCTGACTGCACGATCGCGCACGAGATCGTCGTATCGCCGGCGCTTGTCGCTCGCGGCGAGCGCCGCGGCCTGCGCCTTCGCGAGCGCGCCCTGCGCGGCATCGCGCGCGGCCTTCAGCGGCGCCGGGTCGATGCGGAACAGCACCGCGCCCTGCTTCACTTCCTGGCCTTCTTCATAGGTACGCGCGATGACGATGCCTGCGACACGCGCGCGCACCTGCGCCTGCCGATACGCATCGAGCCGGCCGGGCAGCTCGACGGTCATCGGGACAGCAGTCGGACGCACCGTCACGACTTTCGCTTCGCGCGGCGGCTCGGGCGCGGCGCCCGTTTCGTTCTTTCCGCATCCGGCCAGCACAAACGCGGCCGCGAGCACGAACGGCGCCAGCCTGCGGCGGCGCGTCAGGGAACGATGGTGATTCATCAATGACCTCGGATCGTTCGCCGCCGATACAATGCGGCGGCTCGAAGCGGCCGATTATAATCAGTCACGACTGATTAATTATCGCCGTTGGCCTCTCCACCGCCCGACTGTCTCAATAAAACGACAGCAAACTGAAAGGAAATCCACGACATGGCCCGCAAGACCCGGGAAGAATCGCTCGCCATCAAGCACCGGATCCTCGACGCCGCCGAGCTCGTGCTGCTCGAGAAAGGCGTCGCGCAAACCGCGATGGCGGACCTTGCCGAGGCGGCCGGGATGTCGCGCGGCGCCGTGTACGGCCATTACCGCAACAAGATGGAGGTGTGTCTCGCGATGTGCGATCGCGCGTTCGCGCGCACGTCGGAGAGCTTCGACGCCGGCGACGGCCTGCCCGCGCTCGACACGCTGCGCCGCGCGGCGTCGCACTATCTGCGCGAATGCGGCGAGCCCGGCTCGATGCAGCGCGTGCTGGTGATCCTCTACACGAAATGCGAGCAGAGCGACGAAAACGGCACGTTGCTGCGGCGCCGGATGCTGCTCGAGTTGCAGACGCTGCGCATCACGAAGGCGCTGCTGCGCCGCGCGATCGCAGCCGGGGAAATCGCCGCCGATCTCGACGTGCATCTGGCGGCCGTCTATCTCGTGTCGCTGCTCGAAGGCGTCTTCGCATCGATGATCTGGACCGACCGGCTGCGCGGCAACCGGTGGACCGACGCGGAAGCGATGCTCGATGCCGGGTTCGACGCGGTGCGCAGTTCCGCTGCGTTGCGGGTGCGTGCGCAGAAATTGCCGGACTGACGCAAAGCTTCGATATTTCTGCCGATTCAACCCGATTTATCGGAATACGAAACGGTCGAACCGACCCCCTTTAAAATTTTTAACGTTCAGCGGAACACCGGTAGACTGACGCTGTCATTTTTCTTTAGCGTCTTCGTGATAACCGGGTTCGACCCGGCATGCACGCCGCCGTTCGAAGCGGGCCCCGCCCGCAAGTTGGGACGAACGGAAACGACACAGGCCCCTGGCGGGGCCTGTTTTGTTGCACGCCCGCCGCCCGCGCCGTCGCGAGTCGACGGATCCGCCGTCGGCGGCTCCTGCCCACACCCCCTTGAACCGCTTTCCTGGATGTGGACACCCGTGGTCAATTCTGCTGCAACTCTCGATATTTCCGCGCCCGGCCGCGCGCGGCGCTTCGTGCGCGCGCTCGTGCCGGCCGCCGTACTCGGCGCGCTCGCCGCATTCGGCTTCGCGGCGCTGCCGGCCGTGTCGCAATTGCCGGGCGCCGTCGATTCGGGCACGGCCGCGCTGCCGCAGCGCGTGCTGTCCGACACGCCGTTTCCGACCGCCCAGCATTTCGTCACGAGCGAACTCGCGCATACGGTCGGCGAGCGCAATGCGCTGCCCGGCCTGTTCGCGCCGCTCAGTGCGCACCGCAACGACATGCTGGGCTACGCGAACCTGTTCACGCTCGCGCCGCCCGAAACCGATCGGCGGATGCGCGCCGGCGACATCGAACTCACGCTGTCCGACACGCTGAACCGCCTCGACGTGCCGCCCGAAGTGCGCATCCAGCTCGGCGATCTGCTGAGCGGCAAGGTCGCGATGCATGCGAGCGCGCGGCGCGGCGATTATTACCGGATCGCTTACGAGGCGCACGACGGCGTGCCGCGCGTCACCGCGCTGGAGCTGCGCGTCGCCGGCCGGCCGTTCGGCGCGATCTGGTTCCGTGCGCCGGGCGCCGCGCATGGCGCGTACTACACGCTCGACGGCACACCGCTCGAGGCCGCCGCGTTCACGATGCCGGTCAAATGGACGCGGATCAGCTCGTTCTTCGGCGAGCGCATCCATCCGCTGTCGCAGGCGATGGCGTTCCATACGGGCGTCGATCTCGCCGCGCCGAGCGGCACGCCGGTCGACGCGGCAGCCGACGGCGTCGTGTCGTTCGTCGGCACCGATCCGGGCGGCTACGGGCGCTACGTGATCGTCGATCACGCGGACGGCTATTCGACCTATTACGCGCACCTGTCCGCGTTCGCGCGCGGGCTGAAGGTCGGCGAACCGGTGAAACAGGGGCAGCGCATCGGCTCGGTCGGGATGACCGGCGCGGCGACCGGCCCGCACCTGCACTTCGAAGTGCGCGTCGCGAACGATCCGGTCGATCCGCTCGTCACGCTCGCGAGCGCGCAAACCGCGCTATCCGACATGCAGCTCACCGCGTTCCGCCAGGAAGCCGCGCAATGGCGCTTCCGTCTCGCGTCGATCAGTACCGCGCCGTTCGCGTTCGCGCAGAACGACGGACCGCTGTGGGGCGAGTTCGCGACCGATCCGTCGACGCTGCGCGCCGTTTTCAATACGCATTACACGGCGTCGTGACGCGGCGCTCGGTCGTCGGCGGGTCGGCGGCCGCGCGGGCGACCGGTGAGCGGCCGTCGTCGCGCGAGCGTCATGCGCACCGCGACGCCCGCGCATTCACCGCGCATTTGCCGAAGCCGATCCGATAGACGAGCGTCGCCGCAACCGCGCGCTGCGCAGTCCGCGGTCAGCGCGCAGGCTCGGCGCGTTTCGCCGTCGCCGATGCACCGCGCGGCGCACGCCGGCCACGCGCGAGCAGCCGGCGCGCCGCACCGTCGAGCGACGTGCACAGCACCAGATAGATCGCCGCGACGAACAGGAAGATCGGCGCCGGATACACCATCAGCCGGCTGTTCACCTGCGTCGCGACGAACGACAGCTCCGGCACGCCGACGATATACGCGAGCGACGTGTCCTTCACGAGCGCGACCCACTGGTTGACGAACGACGGCGTCATGATCCGGATCGCCTGCGGCAGCAGCACGTAGCGCACGGTCTGCCAGCGCGTGAGGCCGAGCGACAGCCCCGCCTGCCGCTGCCCGGCGCCGGCCGCGACGATCCCCGCATGCACCGCGTGCGCGAGATACGCGCCGCCGACGAGCGCCAGCGCACAGACGACGGTCGCGAGCCCCGGCACGTCCATGTGCAGCAGCGTCGGCATCAGGAAATACGTCCAGAAGATCAGCATCAGCACCGGAATCGCGCGAAAGAAGCCGATGACCGCGAGCAGCAGCACGCGCAGCGGCCCGCGCGCGAGCGCCATCGCGACGCCGAGCGCAATGCCGAGCACGGCCGAAGCGACAGCGGACACGACCGCGAGCACGAGCGACAGCGCGGCACCGCCGAGCGGGCCGTCCGGAAACGCGCCGACGAGCAGATACGGCAGATTGTCGAGCAGCAGCGACGCGTCCATCGTCAACGCCCTGCGCCGAGCCGGTCGCGCCACTGCGTGGCCGCATACGCGGCCGCCTCGATCGCGGCCACCGCGGCGATGTACAGCACCGTCGCGACGCCGAACGCGGCGAACGTCTTGAACGTCTCGGTCTCGACCTGCCGCGACGCATACGACAGCTCGGCGACGCCGATCGCCATCGCGAGCGACGAGTTCTTCACGAGATTCATGTATTGACCGAAGAGCGGCGGCAACGCGATGCGCACCGCTTGCGGCAGCACGACGTAGCGCAGCGACTGCATCGGCGTGAAGCCGAGCGCAGCGGCCGCATCGTGCTGCGCGCGCCGCACGCCGCGCAAGCCGGCTTCGCACTCCTCGGCGACGAACGCGGCCGTGTACGCGCTCAGCCCGACCCAGCCCGCGACGAACTCGAACGACGGCCACGCGAGCGTGACGGGGCCGATGCTCGCGTCGTGACGCGCGTTCAGCCATGCGATCCACGTATCGGGCAGCAGCGACGCGACGCCGAAATACCAGAACAGCAGCTGCACGAGCAGCGGCGTATTGCGGAACGCGACCACGTACGCCGACGCGATCGCACGCGGCGCCGCGCCGCGCGCATGACGGAGCACCGCGAGCAGCAGCCCGCCGGCCGTCGCGGCAAGCGCCGACGCGACCGCAAGGCCGAGCGTCAGCAGAAAGCCGTGCCACAGCCACGACAGATATTTGGGAGCCAACCCGAGCATGCTGGAGTGTGCGCGCCGAAGCGCGCTCGGAACAAAACGGAAAAGCGCCGCTATCGTTGCGCGCCCGCGGGCCGGCGGCCCGCATCGGCGCGCGCGCGGCGCGCGCGCGCGTGCGTGCGTGCGTGCGTGCGTGCGTGCGTCAGCTCTTGTCGCCGATGCGGAAGATCCGTGCGAGCGGCGTCTTCGTCGTCGGCCCGAACCACGCATCGTAGATCTGCGCGGCGCGTCCGCTCGCCTCGAGCCCCTTCAGCGTGTCGTTCACGAAGCCGAGCAGGCGCGTCTCGCCCTTCGGCACGCCGACGCCCATGTAGTCGTTCGAGATCGTAAACGGCGGGATCTCGTAGTTCTGCTTGTCCGGCACGTTCGCGAGCAGGCCGATCAGCTTCGGCCCGTCCTGCGTGATCGCCTGCACGTTGCCGGCGCGCAGCGCGGCGAACGCGAACGGCGTGTCGTCGTACGCGACGATCGTCGCCTTCGGGAATTTCTCGCGCAGCGTGATCTCGTTCGTCGTGCCCTTGTCCGCGCCGATACGCAGGCCGTTGAGCTGGTCGGCGGATTTCAGCACGCCCTTCTTCGCGAGAAACTGCTGGCCGGACGAGAAATACGGGATGCTGAAGTCGACCTGCTTCGCGCGCTCGTCGGTGATCGTGAAGTTCGCGAGCACGAGATCGACCTTGCCGGAAGTCAGGAACGGAATGCGATTCGCGGGATTCGTCGGCTGCAGTTGCAGCTTGACGCCGAGCTTGTCCGCGAGCGCCTTTGCATAGTCGACGTCGAGCCCGACGATACGGTTGCTTTTCGCATCGACATAGCCGAACGGCGGATTGCTGTCGAACGTCGCGACGCGCAGCACGCCGGCTTTCCTGATGTCGTCGAGTCGATCCGCGTGCGCGGCGGCGCCGGCGGTGACGAGTGCGGCCCCGATGAGCCATGTGGCGAGAGTGTGGATTTTCATGAGCGCGACCTGACTTGTTATGAAGGCCGCCGCGGATCGCGCGGCAGCCGGTTCGGAAACATCGCGGCGGCGTGAGCCGCGAAGCCGCTAACGTATCAGCGCGCGCGGCGAATCCGAACCAACAAATGGTGCTTTGCTCTGCGGGTTTCGTGATGAACGCGGCGCGATGCGGCGCATAGGTAGACGCCGCACGAAAAAAGACGCCCGCTGCAAGCAGCGGGCGCGAATCCCAGTCAAGGAGGTGTCACACGAACTACGCGCCCAGCATAAAAGGCGTGCCGGCCGCCGGCAACGAAGCGATTGCGATATCGATATCGCGTGCGTCGCGATGAGCTTGCGCGCGCCGATCCGATTCGTGCGGCCGATGAAAAACGGCGCGCCGCGTACTTCACGGCGCGCCGTCTCAAGCCGATGGCGACACGCGGCCGGGCGCCGTCGCCCGGCCACGTCGCCACCCGATCACGGTTCGTGACGCAGATACCCTTCCTTGCTCGGATCGCGCATCCGCCACGACACGATCAGCGAGATCGCGCACAGTGCAGTGACGTACCAGTAGAACGTTTCTTCGCTGCCGATCGACTTGAACCACAGCGCGACGTATTCGGCCGATCCGCCGAACAGCGCATTCGCGACCGCGTACGACAGCCCGACGCCCATCGCGCGCACTTCGGGCGGGAACATCTCGGCCTTGATCAGCCCGCTGATCGACGTGTAGAAGCTGACGATCGCGAGCGCGATCGTGATCAGCGCGAATGCGGCGACCGGGCTCGTCACGTCCTTCAGCGCATGCATCAGCGGCACCGTGCCGATCACTGCGAACGTACCGAACAGGATCATCGACATGCGGCGGCCGATCTTGTCGGACAGCGCGCCGAACACCGGCTGCAGCAGCATGTACACGAGCAGCGCGACGGTCATCACGTTGCTGGCCGTCTTCGCATGCATGCCGGCCGTGTTCACCAGGTACTTCTGCATGTACGTCGTGAACGTGTAGAAGATCAGCGAGCCGCCGGCGGTGAAGCCGACCACCGTGAAGAACGCGCCCTTGTGCTGCCACACGCCGCGGATCGTGCCCGCGAGCTTCTTGTCGCGCGACTCGGTCGTCGACGTTTCGTCGAGCGACTTGCGCAGATATAGCGAGATCAGCGCGGCCGCCGCGCCGACGACGAACGGAATGCGCCAGCCCCACGCCTTCAGTTCCGCGTTCGACAGCGTCTGCTGCAGGATCACCAGCACGAGCAGCGCGCACAGCTGGCCGCCGATCAGCGTCACGTACTGGAACGACGCGAAGAAGCCGCGCCGGCCCTTCAGCGCGACCTCGCTCATGTAGGTGGCGCTCGTCCCGTATTCGCCGCCGACCGACAGCCCCTGGAACAGCCGCGCGACGAGCAGCAGCGCCGGCGCGAGCGCACCGATCTGCGCGTAGGTCGGCAGCACCGCGATCACGAGCGAGCCGCCGCACATCATCAGCACCGAGATCATCATCGCGGTACGGCGCCCGTGACGATCCGCGATGCGGCCGAACAGCCAGCCGCCGATCGGACGCATCAGGAAGCCGGCCGCGAACACGCCGGCCGTGTTCAGCAGCTGCGTCGTCGTGTTGCCGCTCGGGAAGAACGCGGGCGCGAAGTACAGCGCGCAGAACGAATAGATATAGAAGTCGAACCATTCGACGAGGTTGCCCGACGAGGCGCCGACGATCGCGAACACGCGCCGCCGGGTATCGTGCGCGGACAGCGCAGCTTGGTCGGTCTGGACGTCCATGGGTGGGTCTGTTCCTTTGAGTGCTTTTGGATGAGACGGCGGCAGCCGTCGCGTGCGGTCGCGCGTGGCACCGGTTCCGGCGCACGGCGCTACCGGATTTTAGCGAAATGTAAAGTACGCGGCTTTCCGGGTTGGCCCCGATGTAGAAAAATTTTCTCGCGCATGCTCTGCCTGCGTGCGGTCGTCATATGAAAACGCCAGCCCGCAGGCTGGCGTCCGATGCAAACTCGCCGCGCAGCGCGCTCAAACGCGCACCTCGGGCGGCACGTAGCGGCACTCGTAGCGCTTGCGCACGGTGCCGGCCTCGTCGACGCTCTCGAGATACACGTCGAACTGCCAGAGCCGCGCCATGTGCTTGAGCACCTCGTCGCTGTCGTTCGACAGATGGCGGTTGTCGGTCATGAAGTGGCGCAGCGTGAGGCTGCGGTCGCCGCGCGTGTTGACCGCCCACACCTGGATGTTCGGCTCGCGATGGTGAATGTCGTACTGCCGCGACAGCGCCTGACGCACGTACTGGTAGCCGGACTCGTCGTGAATCGCCGACACTTCGAGCGCATCGCGCATGTCGTCGTCGAGCACCGAGAACAGCCGCATCTCGCGGATCAGGTTCGGCGACAGGTACTGCGCGATGAAGCTCTCGTCCTTGAAGTTGCGCATCGCGTAGTGCATCGTGGGCAGCCACGGCGTGCCCGCAATTTCGGGGAACCACTTGTAGTCCTCTTCCGTCGGCGCCTCGCAGATCCGCCGGATGTCGCTCATCATCGAAAAGCCGAGCGCATACGGATTGATCCCGCTGTAGTACGGCTTCGTGACGGGCGGCTGGTACACGACGTTGCTGTGCGAATGGAGGAACTCCATCATGAAGCCGTCTTCGAGCTTGCCCTGGTTGTACAGCGTATTGAGCAGCGTGTAATGCCAGAACGTCGCCCACCCTTCGTTCATCACCTGCGTCTGCCGCTGTGGATAGAAATACTGGCCGATCTTGCGCACGATCCGGATGATCTCGCGCTCCCACGGCTCGAGCAGCGGCGCGTTCTTTTCCGCGAAGTACAGCAGGTTCTCCTGCGGCTCCGGCGGATAGCGTTCCTCCTGCTCTTCCTCGAGTTCCGGCTTCTTGCCGGGCAGCGTGCGCCACAGCTCGTTGACCTGCGACTGCAGGTACGCCTCGCGCTCGCGCCGCAGCGCCGCCTCCTTCGCGAGCGACGGCTTCTGCGGACGCTTGTAGCGGTCGACGCCGTAGTTCATCAACGCATGGCACGAATCGAGCAGTTCCTCGACACGATCGAGCCCGTAGCGCTCCTCGCACTCGGCGACGTAGTTCTTCGCGTACACGAGGTAGTCGATGATCGCGTGCGCGTCGGTCCACAGCCGGAACAGGTAGTTGCCCTTGAAGAACGAGTTATGTCCATACGCGGCGTGCGCGATGACGAGCGCCTGCATCGTCATCGTGTTCTCTTCCATCAGATACGCGATGCACGGATTCGAATTGATGACGATTTCGTACGCGAGGCCCATCTGGCCGCGGCGATAGCTCTTCTCGGTCGCGAGGAAGTGCTTGCCGAACGACCAGTGACGGTAGTTGACCGGCATCCCGACCGACGCATACGCGTCCATCATCTGCTCGGCGCTGATCAGTTCGAGCTGGATCGGATAGATATCGAGTTCGTACTGTTCGGCGACCTGCGCGATATGCGTGTCGTACTCCTCCAGCAGTTCGAACGTCCAGTCGGACGGGCACGGCAACGGCTTGCGTTCGGCAACGTTCATGCGCGCTTCCTTCTGCCCGGCACCGGGCAAGTCGGCGGCCGGCGGCGGCTCGGCCCGGCCGCGTTGCTGCGATGCGGCAGGACCGGCGTTGTCGTCGCCGGAAGGGCGCGGCTCGTAGCCGCGCGACTCGTTGTGCAGATGGCGGGTCGTCATGACATTTCCACCTGCTTTTCGAACAATTCACGAAACACCGGGTAGATATCGGCAGCCGATTCCACTTTTTTCATCGCGAGATGCGGTTGCGACAGCGCCAGCTGCGCGTACTCGAGCCACAGGTTCTGCTCTTCGGGCGCGACCTGGATGTACGCGAAGTAACGCGTCTTGGTGAGGATATCCTCTTCGAGGATTTTGCGACACTTCGGCGAATCGTCAGTCCAGTTGTCGCCGTCCGATGCTTGCGCGCCGTAGATGTTCCATTCGGTCGGCGAGTAGCGCTCGTTCATCACCTTGCGCATCAGTTCGAGCGCGCTCGACACGACCGTGCCTCCGCTTTCGGTCGAATGGAAGAACGTGTCTTCGTCGACTTCCTCCGCGCGCGTATGGTGCCGGATGAACACGACCTCGATACGCTCGTAGTTCCGCTTCAGGAACAGGTACAGCAGGATGAAGAAGCGCTTCGCGAGATCCTTGCGCTGCTCGTCCATCGAGCCCGACACGTCCATCAGGCAGAACATCACGGCCTGACTCGACGGCTGCGGCTGCTTCACGCGATTGATGTAGCGCAGGTCGAACGGATCGATGAACGGAATCCGCCAGATGCGGCCCTTCAGGTGATGAATCTCCGCTTCGAGCGTCGCGATTTCCGCGCGGCGGTCTTCCGGATCGTTCTTCAGCACTTCGAGCTGCGCCTCGAGTTCGCGCAGCTCGTTGACGAGCGGCGAGCCGAGCGCGATGCGCCGGCCGAGCGCGCTGCGCAGCGAACGCACGACGTCGATGTTGTTCGGCGTGCCTTCCGCCGACCAGCCCGCGCGCACGTTCTTCCAGCTCGGCACGGTCAGCAGGTGCGTCTTCACGAGGCGCGGCAGTTCGAGATCGTCGAAGAAGTACTGCATGAATTCGTCGCGGGACAGTTCGAACACGAAGTCGTCCTGCCCTTCGCCTTCGTTGCTCGCCTGACTGCCGCCGCCGCCCGAGCCGCCCTGCGGACGCGGAATCTTGTCGCCGCGCACGTAGTCCTCGTTGCCCGGATGCACGTATTCGCGCCGTCCGCCCGGCGCGTGCCGGAACGTCGGCTCCGCGATGTCCTTGCGCGGAATCGTGATGCTCTGCGTGCTCTGGATGTCCTTGATGCTACGGTCGCGCACCGCATCGGATACGGCGCGACGAATGTAGTTCTTGACGCGACGCAGAAAGCGTTCGCGATTGGCGATGCTCTTGTTCTTGCCGGCCAGCCTGCGGTCGATGATTTGATGAAGCACTCCCGGTCTCCCGCTCGAAAGTCGATATGCCGGGACGCTCGCCGCACATGCCGTCTGCCGTCATGCGGGCGGCGTCTCTGAAGGTGCCCGTGCGGACCAGCCGCACGGGCGCGGTACCGCGCGCGTCATGACGACTTGCGCACGCGCAGGTACCAGTCGCAAAGCAGCCTGACCTGCTTCGGCGTATAGCCCTTCGCGACCATCCGGTTCACAAAGTCCTCATGCTTGCGCTGCTCCTCCGCCGAGCCCTTCGCGTTGAACGAAATGACCGGCAACAGTTCCTCCGTATTCGAGAACATCTTCTTCTCGATCACCACGCGCAGCTTCTCGTAGCTCGTCCACACCGGGTTCTTGCCGGCGTTCGCGGCCCGCGCACGCAGCACGAAGTTCACGATCTCGTTGCGGAAATCCTTCGGGTTGCTGATGCCGGCCGGCTTCTCGATCTTCTCGAGCTCCGCGTTCAGCGCGGCGCGATCGAAGCTCTCGCCGGTGTCGTGATCGCGGAACTCCTGATCCTGGATCCAGAAATCTGCATACGTGACGTAGCGATCGAAGATGTTCTGCCCGTACTCCGAATACGATTCGAGGTATGCCGTCTGGATTTCCTTGCCGATGAACTCCGCGTAGCGCGACGCGAGCACGTCCTTCACGAACGACAGATACTTCTGCTCCGTTTCCGGCGGGAACTGCTCGCGCTCGATCTGCTGTTCGAGCACGTACATCAGGTGCACGGGGTTCGCCGCGACCTCGCTCGAATCGAAGTTGAACACGCGCGACAGGATCTTGAACGCGAAGCGCGTCGACACGCCGGTCATCCCTTCGTCGACGCCCGCGTAGTCGCGATATTCCTGGTACGACTTCGCCTTCGGGTCGGTGTCCTTCAGGTTCTCGCCGTCGTACACCTGCATCTTCGAGAACAGGCTCGAGTTCTCCGGTTCGTGCAGCCGCGACAGCACCGAGAACTGCGCCATCATCTTCAGCGTGCCCGGCGCGCATACCGCTTCCGCGAGCGACGAGTTGCGGATCAGCTTCTCGTAGATCTTGATCTCTTCGGACACGCGCAGGCAGTACGGCACCTTCACGACGAAGATCCGGTCGAGCAGCGCCTCGTTGTTGCGGTTGTTGCGGAACGCCTTCCACTCCGACTCGTTCGAGTGCGCGAGGATGATCCCGTCGAACGGAATCGCGCCGAAACCTTCGGTGCCCTTGAAGTTGCCTTCCTGCGTCGCGGTCAGCAGCGGGTGCAGCACCTTGATCGGCGCCTTGAACATTTCGACGAACTCGAGCAGGCCCTGGTTCGCGAGGCACAGGCCGCCGGAATAGCTGTAGGCGTCCGCATCGTCCTGCGCATATTGCTCGAGCTTGCGGATGTCGACCTTGCCGACCAGCGACGAAATGTCCTGATTGTTCTCGTCGCCCGGCTCCGTCTTCGCGATCCCGATCTGCCGCAGGATCGACGGATAGCGGCGCACCACGCGGAACTGGCGGATGTCGCCGTTGTATTCGTGCAGGCGCTTGACCGCCCACGGGCTCAGAATGCTCTTCAGATAGCGGCGAGGAATGCCATACTGTTCTTCGAGAATCGGACCGTCTTCGTCGTAGTCGAACAGCCCGAGCGGCGATTCGTTGACGGGCGAGCCCTTCAGCGCATAGAACGGCACGCGCTCCATCAACTGCTTCAGGCGCTCGGCGATCGACGACTTGCCGCCGCCGACCGGGCCCAGCAGATAGAGAATCTGCTTCTTCTCTTCGAGCCCTTGCGCAGCGTGGCGGAAATACGAGACCACCTGCTCGATCACTTCCTCCATTCCGTAGAACTCACGGAATGCGGGATAGACCTTGATGACCTTGTTCGCGAAGATCCGCGACAGCCGCGGGTCGTTGCGCGTATCGATGTGTTCCGGTTCCCCGATTGCAGCCAGCATGCGTTCGCCAGCCGTAGCGTACGCCGACGGATCGTTCTTGCAGAGCGCGAGATACTCCTCCAGCGAGAACTCTTCCTCTCGCGTTTTTTCGAAGCGGTTCGCGAAGCTGCTGTAAATATCCATGCTACCTCCTCGCCTGAGTCTGAAGACGTGCCTGCGTTCGTCTGACTGCGCACAAGCAAGCGCGTTCGAATTCATCCTAAACCCTTTCTTATTTTTTTTCACGAACTCTTCGTGTGAAGTTCGTCATTCTCCACAACACCGGTTGGACAACGCATTTCGACGCTCTACAATCGACGTCCCGGGCCGCACAAACTGCACGTGCCGCGTCTCGTCGAACAGCGAAACGTCTCTCGCATTGGACGCATCCTTCGTTGTCGCTTCCCCCTTCTTCCGTAGACGTTCGAACCGTCGTTCTCGACGACACGTTCGACACGCCGTTACAAATTTTCTTCACGACACCCTTACGGAAATACCCGTACGACCGATGTCCGAGAACATCTGCATCGGACCGCGGCGACGCTCGAGCGCATAGCGTGTCGCACATCGCGTTCCTCGACGCGTTCATCTGCGCTGTCACATTTCTCGAGCGCCGAAAACGACGACGCCCGCAAGCGCGGGCGTCGTGACCAATCAAATGGGGATAGATGCTCGGCGCATCCGGATCAGAACGTCTCCCAATCGTCGGCGCCGGCAGCGACGGGCTGCGACGTCGATGCGATCGCGGGCGCGGCAGCCGCACGCGCCGGTTTGTGCGCAGGCACCGGCGCTGCGGCAGCCATGCGCTTCGGCGGTGCATCGCGCTCGTCGTGTGCGACGCGCTGCGCAGCCGGCGGCGTGCGCAGCGCATTCGTCGCCGCCGGTGCGCGCGCAACGGCACGCGTGGCGCCGGACGCAGCCGTCGCCGTGTTCGCGTCGTCGAGCCGGAACACCGACGTCGTGTCGCGCAGGCGCGCCGCTTGCTCGTCGAGCGACTGCGCGGCGGCCGCCGCTTCCTCGACGAGCGCCGCATTCTGCTGCGTGACTTCGTCCATCTGCGCGACCGCGCGCGCGACCTGGTCGATGCCGCCGCTCTGCTCTTCGGAAGCCGCCGCGATCTCGCCCATGATGTCGGTCACGCGCTGCACCGCCGCGATCACGTCGCTCATCGTGCGCCCCGCTTCGTCGACGAGCGTCGAACCGGACCGAATGCGCTCCACCGACGCGTCGATCAGCGCCTTGATCTCCTTCGCCGCGCTCGACGAGCGTTGCGCGAGACTGCGCACCTCGCCCGCCACGACAGCGAAACCGCGCCCTTCTTCGCCGGCACGCGCGGCTTCGACCGCCGCATTCAGCGCCAGGATGTTGGTCTGGAACGCGATACCCTCGATGATCGCGATGATATCCGCGATCTTGGCCGAGCTCGCGTTGATCTCGCCCATCGTGCCGACGACCTGGCCGACCACCGTATTACCCTTGTTTGCAATTTCGGACGCGTTCGCGGCCAGCGCGCTCGCCTGGCGCGCATTGTCCGCATTCTGCTTCACGGTGCCGGTCAGCTGCTCCATGCTCGACGCAGTTTCCTGCAACGCCGCCGCCTGCTCTTCGGTGCGCGACGACAGATCGACGTTGCCGGCCGCGATCTGGCGCGCGGCCGTCGCGATCGACTCGCTGCCGCCGCGCACGGTGCGCACCGTATCGACCAGGCCGCGCTGCATCTTCGCGAGGCCGTCGAGCAACTGGCCCATCTCGTCGCGGCGATTCACGACGATCGTGCGGCGCAGGTCGCCCGCGGCGATCGCGTCGAAATGCGCGAGCGCATCCGCGATCGGCCGGCCGATCGCGCGGCTCAGCGCGAGCCACGACAACAGCGCGGCAATCAGGCCGGCCGCCAGCACGACGACGGACAGCACGCGCATCGTCTCGTACACCGACTCCGCCTGATCGAAGCGGGTTCGCGCGTCGCTGAACTGGAACGTGCGCAACGCTTCGCTCGCGACCGCGAGGTCGTTGTAGCGCGCCTGCAACTCCTTCGCGCCGGCGCCGATCCGCTCATGGTCGCCCGACCCGACGATGCCCGCGAACGCGTCGCAGCTCGCCTGCAGCGCCTGCCGCTTGGCCGCGACCGCCTGCGCGAGCCGGTCTTCTTCCGCGTTGCGCGGCAGCGCGAGGTACTTCTGCCACCCCGCGTCGGACTGCGCGCGCATCGCGCGGCTGCGCTCGATCGCAGCCGCGGATTCGGGCGTGCCGGCCAGCAGCGCCGCGCGATCCAGCGCGAGCCGCTCGCGTGCCGCGAACATTTCGGCTACGGCCACGTTGACCGCGCTCGGCATCTGATTGTTGAAAATCTCGCGCGTCGACGCATTCGTGCGCGTCATCCCGTACAGGCCGAGCACGCCTATTACGCCGAGCAGCGCGGCCAGAAACGCCATCGTCAAACCGATGCGTGCGCGAATCGTCAGGTTCCTGAAGACCATCATCTTTCCTGTGTAGCGTCGTCATGAACGGGCCGCGCCCGTCGCTTCGAAACGTTGTTTCGCTGACTGCATTTAACGACTGCAAGACACGCAACTTGATGGCATCCGCACTAATTTTCCGTTTAATACGTCTGTTTATTGCATTTATCTGAATAATGTGCGGGATTCAGCATACGAGCGGACTGCGATCGCGACAGCTCATCGAAGAAGACGCGGCCGCCGTTCGCTGCGACGAAACGGCGGCGCCGGAGGAAGAAGACGTGTCAGTCGCCGAGTTCGGCGAGCGTCGGAATCGACGGTTGCGCGCCGGCGCGCGTGACGGACAGCGCGGCCGCGCGCTGCGCGAAGCGGATCGCCGCGTCGAGTTCCGCGCCGGCCGCGAGCTGCGCGGCAAAGCCGCCGATGAACGTGTCGCCGGCCGCGGTCGTGTCGACCGCGCGCACGACCGGCGCCGCATAGTGGCGCGCGGCGCC
>NZ_CABVPR010000076.1 GCF_902499135.1 Burkholderia dolosa
GGCCGGCTTGCGCGGCGGCTGCTGCGCCGGCTCGCGCTGCTGCCGGCGCGCATCGGCCGCACCATCCGGGTGCCGCGCCGAGCGCGCGCCTGCCCGCGTCGGCGCGGGACTTTTAGGTACATTCGACATGGGGGCGCATTATAATCCCGCCCATGAATTCCCAAACCGACCTCCGTCCCGCCCAGACCGGCGCCGCGAACCCGCCGGCCGCCGACGATTCGGCCGCCAGCCACGCGCAGTTCGTCGACTGGATGCGATCCGTCGCGCCCTATATCCACAAGTTCCGCAACAACACGTTCGTCGTGGGGTTCGGCGGCGAGGTGGTGCAGCAGGGGCTGCTGAACGCGCTCGTGTCCGACATCGCGCTGCTGCAGGCGATGGGCATCCAGATCGTGCTCGTGCACGGCTCGCGGCCGCAGGTCGAAGAGCAGCTGAATCTGCATGGCGTCGAATCCGAGTTCTCGCACGGGCTGCGCATCACCGATGCGCGCGCGCTCGAATCCGCGAAGGAGGCTGCCGGCGAAGTGCGTCTCGACATCGAGGCCGCGATCAGCCAGGGTCTGCCGAACTCGCCGATGGCGCATGCGCACATCAGCGTCGTGTCCGGCAACTTCGTGACCGCGCGGCCGGTCGGGATTCTCGACGGCGTCGATTTCGCGCACACGGGCATCGTGCGCAAGATCGACGCGGAATCGATCCGCCATTCGCTCGCGAGCCGCAAGCTCGTGCTGCTGTCGCCGCTCGGCTTCTCGCCGACCGGCGAGGCGTTCAACCTGTCGATGGAAGACGTCGCATCGGCCGCCGCGATCGCGCTGCGTGCCGACAAGATCATCTTCCTGACGGACGGCCCCGGCATCGTCGACGACGCCGGCGAGCTGATCCGCGAAATGTCGCTCGACGCCGCGGCCGAACTGCTCGATTCCGGCAATATCCAGGGCGACGATGCGTTCTTCCTCAAGCATTCGATCCGCGCATGCCGCGGCGGCGTCACGCGCGCGCACCTGATTCCGCAATCGCTCGACGGCAGCATGCTGCTCGAACTGTTCCTGCACGACGGTGTCGGCACGATGATCTCGTACGAGAATCTCGAGAGCCTGCGCGAGGCGACGCCGGACGACGTCGGCGGCATCCTGTCGCTGATCGAGCCGCTCGAGGCGGACGGTACGCTCGTGCGGCGCGGCCGTCACCAGATCGAACGCGACATCGATCATTTCTCGGTGATCGAGCACGACGGCGTGCTGTTCGGCTGTGCGGCGCTGTATCCGTATCAGCAGGAGAAGATCGGCGAGATGGCGTGCCTGACGGTCGCGCCGGAAGCGCAGGGCTCGGGCGACGGCGAGCGCCTGCTCAAGCGCATCGAACAGCGCGCCCGCGCGCGCGGCCTCACGCACATCTTCGTGCTCACGACGCGCACCGAGCACTGGTTCCTCAAGCGCGGCTTCGTCAAGGTCAGCGTCGACGATCTGCCGGAAGACCGCCGCAAACTCTACAACTGGCAGCGCAAGTCGCTCGTGCTGATGAAGCAGCTCTGAGCGCGGGCGGCTGCCCTCCCCCGACCGATTACAGGAGAAGTACACGATGGCTCGAATGATCCAATGCGCGAAGCTCGGCAAGGAAGCCGAAGGCCTCGATTTCCCGCCGCTGCCGGGCGAGCTCGGCAAGCGCATTTACGAAAACGTGTCGAAGGAAGCGTGGCAAGGCTGGCTCAAGCAGCAGACGATGCTGATCAACGAGAATCGCCTGAACATGGCCGATCCGCGCGCGCGTCAGTACCTGATGAAGCAGACCGAGAAGTACTTCTTCGGCGAAGGCGCGGATCAGGCGTCCGGCTACGTGCCGCCGACCGAAGGCTGAACGCGCGTCGTGCGGACCGCGTATGCCGGTCCGGCGGCTCGGCTCGACGAGAACGGCACCGTGGATCGCGCGGTGCCGTTTTCTTTTGGGCGACTTGAAATGGGCGCGATGGTGCGGCTGTGCTCGACCGACTTCGTGTCCGCACAGTAACGACAACCGCCGTCTCGATGATCAAACCCGATCGGAAGCGCAGCGGCGGCCGCGCATGTCCGAGCGTCGTGTCGGTCCAAGTCGGTCGGTTCAAAAAATTTGCACAAAGTGCTTTACGAACCCAAAAAGCTCTGACATAATTTCAGCTTCTTTGGGCGGTTAGCTCAGCGGTAGAGCACTGCCTTCACACGGCAGGGGTCACTGGTTCGATCCCAGTACCGCCCACCAAAGAATTCAAAGGGCCTGCGTCGCAAGACGCAGGCCCTTTTCGTTTTGGGCGCGTGGCTGGCCGAGTGACCCAACGATGTGGCAAGGCCCCGGGTTCGACCAGCAGCGCTTCGCCTACGCATAACGGCCGCACCGCCCCCGCTTCACGCCGCGCGCCCGACCCGCTCGGCCGTCGCGTCGAACGCGCGCTTCGCTTTCGATACGAGTTCGTCGATCTCATTACGCGAAATCACGAGCGGCGGCGACAGCAGCATCCGGTCGCCGGTCGCGCGCATGATCAGGTTGCCGTTGAAGCAGAAGTCGCGGCAGATCGTGCCGACGTCCACGCCCGGATCGAACCGCTCGCGCCGCTGCCGGTCGCGCGCAAGCTGAACGCCGGCGACCAGCCCGGCGCCCGCGATTTCGCCGACGATCGGATGCTCGCCGAGCGCCTGGCGCAATGTGTGCTGGAAGTACGGACCGATATCGTGCTTCGCGCGCTCGACGATCCCTGCGTCGCGCAGCAGCTTCAGGTTCGCGACCGCGACCGCCGCGGCGACCGGATGACCGGAATACGTGAGCCCGTGATTGAATTCGCCGTTGTCGATGATCGGACGCGCGACGCGCTCGTGAATGCCGACCGCGCCCATCGGCACGTAGCCGGACGTCAGCCCCTTCGCCATCGTGATCAGGTCCGGCTCGAACCCGAAGTGCTGATGCGCGAACCACTCGCCGGTGCGCCCGAAGCCGCCGATCACTTCGTCGGCCACCAGCAGCACGTCGTACTTGCGGCAGATGCGCTGAATCTCCGGCCAGTACGTCGACGGCGGGAAGATCACGCCGCCCGCGCCCTGGAACGGCTCGCCGATGAACGCGGCGACGTTCTCCGCACCGAGTTCGAGGATCTTCGCTTCGAGCTGCTGCGCGCGCGCCAGGCCGAACGCTTCGGGCGTCTCGCCGGGCTGCGCTTCGCCGAAGAAATACGGCTGGTCGATATGCACGACGTGCTCGACCTTCGACGGCATCTGCTCGTGCATGTAGCCCATTCCGCCGAGCGTGCCGCCGGCGATCGTCGAGCCGTGATAGCCGTTCCTGCGCGAGATCACGTATTTCTTCTGCGGCTTGCCTTGCACGCGCCAGTACTGGTGCACGACGCGCAGCACGGTGTCGTTGCCCTCCGAGCCGCTGTTGCAATAGAAGAAGTGGTCGAAGCCGGGCGGCGTGACTTCGGCGAGCATCGCCGACAGTTCGATCACCGGCGGATGCGTGGTCTTGAAGAACGTGTTGTAGTACGGCAGTTCCTGCAGCTGCCGATAGGCGGCGTCCGCCAGTTCCTTGCGCCCGTAGCCGACGTTCACGCACCAGAGGCCGGCCATCCCGTCGATGATCTTGTTGCCGTCGGAGTCCCACAGATACACGCCGTCGGCCTTCACGATCACGCGGCTGCCCGCGCGGTTCAGCGCGCCCATGTCGGAGAACGGGTGGATGTGGTGCGCGGCGTCGAGCGCGCGGTAGTCGGTGGTCGAACGTACTGCCGGCCGGCCCGCGCCGGCTTCGTTTCGCTCCGTCATGTTGCCTCCGCAAGACGATGCCGCACGTTCATACGTGCAGCAGAAGGTGGCGACGTTCCCACGAGCTGATCACGCGGAAGAACGCTTCGTATTCGGTTTCCTTCAGCGCGAGATACGCCTTCACGAACTTGTCGCCGAGAATGTCGGCGAGCGGCGCGCACGCAGCCATCAGCGAGATGCCCTCCTCGAGATTGCGCGGCAGCTGGTACGGCAGATCGTAGCCGTCGGACGCGATCGGCTCGGTCGGCGCCAGCTGCTGCGTGAGGCCGAGATAACCGGCCGCGAGCGTCGCCGCGAACGCGAGGTACGGGTTGCAGTCGACGCCCGGAATGCGGTTCTCGATCCGTCGTGCGGCCGGGCTCGACTGCGGAATCCGGAACCCGACCGTGCGGTTGTCGTAGCCCCATTGCACGTTGATCGGCGCGGCCATGAAGCGCGACAGCCGCCGGTACGAGTTGATGTACGGCGCGAAGATGGGCATCAGCGCAGGCGTGTATTTCTGCAGCCCAGCCAGATAGCTTTGAAACACCGGCGACACGACGCCGCCCTCTTCCGCGAACAGGTTGCGGCCCGTGCGCGCATCGGCGAGGCTCTGATGGATATGCATCGCGGAGCCGGGCTCCCCTTCCATCGGCTTCGCCATGAACGTCGCGTACATGTTGTGACGCAGCGCCGCTTCGCGCACCGTGCGCTTGAACAGGAACACCTGGTCGGCCAGCGACAGCGCGTCGCCGTGCATGAAGTTGATCTCCATCTGCGCGGCGCCGACTTCGTGAATCAGCGTCTCGATATCGAGCCCCTGCATCTCGCAGTATTCGTAGATGTCCTCGAACAGGGGGTCGAACTCGTTGACGGCTTCAATCGAATACGACTGACGACCGGTCTCGGCACGCCCGGTGCGGCCGACCGGCGGACGCAGCGGCAAATCGGGATCGGCATTCATGTCGACCAGATAAAACTCGAGTTCGGGCGCGACCACCGGCTTCCAGCCCTTCGCTTCATACAGCTCGAGCACGCGGCGCAGCACGTAGCGCGGCGAGATCTCGACCGGCGAGCCGTCGAAATGCACGCAGTCGTGGATCACCTGCGCGGTCGGGTCGACCGCCCACGGAATCAGGCAGATCGTCGACGGGTCCGGTACGCACACCATGTCGGGATCGGTCACGCCGGTCAGCGAGCCGTCTTCCGGATAGTCGCCGGTGACGGTCTGCACCATCACGGCCTGCGGCAGCCGCATCGATTCGCCGGATTCGAACTTGTTGCGCGGAATGATCTTGCCGCGCGCGATGCCGGCCATGTCGGGAATGATGGCCTCGACTTCGGTGATGCGATGCTGACGCAGGAATTCGCTCAATTCGGATTGCATGATCGGCCTCTTTCAATCGACGTCGGATGCGGCCGGCGACGACGTGTCGCCGCCGGTCGCATGAATGCGGTGGGTCATGCGCGCGCGGCATGCGTCGCCGAATGCCGCGAAGATGTCGCGCGACAGCGGCTGCTCCGCGAAGCGCCATTCGGGATGCCACTGCACGCCGAGCGCGAACGCGCGCGCACCGCGCACGCTGATCGCTTCGACGAGTCCGTCGCGTGCGCTCGCCTCGACGGCAAGCCCGGCGCCGACGCGCGCGATGCCCTGGTCGTGCAGCGAGTTGACCATCGCGTCGCACGCGCCGCGTGCGATCCGCTGCAGCAACCCGCCCGGCGCGAACTGCACGACGTGCGCGTGGCCGTATTGCCGTTCGAGCGGATCCTCGGGCCGCTCGCGATGGTCGTCGAAGCGCCCGCTCGCGTGCAGCCGCTGATGCAGCGTGCCGCCGTACGCGACGTTCAGCTCCTGCATGCCGCGGCAGATCGCGAGCACGGGCACGCCGGCGTCGATCGACGCGCGGATCAGCGGCAGCACGGTCGCGTCGCGCGCCGGATCGTGCAGCGTGTCGGGTTCGCTCGCCGGGCCGCCATAGTGATGCGGCTCGACGTTCGAATAGCTGCCGGTCAGCAGCAAGCCGTCGATCGACGCGACGATCGCGTCGACCGGCTGCCGCATTCCGAGCGCAGGCAGCACGAACGCGAGCGCGCCGGCGCCGTCCACGACCGCGGTCAGGTACTTCTCGCCCGCCGTGTGGTTCGGATGCGCGCCGCGCATGATGCGATCGGCGGTGACGGCTACGATCGGGCGCGCGCGCATGGCTGCCTCCGCGGTAAAGGCGCGATACACGAGCACGCGCGCGACGATGCAGGCGTGCGCTCGCGCTCCGCATGCGCATGCGCATGCGCGTACGCGTGCACGCGCACGCGCACGCGCAGCGTCCGGCGATACGGACGATGCGTCAGCCGGCGCTGCGGCGCAGCGGCATCGAAGCGGAAAGGAACGCTAGGGCAACAATGAAGCGCTGCCGTCGCACTGCACCGCGCTGAACACGTGCGCGGTCACGAGGTTGAAGCGGCGCAGGCCGCGGTGAGAGGCGACGAAGAAACGATGCTCGCGCAACGAGGCGGCACGCGTGCCGCGATCAGCATGCCGGATCGGCCCGGCCTGAGGCGGCGCGCCCGCCGACGGACTTCGCGTCCGGCGTATCGAAGGGCTGGCGGCTTTCACGATCGTACTCGACTGACTGATGAATGCAGGACACGTGTCGCGATGAAGCGTGCGCGGCGGCGCCGCGCGACGACACATCGGCAAGCCGTTGCGCGCCGTTCCGGGCGCCGCGCGCCGATGTTCGGTGCGCTTACGGCCGGCCGGCACGTGACGACTTGCTGACATTCAGCTTATATCACCTAAAAATTGCGTCAAATTTTCGGGTATCGATCGCGACGTCCGCCATGCCAAAGCAACGGCATCCGGCCGCATGGCCCGATGCCGCTTTTGTGCACTGCATCGGGCCGCACGTTGCGCGCCGACGAGCCGCCGCACGACGTCACGCGGCGCCGCGGCAAGCAGCCGCGGCACGTCAGCGATGCGCGAGCGCGGTTTCGACGAGCGTCTGCAGCAGCGGCGTCATTCGTGCCGCGCGCGCTTCGTCGTACGCGTACGGACGCGTCTCGTCCATGTACGTGATCTGCGACAGCTCGAGCTGCACGGCTTCGACGCCGGTGGCCGGCACGCCGTAGTGACGCGTGATGTAGCCGCCCTTGAAGCGGCCGTTCGCGACGGCCGTATAGCCGCCGTGCGCGAGCACGCGCGCGACGAGCGCGTCGGCGAGACCGGGCGCGGCGCTCGCGCCGCTCGACGTGCCGAAGTTGAAGTCCGGCAGCCGACCTTCGAAGAAGCGCGGCACGCGCGAGCGGATCGAATGCGCTTCCCACACGAGCACGCGGCCGTGCGCGGCCTTCAGGCGCGCGATCTCGCGCGTCAGCGCGTCGTGATACGGCCGCCAGTAGCGATCGCGGCGCCGGACGATTTCGGCTTCGTCGGGCAGCGCGTTTGCCGGATACAGCGGCACCTTGTCGAACGTATCGATCGGCACGAGGCCGGTCGTGTCCTGTCCCGGGTACAGGTTCGCATTGTCCGGCGGACGGTTCAGGTCGACGACGTAACGCGCGTGCGACGGCACGAGAATCGACGCGCCGAGGCTCGCCGCGAATCCGTACAGGCGTTCGAGATGCCAGTCGCAGTCGTCGACGAAGCGCGCATCGGGCGTCATCGTCGCCGCGATGTCGTCGGGGATGTAGGTGCCCGCATGCGGAATCGAGATCAGCAGCGGCAGCGTGCCCTGCTTCAGCGTGAATACAGCCGGATGTTCAGTCATGTCGCGTCACCGTCGAGTGTTGCGGCGCACGCCGTGCGGTGCGCCGGTCGTTGCGCGTCAGCGCAGCAGTTGCGCGAGCGCCGCGCGATAGTCGGCATAGGCGGCCGCTTCGTCGCGATGGCGGCGGCCGCCGACGACGCGCTCGCCGCCCGTGTAGACGTCGAGCACCGGCGTATCGCCGTGCTCGGCGAACACGACGCCCGACAGCCACGCCGCGCTGCCGTGTTCGGCGATCGCCGGATGATCGCGGTCGAGCACGAGCCAGTCGGCACGGCATCCGGCGCGCAGCGCGCCGATGCGCCGCCCGCTCGCCTGCGCGCCGCCCGCGAGCGATGCGTCGAACAGCCGGTCGGCGACCTGCGGGTGCGCGTCGCTCGCCAGCACGTTGCGCGCGCGATGCACGAGCCGCTGCCCGTATTCGAGCAGGCGCAGCTCCGCGCGCCAGTCGACCGTCGCATGGCTGTCGGAGCCGATGCCGATCGTGCCGCCGTGCGCGAGATAGTCGACGGCGGGAAACACGCCGTCGCCGAGGTTCGCTTCGGTCGTCGGGCACAGCCCGGCGACCGCGCGGCACTTCGCGAGCGCGGCCGTCTCGGCCGCGTCGACGTGCGTCGCATGCACGACGCACCAGCGCGCATCGACGTCGAAGCGATCGAGCAGCCACTGCACGGGACGTGCGCCGTATGCGCGCACGCAGTCGTCGACTTCGGCCGTCTGCTCGGCGATGTGGATGTGGATCGGCGCATCGTCGGGGAGCCCGTCGAGCAGCACGCGCAGCCCGTTCTCGGACACCGCGCGCAGCGAATGCGGCGCGACGCCGTAGCGCAGCCCGCCGTGCTCGGGCGCGGCGCGGCGCATCGCGTCGAGCAGTTCGAGCAGCCCGTCCGGCGTATTGATGAAGCGGCGCTGATCGTCGCGCGGCGGCTTGTTGCCGAAACCGGCGAACTGGTACGACACCGGCAGCATCGTGATGCCGATGCCGGCCGCGCGCGCGGCGCCGATCACCCGCGTACCGAGCTCCGCGATCTGCGGATAGCGCGAACCGTCCTGCGCGTGATGCACGTAGTGGAATTCGCACACCGACGTGTAGCCGCACTTGAGCATTTCGACGTACAGCCAGCGCGCGATCGCTGCGAGCGCGTCGGGCGTGATCTTCAGCGCGAAGCGGTACATCAGGTCGCGCCAGCTCCAGAAACTGTCGGCGGGATTCGCGCGGTATTCGGTGAGCCCCGCCATCGCGCGCTGAAACGCATGCGAATGGAGGTTCGGCATGCCGGGCAGCACGGGCCCGGCCGCGCGCGCGACGCCGGCCGGCGCGCGGGTGTCGGGCGTCACGTCGGTCAGCGTGCCGGTCGCGTCCCAGCGCAGCAGCACGTTGCGGCGCCAGCCGTCGGGGAGGTACGCGTGTTCCGCGAACAACGTCATGTCGGTCATCGTCAGTGTCGTTCCATTCGAGGCTCGCCGTTCGTCCGGCGAAACACCGTCGCGCCGCCGCGCACGACCTGCTCGCACAGCGGCCGGCCGATCCAGTAAGCGAGTTCGGCGAGCGAGCCGATCGACCACGCGGCGAAGTCCGCCTGCCGGCCGACCGCGAGCGCACCGTGGCGATCCGCGCGCCCGAGCGCGGCGGCGGCGTGCCGCGTGACGCCCTGCAGCACTTCGGGCACCGTCATCCGGAACAGCGTGCAGCCGAGATTCATCGTCAGCAGCAGCGATTCGAGCGGCGACGTGCCCGGATTGTGATCGGTCGCGAGCGCGATCGGCACGCCGTGCCTGCGCAGCAGCTCGATCGGCGGCAGCTGCGTCTCGCGAATGAAGTAGTACGCGCCGGGCAGCAGCACGGCGACCGTGCCGGCCGCCTTCATCGCCGCGACGCCGGCCTCGTCGAGGAACTCGAGATGATCGGCGGACAACGCGCGGTAACGCGCGGCGAGCGCCGTGCCGCCCGCGTTCGACAGCTGCTCCGCATGCAGCTTCACCGGCAGCCCGCGACGCGTCGCGGCATCGAACACGCGCTCGGTCTGCGCGAGCGAAAAGCCGATGCGCTCGCAAAACACGTCGACCGCGTCGACGAGCCCTTCGTCTGCCAGCGCGGGCAGCATCCGCTGGCACACGTCGTCGATGTACGCGTCCGCGCGGCCCGCATATTCGGGCGGCAATGCATGCGCGCCGAGAAACGCCGTGTAGACGGTGACCGGAAAGCGTTCGCCGAGCTGCCGCGCGACGCGCAGCATCTTGCGTTCGCTTGCGAAGTCGAGCCCGTAGCCCGATTTGATCTCGATCGCGGTCACGCCTTCGGCGAGCAGCGGCTGCAGGCGCGCGGCGGCCTGTACGAACAGCGCCGTTTCGTCGGCCGAGCGCGTCGCGCGCACGGTCGACACGATTCCACCGCCCTGCCGCGCGATCTCCTCGTAGCTGACGCCCGCGAGGCGCTGTGCGAATTCGTCCGCGCGCGTGCCGCCGTACACGAGGTGCGTATGGCAGTCGACGAGGCCGGGCGTCACCCACGCGCCGCGCAGATCCTCGCGCTGCCAGTGCGCATAGTCGTGCGGCAGCGCCGAGAATGCGCCGAGCCATACGATCGTGCCGGTTTCGTCGACGGCGAGCGCCGCATCGTCGATCGTGTCGTCGGGGTCGCCGTGCGGACACAGCTTCAGGTGATGCCAGACAGTCGGTTTCATGCGTTCAGTCTCGTGCGCCGAGCGCGAGCGACACGGCGAGCAGCGCGCCGCCTCCGCTCACGACGACGTCAAACGCACGCGGCAGCCCGTCGAGCCGCAGCGTGTCCATTTCTTCCAGCGCATCGCGCGTGCCGTCGATGTCGACGGCAACGGCGCCGCGCGCGCAGAACAGCAGCACGGTGTCGGCAGGTCCGACGCGATGCGCGCCGTCGAACCACACGTCGAGCGTGCCGCGCGCCGCCGCGCGGCGCGTCATCAGGTTGAAGTCGCGTGTCGCGCCGTCGTGCAGCGTCGCGTCGATCGCCGCTTCGCCGGCGAAATCCGCACGCGCGAACGGCGCGTCGAGCACGTGCCGCGCGCCGCCTGCTTCGGCGAGCGTCATCCCGGCGCCGGACAACAGCACGAGCGTGCGATCGACGCCGTCGAAACGCGAGAACGGTCCGCCTGCATCGACGTCCGCGACGCTCACGCGCCACGCGAACGTGTCGAGCGCGGCGCCCGCAGACGTCCCGTTCGGGAAAAACGCCGCGATCTCGCGCGTCACGCCGCCGCCGTTCTTCCACGGTGACGCGACGAGCGTTGCCGCGCGAATCAGCGTCGCGGCCGGCTTCGCGCCGGCCGCCGCACGGTTGGGCGCCGTCATGCTCAGCGGCCGAGCATCGGCAGCTTCAGGCCGACTTCGCGGGCCGTCTGCTGCGCAAGTTCGTAGCCGGCATCCGCATGACGCATCACGCCGGTCGCCGGGTCGTTCAGCAGCACGCGGCCGAGACGCTCGTGCGCGTCGGCCGTGCCGTCCGCGACGATCACGACGCCCGCGTGCTGCGAGAAGCCCATGCCGACGCCGCCGCCGTGATGCAGCGACACCCACGACGCACCGCCCGCGGTGTTCAGCAGCGCGTTCAGCAGCGGCCAGTCGCTGACCGCATCCGAGCCGTCCTTCATCGATTCGGTCTCGCGGTTCGGGCTCGCGACCGAGCCGGTGTCGAGGTGGTCGCGGCCGATCACGATCGGCGCCTTCAGCTCGCCGTTCTTCACCATCTCGTTGAACGCCTGGCCGAGACGATAGCGATCCTTCACGCCGACCCAGCAGATCCGCGCCGGCAGACCCTGGAACGCGATGCGCTCGCGCGCCATGTCGAGCCAGTTATGCAGGTGCGGATCGTCGGGGATCAGCTCCTTCACCTTCCGGTCGGTCTTGTAGATGTCCTCCGGATCGCCGGACAGTGCGACCCAGCGGAACGGGCCCTTGCCTTCGCAGAACAGCGGACGAATGTACGCGGGCACGAAGCCCGGGAAGTCGAACGCGTTGTCGACGCCCATCTCCAGCGCCATCTGCCGGATGTTGTTGCCGTAGTCGAGCGTCGCCGCACCGCGCGACTGCAGCGTCAGCATCGCGCGCACCTGGACGGCCATCGACTGCTTCGCGGCCTTCACGATGCTCTGCGGATCGACCTTCTGCGCTTCGCGCCACTGCGCGACGGTCCAGCCCTGCGGCAGGTAGCCGTTGATCGGATCGTGCGCGCTGGTCTGGTCGGTCACGCAGTCCGGCGTGATGCCGCGCTCGACCAGCTCGGTGAACACGTCGGCCGCATTGCCGAGCAGGCCGACCGACACGGGCTTGCCCGCGCGCTTCGCTTCTTCGATCATCCCGAGCGCTTCGTCGAGCGTCGTCGCCTTCTTGTCGACGTAGCGCGTCTTCAGGCGGAAGTCGATGCGCGTCTCGTCGCATTCGACCGCGATCATCGAGAAACCGGCCATCGTCGCGGCGAGCGGCTGCGCGCCGCCCATCCCGCCGAGGCCGCCGGTCAGGATCCAGCGGCCCGACGGATCGCCGTCGAAATGCTGGTTCGCGACCGCGAAGAAGGTTTCATAGGTGCCCTGCACGATGCCCTGACTGCCGATGTAGATCCAGCTGCCGGCCGTCATCTGCCCGTACATCATCAGGCCCTTGCGGTCGAGCTCGTTGAAGTGATCCCAGTTCGCCCAGTGCGGCACCAGGTTCGAATTCGCGAGCAGCACGCGCGGCGCGTCCTTGTGCGTGCGGAACACGCCGACCGGCTTGCCGGACTGGATCAGCAGCGTCTCGTTCTCGTCGAGATCCTTCAGCGACGCGAGGATCTGGTCGAAGCATTCCCAGTCGCGCGCCGCGCGGCCGATGCCGCCGTACACGACGAGCGCGTGCGGATGCTCGGCGACTTCCGGGTCGAGGTTGTTCTGGATCATCCGGTACGCGGCTTCGGCGAGCCACGTCTTGCAGGTCTTCTCGCTGCCGCGCGGCGCGCGGATCGTGCGCGTCGGGTCGAGACGGGGATCGATGTGTTTCGGATGGTTCATGACGGCTGCTCCCGAAGGAAATTGAGTATCGATAGAAATCAGAAATGCCCGGTGAAGCGATAACGGCTGCCGGGATGCCACAGATTCGCCACCGAGGCGACGACGCCCTGCGACCAGGTGCGCCGATGTAAAACCAGACACGGCTCGACGTCGTCCATCCGCAGCTGCTCGCGCCGCTCGCACGACGGCGCCGCCGCTTCGATCCGGTACTCGACGCGCTGCAGCGGCGCCGCGCGCATCAGGTACTGGTTCGGCGTCGTGTTCGTGAAGTCCTGCTGCGCATAATCGGGCGCGACCGCCGGATTGACCCAGCGCTCTTCGAGCTGCACCGGCTCGTCGTTCTCGAAGTGCAGCACCTGCGAATGAAACAGCGGCGCGTGCACGGTCACCTGCATTTCGTCGGCGAGCAGCTCGTCGGCGTGCACGGTCTCGAGATCGAGCACGCTCGCGCGATACGCGTGCCCGCGCGCGCCGACTTCCTCGGAGATGCTGCGGATCGCGACCAGCGTCGACTCGTACTTCGGCCGCGCGACGTAGGTGCCCGCGCCCTTCATCCGCGTGAGCACCTGCTCGGCCGTCAGCTCGCGCAGCGCGCGGTTCACGGTCATGCGCGCGACCTTGAACTCGCGGGCCAGCTCGTTCTCGGACGGCACCTGGTCGCCCTCCGCCCATTCGCCGGCATGGATGCGGGCCAGGATGAAATCCTTGATCTCCTGGTAGACCGGCGCGCTCATCGCGTTACTGTTCCGATGCGAACGCGAACGGGCTGAGCTGCGCGAACGCACGCTCGCCGACGAGCTTCGCGATCACCGCGATGTCCGGCGCGAAGTAGTGATCGAGCTCGTAGTGCGCGACCTTCGCGCGAATCGTCTCCATCACCTGCTTCAGCTTCGGGCTCGTCTCGTGCGGCGCGCGCAGGTCGACGCCCTGCGCGGCGGCGAGCAGCTCGATCGCGAGAATGTGCTTCGTGTTGTCGGCGATGTCGGCGAGCTTGCGCGCGGCGAACGTCGCCATCGACACGTGGTCTTCCTGGTTCGCCGACGTCGGCAGCGAATCGACGGACGCCGGATGCGCGAGCGTCTTGTTCTCCGACGCGAGCGCCGCGGCCGTCACGTGCGCGATCATGAAGCCGGAGTTCACGCCGCCGTCCTTCACGAGGAACGGCGGCAGGCCCGACAGCGTCGCGTCGATCAGCAGCGCGATGCGGCGCTCGGCCAGCGCGCCGATCTCCGCGGCGGCGAGCGCGAGGTTGTCGGCCGCGAACGCGACCGGCTCCGCGTGGAAGTTGCCGCCCGACAGCACTTCGCCGGTGTCCGGGAAGATCAGCGGATTGTCCGACACCGCGTTCGCCTCGACGAGCAGCACGTCGGCCGCGTGGCGCATCTGGTCGAGGCACGCGCCCATCACCTGCGGCTGGCAGCGCAGGCTGTACGGATCCTGCACCTTGCCGCAATCACGGTGCGACAGATTGATCGCCGAGCCTTCGAGCAGCTCGCGGTACGCGGCCGCCGCGTCGATCTGGCCTCGGTGGCCGCGCAGTTCGTGGATGCGCGCGTCGAACGGCTTCACCGAACCGGCCGCCGCATCGACCGACAGCGCGCCCGCGACGAGCGCGGTGCGGTACAGGTCTTCGATCGCGAACAGGTTGTCGAGCGCGAGCGCCGTCGACGCCTGTGTGCCGTTCAGCAGCGCGAGGCCTTCCTTCGCCTGCAGCGTCAGCGGCGCGAGGCCCGCGACACGCAGCCCGTCGAGCGCGCTCGCGCGCTCGCCGCGGATGAACACTTCGCCGACGCCGAGCAGCACCGCCGACATGTGCGCGAGCGGCGCGAGATCGCCCGACGCGCCGACCGAACCCTTGACCGGAATCAGCGGCAGCACGTCGGCGTTGAACAGCTTGATCAGCGCGTCCATCACCTCGCGACGGATGCCCGAATGGCCGCGGCCGAGGCTCGACAACTTCAGCGCCATCAGCAGGCGCACCGACGAGCGCGCCATCGGCTCGCCGACGCCGACCGCGTGCGACAGCACGAGGTTCTTCTGCAGCAGCTCGAGCTGGTCGTGCGGAATATGCGTGCTCGCGAGGCGGCCGAAACCGGTGTTGATGCCGTACGCCGGCTTGCCTTTCGCGGCGATGTCGGCCACCGCCTTCGCGCCCGCGTCGATCTTCGCGAAGCTGGCCGGGTCCAGCGCGAGCTGCACGGATTCGCGCGCGATCCGGCGCAGTTGCGGAAGCGTCAGGTGACCGGGAGTCAACGTAATCATGGAAGCAGTCCTGTCTAGACAAGTTCGGGGATGGCTTGCAGTGTAGCCAGCCAAACTTGTCTAGACAACCCGTTTTCGCCGATTTCGACTCGGGAGTTTCCCTGATGCGCGGTCGCGTCCGCGCGGCGCGGATCCGCATGAGCCGCGGCGAGCCATACGCGAGCTGAAGGAAAGAGAAGATTGGCCTGCCGGATCGTCGCGCCGACGTTTGCAGCGGACGGCCGGGACGGCTGCGTCGAGCAAGCCGAGCCGTCGTTTCGACGTGGCCGGCGCGTTACGCGGCCGAAATCGAGCGCGTCCACGCGACGCACGCCGCGTAGCCGGGCGCCGCGTCGAGCCACGCCGCAGCGAACGCGGCGACCGCGGCAGCGGGCGCGTCGCGCTCGACGATCGTCGTCGCCGGCGTGCCCGCATCGCGCGGCGGAACGACCGCGAACGCGCGCAGCCCGCCGACGATGCCGGTGCCGAGCGCTTTCAGCAGCGCTTCCTTCGCGGACCACACGCGCATGAACGCAGCGGGCTGCGCATCGTTGGGCAGCGCGTCGAGGTACGCGGCCTCGACCGGCGCACACACTTGCGCGGTCAACGCGCGCCAGTCCACCGTGCGCTCGCACCGCTCGATATCGACGCCGACGCGACCTGCGGGCGCCCACGCGAGCAGCGCGTGATCGCCCGCATGCGACACGTTGAAATCGAGCGACGTGCGATGTGCGCGGTCCAGCGACGGACGCCCCGCGTCGTCGACGACGATCGCGACCGCACGCGGCGCGATACCGAGCGCGGCGCCGAGCACGTCGCGCAGCGCCGCACGCGTCGCGGCGCTGCGCACCGCATCCTCGTGACGCACGAAGCGGCCGGCGCGCGCGCGCTCGGCGTCGCTCAATGCCGCATACGCGGGCCACGCGAGCGGCACGCGCAAGTCGAAATCGACGCGCGCGACGCGCACGCCGGCACGCGCCGCAGCGGCCGGCACGTCGAGCGCATGTATGCGGTACGGAACCGGCATTTCGGCGGCGGAATCGTGGTCGGGTCGAGCGGGTATCGGCACGCGGCAGCCTGTCGGTGAAATCGAACGTCCGATGTTAATCGATCGTGCGGGTCCGCAATCGATGCTGCACGCACGCGAACTGCACGGAGTACGGAACGGCGGGTCGGATCGACAGTGCCGAAACGGGACACCAGGCCGCGCGCGGCGGCAGCGCTGACGCGTACGCGCGGCTACGCGCTTGCGACGACATCGGCGGCGCTTCCGTCGCGCCGCCCGCGCTGCGCCGGATGCCGCGCGTGCACGATGCCCGGCGCGGCGGCCGGCAGCGCGCCATGCTGCAGCCAGTGCAGCGCGACGGGCCACAGCGTGTCCGCGAAGCGGCTATGGAAAAACGCGAAGTGTCCGATCGCATCGACACCGATGTCCGCCGGCGCGATCCGCAGGTGCGTGACATCGCTGCCCGTGTAGTAGCCGGTCAGACGCTCGATCGCGGCAACGGTGCCGAACGCGTCGTCGTCGATGCCGATCGCGAGCATCGGCGCCGACAATCGCGCAAAGCGCGCGGGCAGCGCCATGCGCTCCGCCGAGCTTTCGGCGAGCCAGCCCCGTGCATAGGTATCCTCGAAGCGAGGCTGCGAGCGTGCCCACGACAGCGCGATGCCGCGCGGCGTGTCTTCCATCCAGCCGAGGCGTTTCGCCGGCACGTAGCCGAACGCGGCCGCGAGCGCCGGCATCGCGACGTGCCACTTACACCACATCCGCCGCCGCTCGGCCGTCAGATAGTCGCGCCAGTACGCGTACTGCGCGCCGACGGTCACCGCATGTCGCACATATGCGTTCGACTGCGCGAGCCCGAGCACGCATCCACCGATGCTGTGCGCGACGACGTCGACCGGCTGACCGGGAAACGCGTCGCGCGCGTACTGCAGCGCGGCGTCGCAATCGAGCCGCCCCCAGTCGAGCCACGTCGCGCGCAACGTAGCGAGCCGTGCGGGACGCGAGCCGCCGATGCCGCGATAGTCGTAGACGAGCACGTCGCGCCCGTGCGCGAAGAGCCACGTCGCAAAACGAAAGTAATAGTCGCAGCGCACCGACGTCGCGCAATTGACGACCGTCACCGGCCGCCCCGCGCCGCCGCCGCGATGACGCCACACGTGGCCGCGCAGCGCATAGCCGTCGGCTGCGCGCAGCGTTACCGGTTCGGGCAGCATGCCCGCCGTACGATCGTCGCGCAGCGCCCCGCCTGCTTCGTTCTGGTCCGACATCGTCATTCCGTCTCCTGTCCCGCCCGCCGGCACCGGTGCCGCCGTCCGCCTCCATTGAACTTGACGCACGCAGCGTTCTCAACCAATCTTTGCTGCTCCGTTCGCATGAATGACACGCATGTCAACGCCCCTCGTCCGACTCCCGTCGCTGGACCTCGTGCGCGGCTTCGTCGCGGTCGGCCGCCGCATGAGCATCACGCTCGCCGCGCAGGATCTGTGCGTCACGCAGTCGGCGGTCAGCCGGCAGATCCACGCGCTCGAAGCGCATCTCGGCGTCGCGCTGCTGCATCGCGGCTACCGCAAGATCGCGTTCACGCCCGAAGGCGAGCGGCTGTTTCGCGCGGCGGACGCGGCGCTGCTCAGCCTGCAGGACACCGTCGCATCGCTGGCCGCCGCGCGCGAGCGCCAGCCCGTCACGATCACTGCGAGCATCGGCGTCACCGCGCTGTGGCTGCTGCCTCGGCTCGGGCGGCTGCAGGCGCGCCTGCCGACGATCGACCTGCGCGTCGCCGCGAACGACAAGGTACTCGATTTGCGCGCCGAAGGGATCGACCTCGGCATCCGCTATTGCCCGCGCAACCGCGCGCCGGCCGGCGCGTTGCACCTGTTCGACGAGATCGTCGTACCGGTCGCGCATCCGGCGCTCGCCGCCCGGCCGGTCACGCACGCCGATGCGATCGCGGGCCACGTCCTGCTCGAATTCGACGGGCCGCCGCAAACGCAGCTGCAGTGGCGTGCGTATCTGCACGCGGCCGCGCTCGGCGACGCGCGTCCGAAGGGTGTGCTGCGCTTCAATCAGTACGATCAGGTGATCCAGGCCGCGATCGCCGGCCAGGGCGTCGCGCTCGGACGCATCGCGCTCGTCGCACCGATGCTCGCGGACGGGCGGCTCGCGGTGCTCGGCCCGCCGACGCCGGCGCTGCCCGATGCGTACGGCTACTGGCTGTTCCAGCACGATCCGGCGCCGCGGCGCGAAGTCGCCGACGTGCGCGACTGGGTCGTCGCCGAAGCGGCCGAATGCGCGGCGACGATACGCGGATACGGCGCGGCGCAGCGGTAAGCCGGGACGACTCGGGACGCTGCCGTCGAATCCGTGCGACGGATCGCGCGGATCGGCGCTCGCCGACGACGGACGTGGTGCCTCGCCATTCCGCGAACCGCCCCCCGCGCGGTCGTTCTTGGCGAACCGCATCGCATTCCATACACGCATGCGAACCTGACCGAATGATCGCTTGAGCGACGTCGTGCGCAGCCGTCTAATCGGATTCGGTGCGGCGCCGTTGCCGCGCACGTTCATCCGGAGACGCGCATGACCCCGATCGACGAACACGTCCGACGCCGCTGGCTCCCCGTGCTGGCGGGCGGCCTGATCATGGGCGCGGCGCTCGGCATCCGCCACGTGCAGGGCCTGTTCCTCGCGCCCGTCACGCTCGACCACGGCTGGTCGCGCGAAGCGTTCGGCCTCGCGCTGGCGCTGCAGAACCTGATTTGGGGTGTCGCGCAGCCGTTCACCGGGATGATCGCCGACCGGTTCGGTTCGGTGCGCGTGATCGTCGCGGGACTGCTGCTGTATGCGCTCGGGCTCGTCACGATGGCGCACGCGGCGTCAACCGGTATCTTCACGCTTGGCGCGGGGCTCGTGATCGGCATCGCGCTGTCGGGTTCCGCATTCGCGTCGATCTACGGCGCGCTGAGCCGCCTGTTCCCGCCCGAACGACGCGGCTGGGCGCTCGGCGTCGCCGGCGCGATCGGCGGGCTCGGCCAGTTCTGCATGGTGCCCGTCGCGCAGGCGCTGATCGGCGGCATCGGCTGGCGGCATGCGTTCGTCGCGCTGGCGCTCGTCGCGATGCTGCTCGCGCCGCTCGCGCGCCTGGTTCGCGACCGGCCCGCGCCGACTGCGGGCAGCGCCGCGGCGGCACCCGACCAGTCGATCGGCGAAGCGGTGCGCGAGGCGTTTGCGCATCGCGGCTTCTGGCTGCTGAACGCGGGGTTCTTCGCGTGCGGGTTCCAGCTCGCGTTCATCGCGACTCATCTGCCCGCCTATCTGCTCGATCACGGGCTGCCGGCACGCGATGCGAGCGTCGCGCTCGCGCTGATCGCGCTCACCAACGTCGCCGGCACCTATGCGTGCGGCCATCTCGGCGGGCTGCTGCGGCGCAAGTACGTGCTGTCGGTGCTGTATCTCGTGCGCGCGTTCGCGATGGCCGCATTCGTCGCCGCACCGCTGTCGCCGGCCAGCGTCTATGCATTCGCGGCCGTGATGGGATTCACGTGGCTCGGCACGGTGCCGCTGACGAACGGCGTGATCTCGCAGGTGTTCGGCGTGCGCTACATCGCGACGCTGTTCGGCTTCGTGTTCTTCGGCCATCAGCTCGGCAGCTTCTTCGGCGTATGGCTCGGCGCGCTGGTCTACGACGCGACACATTCGTACCTGCCGCTGTGGCTCGGCTCGATCGCGCTTGGCGTGGTGGCCGCGCTGCTGCACCTGCCGATCGACGATGCGCGCATCGCGCGCGCCGCGCCCGGCAGAACCGCATGGGCGTGATCCGCGTCGCGCTCGCCGCCGCCGTGCTCGGTTTCGTCGCGTGGTGCGGCGCCGCGTACTTCGATCCGCGCGTCGCGCTCGCGCTGCTCGAACGCGCGGCGTTTTGCGAGTGACCGGCGGCCGCGGGCCCGAACGGACGATCAGCCGCGCTTCGGCAACGTGGCGAATGCGTCGAGCGCGCGGCGGCGTGCCGCGTCGTGATCGACGAGCGGCGCCGGATACACGACGCCCAGCCGCACCCCGGCCGCGGCGAGCGTCAGCGGCGACGCATCCCACCGCGCATGGACCGCCGCGTCGTCGACGCGCGCGAGTTCGGGCACCCAGCGCCGAACGTGCGCGCCGCTCGGGCCGAGCTTGCGCCCCTGCGCAACCGGATTGAAGACCCGGAAATACGGCGCGGCGTCGGCACCGCAGCCGGCCACCCACTGGCGATACCGCCGCTGCCTGACGGTTGCCGATGTTCAGTCAGCTCAGTCCTCGATGTCATATGTCATCAGATGTGATCGCGTATGGTCACGAGATGCTCTGCGCCGAACATACTGGCTTTATCGGGTAAACCCGTGACGCCAGCGCCGACCGAGCCGCGTACCATGTCATACGACGACATACTACATAGCGCCACCATCGAAGCTGCCGCCGGCATCGTCCGCGGCGCCGCCCCATCCGGAGACACCGTTGAACCCGCCCTCGTCCGCCCTGCCCGGCCGCGATCCGCTCGCGTCCGCCGTCTCGAAAGTGAAATGGCACGTGCTGCCGCTCGTGCTGATCATGTTCATCGCCAACTACATCGACCGCGTGAACGTCGGCTTCGTCGACCGCCACCTCGAAGCATCGATCGGCATCGGCGCGGCCGCATACGGGCTCGGCGCCGGGCTGTTCTTCGTCGGGTATGCGCTGTTCGAAGTGCCGTCGAACCTGCTGATGCAGCGATACGGCGCGCGCGTGTGGCTCGCGCGGATCATGGCGACGTGGGGCATCGTCGCGGCCGCGATGGCGTTCGTGTGGAACGACACGTCGTTCTACGTGCTGCGCTTCCTGCTCGGCGCAGCCGAGGCCGGCTTCTTTCCCGGCGTCGTGCTGTACCTGTCGCAGTGGCTGCCGCCGCAAGAGCGCGGCAAGGCGATGGCGATCTTCCTCGGCGGCTCGGCGTTCGCGTCGGTGCTGTCCGGCCCCGTCACCGGCGCGCTGCTGTCGATCCGCGGCTTCGGGCTCGACGGCTGGCAGTGGATGTTCGTGATCGAAGGACTGTTCTCGGTTGCGCTGTGCGGCGCGAGCTGGCTGCTGTTGAAATCGCACATCCGCGACGCGACGTGGCTGAGCGCCGACGAGCGCGCGGCGCTCGAAAATGCGCTCGACGAAGAGCGCGCGACACGCGACCTGCGCTCGACAGTCCACGTACCGGCGGTCGTGCTGCTGCGCGACCCGCAGATCGTGCTGTTCTGCTTTCTGTATTTCTCGATCCAGCTGACGATCTATGCGGCGACGTTCTGGCTGCCGACGATCATCCGCAAGATGGGCGGTCTGACCGACTTCCAGGTCGGCCTCTACAACACGATCCCGTGGATGATCGCGATCGGCGCGATGTACGGCTTCGCGGTGCTGTCCGCGAAATGGAAGCATCCGCAACGCTGGCTCGCGTTCTCGCTCGTGCTCGCCGCGTGCGGGCTGTTCGCGTCGACGTCGCACGATCCGGTCTGGTCGTTCGCGTCGGTCTGCTTCGCGGCGCTCGGCTTCAAGGCCGCGGCATCGCTGTTCTGGCCGATTCCGCAGGGCTATCTCGACACGCGCGTCGCCGCTGCCGTGATCGCGCTGATCAATTCGGTCGGCAACCTCGGCGGGTTCGTCGCGCCGACCGCTTTCGGCTATCTGAAGCAACATACGGGTTCGATCACGGGCGGCCTGTATGCGCTCGCGATCGCATCCGTCGTCGCCGCGGCCGCCGCGCTGTTCGCCCGCACGCACCGGCGCAGCGATCCGCCGCGCGGACTGCCGGCCGACCCCACCATTCAGCACAACACGATGCTCCGCCATGCCGAACACTGACCGCTTCACCGTCGTCGTGTCGAACGCCGCCGACGGCGACCTCGCGACGTTCTCGCTGAGCGCCGACGGCGCACTCGCGCCGCTCGCCCGCTACCCGGCCGCCGACGTCGCGATGCCGATCGCCGTGCAGGCCGATCGCACGCGGCTGTACGTCGCGACGCGCGGCGAGCAGCCGACGATCGTCGCGTTCCGTATCGCGCCGGCCACCGGCGCGCTTGCGCGTATCGGTGCGACCGCGATCGATGCGAGCCACGCGTACCTGTCGCTCGACCGTACCGGCCGCTGGCTGCTCGGCGCGTCGTACGGCGGCCATTCGCTGAGCGTCTACGATGCCGCGCGCGTGCGCGACGGCGACGGCGCGCCGCTTCAGGTCGTCGGCGGCATCGCGAACGCGCATGCGGTCGTCGTGGCACCCGACAATCGTTTCGCGTACGTCAGTTCGCTCGGCTCGGACCGGATCTTCAGCTTCGCGCTCGTCGAGGACGCGGCCGGCCTGCAGGCGCGCGAGCACGGAGAGACACGCGTGTCGGCCGGTTTCGGACCGCGTCATCTGCGATTTGCGGATGGCGGCCGCACGCTCGTCGTCGTCAGCGAATTCCAGGGCACGCTCGCGACGTTCGCGCGCGATCCCGACAGCGGCCGCCTCGGCGACGCACAGATCGGCGCGCGCCATCCGGCCGTCGCGGCGCTCGCGCAAGGTCATGCACGACCGCCCGCCCCTGCCGCCCGTTCGGTCTGGGCGGCCGATCTGCATCTGACGCCCGACGAACGCTTCGCGTACGTCAGCGAACGCACGTCGAGCCAGTTGCTCTGCTATCGACGCACCGCCGAGCGCACGTTCGAACCCGCGCATGCGACGACGACCGAAACGCAGCCGCGCGGGTTCGCGATCGATCCGTCAGGGCGCTGGCTCGTCGCATGCGGCGAGCAATCGGAACACGTATCGGTCTATGCGATCGCCGACGACGGTACGCTGGCGCTGCATACCCGCGTAGCGGGCGGACGCGGCGCGAACTGGATCGAGATCGTGTGACGCGGCCCGGCGAGCATGCAGTCCGGCGAGTGCCGGTGCGCGTGGTGCCGCACGTCGCCTCTGCAGTACGCCGGCTCACGCCGCTTTCGCGCATCAGTCGCCGATCGGCGGCAGCGGCCCGTGCCCGCGGATCCACGACCAATCGGCGAGCTCGGCCATTTCCTTGTCGCCGCGGCTGTCGCCGTACGCGAACAGCCGCTTCGGCGGCCGGTCGCCCCACCATCCGCGCAGCCGTACGACTTTCTGCGGTCCCCAGCAATTCTCGCCGTCGAGCCGGCCCGCGAATGCGCCGCGTTCGAACGCGAGCCGCGTCGCGAGTACCGCGTCGAAGCCGGCCGTCTTCGCCCACTTGTCCAGATACAGCGACGGCGATGCGCTGACCAGCACCACCTGATGGCCGCGCGCGCGATGCTCGCGAACGCGCTCGAGCATTTCGGGACGCACGAGGCGCGGCAGATGCGCGTCGACGAACGTACGCGCTTGCGCGTCGAGCGCGTCTTCGCCGATCGGCCCGAACGCGAACCATGCGAACTTCGCCTTCGCATCGCCGCGCGACAGCAGACCGGCTTTCATCGCGACAATCCACGGCAGCGCGCGCAGCCCGGCCCATGCGAAGCGCGGCATGCCGACCGCGTGGCGGACGAAATGGCGAAAGCTGTCGGAAGTCGTGATGGTGCCGTCGAAATCGAAGGCGGCGACGATGCGGTCTGTCATGGCAAGTCGGCGGGAAACGGATCGGGTGCCGCGGAAGATAGCAGACTCGCGGCGGTGTGCGGGAAACGGCATTGGACCGATGCGGGAACGCGTGGCGTCGTGCTGTGCCGTTCGACGCGGCGAGGCCGCGCGTATCGCGCGCCGAACCCGTTCCGGCGGCGCGCTAAAGGGCTGGCAGGCGGCCCACAGAATTTGCTATACTCTCGGTCTTCCGGAGAGATGGATGAGTGGTTTAAGTCGCACGCCTGGAAAGCGTGTATAGGTTAATAGCCTATCGGGGGTTCGAATCCCCCTCTCTCCGCCAGACGTTTGAAAGGCTCCGCGACGCGGAGCCTTTTTCATTTGCGTCATAGCGAAATGAACTGGACGCCTCCCCCGTCAGGCGAGAGCAGCGCGCCGACGTGGCTCAAAACAGGTCTTACGATGCTCCATCGCAGCCTCTGCAGCCTGTTGGTATTCGGCGTGCTTGCACTCGTTGCCGCGCATGCATTCGACATCCCGATCCAATTCAATACGGTCCGTATCGTGGCGCTGATTGTCCTCGCCGGCGGCTCGCTCGCAATCGTCGACACATCGCGCGCGTGGCTTTTGCGCCTCCCCGTCACGACTCGATTCGCGCCGCCGATCCGATACGGCTACCCGGGATGGCGCAGCATTCTCCAATCTCAGCTTGTCGGTGGCGGCTTCCTGTTCCTGTTCGGCGCGCTATTGTTCGTGCTTTAACTCACGTCACCTTTTCCGCGTCAGATACCAAGGCGACCGAAACGTGGCCGACCTTGGCACGAAGGCTGTGCACCATATGCCACGCTTCTGGTCAGCACATTCGAAGGTCGTGCGCGAACGTTCGCCCAACCGCACCGCTCCCCTCACGGATGCCTGATGTAATCGACGAGCGCGCGCGTATACGCATCCGGCCGCCGATCGAGCAGACTCACGACGATCGCCACCGCGAACCCGGCCGGCACGCCGAACACGCCCGAGCTGATCGGCTCGATGCCGAACCACGTGCGTCCCGCGAAGCCGGTGAGCTGCGTGAAGAACGGATAGGTCGACACGATGTAGTACACGCACACCGTCAACCCGGTGACCATCCCCGCAATCGCGCCGCGCGTCGTCGTACGCTTCCAGAACACGCCGAGCACGAGCACCGGAAAGAAGCTCGACGCCGCGAGCGAGAACGCAGCGCCGACCAGAAACAGGATCTTCCCCGTATTGAGCGACGCGACGTACGACGCGAACAGCGCGACGCCGAGCAGCAGCACCTTCGAGATCGTCACGCGCCGCTGGCTCGTCGCATCGGGTGCGACCATGCAGTAATAGACGTCGTGCGACAGCGCGTTCGCGATCGTCAGCAGCAATCCATCGGCGGTCGATAGCGCGGCAGCCAGCGCGCCGGCCGCGACGAGCCCCGACACGACGTACGGCAATCCCGCGATCTCCGGCGCCGCGAGCACGACCATGTCCGGCTGCATCTGGATTTCCGACCAATGCACGATGCCGTCGCGAATTTCGTCGACGACGCTGATCAGGTCCGGTTCGAAGTGATGCCACTGCGTGACCCACGCGGGCAATTCGGCGAACGGCCGGCCAACGAGATTCGCGAGCATCTCGTACTTGATCATCACCGCGAGCACCGGCACGCTCAGATAAAACAAGGCGATGAAGAACAGCGTCCAGCCGACCGAGCGGCGCGCGGATGCAACCGACGTCGTCGTGTTGTAGCGCGTCAGGATATGCGGCAGGCTCGCGGTGCCGAGCGACAGGCACAGCAGCAGCGCGAGGAAATTCCGCTCGCGCGGCACGCGTTCGCCGTCGCTCGCGGCCGGAAACGGCTCGTGCATCGGCACGGGCGGCGCCGCGCGGGCCAGCAGATCGTCGCGCGCCTGCGTCCAGGCGACGCGCGCGGCGGTCGGGTCGCGCGGAAACTCGGCGAGTTCGCGCTCGCGCTGATTGATCTCACGCAGCGGCCCGTTATGACGCCGCAAGTCGGCAAGCTGCTCGACGAGCTGCCGGCGCGCGTCCGCATACGAAGCGGGCAGGCGATCGAGCTGCGTCTGGATGGCCGCGGCGCGGCGGCGATACGCGTCGCGCACCTGCTGCTCGTCGAACGCGTCGCGCACCTGCGCCTCGCGCGCCGCGACGCGCTCCATCAGCTTGCCGTAATTGAACTGCGGCACCGGGCCGAGCCCGTTTTTCATCGCGATCAACGACACGGGAATCAGGATCGCGCTGATCAGGATGATGTACTGCGCGACTTGCGTCCACGTCACCGCGCGCATCCCGCCGAGGAACGAGCACACGAGAATGCCGGCAAGCCCGCAGAAAATCCCGATCGCGAAATCGACGCCGATGAAGCGCGTCGCAATCAGCCCGATCCCCTGAATCTGCGCGACCAGATACACGAACGAGCAGAGGATCGCCGCGCCGGCCGCGAGCGCGCGCACGGCGGTGCTCGAAAAGCGCGTGCCGAGAAAATCGGGAATCGTGTAGCGCGCGAGCTTGCGCACATACGGCGCGAGCAGGAACGCGACGAGACAGAACCCGCCGGTCCAGCCCATCACGTACGCGAGCGCATCGTAGCCGGTCGCGTACAGCGAGCCGGCGAGACCGATGAACGACGCGGCCGACAGCCAGTCGGCCGCGGTCGCCATCCCGTTGAACGCGGACGGCACGCGCCGCCCGGCCACGTAATACTCGACGAGATCGGACGTGCGCGACAGCAGCCCGATCACCGCATACACGGCGATCGGCACGAACAGGAACACGTAGCCGATCCACACGCCCGAACCGGTCGCGCGCTCGATGCGCGACAGCAGCAGCACGAATCCGAGAAAACCGAGCGTGTAGAGCGCGTACGCGCGAATCAGCCGATGCGTGAGCATGGATCAGCGTCCGCCGTGCCGCTCGGCCGCATCGGCGGCATGCTCGTCGTAGGTACGGCGCAGCACGCGATCCGCGCGTTGCATCAGACCGATATAAACGGCGATCAACACGAGGTAGACGAGAATCGCGCCCTGCGCGCCGACGTAGAACGGCAGGCTGAATCCGGCAAAGCGCACGTGCGACAGCGCGGGAGCGAAAAACGGCACGATGAACGACACCGCGAAGCCGATCGCCATCAGCACCGCGATCAGCACGACGTTGAAGCGCCAGTAGCGCGCGTGCGCACGCGCGAGCGGCTCGGGAACGGGCGGCGGCACGGCCGGCGCCGGACGGGACGAAACGGTCATGCCGTTATTTAGCAAAAAGCCCCTGCGCGGACAATCGGGACCGCCGCGCAGGGGCTCGCGCGCGCGATGCGCGCGACACGCGCAATCAGCGCACTTCGGCGAGCTGCTCGAGAATCGCCGGATTCTCGAGCGTGGACGTGTCCTGCGTGATCGCCTCGCCCTTCGCGAGCGAGCGC
>NZ_CABVPR010000077.1 GCF_902499135.1 Burkholderia dolosa
GGTCGGATAGCTTACGCGGCACAAAAGCGGACATTTCTATGTAGCTAAAAGCGGACATTACTATCTAGCCACTACAAACATAAAATTTGCTCATTGGCATTATGTAAAGTTTGATTGCTAAAAGAACGGGTAGTTTCGACAGGTACGAAAAACATAATAGCCCGCCAACAATAACCGCGATTCCTTACAAATTGTTTAGAGTCCGGACACCATGGATGCTGCCGCCCCGTGCCCCGATCCTCGCCACGGCAGTCTAGCTGAATTTCTGGCCCTTACCGACGGACTGGCGATCTCCAAAATCGCCGAAGTCTTGCGATGCTGCGCGCGCAGCGTCCGAAACTGGATCAGGGGCCGATCACCCATACCTTGGCATCGCATCGAAGTTCTGCGGATCTGGCGTGCGACCGTTTGTCGCGACCCGACCGACCCCGACGCGCGCACGCTTCCGGCCGATTCGGCGCTCGTGGACGTTGTGACCGACGAACAAGAGGCGCTCGCCTGGGTGTCAGTGCATGCGCCGCATTTCCTGTCCCGTCGGCAAGCGTTCGAATACTACGTGCGGGGTTGGAACGTCGCCGACAAGGTGCGGCACGCCAAGGCGACCGGAACGTTCCTCGACGTGCTGCGCCGATGGCGCGCGATTGCCGTCGAGCGCGTGCGTGAGTGGCGATCCGGCCCGCTGTTCCCGAATCCGAAAGAGGACTTTCCACCTTCGCCGCCCGGCAGCCCGATTCGTTGACGCGCTATCTTGATTTATTGGGGGTGACGCTGCGCTGGCCGGTCATTACCATGCGGTTTCCTTTCAATAACAAATGCATGGTGGGCCAATGAAAGAGTTTCTGCTTATTCTCACAGCGGTTTCGATCTGGGGCGGAGTGTGGCGCTTCGCCGCAAGCCAGTGGGCTAAGCGCGGACACGGGAAGGTAGTCCGCAATTTTGGCGGCGCAGGGGGCGGTTTTATTGCCGCCTCCATTTTCCTGATGGTGTTTTTACCGGCGCCGCATCAAGACGCATCGGCGAAGAAAGCCGAACCGGGCGCCACCGCATCGGCGTCTGTTGCCGCGTCGGCGATGACCGTTGCAACCGCGTCCGCGCCAGCCGCTATCGACTCGCCCGCCAATTCAGAGCCCGAGAAAATCGAGGCGACGCTAGACTTTACGCCCAAGGAATATCAGGACCGGTTCAACAAAGTCATGCGTGAACTCGATCTTCCATTCCGGGCAAACCTGAAAATTGAACCTGGCAAAGGCAATCTCGATACAGCTCAAACGCGCCTGAATGACCATCTGGCGATCATGGCTAGCGTCGACAAAAAATCAGGGAAGCTAACCGGCGTTCTCATGATTGGCGAGGGCGACGGTTCATTTGAATCCGGTGCCAACGTTCTCATGATCGGTACGGCATCCATGATTGCGGCTGTTCCGAACGGCACGACAAAGACTGTCGGCCCGGAAGTATTAAAGTTGATGCGCGAATTCGAAACTGGATCTGACAAACCATCGTCGCGAATTCTCAACGGAGTTCGCCTCTCGCATACGCGAACTCCGGGAGTCGCAACGATGTTTGCAGCTGAACCCGCGTAACCCCTTCGCTCCGGCGCGCCAAGTTGCGAACCGGAGCGTCCCCCCTACTTCCCTCCCTTCCTGAAATGCGTTCGATGGCGGCTCGTCGCCGGATCGTTTTTCATCTCCATTTCGAGCGATGTAGTGAAGCCCCCACCCGCGTCGACACGCGACACGACGCGCTTCACGAGCCACGCTACTGCATCGATCTCGGGCTTGAAGCCCTTCGCCGTCACTGCCATTTCGGGATACACGTCGGGACGGCCGAGCGCGAGCTCCATGTCGAACGTTGCCTGCCCGCGCTGCGTTCGCGCGTATTCGGCCTGTGCGGCTGCCATCGCATCGGCCTTCGATCCGTAGATTTCCGGCAATAGCTTCGTGCTGCGGTTGTCCTCGCCACCGACGATGACGGATTCCCGCTTCCCCTTCTTCGCCGTATGCCAGCGCGCACGCACAGACGTGTAGCTTTCGCGCTGCGAGACATGATAACGGTACGAATCGCCCTTCGATTTCCGGATTTCCAGCGTCGGAAGCGGTTTGCCGCTCGCGCTCGCGCCTGTACCGATCGGCATAAACAGCAGTCGCCCATCCTTGACGGTCATCACCGCGTCGTAGCGTTTCGCGAGCCGAGTCAAAAACGACATGTCGCTTTCGCTCGTCTGATCGATATGGGCGATCCGGCTTTTGGCAAGCGCATCGCCAAGCGCGGGCGTGAGCTTGTGCCGGGCCGCGATCGCCTTGACGATTTCCCCGATCGTTTGCCCGTGCCAGCTTTTGTCACGCCGCTCACGCATTGCGTCGGTCATCGACGCCGAACGTGCGCTGATCGTCATTTGATCCGGTGCGCCGTGGAACTCGAATTCATCGATCTTGAACGTTCCCTTGTCGACCAGCGGTTCGCCGACCCAACCGATCGACAGTTTCAGTTCAGCGCCGCGCTTCGGCATCGCCAAATCGCCACGCGAGTCGTCCAACACGAGATTCAGGGAATCCGCCTCATCCTCACGTGATTCACTCAATGTCAGGTAGACCAGATACGGGGCGATCGTGCGCGACAGGTCGCGACCGTCCAGTGTGATGCGGTAATCGGCCTGCGGGACGAGTCGCCGCGTCTGGAGTTTGACCGATTCAACAAAATCCGCCATCGCTCTATCCCTTCTTCGCTTTCGGTTTCTTCGGCTTGACGTACGGCGGCGTCGCGCCGGGCGATGCCTTGTCGAGCGAGCCATTGGTCGGCTCGCTCGTCGCCGAGCCACCGTCAACCGACGCCGCGAGCGCGCGATCGTCCACGCGCGTAATCGTCAGCGTGAACTCGATTTTCTGCGGCACGCCGAGGATCGTGAAGTACGAATGCGTTTCGTTCAGTTCGTCAATTTCATAAGCACCATACACGACGCCGCGGCCGTCTACGAGCACATATGCGTCACCCGTGCTGGCCATCTCGGCGAGCAAATCCATAGAAATCGGAGAACCGAGCACCCCGGTTGCGATCATGCCCTGCAACGTGAAGGTGTCGTCGCCCTCCCCGGTGTACTGCCGCGCATTGCGCGCTCCGACGCGCGAATTGCTCGCGTACTTCCATGACCGACGACGCTGCATTTCGCTGAATGGTGCCGATAGCGTGCTGAAAACGAATTGTCCAAGTGACAGTAGCATTGCGACCTCAATCCGAAAGACGTGAATTCACGCGACGCCGATCCTCACGCTCGACTTGCTCGATTACGCGGCGCACCGCCGCTTCGAACTCGGTCACGGTCGCACCGTTCTCTACCCTGATCGTGATGTGGTAGTTCCGCGTTCCACTATCAACGATGGTCGCCGGTGCCGCGCTCGCGGCGGTCAATGGCGGACGCGTATCGATCAATGGGCGCGTCGACACGGGCGACGCCACGGCGGCGCCGGTTAGCGCGCCGAATGCCATGGCTGCCGCACCGGCAAGCCGCCCGGCCGCTCCGGCCACGCTCGCGCGTTCGCCTTCAATACCCTGCACGGCGCCCTGTCCAATAAATCCGCCGAGCATGTCGAAAACGCGGCTCGGGCTATGAATGCCGAGCTTTTCTTTAAACCAGCCGATTGCTGAGTCTCCCAGAGACGTGATCGCGGCTTTGACCGAAGAGAATGCACCAGTGATCCCGCGTACCAGACCATCAACCAGATTCCCGCCGACTTCGGTAAAACGAGTACCGAGCCCGCGAAACCACTCCGAAATCCCGTCAAATTTCGATTTGAACCACGATACAACGGCGTCCCATTTCGATGAAGATTGACCGCGGCAGCTTCCAGTTTTGCCGGCCGCTCACCGCCACATGGATATGCCATGCGCCCCGCTGCTGTCGCTCGAGCACCGCCACGTAGTGGAAATCGTGGATGCGGTTCAACCGGCGCCGAAACTCGTCCCACCACTTCGCCCACACCTCGACTCGAGTCTCGTTCTCACGCGTTGAGAGCGCCAGCATGCGGTCGGCGCATGCGAGGATCAACATGTGCTGGCCTTACATTGAACCGCTTATACGGCTCAGGAACTGGGCCATCCGTTGGCGGCTGATCATGATCTTCGGCGTGATGGTGGCCGCCGGCGTGGCCGGTTTCGCGCATCTCGGGATCCGGGCGCTCGTCCGGGCGATCACCGGACATGACGTATGACGCGTGCGGTCGTCTACGTCGCGGGGTGGATGTGTTTCGTCAAGATGCGGGATCAAACGTCGATATACGAGACCGATTGCGAGGCAACCAGGCGAGGCGGTGTCGGGCACTGACACACGCACAGATCATCGCTCAACGCTGCTTCTCGTCCGTCCGGCCCGGTGGTGGAGATCCGCGGGCCGGTGCACTCGATTTTACCCAACGTCTTGCAGACAGGGCACCACACCGGATCCTGCTCGTAGGCCTGTTCGCGACCGCCGATCAGATCGGTGCCATCGCCGCCTTGGACGATACCGCCGACGGTCGTCGTGTCACCCTTCACGATGTCGTAGCGTCGCATGGCGGCCCCGTTCAGACTGCACCCGGCCGCAAGCGCAAGCTGTTGAGCAGCGCGTCCCACGTCTGCAGCGCGCCGGCTTCGTCAACCGGCGACGTCGCTTCCTCAGGCTTCAAATCGGGGCTGCTCGCGCCGAGCAGTAGTTGGATGGCGGTATGCGGCTTCGCCAACGTGCTCGGATCGCCCGGCGCAAGCAGGTAGAAGCGGTAGGACGTGATGTCGCCTTCCTTCAGCGCGAACAGCACTTCCTCAGCGTCCATTCCGGCGACCGTGCGTTTGCCTTGGCGCAAAATGCGATAGCTACCACTCGACACCTGATCCATCTTCGCTCGCAGTTCAGGAAGCGTCTTGGTCAGTGGGTGCCCTTGATCGTCGCTCGTCGACTTTCTCATTTGAATGACCAGCAGTGCTGGCCGCCCCGGCATCAGCGCAAATGACTGGCTGACTTCTTCAGGGTAGGTCGAAGAACCCGTAACGATTCCGCCATCGAAGCAAAATCCCGATTCGGTCGGCACCGACCAGTTGTCGCGTGCCTTGATGCGTCGGTAGAAGTCAGTATAAAACCCTTCAAATTTGCTCAATGCATCAGGGCCAAATGATCCGGTCGTATGGAATAATTTGTCACCATCGAAAACGAACCCTTCGGACTTAAATGATAACCTGATTCCATCTGTATGGGATTTCTGATAGACGAACGCTTTCGAGCTTGCGCTTGGCGATACTTCGCCTTCCAACCACGCATGGTTCGTCGGCTTATTGTTGTCGCTCGGATCAATCCGCCTATTTGCTTTTAGAGTTTTGCCAAGGTCATTCACCTTTGCTTGATATGTGGCAATTGATGCATTATTTTGCGTTTTGAGATTCTCTCCTCGAAACGTGTATCGTTGATTCGTGATTTCGCTTGCCATGGGACGATCGAACACGAAGCGACCGATGCACCACGGGCGCGGCTTGGACAACAAGGGATTCGTCATGGTTGATTCACCGGAAAACGTTATCGAGCAGGCGCATACGCCTGCCACTAAAACCAGGAGTCGACCGATTCGTATCAGCATTTCGGCTCCGCCGCATCCTGCGCGAGCTGAACGATGCTATAAAGCAACGCCCAGCGTGCCCACGGGTGGTTGTAGCTTTCCTGATGCACATAGCCTCCTTGGTCAAACACCATTTGAACGCCCGGTGCCGCGGCACCCTCCACGCCTCGCGCCGGCGCTTCCGCCGACCAGACCGGCACCGTGCCGTCTCCCGGCACAATACCGTTCCTTTCAGGATTGGGCGCGTCGTAGCCCGGTGGCAGCTTCGCCACCTTCTGCACCTCGAATTCAATTGTGACGTTGCGGGAGTCCAGATGCACGCGCAGTGTCCCGTTGTGAGAATCATGCATGAGCCGCGCCGACCGCAGCTCCTCTTCTGTCACACCTGCCGGGATGTTTCCTTTCCAGATCACCGTGCCCCACGCCAACAGATCATCGAGCTTCTCACCTTTCTCGACGGCGGGTTTGCCGTGATGTTCGCTAGGTGGAATCGACTTCTGGGACTTTAAAGCCCCGTCTCCATAGCAGACGTATGTTTTATTATGATATATATTTTTAATGCTATTTTGATTCGCCGTAACAACGTCTCCCATTAGCGTCTGGAAATTACTCAAGACGGTATCTCCGCGGTCCAGATCGTCCAGCCGCTTTTTGACGATTCCGGCTGGATCAAGTAGCGATACCGCTTCATCAGGCACCAACCCATACCACTTTGAATTGGCGTAAATTTCCTTATAAGCACTTCCTTCCTTAGGGAGTTTCATCACCGGAGTGCCATCGAGCCGCGCAAAGATCCACCACGGCTCACCGTTGTGATAATCCGGCATCGGCAGCAATTCCAGCGGCCCAGGCGCGTTCGCAGCGACTGCCACGAACTCGTCCGCATCGCTGCCGAGCAGCGCGCCGTTGATGAAGCCATTCAGCCCACCTTCGCTGCCGCCGCCGGTGCGGAATCGCTTCGCTGCGATCGGCGCGCCCGTCGCCGGCAGCACGTTGTGAAACACGCCGTGCATCAGATTCGCCGCGCCGTGCTTCGCGATCGCCATGCGCGCGACCAATCCGCCCATCGAGTGGGTGAGGATGATCGCCTTCCCGCTGTCGTTTTCCGCGATGATCTCCTTGATCCCCATCAAGCGCGTCTTCTTGCCCGTTTTCTTGTCTTCGAAATCCACACCCTCGATCACGTCCTTTGCCGAGAGGGCGTTCGACTGCAACCAGTTGTAGCCGATTGCATATACGCGATACCGGTACTTGAGGAAGTGTTTGAATGCCTCCGACTCTTCAGTGATCGGCTGCCCGCGACCTTGAGCGCCGGCGTCGGTCGCGCCGTAGTCTGCCGGCTCGGTTCCCAGCACCGGCTTGAGCGCCCACTTTTTGCCGTCGGGGTCCGCCTCGATCCATGGCCCCTTGGTTTTGCCCATCTCCATCGGTTCGTTCAGGTGCTCCTCCAACCACGCCAACATGGGCTGATAGCTGGTTCGATAGACGGAGCCCCAGCCGCGTCGACGCGCTTCGGCCTCATCGACATGCTTGCTGGCGTGGATCGGGCCGAGCGGGGTCACAGTGGCCGCCGTCGGATCGAAACGCTTCTCACGCGAGGAGGCGCCCCTGAACCACATGCCGATCAGCGTCGGCAGTGCGCCGACCGCCCCCAGCAGTCCGTCCGTGTTCGGCGGAAGAAATATGTCATCGCCGTTTTCCTCGTTGACGAGCGGCGAACCCATCACCCCCGGCAGGAAGATAACCGGGATAATCGGCCGGACGTCGCACAGCAACTCTTTGCTCCGCGTATCGCTCGCCGGCGTCAGCGTAAAGTGTCCGACCGAGGCGCCGTCCTTATCCGTGCGCCCGACTTGCCGGACGATCTCTTGCTCGGCGGCGTCGTCGAAGGGCGAGGCGCCCCTGGTTTGATTGGTGTTATCGGTCATTGTCGTTTCTTAAGCTAGCGCATCGCTCTTCGGATTCAAACCGCGGGACCGGTAGGCGAAGGACGCAGCGCGCGCACCGCCAGCTTTTCGATATCCTCGCTCTTCTGCTCGGCCACGTGTCCCAGCTCATTAGTCACCCCGGTCAACCGCGTGCCGTCCCCGCGAATGAGTTCGTACGGGTGGTTTTTCAGCACTTCACCGGTAATGCGATCGCGCAGCACGTACGGGTCGTTGAACTTCGCGCTCGGCAAGCTGTTCATGTACTCGGCGACCGAACTCGGCCCCTGCCGACTGAACGACGCCGACTTGATGGTGCGCGCACCGCGCGTGCCGTCCTCGATGCCTTCCTTCGTCAGGCGCAGGTACGAGCCGCCACATTTCAGGATCAGTTCGTCGGTTGCCTCGAGCACGATCCGCTTCTTGCTGAACAGCGACGTATCCTTGGCCGAGTTCAGCTTGATTTCGTCGGTGTGCGCCGACACCTCGATCGGCCCCTTCGCGGCGAACAGCTTCATACCGGCTTTCTGCACGAACAAGCTAATCTTTTCCGCCGCGGCCGCAATCAGCGATTTGCCGCTCGCCAGGTGCGTGTTCCCGCCGCTTATCATGTTCACTTCGCCTTCCGCGACCACGTGCGCCGAGCGATCCGCCACGGCGGCAAAGTCGGCCGGCGTCGCAATCACGATCGCCGGCTTCGCAAACCCGTTGGCGCTGCCCATGCCGCCGCCGGCGGTCACTCCTCCCGAGGTTTGCCCCGAGACCGCATGCTGCGTCGCCGTTGTCAGGTCCTTCAGCGCGTCCTGGGCCGCCTGCAGCGATTCGGCTTGTGCGGTCGTGCTCGCGCTCGATAGCGATTCTACGAGCATTCCGGCCTTCTGCAGCTGCGCCCGCGCCTCGTCGATACTGAGCTGCTCGTCGTCGTACGCTTTCGGGTGCGTGCTGATCGACAGGCCTTTGCTTGCGCGGACGGCGCCGTATTCGTCCGCATGCAGCACGAAGCCCTGGCCGAGGTACCGACCGCGCGTGTTGCCGTCCTGCTGAATCAAATAACCCTGGGCAAGCGCCGCATAGCTCTTGCCCGTGTAGCTGATGAGCCGTGTGCCGCCTTGATGTGTCGCGTCGTCATGTACGAACGCGTTGTACGCGCCAGTGTTGCCGAAGCCGCGCGACCGGAACCCCGACAGCAGCACGTTTGTATGCCACGGCGCCGGCGTCGTGCCGCCGCTGACACGGCCAAGAATAAACGGCTTGTCACAATCATTGCCCCAGTAGCCGACGAGCACCCATTCGCCTGCGCGCGGCACATGCACAGCGCCGTAACCGTTGCCGGTATCCGCTTGCATCGACGACAGCAGCGGTGACGAACTGAACGCGCCGTCCGGATTTTTCCGGTCCCATGCGAAATGGACGCGCACCTGATTGTGCTCGTTCGACCAAGCTTCGATGCCCTCTTGCGTAACGACGATCGCGTGCTCGATCGACATCGCCGGCTTCGGATGCTCAAGCGGACTGCGATACTCAACGCGTGCGTCCTGCGCTTCGACCTCGAGCATGAAGAAGCCCGCCGTCCCGTCCTCGGCGTGGCTCGGTGTTGCGAAGCGCGCGCCGTGTACCGCCTGCTGCTGGGCCAGCGTCGCACGCAAGCTGAGCGGGAATTCGGTCAGAGGTTGCCCGATCGGAACGTTGTTCTCGATGAACCAGCGCGCCTCGACCACCAGGAACGTCCTGTCGGCGTCGTCACGTTCCGGATGGCGTGGGTGGTCGTTCAACACGAAGCGCGATCCCGCATCAAGCCAGCGCAGACCGCCGCCCCCAAAGTAGCGCCGGGCGCGTGCGTCCCAGCCCTGCACGCGTCGGCGCGCGCGGGCCGCGCCACTGTCGGAATCGGGATAGCCGTAAGCGGTCGGCTCGTAGACCGTCATTGGCACGGTCGGAATGGGATGTTGCGCCTGGCGACGACCATCATCGAGCATGTAGCTTGTCGCCACGAGTGCGCTATCTGCTTGAAAGCGCGACTTCGGGCGCTTGTAATCGAACGAGCTCGACTCGTACCGCAGACTTTGCATCGTCTGCATCGCCGCCCAGTGAGTGAAGCCGTCGACGGCCTCGCCGTTGCCGGCGCCGCGCGCGAAGTCGACCGGCTTCGCATCCGGCAGCGCCGCGACCTGGTCGACAATCACCAGCGTGGTCTTGGGTGTCTCGCCGTCCCGGACCGGCTCGTGCATCCAGTAGCAATACCAGCCTTCGTCTTCGAGCAGGCGGTGAAAGAAATGCAGATCGGTTTCGCTCTGCCGGCACCACGACCGCACCGTCGGCTCACGGTTCAGGTTGAAGCGGAATCTGCCCTGCAGCTGCGGGTAGCGATTGAGGAGGTCGGACACGATGTCCTGCGCCGTCTGCTCGAGCCACCCCTCGTCGTTACGCGTGCCGCCCAGGAACACCAGCGCCGACGAAAATTCGAGCTGGTAGGTTGAGAGCCCGCCGTCACCGCCCAGGTACCCGACCCGATGCACGAAGCCGTGGATTGGACGATAGATCGAATCGGCAAGCGGGGCAGTGGCCTGCTGAATCCACAACGTGACTGGCTGGTGCATCAACGACAGCAGCGCGGTGTCGTCACGCAGTGACGCGACGTCGAGTGTCCAGTTATAGTCACGGCCGATTCGGGCCGTGCCACGCGCACGCAGCGGAATCAGTGCGTTCTGGCCCAGCGGCGTGTCGAGCTTCAGCAGGCGGTTGCGCTGAAGCAAACCGCGATGAATCGCGTCGTACATCTCGCGAAATTTGAGTTCCCCGAGCGCAGGTGGTTTGACTACCATTTTTCTCTCAATATTGTTTGAGTTTTCCGCGCAAGGCGGACGCGAAAGGGAACAGCTATGGCCATCGCCGTTCCCTTTCTGGGCATCGTGAACTTTATGGCTTGTTCCTAAAGCGAGCCGCAGGAAAAAACCGGACGCCGACGCTTGACTCGATCGTAGCAGCCGGTATTGTAGCTGTCGTGCACATTTAACGATCTTTCATAATTAATTTTGAAAGAGAAATAACGCTTGGATGGCTCGATTATCAGCGAACGATAGAAATGCGCATTATATGCTTCGGTCGCGAATATCGGTTTGATTCGGGGCACGTTCGGCGCAGTGTGGCGAACGAGTATGGGAAATATGGACTGATCGACTGGATCCAGGAGACGGTGGCCGCTTCATTCGTCGACTCGCTTGCGTACGCGGGCCCGGCGCGCGAGTAGCAATCTTCCCCGCGCGATGCAGTCCGTATGCGCAAGCTGAATGAACTGTTGGATCGTGAACTGTTGGATCGGGCGGCCGTTGAGGAAAGTGGCGTGCCGGCCGTCGGCTGCGCTATTCGATTCGACGTCAATTGTTGCGTTGCTTGACGACTGGCTTCTGTTGCGCGAATCCCGGCTGCGGGATTTGATCCGCCGTCGAGACGCCAGAAAACGCAACACAGAAAATGGCATCTCCGCGGCCGTTATTCACGTTATGTAGACTTAAGGTTCCGAGCCCGACCGTTGATCGACGCAATCAAGGCAGCCTTTTCCGAGGCATTGCTTCGATCGGCAGCGAGCTAGAAGGTCCAGAATCTTCCGTTTCGAGACCCCTCGTCACACATTACCTGTCCGCGCGGCGCGGGCGTAGCCGATGCGCAGCGCCGACGCCAAGCGACGGCGGCGTCCTCGAACCTGCACCGGCTAAAAGGCGTGAGGAAGAGCGCCAAGGTCGAGCCTTGCCCGGTTTCAAACCGTTCGGTTTAGAATGCGCGTATGTTCACGCTGGAATATCCGGACAATGGGTAGACCCAAAAAATTCAGCCGCGAGGGCGTGCTGCAGAAGACGCTCCCGGTCTTTTGGAAATACGGCTTTGCCGGAACGTCGCTCCAGCAGCTCGAACAGGCAACCGGCGTCAACAAGTCCGGGCTCTATTCGGAGTTCGAGGACAAGGAAGACCTGTTCCTGCAGACCCTTCTCTACTATTACGAGAATCGCGGCGCGCTGCAGATCCTCACTGCGGAACCGAAGGGCTACGGCAACATCGAGCGCTTTCTCCGCCTCGGTGACCCGCAGGATGACGGCTGCATAGGCTGTTTCTCCGTCAATTCGATCCGCGAATTCCCGTCGCTGTCCGAGCGCGTGCGGGAAGTCGTCGGCGCATATCACCATCGGCTGATGCCGCAGATCGTCGAAAACATCGAAGCGGAGCCCCACCGATTGCCCGCCGCGACCATCGCAACGATCGTCGCGGTGTTCTTTGCCGGCTATTGCATCGAACGCAATTTGCCCGAATTGACCGAAAGCGACGCCGTCGGTTCGTTCATGCAAGCGCTGCGTATTCTCTAACGCACCGCGGTAGCTCGCCCTCTCGCCTCGATAGTCCCAAAATTTTGAACCGATTGGTTTTTTTAATTAGCCCTCCAGCCTCCGCTTGCCCATACTGAACCAATCAGTTCAGTAAATTACCCATCCAAGCGGAGAGCAGCCATGGCCCTGAAGATCCATCCCATCAATTTCGGCAACATGTCGCTCGATTCGAGCGGTCTGGTGTTGTTTCGTGATCCCGGCACGCAGGTAACGATCCCTGTGCTCGGCTTTCTGATCACCGGCGGTACGCATCCCGTGCTCGTCGATACGGGCTCGCGCAACGTCGAGCAGTACACGGCGTTCGGGCTGCCGTACGAAGTCACGCCAGAGATGACGATCGAGCATCACCTTGCACAGCACGGGCTGAAGATGAGCGATATCCGCCACATCGTGCATACGCACGCGCATATCGATCACGTCGGCATGACCGACCAGTTCCCGATGACGACCACCGTCGGCATCTCGCGCCGCGAGCTCGAATTCGCAGCATCAGGGATCATGGGTCCGCTGATGTACACCGCGGCCGATACGAAGCATCTGATCGACCGCCTGCACACTCGCGGCGCAATCCGTCTTTTCGACGTCGACGGCACGTTCGAGGAAGAGGTCATTCCAGGCGTCGCAGTCCGCCTTTCAGGCGGTCACACGCCCGGTTCGCTGTCGGTGCTCGTCGAAACCGATGAAGGCATCGCCAACATCAGCGGCGACATCGCATACAACCTGAACGACCAACTGATCGACCCGATCCTCGATCAGGCCGCGCACGAGCCCACGATTACCGCAAACCGTGCGATGTCGACGCTCGACGAGAAGCGCGCGATCAAGCGCGCGCTCGCGACGAGCCGGTTTCTGCTGCCGAGCCACGATGTGCCTGCACTCGTGAGCGGCGGAAAGATCGTCGGCGTGATGGAAAACGCGATCTCGAATCCGCAGGCCGATGTCACCAAGGCCGTCAATTACACATTGCTGCCGGCAGCTTGAACACATATGCCAGTTCCTCTACGTCGAACGCTCGGACTGTTGATCTGCGCGGCCGGCGCATTCCATGTCGCGGCCGAGCTGATTCTCCGCGCGCTCGGCGGTTGAGCGGTCGATCCGTGCGTGTCCGCCTTATTTGCAGACCGTATGGTCGTCTAGCCTCGAAAGGACCCATTCATGACTACGCCCTTCTCCGCGCCCATCGCACGCGCGCTTCGGATACTGAGCCTCGCATACTTCGTACAAGCGACGGGTGCGCTCTCCGTCGTCGGCAGCCTCGATTCGATATCGCGTCAGTGGGGACTTGCGGATTCGCAAAGCGTCTATCTCGTTACCGTATTCGGCGTCACGTTCGCGTTCGCCGCCCCGCTACTGCAGGTCGGCTTCGGACACCTGCGGCGTCGTCGGCAGGTGCTGCTCGGACTGACGCTGTTCAGCGCAGCGGCGCTCCTGCTGGCGGCCGCGCCGAACTATCCGGTGCTGCTGCTGTCCCGCGTGCTGATGGGACTCGGCGCCGGCTTCATCGGCCCGGTGCTTGGCGCGTTGGGCTCGAGCCTCGTTGAACGCGATCAACAAGGCAGCGCGATCGCCGTCGTGCTGCTCGGCTTGAGCGTCGCCGGCCTGGTCGGCATGCCATTGTCTGCATGGATAGCGCACGCGTGGGGCGCGCGAGCCCTCTTTCTCGTCATTGGGCTCGCCGGCGCGGCGACCGCCGCGCTCATCGTCCGCACAATACCGGACACGAGCGAAGGCGAGAACATCGAATTCGCGACGATGGCATCTCTGCTGACACGCACCGATACGCTCAGTGCATTTCTGGTCGTCTTCTTCATCGCGGCCGGCGTCTACTCCACATATGCTTTCATCGCACCGATCATTCGCGACGTCTTCCACGCAGGCGCCGATACGGTATCGACCGCATTGGTGGTGTTGGGCGTCGCGGGCATCGCCGGCAACCTGTTCGTGACGCGCGCCGCGCGACGCTATAGCGCTGAAGCGATGCTGTTCGCCGGCCTCGCATTGCTTGCACTCGATCTGGCGTTTCTCCGCTTCACGCCTCCCAGCCTGCGCCTGCTCTTTGTCGCGCTCCTGGTCTGGGCGTTCGCAACCGACCTGCTGTGGCCGTCGCAGCAACGGCGCATCGTCGAACTCGTACCGCAATGGCGAGGCATCGCGTTGGCTCTGACGGCATCTTTCGTCTTTTGCGGGATCGGCGTCGGCTCCGCCGTCGCGGGATGGGTCTATCCCGCATTCGGCCTGACAGGCTCGATCGGCAGTTCGCTGGCGTTTCTTGCGCTGGCCACGGGCAGCCTGCTCGTGTCGCGGGCGGCGGTCAAGGCGAAGCCCGGAGCGGACGTGTGCCGCGCATCGCTTCAATCGTGATGCGGTCGCGAACGCCGCCGTCCACGTTGCATTGCGCCGACTCACGGCGCGCCGGACAACCGTTCACCGGCCGCCGGCAACGCATTTTCCGTCCATCGCAGAAACGGTTTCCCGATGTTTCGGGCTACGGTTCGACCGGCCGCCGGACGACGATCCGGACGGCCTTTCGGCCAGCCGTCAATTCGACGAAATTGCGATCAAGGTGCCGGCACCGGAACTTCACGAGACCTCGAGCCGGATGCCGTTCCGCATCGGATCGGAAGCCGACGACGGCCTGTTGCACGACCTTCGGCATTCGTCTCTGCGCGGCAGAGCCTGCACGGCGAGAAACGATGTACTACGCCGCCTCGCCGACGTAGTCGCGCATCGCGGCAATCATCGGTGCGACCCGCTCCCGCAGATGCGCATGCAGATATCTGACTGCGGGCGAGAACTGACGACGATGCGGACATACGAGGCTCAGCGGAGCCGCCTCGCCTCGCTGTTCCGGCAGCAATACGGTCAGCCGGCCTGCCCGGACATCGTCATGGACGTCGAGCCATGACTTGTATGCGATGCCGCGCCCTTCGACGGCCCAGCGCCTCGCAATCTCGGCATCGTCGCACAGCAGCATGCCCTTCACCGTGACCTGGCGCCTCACGCCGCCGGCCGGGAACGACCAGCGGTCGTACACACGTCCGGCCAGCACGTACGGCAAACAGTCGTGCAGCACGAGCTCGTCGAGCGACGCAGGCGCGCCGTGCCGCTTCACGTATTCGGGCGACGCGACGAGCACTCGCCGGTTGTTTTCCGCGAGTGGCAGCGCAACGTAGCTCGCGGCCTCCGGCGCGCCGTAGCGGATCGCCACGTCTACGGGATCGCGGAACACGTCGGTCACGTGGTCGGACAACGAAAGCTTCAGCACGAGCTTCGGATGCGCGTCGCGGAACGCGCCCAGCCACGACAGCAAGCCGTTTCGGCCGATATCCGACGGTGCAGCGATTCGCAACGTACCTTGAAGCGCGTGCTTGTCTCCATGCAGTCGCTCGCGGCCCTCGTGAATCGTCGACAGCACCTCCTCCGCATACGGAAGGTACTGCTCGCCTTCAGCGGTGAGCTTGAGGCTGCGCGTAGAGCGCGCAAATAGACGGGCATCCAGCTCCCGCTCCAGCCTTTGGATGGCGGCACTCACCTGCCCCGGCAACAGATCGGCCTCCCTCGCCGCACTCGAGAAGCTGCCGAGCGCCGCGGTTCTCACGAACAGTTGAAGGTCCTCTAGCCGCACCATTTTCATTCCTGGAGTGAAAGTCCTGCCTAATGTAGCGCGTTTTTCCCATAGACGCCGTCGAGCAGTATTCCACTCACCTGCCGCGGCCGGCCGTCAACAGGCGGCCGGTACTGCTCAAACACGATTCGGAGTTTCATCCATGAAAGCAGTTGTCTATACCCAGCACGGTTTGCCCGCGGACCATCCGCAATCTCTGCTCGACGCCGACGTATCGAAGCCAGAGGCCGCCCGCCGCGACTTGCTGGTGAAGGTCGACGCGATCGCCGTCAACCCGGTCGATACGAAGGTTCGCATGGGCTCGCCGACCGAGCAGCCACGGATCCTCGGATGGGACGCCGCGGGCACCGTCGAAGCGATCGGCAGCGACGTTTCCATGTTCGCGCCCGGCGACAAGGTTTTCTTCGCCGGCTCGATCGCCCGGCCCGGCGCCTACGCGGAATATGTTCTCGTCGACGAGCGCATCGCAGGCCGCCGGCCCGCCACGCTTTCCAGCGCGCAAGCGGCAGCATTGCCGCTCACGTCGCTGACTGCGTGGGAACTGCTCTTCGACCGCCTCGGCATTGCCGAGGGCGGCGGCTCCGGCGACGCATTGCTGATCGTCGGCGCGGCCGGCGGCGTCGGCTCGATGCTCACGCAACTGGCGCGTCGACTGACGAAGCTTCGCGTGATCGGAACGGCCTCTCGCCCGGAAACGCGCGCATGGGCGCAAGCGCTGGGCGCACACGACGTCATCGACCATCACGAGCCGCTGCTCGAAGGGCTGCGCGGTATCGGTGTACCGCAGGTGCGCTACGTCGCGAGCCTCACGCAGACGGACGTCCATTACGCGCAGCTCGTCGAGGCGCTGGCGCCGCAGGGGCGGCTTGCCGTCATCGACGATCCGGACACGCTGGACGCCATGCCGCTGAAGCGAAAGTCGATCTCGCTTCATTGGGAGCTCATGTTCACACGCTCCCTTTTCGAAACCGCCGACATGATCAGGCAGCACGAAATCCTCGACCGGGTCTCGACGCTGATCGACGAACGCGTGTTGCGCACGACCATGGCCGAACACTTCGGAACCATCAACGCCGCCAATCTGCGTCGCGCTCACGCACTCATCGAGAGCGGGCGGTCCCGCGGAAAGATCGTCCTCGAAGGGTTTTGACGCGGACCGCCACGTACCGCAACGCCATTCCAAAAACGCCGAATCAGACCGGAGAACAACCATGCACTTCCCGTATCGACACATCGCGAGATTCCCGTCCATCCGCCGCAACGCAACCGCGCTCGCCGCGGGACTGGCGTTCGGCCTGCTCGTCAACCCGGCCGTCGCGCAACCGTCGGCTCATGAAACGCAACCGGTCGGACAGGCGACCGAGCGCACCGTCGGCGTCATGGACACGGTCGCAACGTTTTCCGGCCCGATGCCCACCGGCGTGACGGTAACCGAGGGCGGCCGAATCTTCGTGAACTTCCCTCGCTGGGGCGACGCCGTGCCGTTCACGGTCGGCGAATTGCGCGACGGCCGCGTCGTCGCCTATCCGAACGCCGAGATCAACCGTGCCGATGCGTCGCACCCGGCCACGCACTTCCTGAGTGTGCAGAGCGTCGTTGCGGACGGTCACGGCCGGCTGTGGGTGCTCGACACCGCAGCGCCCAATTTCTCGGAGCCGATCGCCGGCGGCGCCAAGCTCGTCGCGATCGATCTCGACACGAACCGTGTCGTCAAGACGATCGCGTTTCCGGCCAACGTGATGCGCGCGCAGACCTATGTGAACGACGTCCGCTTCGACTTTCGCGTCGGAAAGGCCGGCGTCGCTTACGTGACCGACTCGTCGCTGTCGGGCGTCGGCGGCCTGATCGTCCTGGACCTCGACAGCGGAAAAGCGATGCGTCGCCTCACCGGCCATGTGTCGACGTCCGCGGACCCGACATTCGTGCCGGTCGTCGAAGGCGAGACGCTGAAAATCCGCAACGCGAACGGTACGAGCAAGCCGTTCTCGGTGGCCTCGGACGGCATCGCGCTGTCCGCCGACGGTGAAACGCTCTACTACTGCCCGCTGTCGAGTCGCCATCTGTACTCCGTTCCGACCGCGATGCTGCGCGACCCGTCGATCAGCGACGCGCAACTCGCAGCCGCCGTGAAGGATCTCGGCGAGAAGGGAGCGTCCGACGGCCTCGCCAGCGACGCGAACGGGAACATCTATGCGGGCGATTACGAACACGACTCGATTCGCCGGCTTCAACCGGGCGGCGAATGGCGGACCATTCTGCACGATCCGCGCCTGCTGTGGCCGGACACGCTGTCGGTAGGCACCGACGGCTACCTGTACTTCACTGCGAACCAGCTGCATCGCCAGCCGGTATTCCACGGCGGCAAGGACGAGCGCCAGAAGCCGTATGCACTGTTCCGTGTGCGGATCGACGCAGGCCCGGCGCCGACACGTTGATCCCGCTCGCTATCCATCATCACCGACAACCGGAGTTTCCAGAATGAACCTCGCCGACGCCATCCATGCTCGTCATACCGTGAAGGCTTTCGAGAGCGGCAAAGCGCTGCCGCAAACGCAGGTCGAAACGTTGCTCGCCCTGCTCCACCAGTCGCCGTCCTCGGTGAATTCCCAGCCGTGGCACTTCGTCGTCGCGGCGACGTCGGAAGGACGGGCACGGATCGCTGCCGCCACGACCGGCACCTATGCATACAACGAACCCAAGGTCGTCAATGCGTCGCACGTGATCGCGATGTGCATGCGCATCGACATGGACGACGAACACTTGCAGGCCATCCTGGAGCGCGAGTCTGCCGACGGCCGGTTCAAGACCGCCGACATGCGCGCCGCCCAGAACAAGAGCCGACGCTCGTACGTCGATATGCACAAGTACGAACTGCGCGATACGGCCCAATGGATGGAAAAACAGGTCTATCTCGCACTGGGCGGGCTGCTGCTGGGCGCCGCCGTCCTCGGCGTCGACGCCACCCCGATGGAAGGGTTCGACAGCCGCGCGCTCGACGCAAGCCTCGGGCTGCGCGAGCGGGGCCTCACGAGCGTCGTACTCGTGTCGCTCGGGTTCCGCAGCGACCAGGACTTCAACGCGGATCTGCCCAAATCGCGCCTGCCGCGCGAGCAGATATTCACCTTTATCTGATCGTTCGATACAGGCTTGCCGCCGCGGCAGGCTGCATCACTTCGAGGAGCGTCATCATGTCCGAGCTGGTTCGTATGGACACGCAACGCCGCGCTGCGGCAGCGCCGTCGTCGACATATGGCGGTGCACTGCTATTAGGCGTAGCCATCTTCTTGTGGGGGGCCAACTGGCCCGCGATGAAGCTCGGCCTCGCACACATCACGCCGATCTGGCTGTCCGCGATGCGGTTCGCATCCGGGGCGCTCTGCCTGTTCGTCGTGCAGGCGGTGACCGGCACACTCCGTGTGCCACAGCGCGGCGATCTTCCGTTTCTGGCCAGCGTCGGGCTTCTTCAGATGCTCGCGTTCACCGCGTTGAGCGCAATCGCGCTGCATCGCGTGGGCGCCGGTCGATCGGCGGTGCTCGCCTATACGACGCCGATCTGGGTCGCGCCCGTGTCGGTCCTCGCGTTTCGCGAACGCCTGTCTGCGCGCGCCGCATTCGGCACGGCGCTCGGTGTGGCCGGCGTGCTGCTGCTGTTCAATCCGCTCGACGTCGACTGGCACGACCGACAGGCCGTGCTCGCGAACATCATGCTGCTCACGGCCTCCCTGTGCTGGGCCGTCTGCATCCTTCACCTGCGGCATTTCCGTAGCGTGTCGAGCGCCTATGCGCTCGCACCGTGGCAAATGCTCGTCGCTGCGGTACCGCTCGTCGCACTCGCCGCAGTCGTGGAAGGGCCCTACACCGGTGACGGCAGCGTTGCGCTGGCGTCGGCGCTGTTCTACATCGGCCCGATAGCGACGGCGTTTTGCTTTTGCGCGGTCAACGCGGCGAACACGCGCATGTCGAGCACGAGCATGGCGACGGCGATGCTCGGCGTTCCCGTCGTCGGGCTCATCACATCGGTGCTCTTTCTTCACGAGCATCTCACCGCCGGACTCGCGACGAGCGTCGCGCTCATCGTCGCAGGTATCGCGCTTTCCATCGCATCGCGCTGATCTCGATCGTCTACCCAGGAGAATGCCATGTCCGGTCTCACCCCGACGCAATCCAGACTCACGCTGGTTACCATCGACCTGTCGTTTCATCGTGCGGCATCCGGCGTCGTGCGGCGAATACTGAACGAGCACGGCGTAACCGTCGACGAGATCTTCGCGCCGCACGAAGAAGCCTTCCGGATTCTGCGCGACGGAAAAGCCGACATGCTCGGCAGCGCGTGGCTGCCGAGCAGCCACAGCGTTTATCTCGCGCCGTTCGAGCACGACGTCGAGAAGATCACCGTCCTTTATCGACCATACACGTTGTGGGGCGTGCCGGATTACGTGCCCGAGAGTGCGGTGCGCGCGATCCCCGATCTGAAACGCCCCGATGTCGCGTCGCGGATGGTCAAGCGGATCCAGGGCATCAATCCCGGCGCCGGCATCAGCCGGTTTTCACGCGAAGTCGTTGCGCAGTACGGTCTGGCGGATGCAGGCTATCACTTCGAGAACGGCACGCTCGACGATTGCGTCCGAGCGTTCGAACAGGCGGTCAACGACCGTCGATGGGTCGTCGTTCCGCTCTGGACGCCGCAGTATCTGCACGAGCAATACACGATTCGCGAACTCGACGATCCGAAGGGTCTGCTGGGCGGCACCGACGATGCCACGCTGGTCGCGCGGAAAACGTCGCTGCACGCGATTCCGCCGGCCGCGCTGTCCGAGCTGCGCGAATTGAGCCTCGGCAATCGGGAAACGAGCCGTCTGGACTACGTCCTTTCGCGCACAGGCTCGATGCCGTCGGACTGACGCGCGAAAATCGAGCGCGCGGCGTGTATGCGTCGGACCGCGCACCGACGCCGCGGCCGCGATGCGGGCGCATCGAGCCTCGGCGTTCCGGTCCGTCCCCGTCATCCCGAAGCCGATGCATCGCTACATCGTCAAGATGATCTTCCCGACGTTACGTGACGATTCCATCCGCCGGTGCGCGTCGGCGGCGCGCGCGAGCGGGAACGTGCTGTCCACGACCGGCTCGATGCGGGCCGCGTCGAACCGGTCGAGCCAGCGCTCCCGGAAACGCCGCACCATCGCGTGCTTTTCCGCTTGCGGGCGCGACTTCATCACCGTGCCGAAGATCTGCAGGTAGCGATACAGGATCTGCTCGAGCTCGACGGCAACGCTGCCGCCGCCGCCGAGAATACCGACCTGGACCAGCCGGCCGCCGTCGGCGAGCGACGCGATATTGCGCGCAAAATACGGTTCGCCGACGAAATCGACGACGACATCGACGCCGCGCCCGTTCGTTTCTCTCGCAACGATCTCCGAAAAATCCTGCGTCTTGTAGTCGATGACGATATGCGCGCCGAGTCGCTCGACCGATTCGCGCTTGCTCGCATCGGTCGTCGCGAAAACGGTCGCGCCCGTCGCGTTCGCGAGCTGCACGGCGGCCGAGCCCACGCCGCCCGCGGCCGCATGGATCAGCACGGATTCGCCCCGCGCCAGACGGCCGAGATGGAGCATCGCTTCATGCGCGGTCACGAATACCTCGGGTATCGCCGCAGCGTGCACGTAGTCGAGCGCCGGCGGAATCGGCATCGCCATGCGGTAGTCGATACGTGCGATCTCGGCGTACGCGCCGCCGCCGACCACACCCATGACGCGATCGCCCACGCTGAAGCCGGTCGTCTCGCTGCCGGTTTCGATGACTTCCCCCGCGATCTCGAGGCCCATGATCGTGGAATCGCCGAAGTCCGGGCGACCGTATCCGCCCTGCCGATGCTTGATGTCCGCGCGATTGACGCCGGCCGCGTGCACGCGCACCAAAAGGTCGGTTGGCCGGACCGTCGGCGCCGGCACCTCGGCAAGGTGCAGCACGTCCGCACCGCCAAACTCGTCGAATGTAATGGCTTGCATTTTTCTCTCCTGCTGGCTGACTCAAGCGTGGGCTCAGGCCTGGCTGATGAACTTGTTCGTCAGATAGAACTCGATGCCTTCCCGGCCGCCTTCGGATCCGTGCCCGCTCTCCTTGATGCCGCCGAACGGCAGTTCCGTTGCGACGATGCGGTATTGGTTGATGCCGATCATGCCGGCTTCGAGCCCGTCGGCCACGTCGATCGCGGTGCGTGCATCGGTCGTGAACGCATAAGCGGACAGCCCGTAAGGAAGCCGGTTTGCTTCGGCCAGGCCGTCGGCAAGCGTATCGAACGGCATCACGACGGCGATCGGACCAAACGGCTCTTCATGCATCACGCGCGCAGTCATCGGCACATCCGCGAGCACGGTCGGCTCGAAGAAAAAGCCGGCGCCCGGCATGCGTTTGCCGCCCGCGAGCACGCGCGCCCCGCGCTCGACGGCATCGGCGACGAGCGCTTCCATCTTCGCCAACTGCCGCGCGTTCGCGAGCGGGCCGACCTGCGTGCCGGGCTCCATTCCGTCGCCGACCTTCAACGCGCGCGTCGCGTTCACGAAGTGGCCGACGAACTCGTCATAGACGCCGCGCTGGATCAGAAAGCGCGTCGACGAGATGCAGATCTGCCCGGTGCCGCGAAAGCGGTTGGCGGCGCCTTCGACGGCGGCCTTGCGCACGTCGGCGTCGTCGAATACGAGCACCGGCCCGTGTCCGCCCAGCTCCAGCGTGATCGGCTTGACGCCTTCGGCTGCGCGCGCGGACAGCAGGCGCCCGATCGGCACCGACCCGGTGAACGTGACCTTCCGAATGATCGGTGAAGCGATCAGCTGTCTGGACACGTCGTCCGGTACGCCGAACACGACTTGCAGCACGCCTTTCGGCAAGCCGGCATCGTCGAGTGCACGCGCAAGCGCCAGAGCCGTCGCCGGGCTTTCCTCGCCGGGCTTGATAACGACGCTGCAACCGGCCGCGAGCGCGGCGGACAGCTTGCGGGCCGGCGTGATCGCGGGGAAATTCCACGGCGTGAACGCAGCGACCGGACCGATAGCCTGACGCTTCACGAGCTGCTGCACGCCGGGGCGGTTCGACGGCACAACGCGCCCGTCGATCCGGCGCGCCTCTTCGGCGAACCATTCGAAGTAGTCGGCGGCCCGCAGCACCTCGTCGTGGCTTTCGGCAAGCGGCTTGCCTTCTTCCTGGGTCAGCAGCGCCGAGATGTGCGCGGCGCGCTCGCGCATGAGCTCGGCCGCGCGCTTCAGAACGCGCGCCCGCTCGGCCGGCACCGTGCGGCTCCAGACGACGAACGCCCGCTGCGCGACTTCGAGCGCGCGGTCGAGATCGGCCGCATTGGCGAGCGGCAGGCGGCCCAGTTCCCGCTGCGTGGCCGGATTGACGACCGGCGCGGTATCGCGGCCGTCGGCTCCAAGCCATTCGCCGCCGATGAAAAGATAGAGAGGATCGTATGACGTTTTCATGGGAGTTCCATCCAACACGTTGGTATCGAACCGCAACCGGATATCGAGCGGCCAAGCGGCTCGGCATCGGGTACGGACGCAGTGTAGGACGGCGCCCCGCGCCAATTTAGGGGGGCGGCCGGAAAACAATCTTCCGGGCCACTGCAATATGGCGGGCGGTCCCGCTTGCGAAAACGACGCGCCGGTTTCATCATGCCGACTTGCGACGCCGCGGAAGCGCTTGCCGCACGGGCGGCTGCAACGGCAACGAGCCGTGCCGCTCGACCGGACGCGTCGCGCGAAGATCGACCAGACCGACGACGCGAATTGGAAGGGATCCGAAGCGCCGCGGCGCACAGCTAATCGGAAACTATCGGGATGCCCTGATGGACAAGTTCCAGAACATGTCGGTGTTTGCGAAGGTCGTGGAGATGGGCAGCTTCACCGCGGTCGCGAATCATCTCGACTCGACCGTCGGCAATGTTTCGCGAGCTGTCTCGGCGCTCGAAGAAGCGCTCAATACGCGGCTGCTGCATCGGACCACGCGGCGCCTGACGGTGACCGATGCGGGACGCCGCTTTTACGAGCGTTGCGCCGCGATCCTCGCGGATCTCGAACACGCGGAAGCCGAGGCGCGCGAGACGCTCTTCGAGCCGCGTGGCACGCTGCGTGTCCATTGCGTGCCGGGCCTCGGCCGCCATCTCGTGACGCGAGCCGTGCTCGCGTACCGCAAGCAGTTCCCGCAGGTAGCGGTCGATCTGCTGCTCCAGCAACGCATGCCGAACTTGCTCGAAGATCAGCTCGACGTGTCGATCGTCATTTCGCGCACGTTGCCCGATTCGGCATACGTCAGTCAGAAAATCGGCAGCAGCCATTGCGTGCTCGCGGCATCGCCCGCGTATCTCGAGCAGCATCCGGCACCGGCGGACGCGGAAGCGCTTGCCGAGCATGCTTGCATATTGCTGACGACGGTCGACTATGCACCGGACGAGTGGCACCTGACGAGCGCGGCAGACAGCGTGACTTTCCGCCCTATCGGGCCGCACCTTTGCGTGAACGACATGGAATCGATGGCCGTCGCATTGCGCGACGGCGCCGGCATCGGTCTCATTGCAGGCTTCAGCGCGATCGACGATCTGCGCGACGGCACGCTCGTACGCGTGTTGCCGGAATATCACACGCATTCGCGCAACGTGTATGCGGTCCATTCTTCCCGGCAGTTCGTGGACGCCAAAGTGAAGCGGTTCGTCGAGATACTGAAAGACCAGGTCGGAAAGGAACTCGACGCGATCGCGCGCGAGCTCGATATCGAATCGTCTCGCGTCGGTTGACCGGCTACGCGCGGCGCGGCGCGCCACCCGCGATCCGCAATCCACGATCCGCCCAACCCAATCGCGCATCCGCTACGCGAGCCGAAGAAAATTCCGCACGACGGCCGAAGGATCGTCGCGTCGCGATGCGATCGCGAGCCTTGCGCGCAGGCTGCGATCCGCGACCGGACGATAGACGACGCCGGCCACGTGCACCTGCGTGATCGCGCTCGGCACGATCGACACGCCGAGCCCGGCCGCGACGAGCGTCACCGCCGACGCGACCTGCGGCGCCGGCTGCGCCATCCTCGGCTCGAATCCGGCGGCATTGCACGCGGCGACGATGTCGTCGAACAGCGTGCCGCCGGCCGCGCGCGGCACCTGCACGAACGCTTCGTCGGCCAGCTCCGTCAACGCGATGCGACGCCGCCGCGCCAATCGATGCGCGACGGGCAGCGCGACGAACATCGGCTCGTCGTCCCAGTCGGAAACCTGCAACGTCGCGGCGATACGGCGTTCGGGCCGGACGATCGCGACGTCGAGATGCCCGGCGTCCAGCGCGGCCAGCAGCACGCCGGAAGTCGCTTCCTGCAACGTCAGTTCCGCATCGGGAAACGCTTCGCGAAAGCGCCGAAGCAGGTCCGACACCTTCGAATTGAAAGCCGCCGTGCCGGTGAATCCGACTCGCAAGTGTCCGGTCTCTCCACGCGCGGCCCGTTTGGCCGCGCGCGCCGCGCGCTCGGCGTCGTCGAGCACGCGCCGCGCCTCCTCGGCAAACACTTCTCCTGCGAACGTCAGCTCCGCGCCGCGCGCGGTCCGCCTGAACAGCTCGACGCCCAGCTCGCTCTCGAGCGCCTTGATCTGCTGGCTCAACGGCGGCTGCCCGATGCCGAGCGTGTCGGCCGCCTTCGTGAAGTTCGCGGTGGCGGCCACCGCCAGAAAGTATCGTAGATGCCGAAGTTCCATTCTCTATACGACCTCGCGATGAGTCCGATCGACGGACGAGCCAGTGCCGAAACATATCACTTCGGTCGCTTTCATATATTGGACATATGCGTTGCCGTGCGCAAAACTCCCGGTATCCCGTTGCACATCGAGTGCGCCCATGTCCTCACCTTCCGTTTCGTCATCCGCGGCGCGCGCGCCGCAGCCCGCCGCACCCGACGCGCTGCCGGCCGGCGTATCGCCGGGCTCGGCCGCATACAGACGGATCGCGTTCGCATTGTTCCTCGCGGGGTTCTCGACGTTCTCGCTGCTGTACTGCGTGCAGCCGCTGCTTCCCGCGTTCGCGCGCGAATTCGGCGTCGGCGCGGCGTCGAGTTCGCTGTCCCTGTCGCTGTCGACCGGCATGCTCGCGATCGCGATCCTGTGCGCCGGCGCGCTGTCCGAGCGGACCGGACGGCACGGGCTGATGTTCGCGTCGATGACGCTCGCCGCGCTGTTCAACGTGCTCGCCGCGCTTTCGCCGAACTGGACGCTGCTGCTGCTTTGCCGTGCGCTGGAAGGCTTCGCGCTGGGCGGCGTGCCGGCGGTCGCGATGGCCTACCTCGCCGAAGAAATCGCGTCCGCCGGGCTGGGCTTCTCGATGGGACTCTATGTCGGCGGCACCGCGTTCGGCGGCATGATCGGACGAATCGGCATGAGCGTGCTCGAAGAATATTTCTCGTGGCGCACGGCGATGCTGACGATCGGCGTCGTCGATCTCGTCGCGGCAATCGCGTTCGTCGTGCTGCTGCCGCGATCGCGGCGTTTCGTCAAACGGACCGATCTGACGCTGCGCCGCCATCTCCGGTTGTGGAACGACCAGTTGCGTCACGCGCGGCTGCCGTACGTTTTTTCGATCGGCTTCCTCGTGATGGGCGCGTTCGTGACGATATACAACTATGCGGGGTTCCGATTGACGGCCGCGCCGTTCAACCTCAGCCCGACCGCATGCGGACTGATCTTCGCCGCGTACCTGTTCGGGATGGTGTCTTCGTCGAGCGCGGGCGCGCTCGCCGATCGCGTCGGACGCGCGCCGATCCTGATCGGCGGCATCGCGGTATTCGCGGCCGGCGTGGCGCTGACGCTGCCGCATTCGCTCGTCGCGATCGTCGCCGGGATCGTGCTCGTCACGATCGGCTTCTTCGTCGCGCACGCGGTCGCGAGCGGCTGGGTCGGACATCTCGCCGGCTCGGCGAAAGGGCACGCGGCATCGCTGTATCTGCTCGCGTACTACCTCGGCTCGAGCGTGCTCGGCTCGGTCGGCGGCACGTTCTGGCAACGCGGTGCATGGGAAGGCGTCGCCGCGTATGTCGCGGTGCTGCTGGTGCT
>NZ_CABVPR010000078.1 GCF_902499135.1 Burkholderia dolosa
CGGCGCTCGCGCAGCCGGCATCGGCGCCGGTCGCCGTCCCGGGCGGCGCGTCGGGCGCGGCGGCCGCATCGCCGGCGCGCTCGGCCGATGCGGATCTGGTCAAGCGCGGCGAGTACCTCGCGCGCGCCGGCGACTGCGTCGCATGTCACACCGCGCTTGGCGGCAAGCCGTTCGCCGGCGGGCTGAAGTTCGACACGCCGATCGGCGCGATCTATTCGACGAACATCACGCCCGATTCGAAAACGGGCATCGGCGGCTGGAGCTACGACGATTTCACGCGCGCGGTGCGCGAGGGCGTGCGCAAGAACGGCGACACGATGTATCCGGCAATGCCGTTCCCGTCCTACGCGCGGCTGTCCGACGACGATATGAAGGCGCTATACGCGTACTTCATGCACGGCGTCGCGCCGGTCGAGCACGAGAACCGCGCGGTCGACATCGTGTGGCCGCTGTCGATGCGCTGGCCGCTCGCGATCTGGCGCAAGCTGTTCGCGCCGACGCCGAAGCCGTTCGACGCCGCGCCGTACGCGGACCCGGTGCTCGCGCGCGGCGCGTATCTCGTGCAGGGGCTCGGCCATTGCGGCGCGTGTCATACGCCGCGCGCGCCGACGATGCAGGAGCGTGCGCTGACCGACGCGGACGGCCCCGACTTCCTCGCGGGCGGCGCACCGATCGACGGCTGGGTGCCGACGAGCCTGCGCGGCGAGCCGCGTACCGGGCTCGGCACGTGGTCCGAAGCGGAGATCGCGCAGTTCCTGAAAACCGGCCGCACGCTGCGCACGGCCGCGTTCGGCGGAATGACGGACGTGGTCGGTCACAGCATGCAGCACCTGACCGACGCGGACCTGACCGCGATCGCGCGCTACCTGAAGACGTTGCCGCCGCGCGTGCCGGGCGAGCAGCCGCACGTGTACGACGCGGCTGCCGCGAAGGCGCTGCAGACCGGCGACGCGAGCAAGCCGGGCGCCGCCGTCTATCGCGACAACTGCATGGCATGTCACCGCAGCGACGGCCGCGGCTACACGCGCGTGTTCCCGGCGCTCGCCGGCAATCCGGTCGTGCAGGGCGACGATCCGACGTCGCTGATCCACGTCGTGCTGGAAGGCAGCGCGCTGGTCGGCACGCGCACCGCGCCGTCGACGTTCACGATGCCGCCGTTCGGCTGGCGGCTGTCCGATCAGGAAGTGGCGGACGTGTCGAACTTCGTGCGCACGAGCTGGGGCAACACAGGCACGCCGGTGACGGCCGCGCAGGTCGCGAAGCTGCGCAAGACCGTGCCGTCGACGCGGCCGGAGCCGCCGCCGGGCGCGCGGTTCCCGCACGCGTTGCGCTGAAGCGTACGACGGGGCCGCTGCGCGATGCCGCATCGGCTCCGTGCGCGGCTTCGGCGCGGCGCGTTTGATGTGCGGGAGCAGTGGAGCGGCCAGGGTTGCGCCCTGCAACGGCGCGCGCGTTCGCGAATTTTTCATGGCAGCCCGCCATTTGCCGGCCTCATCCCTTATCCTTTTGTACTTGAACCTTACTAAATAGTTACAAGTACTCGGGAGGGGGGATGCCTCATGACGTCAGCCTGATTGCGTTGCTCGCGGCCGGCTTCGGCCTCGCGATGATCTTCGGCTATCTCGCGTCGCTGCTGAAAATGCCGCCGCTCGTCGGCTATTTGCTGGCCGGGATCGTGATCGGTCCCGGCACGCCGGGTTTCGTCGGCGACCTGTCGCTCGCGCAGCAGCTCGCCGAGGTCGGCGTGATGCTGCTGATGTTCGGCGTCGGGCTGCATTTCTCGCTCGGCGATCTGCTCGCGGTGCGCAAGATCGCGCTGCCCGGCGCGATCGTGCAGATCGCGGTCGCGACGCTGCTCGGCGGCGGGCTCGCGCTCGCGTGGGACTGGAGCATCGGTGCGGCGCTCGTGTTCGGGCTCGCGCTGTCGGTCGCGAGCACGGTCGTGCTGCTGCGCGCGCTCGAAGGGCGCGGGCTCGTCGAAACGGTCAACGGCCGGATCGCGGTCGGCTGGCTCGTCGTCGAAGATCTCGTGATGGTGCTCGTGCTCGTGCTGCTGCCGCCGGTCGCGGGGCTGCTCGGCGGCACGCCGCCCGGCGACGCGCACGGTGCGGGCGGCACCGTATGGAGCACGCTCGGCATCACGATGCTGAAGGTCGCGGCGTTCATCGCGCTGATGCTCGTGGTCGGCAAGCGCGTGTTTCCGCGCATTCTGTGGCTCGTCGCGCGCACCGGCTCGCGCGAGCTGTTCACGCTGTGCATGATCGCGGCCGCGGTGGGCATCGCGTTCGGCGCGGCGAAGCTGTTCGACGTGTCGTTCGCGCTCGGCGCGTTCTTCGCCGGGATGATGATGCGCGAGTCGGAATTCAGCCGGCGTGCGGCCGACGAGACGCTGCCGCTGCGCGACGCGTTCTCGGTGCTGTTCTTCATCTCGGTCGGCATGCTGTTCGACCCGAAAGTGCTCGTCGACGAACCGCTGCACGTGATCGAGGTCGCCGCGATCGTGCTCGTCGGCAAGACGCTCGCGGCGGTCGCGCTCGTGATCGCGTTCCGCTATCCGCTCAATACCGCGCTCACGGTCGGCGCCGGGCTCGCGCAGATCGGCGAGTTCTCGTTCATTCTCGCCGGGCTCGGCCGCGCGCTCGGGCTGCTGTCCGCCGAAGGGCAGAGCCTGATTCTCGCGGTCGCGCTGATCTCGATCGCGATGAATACGCTGCTGTTCGCGACGATCGATCCGGCGCTCGCGTGGATCCGCAAGCGCTCGGCGTTCGCGCGCAAGCTCGAGGCGCGCGACGATCCGCTCGCCGCGCTGCCGATGTCGACACCGCAGACTCACCTGACCGGCCAGGTCGTGATCGTCGGCTACGGCAAGGTCGGCACGCGGATCGCGCATGCGCTCGACGAGCGCGGGATCGCGTACGTGGTGGTCGAGCAGAACCGCGAGCTGGTCGAGAAGCTGCGCGCGGACGGCATCGCGGCCGTGTCGGGCGATGCGATCGAACCGATCGTGCTCGTGCAGGCGCATATCGCGCGGGCCGGGATGCTGGTGGTCACGTTGCCGGACGTATTCGACGTGCGGCAGATCGTCGAGATTGCGCGCACGCTGAACCCGACGCTCGAAGTCGTGCTGTGCACGAACAGCGGCGACGAGGCGGCGCTGCTGGCGAGCGAAGGCGTCGGCACCGTGTTCATCAGCGAGTCGGAGCTCGCGCGCGGGATGACCGAGCACGTGCTCGGCAGGATGGCGAAGCCGGTCGCGGCTTCGCACTGATTGCGCGGCGGCGTCAGCCCGCCGCTTTGGCCGACGCGGTCGCAGCCGACCGTTCGGCCGATCGTTGCGCCGGCTGTTCGGCCAGGGTTGCGGCCGCGGCGGCTTTCGATGCCGCGGCCGTCTTCGTCGGTGCTGCGGCTTTCGGCGCGGCGACCGTCTTCTGCGGCGCCGCACCCTTCGCAGGCGCATTCGGCGCCGCTTCGTCGATCGGCGCATCGGGCGGCACGCCGAGCAATTGCAGCGCACCGCTCGTGACCGACGCGAACACCGGGCCGGCCACCGTGCCGCCGTAGTAGCCCTTGCCGCGCGGCTCGTCGATCATCACCGCGACGATCAGGCGCGGATGGCTCATCGGCGCCATGCCGGCGAACAGCGCGCGGTATTTTCCCTTCGCATACGACGCACCGACCTGCTTGCGCGCGGTGCCGGTCTTGCCGCCGATCCGGTAGCCGTCGACGCGCGCGCGCCGCCCGGTGCCGCCTTCGCCGACCGCCATCTCGAGCATCGAGCGGATCGCCGCGGCGGTCTGCGGCGACGTCACGCGATGGCCGCGATGCGCGTCGGCCGCTCGCTGATCACCGTTCTTCAGCAGCGACACCGGATGCAGCGTGCCGTCGCCCGCGTAAGCGGTGTACGTCTGCGCGATCTGCAGCAGCGACATCGACAGCCCGTAGCCGTATGCCATCGTCGCCTGCTCGATCGGACGCCAGCGCTTGTACGCGCGCAGCCGGCCCGACGCGACGCCGGGGAACGTCAGCTCCGGCGCGCGGCCGATTCCGTATTCCTGATACTTGTTCCAGATCGTTTCCGCGGGCAGGTTCAGTGCGAGCTTCGCGAGCGCGACGTTGCTCGACTTCTGCAGCGCCTGCGCGACCGTCAGCGAGCCGTGGTTCGACGTGTCGTGGATCACCGCCGGGCCGATCTTGTAGGTGCCCGGCGACGTGTTGATGATCGTGTTCGGCGTGACCTTGCGCTCGTCGATCGACAGCGCGACGACGAGCGGCTTGATCGTCGAGCCGGGCTCGAACGTGTCGATCACCGCGCGGTTGCGCAACTGCTGGCCGGTGAGGCGAGCGCGATCGTTCGGGTCGAACGACGGATAGTTCGCGAGCGCGAGAATCTCGCCGTTCTGCGCGTCGAGCACGACGACGCTGCCGGCGATCGCGTTGTTCTCGAGCACCGCGGCCTTCAGCTGGCTGAACGCGAGCTGCTGGATGCGCCGGTCGATCGTCAGCTCGATCGTCGCGCCGTGACGCGCCGGCACGAGCGGGCGCGTGTCCGACACGATGCGCCCGAGCCGGTCGCGAATCACTTCGCGCTGCCCGGACGTGCCCGACAGCAGCGCGTTCGCCGCGAGCTCGACGCCTTCCTGACCCTTGTCTTCGACGTTCGTGAAGCCGACCACGTGCGCGGCCGATTCGCCTTCCGGGTAGTAGCGCTTCGAGTCGGCGATCTGCGTGATGCCTTCGATCGCGAGCTTGTCGAGCCGGGCCGCGGTGTCGGCGTCGACCTGCCGCTTGAGCAGCACGAACGTCCGGTCGTTGCCGAGGCGGCGCTTGATCTCGGCGAGCGGCATGTCGAGCAGCTTCGCGAGTTGCGGATAGTCGGTGTCGGCGACCTGTTTCGGATTCGCCCAGATTTCGTAGGTCGACAGGCTGACCGCGAGCATCGCGCCGTTGCGGTCGACGATGCGCCCGCGCATCGCGTCGAGCTCGATCGTGCGCTGATAGCGCTTCTGGCCCTGTCCGACGTAGAAATCCTTGTTCGCGACCTGTACCCAGAACGCGCGGCCGATCAGCGCGGCGAACGCGATGAACACCAGCAGCACGACGAGCTTCGAGCGCCACATCGGCAGACGCGCCGCGAGCATCGGATGCTTGGTCGCCGTCGCGTACGGATCGGCGGGATGGGTCTTCTTTTTCAGGCTCATGCAGTGGCCGGGTCGGGCCGCGGTCGGCGGCGGGTCAGTCGGAACAATGCGATTGTAATAAATGAGTAAACATTATGTGAGGAAGTTGTGATGGGGGGCCGCAGCGGAACGTCGATTCGCGACGGGCGGCCGGCAAGGACGTGGAACGACGTCGGCGGTGCAGCGCCGGCCGATTTCGGCCGGCGCTGCGACCGCGTATCGCGCTAAACGCCGAACCCGATTCGGAGTGCGGACGTGGCGTCGTCGGCGTGCGTCGACATATCGCTTCAGCGGTGATCGCACCGATCAATTGCCCCGGTCGCGATCATTTTTAGAATCGGGAAAATAAAAAGCGCCTCGAATCGAGGCGCTGTTGTTGCTGAATATCGAAAATGAATTTCGGTGAAATGGTAATAACCCGAAAACCGCAGACGATTCGGAAAAAAATCCCTATCGGGCAACGGAAATAAATTCCTGATATTCGGGCCGTGTCGTGCAGCGATCGACCGCCTGCAGTCGCCATGCGCCGGCCGGATGCGCGCCGGCGAGCACCGCGGGGCCCTGTTCGCGCTGTGTCGCACCGAACGTCAAGCCCTTCAGCTGGCACACGGCGCTGCCGCTGTCGCCCGCGCAGAGCGCCATCTCGCCCTCGACGTCCCGGACCTTGCCCCAGCTCGGGAGGTCGATGCCTTGATGTGCCTCGCGCGACCACAGCCCTTCGTCGGTATCGACCCACAATACGGCGTACGATTGCCGGGTTTCCGATTCGCTGCCATTAATTCGGATGGTGAGGCGCATTGGATCGTCTCCTGAAAATGACATGTTCGACCGTTTTGACTTGAATAGTCTAGATAGACTGTCGTGAAACGCAAGCGTTAATCTGTAATGAGCGGCAATTGATTTCTGTTTGCCGTCGCGTATGAAACGACGTCTGACGATCGGTGTCGCTGCCACGTGACGCGACACGCGGTCGGCTCGGGAAGCGGCGTCGTGGAATCCGGGCCGGCCGCGTCGCAGAGATGCGATGACATGCGGACCGCGCGTCGATGTGTCGCGCCCGGTTTCGCTGCCGAATCCGCACCGCCGGCCGGGCCGGGCGCGCGCCGGGTGCCGCTCGACCGGTCGTTTCACCGATTGACGACGCGTCCCGGAGCCGAACGACACACCCGGACAATCGCGCACAAATCCTCACACTTTCACGAAACTTTCGGGACAGACTTGCGCGCGATCGCGCCCCACACTGGCGCTTTCCCGATCCTGCTGCGCGAACGCCCGTTCGCGACGGCGGCCTGCGCACCATGCCGCAGACGCGATCGATGCGATCGCGGACCGCCCGATCGGGACCGCCGGCTCGTACCGGCCTGGCCACAGCCGGACATTGCCCGTCGCGCGTGACGCCGCGCGGTCCGGCCGGCCGTTTCTCAAAGGAGACTATCGTGCTGATCTGGAAAACCGCGCTGACGCTCAACTGGCGAACGAGCCTGGTGTCGCCGGCCAGCGCGCCGGTTGCCGCCGCGAACGTCGAACGTCTGGTGCTGACCGGTGCGACCGGTTTCATCGGCAGTACCGTGCTGACCGCGCTCGTCAACGCGGGGCTGCTCGAACGCGTCGTCTGTCTCGTGCGCGCGCACGATCGCGGCCACGCGGTCGCGCGGCTGCGCGAAGCGGCGCTGCGCGCGGGACTCGCACCGTACTGGGCGTCGCGTCTGACCGATGCGAACGTGATCGTCGGCGCACTGGGCGACGTCTGGCACGGCGCCGACGCGCGCCGTCTCGCCGGCGCGACGCACGTGATCCATTGCGCGGGCCGCGCATCGCCGGCCGACGGCGCGCACTTGCAGGCCGACATCGCCGATTCGCTCGAATTTGCCGCGCGATTCGCCGCGCAGGCATCGCGCCTGCAGCGCTTCGTGTACGTCGGCACCGCGTATGCGCATGCCGGCCGCGCCGGGATCGTGTACGAGGAGCCGGCGGCCGCCGCGGCGAACGACGGCGCGCGCGACGGCAAAGGCCTGCCGGGCGCGGTGCTCGCGGCCGGCTACCTGCATGCGAAGGCGGAAACCGAGCAGCGCCTGCGCGCGCTCGGGCTGCCGCTCGTCGTCGTGCGGCCGTCGCACGTGGTCGGCCATACGGTGCTCGGCACGCGGCCCGCGCCGAATTCGTTCTGGACGTTCCGCGTCGCGCATGCCGCGCGCCGTTTCACCGCGCGGCCGATGACGCGCATCGACATCGTGTCGGTCGACGACGTGGCCCGCGCGACGATGCTGCTGGCCGTGAAGCCGACGCTCGCGCACGACGTGTATCACGTGTCGGCCGGCGAAGCCGCGCCGCAGGTCGCGCAGATCGTGCGTGCGATGGACGAGGCGGCGGGCATGACCGGCGCGCCGCGCTACGCGGCGTGCGCGCCGGCCGACTTGCCGCTGGTGGTGCGCGACGTGCTCGGGCGGCGCGATCCGGCGCTCGAACGCGTGATCGGCCGGGCGCTGCAGCGCTGCGCGGAATTCACGACGGTCGACCGCGTGTTCGACAACCGCCGCGTGCGCGACGAGATCGACTTCGAGCCGCTGCCGTTCATCGACTACGTCGAGGAATGCATGCGGACGTCGCGCGGCGTCGCGGTAACCGAACTGATGCGCGGCGCGACGCACTGACGTGACGGCCGCGCAGCTTCCGCGGCCGCCGAAGCGACGCCTACGATTCGCTGTTGCCGAGTTCGATCAGCCGGTCGAGCGCGCGGTAGATGTCTTCGAGGCCGTCCGGCCCGAAGCGTGCCTCGAGCTGCCGGTACTGCTCGTCGATGCGCGGACCGATTTCCGCGACGAGCTTCCTGCTTTGCGGCGTCAGGCTCACCAGCAGCCGGCGCTGATCTTCCTGCGCGCGCGTGCGCGTAATCAGTCCGTCTCGCTCCATCCGCTCCAGCACGCCCGTGAGGCTCGGGCTCAGGATGCAGCAACGCCGCGCGATCTGTCCCGCTTCCAGCGCCTGCGCGGGCTCGCCGTCGAGCACGCGGATGATCCGCCATTGCTGTTCGGTCAGCGCGAACTCCTTGAGAATCGGGCGGAACAGGCCCATCAGCGTTTCACGGGCTTCGAGCAGCAGCATGGCCAGGTTGCGATGGTCGAGCGTACGGTTCATCAGGATCGGCAGGGGACGGGGACGCATCAATCTTAACAGCCGTCGGTGACGAATTTCGCGTGTCAGGGTAATCGCGGTTGTCAGCGTCGAATTGCGTACTTAAGATATTAAGTATTGACGATGCGCCGCGAAGCGCGGCAGGGGAACCTCGCATGGAGCTGTGTTGCACGACCGCCGGCACGCCGCCTCTGCCGGTCGCGATCGGCACCGTCTACGGTGCGCTGCTCAACGAGCGGGCTGCACTCGACGCGCTCGGCGATGCGGTGCACGCGCCGCCTTACGGCCGGCCGCCGCAGGCGCCGATTCTCTATATCAAGCCGGCCAATACGCACGTGCCCGACGGCGCGGCCGTCGTCGTGCCGGCCGGCGTGAGCGAGCTGGAGATCGGCGCGACGCTCGCCGTCGTGTTCTCGCGGCGCGCGACGCGCGTGCCGGCCGCGCACGCGCTCGACTACGTGCACGGCTTCACGCTCGCGAGCGACGTGTCGGTGCCGCATCCCGACTATTACCGCCCGGCAGTGCGCTTCAAGTGCCGCGACGGCTTCTGTCCGCTCGGGCCGGCGATCGTGCCGGCCGCGGCGCTGGCCGACGTCGACGCGATCGGCGTGACCGTGCGCATCGACGGCGACATTGCGGCGCGCGCGTCGACCGCGACGCTGATTCGCCCGGTGCGCGAACTGATCGCCGACGTGACGGCGTTCATGTCGTTCGACGCAGGCGACGTGCTGCTGCTCGGCGTCGCGGGCGGTGCGCCGCGCGCGCGTGCGGGCAGCTCGATCGAGATCGCCGCTGCCGGGATCGGCACGTTGCGGCACACGTTGATTGCGAAGGACGCACGATGAAGACGGCGCGCGTGATCTACAACGGCGCACCGCATGCGGCCGAACCGGTCGGCGACGGTGCGATCCGGCTCGACACCGGGCGCGTCGTCGCCGACGAAGCCGTCGCGTGGCTGCCGCCCGTCGCGCCGCGCACGACGTTCGCGCTCGGCCTGAACTACGCGGACCACGCGAAGGAGCTCGCGTTCAATGCGCCGAGCGAGCCGCTGATCTTCCTGAAGGGGCCGAATACGTTCATCGGCCATCGGTCGCTCACCGTGCGTCCGGCGGATGCGACGCACATGCACTACGAGTGCGAGCTGGCCGTCGTGATCGGCCGCCCTGCGCGCAACGTGCGCCGCGCGCAGGCGATCGACTATGTGGCCGGCTATACGGTCGCGAACGACTACGCGATTCGCGACTATCTCGAGAACTACTACCGGCCGAACCTGCGCGTGAAGAACCGCGACACCTGCACGCCGCTCGGGCCGTGGCTCGTCAGCCGCGACGAAGTGGCCGACGCGGGCGACCTGACGCTGCGCACGACGGTGAACGGCCGCGAGACGCAGCGCGGCAGCACGCGCGACATGATCTTCGACGTGCCGGCGCTGATCGAGTACATCAGCGGCTTCATGACGCTGTCGCCGGGCGACCTGATCCTCACCGGCACGCCGGAAGGGCTCGCCGACACGAAGCCGGGCGACGAGGTCGTCACCGAGATCGAAGGAATCGGCCGGCTCGTGAACACGATCGTCGGCGAAGCGGACTACTATCGCGCCGGCTGAGCCGTCGCACAGGAGAGCACATGACCATCAAGCACTGGATCGACGGCCGCGAGGTCGACAGCCGCGAGACCTTCACGACGCTGAATCCGGCGACGGGCGACGCGATCGCCGACGTCGCGTCCGGCGGCGAAGCCGAAGTCGACGCGGCCGTGCGCGCGGCGAAGGAAGCATTCCCGAAGTGGGCGAACACGCCCGCGAAGGAGCGCGCGAAGCTGATGCGCAAGCTCGGCGAGCTGATCGAGAAGAACGTGCCGATGCTCGCCGCGCTCGAGACGCAGGACACCGGGCTGCCGATCGCGCAGACGAGCAAGCAGCTGATTCCGCGCGCGTCCGAGAACTTCAACTTCTTCGCCGAAGTGTGCGTGCAGATGAACGGCCGCACGTATCCGGTCGACGATCAGATGCTGAACTACACGCTGTATCAGCCGGTCGGCGTGTGCGCGCTGGTATCGCCGTGGAACGTGCCGTTCATGACCGCGACGTGGAAGACGGCGCCGTGCGTCGCGCTCGGCAACACGGCGGTGCTGAAGATGTCGGAGCTGTCGCCGCTGACGGCCGACCAGCTCGGCCGGCTCGCGCTCGAAGCCGGCATTCCGCCGGGCGTGCTGAACGTCGTGCACGGCTACGGCGCGACGGCCGGCGACGCGCTGGTCCGGCATCCCGACGTGCGCGCGGTGTCGTTCACCGGCGGCACCGTGACCGGCAAGCAAATCATCGAGCGTGCGGGGCTGAAGAAGTATTCGATGGAGCTCGGCGGCAAGTCGCCGGTGCTGATTTTCGACGACGCCGATTTCGACCGCGCGCTCGACGCGTCGCTGTTCACGATCTTCTCGATCAACGGCGAGCGCTGCACCGCGGGCTCGCGGATCTTCGTGCAGCGCACGATCTACGACCGCTTCGTGCAGGAATTCGCGCGGCGCGCGAACAACCTGGTGGTCGGCGATCCGGCCGATCCGGCCACGCAGCTCGGCGCGATGATCACGCGTCAGCACTGGGAGAAGGTGACCGGCTACATCCGGATCGGCGAACAGGAGGGCGCGCGGCTCGTCGCGGGCGGCGCGGACAAGCCGGCAGGCCTCGCCGGCCATCTGCGCAACGGCAACTTCGTGCGCCCGACCGTGTTCGCGGACGTCGACAACCGGATGCGCATCGCGCAGGAGGAGATTTTCGGGCCGGTCGCGTGTCTGATCCCGTTCGACGACGAGGACGACGGACTGCGACTCGCGAACGACACGTCCTACGGACTCGCGTCGTACGTATGGACGCAGGACGTCGGCAAGGTGCACCGGCTCGCGCGCGGCATCGAGGCCGGGATGGTGTTCGTGAACAGCCAGAACGTGCGCGATCTGCGCCAGCCGTTCGGCGGCGTGAAGGAGTCGGGCACCGGGCGCGAGGGCGGCGAGTACAGCTTCGAGGTGTTCGCGGAGATCAAGAACGTGTGCATCTCGATGGGCTCGCACCACATTCCGCGCTGGGGCGTGTAGCGGCGCGGCGCAGCCGGCACCACGAAAAACCATACGGAGACTGAACGATGGGCAAACTGTCCCTCGCCGCGAAGATCACGCACGTGCCGTCGATGTACCTGTCGGAGCTGCCCGGCCGGCATCACGGCTGCCGTGAAGCGGCGATCCGCGGGCATCGCGAGATCGGCGAGCGCTGCCGCGCGCTCGGCGTCGACACGATCGTCGTGTCGGACGTGCACTGGCTCGTCAACGCCGGCTACCACGTGAACTGCAACGCGCGTTTTTCCGGCACGTATACGAGCAACGAGCTGCCGCACTTCATCCGCGACATGACGTACGCGTATCCCGGCAATCCGGCGCTTGGCCGGCTGATCGCGCAGACGGCCACCGCGCGCGGGATCGCGACGCGCGCGCACGAGATCGACAGCCTCGAACTCGAATACGGGACGCTCGTGCCGATGCGCTACATGAACGGCGATCAGCATTTCAGCGTCGTGTCGATCGCCGGCTGGTGCATGTGGCATACGCTCGACGAAAGCCGGCGCTTCGGCGAAGCGCTGCGCGAAGCGATCGAGCAGAGCGATTCGAACGTCGCGTTCCTCGCGAGCGGTTCGCTGTCGCATCGCTTCAACGACAACGGCAGCCCCGAGGAAGCGATTCACGAAATCAGCCGCGAATTCTTCCGGCAGGTCGACCTGCGCGTGGTCGAGCTGTGGAAGCGCGGCGATTTCAGCACGTTCTGCGCGATGCTGCCCGAATACAACGCGCTTTGCCATGGCGAAGGCGGGATGCACGACACGGCGATGCTGCTCGGCCTGCTCGGCTGGGATCGCTACGACCGGCCCGTCGAGATCGTCACCGACTATTTCGCGAGCTCGGGCACCGGACAGATCAACGCGATCTTTCCGCTGAACTGAGCCGCATCACGCAACCGAGGAGATCAGCGATGCCACACATCGTCGTCGAATACACCGCGAACATCCGCGACGACGCGCGCATTCCCGCGCTGCTGCGCACGATCAACACGACGCTGATCGCGCAGGGCGGCGTGTTTCCGACCGGCGGCATCCGCTCGCGCGCGATCGAGCTGCACGACTATTGCATCGCCGACGGCACGGAGGACGACGCATTCGTCCACGTGACGCTGAAGATCGGCGCGGGCCGCAGCGAAGCGACGAAGCGCGCCGCGTGCGACGCGCTGTTCGATGCGATCGACACGCATTTCGCGCCGCTGTATGCGAAACGCTATCTCGCGCTGTCGATGGAGCTGACCGAGTTCAGCGAAACCGGCTCGTACAAGCGCAACAACATCCACGCCCGCTATCAGCGGGCCGGCTGAACCCGATTCCGGACCGACCATGCTCGAACCCGCCCTGATCGACCACCTCGCCGCGCGCCTGCACGGCGCCGAACGCGACCGCAAGCAGATCCGCCAGATTTCGCTCGACCATCCGGACATCACGATCGACGACGCGTATGCGATCCAGCGCGCGTGGGTCGCCATGAAGCTTGCCGAGGGACGCACGCTGAAAGGGCACAAGATCGGCCTGACGTCGAAGGCGATGCAGAACACGTCGCAGATCGACGAGCCCGACTATGGCGCGCTGCTCGACGACATGTTCTTCGACGACGGCAGCACGATCCCGATCGGCCGCTTCATCGTGCCGCGCGTCGAGGTCGAACTCGCGTTCGTGCTCGGCAGGCGGCTCGCGGGGCCGAACTGCACGATCTTCGACGTGTACGACGCGGTCGACTACGTGGTGCCCGCGCTCGAGATCATCGATGCGCGCAGCCAGTCGATCGACCCGGACACGCAGCGGCCGCGCAAGGTGTTCGACACGATCGCCGACAACGCGGCGAACGCGGGCGTCGTGATCGGCGGGCGGCCGGTGAAGCCGCACGACGTCGACCTGCGCTGGGTCGCGGCGATCATGTCGCGCAACGGCGTGGTCGAGGAAACCGGCGTCGCGGCCGGCGTGCTGAACCATCCGGCCAACGGCGTCGCATGGCTCGCGAACCGGCTCGCGCGTTTCGACGTCGCGCTCGAGCGCGGGCAGATCGTGCTCGGCGGATCGTTCACGCGGCCGTGCGCGGCGCGGCCGGGCGACACGTTCAGCGTCGACTACGGTCCGCTCGGCACCATCCAGTGCCATTTCGCGTGACGGGAGGCGAGCGACCGATGCAGATGCGTTCCAATCCGTTCAAGGCCGCGCTCGCGCGCGGCGACGCGCAGATCGGGCTGTGGCTCGGCCTCGCGAATCCGTACAGCGCCGAACTCGTCGCGGGCGCCGGTTTCGACTGGCTGCTGATCGACGGCGAACATGCGCCGAACACGGTGCCGTCGATCCTCGCGCAGCTGCAGGCGATCGCGCCGTATCCGGCGCACGCGGTCGTGCGCGTGCCGTGGAACGACCCGGTGATGATCAAGCAGGTGCTCGATCTCGGCGCGCAGACGCTGCTCGTGCCGATGGTGCAGAGCGCGGACGAAGCGCGCGCGGCGGTCGCGGCGACGCGTTATCCGCCGCACGGCATACGCGGCGTCGGCAGTGCGCTCGCGCGCGCGTCGCGATGGAACCGCGTCGGCGACTATCTGCATCGCGCGAACGGCGAGATGGCGGTGCTCGTCCAGGTGGAGACGCGCGCGGGGCTCGACGCGATCGATGCGATCGCGCGCGTGGACGGCGTCGACGGCGTGTTCATCGGCCCGGCCGATCTCGCCGCCGATCTCGGGCACCTCGGCAATCCCGCGCATCCGGACGTGCAGCGCGCGATCGACGGCGCGATCCGCGCAATCGGCGCGGCCGGCAAGGCGCCCGGCATCCTCAGCGCGGACGAAGCGGCCGCGCGGCGCTATCTGGACGCGGGCGCGGTATTCATCGCGGTCGGCGTCGACACGACGTTGCTCGCGAGAAGCGCGGAACAGCTGGCCGCGCGGTTCAAGGACGGCAGCGGCGATCGCTTGCAGCGCGGCGACGGCACCTATTGAACCCGCGGCCGTGCGACCGGCGCCGCGCTACGCGTCGCCGGACGGCGCGGCATCGCGATATCGCCCCGGCGTCGTGCCGAGCACGCGCCGGAACATGTCGATGAACGCGCTGACGTTGTCGTAGCCGAGATCGAGCGCGATCGTCGTCACCGGCACGCCATCCGCGATCCGTTCGAGCGCGCGCATCAGCCGCGCCTGCTGACGCCACTGCGCGAACGTCAGCCCGGTCTCGGCGACGAACCGCCGGCTCAGCGTGCGTGCGCCGAGCCCGGCCCATTCGGCCCATTCGTCCAGCCGCCGGTCGTTCGCGAGATCGGCCGCGAGCGCGTCGGTGATCCGGACGAGCCGCGCGTCGCGCGGCCGCACGAGCCCCAGCGACTGCGCGTCGGACGCGGCGATTTCGTCGAGGATCACGTCGGCGATCCGCGTCTGCGCGGGATCGAGCGCCGAACCGCTCCAGCTCGCCGCGCGCCGCACGGCTTCGCGCAGCAGCGGCGATGCGCGGATTGCACGCGGCTGCGCCGGCAGCGCCGCACAGCGCGACTCGGCGACGAACACCGCCCATCCGGAAAACGGCCCGAACGACTGCAGCGCATGCCGGCAGTGCGGCGGAATCCAGATCGCATGGACGGCCGGCACGACCCAGTCCTGATCGTCGAGGCCGATCGACAGCAGCCCGCTCAGCGCGCCGACGAGCTGGCCGCGCGCATGCGAATGCGGCGCGGTCACGCGCGCGTCGCGCTGCGTGAGCACGGCAGCGGCGACGAACGGACCGTCGTCGGACAACACGAGATGAGCGGGCAGCAGCGGTTCGGACATGGCCGGATTTCCGTATCGAATGGCTGTTATACCGGAGATCGGCACGCCGCGCATCCGTAGACTGCGCGCATCGATGACCGACCCGGAGTGCCGCCGATGCGAGCCGACCAACTTCTTCCCGACGATGCCGACCGGATCGACGCCGGCGGAACGACGATCCGCAAGGGCACCGTCGGCGCGTTCCTCGTCAATGCGCGCGTGCTGACCGATCCCGGCGCGACGCCGGCCGAGCGCGCCCGCGCGGAGGCCGACGTGATCGACGCGCTGCCCGCGCTGCGCGCGATCGGATTGTTCGACGTGCTCGAAGTGCGCGACGCGGCGCTGCGCGCGTGGCTCGATGCGCAATGAATGCGGTTCGGCTACCGCGAAACGGGATTCTCGACATCGAGGAGCGAGCATGAAAGCCGCAGTCGTGACGGGCGCCGGCGAGCGCCCGATCTATCTGGATTTCGACGCGCCGCGCGCGATGCCGGGACACCGGCTGATCGACGTGACGGCGTCCGCGTTGAGCCGGCTCGCGCAGGGCCGGGCCGCGGGCACGCACTATTCGTCCGGCGCGCGCTATCCGTTCGTCGTCGGAGTCGACGGCGTCGGCCGCGCGGACGACGGACAGCGCGTGTATTTCTTCGGCGCGCCGGCGCCGTTCGGCGCGATGGCGGAGCGGACGATCGCGCCGCAGGCATGCTGCGTGCCGCTGCCGGATGGGCTCGACGACGTCGTCGCGGCAGCGATCGCGATTCCGGGGATGTCGTCGTGGGCGGCGCTGACCGAGCGCGCGCGATTCACTGCCGGCGGCACGGTGCTCGTCAACGGCGCGACCGGCACGTCCGGGCGGCTCGCGGTGCGCATCGCGAAGCATCTCGGCGCGGCGAAGGTGATCGCGACGGGCCGCAATCCGGCCGCGCTGCACGCGTTGCTGAGCGCCGGCGCGGATGCCGCCGTGTCGCTTCTGCAGGACGACGAGCAACTCGCGCGTTCGCTGGAGCCGCATCTGCGCGCCGGCGTGGACGTCGTGCTCGACTATCTGTGGGGCACGAGCGCACGCACGCTGCTGACCACCGCGGCGAAGACCGCGCCCGACGGGCGACCGCTGCGCTTCGTGCAGATCGGCTCGCTCGGCGGCGCGGACCTGCAGCTGCCGGGTGCGGTGCTGCGCGCGAGCGCGATCGAACTGATGGGCAGCGGCCTCGGCAGCGTGCCGCTGCCGCGTCTGCTGGCCGCCGTGCGCAGCGTGTTCGACGCGGTCGGACTGGCCGGTTTGTCGATCGATACGCGCGTCGTGCCGCTGTCGGCGGTCGGCGAACACTGGGGCGATGCGAGCAGCGCCGTTCGCCCGGTGTTCACGATGCGCGGCGACGGGTGAGCCGCGGTTGAACCGCGACGTCGGCCGCACTGAGCGGCGCGACGTGGCAGGCGACCGGCACGCGACGAGCGGGCATGCACGCCGCGCGGCTGACGGCCGACGAGTGCGAACCGAGCGGCGAGCGCGATGCGTGGCCGCGCGTGTATTCGACGTCGCGGCGCCGCCTATCCGGTCGTCGGAACGTCAGAACCGCTGCTGAATCCCCGCGGTCACGCCGACCTGCGTGGTGCCGTACGCTTCGAAGTCGCGCGACACGCCGACCGCGCGCCCGTGCTGCGCGATCGCGAAACCGCCGGCCGCGTACAGCACCGTGCGCTTCGACAGCGCGTATTGCGCGCGCATCGACAGCAGCGTCGGATCGGCGTCGGTGCCGCCCTTGATGTTCTGGTGATAGACGGCCGCGATCAGCGAGAACGTCGGCGTGAACTGGTACGACCCGCCGACCCACATCATGTCGCTCAGCTGGTTCGCGGCGCTCGTGTGATACGTGCGGCGATAGTTGCGGTAGCCGGCCATCGTCTTCAGGTTGCCGAAGTCGTAGCTGACGCCCGCGTGAATCCCCTGGATAGAGTTCACCGGGTCGGCCGGCGTCACGCTGTCGGCCGCGCCGTTCTGCCGGTCGAACGTGACGACGGCCGCGAACGGGCCGGCTTCGTAGCCGAGCGCGAAGTCGTACTTCGAGCTGGTCTTCACGCTGCCCGGCACGTTGCCGAAGCCGTACATCGCGCCGAATTTGAAGCCGCCGAATTCGCCGTCGTAGCGCACCGCGTTCGACGAACGCGTGAACAGGCCGTCCTTGCGGCCGCCGGTCGCGGTCGACGACGTCGCCCACGAATAGTTCTGCGCGTAGCCCATCGGATCGAACGGCAGCATGTAGTCGTACGTGACGGTGAAGTTGCGGCCCAGCGACAGCTCGCCCCATTTGCCTTTCAGGCCGACCGTCGCGCGGCGCGCGAAGATCGAGTCGGGGCCGTCGTCGAACGCGCCGTTGGCCAGATCGATCCCGCTTTCGAGGCGGAAGATCGCCTTCAGTCCGCCGCCGAGATCCTCGACTCCGCGCAGCCCCCAGCGCGACGTGTTCTTGTTGCCGGACTTCAGCTTGAACGCATTGCCGCCTTGCGGCCCCGCGTGGTTCGTGTATTCGATGCCGGCATCCATGATGCCGTACATCGTGACGGTCGACTGCGCGTGCGCGCCGGCGGCCGCGAGGCCGGCGACGGCGGCCGATCCGGTCAGCACGGCGGCGCGAAGCGAACGTTCTGCGCGTGATTTCATTGACGGTGTCTCCTGGGTTGTTGTGGGTGGTACGAAACGGATGCGCGCAGCACGCCGCGACGGACGCCCGAAGGCATCCGTCGTGGCATGACGGGACGCAGCAGGAATGCGCGGCGGCAGGCCGCCGCCGCGGTCGGGTCAGCCCGCTTTCGCGAACGCCCAGCAGTCGTTGGTCGGGAATTCGATCCAGTGCCTGCCGGCCGCGCGCGGCACGTGGCCGAACGCGCGCAGGCGCATGTCGCCGCAGTGGAACAGGTATTCCCAGCGATCGCCGAGATACATCGACGTGACGAGGTCGGCCTGCAGCCGGTTCGCGCCCGGGCCGTCGGCAACCTGCACGCGTTCGAGGCGGATCACCGCCTGCGCGGGCTGGCCCGGCGCGAGCGTGTCGCGCGCGAGCGCGCGCAGCTCCCAGCCGTCGCCGGCGAGCGTCACGCATTCGCCGTCGATTGCCGCGACGCGCGCGTCGATCCGGTTGTTGCTGCCCATGAATTCGGCCGTATACAGCGAGCGCGGCGCACCGTACAGCTCGGCCGGCGTGCCTTCCTGCTCGATGCGGCCGTTGCGCAGCAGCAGGATGCGGTCGGACATCGCCATCGCCTCGGTCTGGTCGTGCGTCACGCACAGCGCGGACAGCCCGAGCGACACGATCAGCTCGCGCAGCCACGCGCGCGCCTCCTCGCGCAGCTTCGCGTCGAGGTTCGACAGCGGCTCGTCGAGCAGGATCACCGGCGGGTTGTAGACGAGCGCGCGCGCGATCGCGACGCGCTGCTGCTGGCCGCCCGACAGCTGATGCGGAAAGCGTTCGGCGAGGTGGCCGAGGCCGAGCTGGTCGAGCGCGCTCTGCACGCGGCGCTTCTGCTCGGCAGGCGCGACGCGGCGCAGCTTCAGCCCGTAGCCGACGTTGTCGGCGACCGTGCGGTGCGGCCACAGCGCGTACGACTGGAACACGAGGCCGAGCGAGCGCTGCTCGACCGGCAGGTCGATGCGCTTCGCGCCGTCGAAGAACACGCGCTCGTCGAGCTGGATGCGGCCGTCGGACGGCTGCTCGAGGCCGGCCACCGCGCGCAGCAGCGTCGTCTTGCCGCTGCCCGACGCGCCGAGCAGGCACACGACTTCGCCGGCCTTCAGTTCGAACGACACGCCTTTCAGGATCGGATTGGCGCCGTAGCTGAGATGCAGATCGTCGACGATGAGCTTATCCATGAAGTTTCACTCCGAAACGCAGGGCCACGCCGAGACCGACGCCGACCATCGCGATGTTGATGACAGACAGCGCGGCGACCTGATCGACGGCGCCGGTCGCCCACAGCGACACGAGCAGCGCGCCGATCACTTCGGTGCCGGGCGACAGCAGATAGACGGCCGTCGAGTATTCGCGCTCGAAGATCATGAAGATCAGCAGCCACGCGGCGAGCAGCCCGAAGCGCACGAGCGGCAGCGTCACGTCGAGCGACACGCGGCTGCGCGTCGCGCCGACGCTGCGGCCCGCTTCCTCGAGCTCGGGGCCGACCTGCAGCAGCGCGCTCTGGATCAGCCGCATCCCGTACGCGAGCCACACGACCGTGTACGCGATCCAGATGCTCCACATCGAATTCTTCAGCTCGCGCAGCCCCGGCACGAACAGGAAGATCCACAGGAACGCGAGACCGGCCAGCAGTCCCGGCACCGCGCGCGGCAGCAGCACCAGATAGTCGAGCAGCTTCGTCGCCCAGTCGTGGCGGCGGTGGCCGGCGAACGCGACGAGCGAGTAGAAGCCGATCGCGAGCCCGCCGCCGATCACGCCGATGCCGAGCGTGTTGACGATCGCGCGCACGAGGTTGTCCTGTTCGAACAGCTCGGTGAAGTTCGCGAGCGTCAGCACTTCGGCGAGCGGCACGCCTTCGCCCCAGTTGGTCACGAACGCGCGCAGCACGATGCCGGAGATCGGCACGATCACGGTCAGCACGAGCCACAGCGCGACGATCGCGAGCGCGACCCAGCGCCACACGCCGAGCGGCAGCACCGTCGAGCGGTTGGCCTTGCCCTTCACGGTGACGAAGCGGTTCGCCGTCTTCAGCAGCCGGCGCTGCAGCAGCACGAGCGGGAACGTGATCGCGACGATGCACACGGCGACGGCCGCCATCAGGTGATAGGACGGCACGCCGAGCTTGTTGGTCAGCTTGTACAGATAGGTCGCGAGCACGAGGTGGCCTTCCGGATCGCCGAGCACGAGCGGCAGCCCGAACACTTCGAAGCCGAGGAAGAACACGAGCACGCCGGCGAACAGCAGCGCGGGCATCGTCATCGGCAGGCTCACGTCGAGCGCGACGCGAAACGGCCGCGCGCCGGCGACGCGCGCCGCTTCCTCGACGTCGGAGCCGAGGTTGCGCAGTGCGGCCGACGAGTACAGGTACACGTGCGGCACGTGCGTGAGGCCGACGATCACCGTGATCGCGAAGATCGAATAGACGTTCCACGGCACGCTCTGCGTGCCGAACAGTGCCTTGAACCACACCGAGTAGAAGCCGACCGGGCCGGCCGCGACCACGTAGCCGAACGCGAGCACCATCGGCGACACGAACACCGGCGTGAGCAGCAGCGGCTCGAGCCAGCGGCGGCCGGGCAGGTCGGTGCGCACCATCAGGAACGCGAGGATGCCGCCGAGCGGGATCGAGATGAACAGCATCCCGCCGGCGATGATGAACGAGTTCTTCACGGCCGACCAGAAGTCGGGATCGCTGAAGATGAAGCGGAAGCCTTCGATGCCGAGCGTCTTGTTCGCATCGAAGAACGGCGCGGACAGCAGGCTCTGGAACAGGATGAAGCCGAGCGGCAGCGCGACCGCGACGGTGAGCACCGCGACGACGATCCAGCGCAGCATGCCGGCGAGCGGCTGCACGCGGTTGACCGGCAGCGCGGGAACCGCGTCGTCGCGGCCGGAGTGGGGCGGAACGGCCGTGGCCGCTCCGCGTGTGCTGGTTGAAAGCATGAGTTCGCCCCTGCGGCCGTCTGCATGGCCGCCGCTAGGAAATAGGAAAGGGGAAGGGCGCGGCCCGCGCTCGCGCGCGGGCCGCCGGTCAGCGCTTGATCGCCTGCTGCCACTGTTTGAGGAATGCGAGCCGCTTCGACTGGTCGAGATAGACGAGCAGGCCGGTGCCAATCGGGATCGGCTTCAGCGAATCGCCGAGTTCCTTCGTGAGCGTCGCGGCCGACGTTTCGCCGGTCACGTCTTCGCGGATTGAGTACAGGTTCGCCTGGTTCGCGATCAGCGTCTGGCCGCGCCTGGACAGCAGATAGTCGACCCACAGCTTCGCGGCGTTCGGATTCTTCGCCTTCTTCGAGATCGTCGCGAGGCGGCTCACGACCTGCGTGTAGTCCTTCGGGAAGACGTAGCCGATCGACTTGTCCTTCTTCGCCTTCGCGTACGCATACGAACCGATGATGTTGTAGCCGATCAGGTTCTCGCCCGACGAGATGCGCTCCATCATCGCACCGGTGCTCGACTGCAGCTTCGGGCCGGTCGCGCCGATCGCCTTCACGAGTTCCCACGTGACCTTCTCGTTTACGTGCGCGTCCTGCGTCAGATAGTTGAAGCCGACGCCCGATTTCTCGATGTCGTACGTCGTGACCTTGCCCTTGAACTTGTCAGGCTGCGACGCGAGCAGCTTGATCAGGTCGGCGCGCGTCTTCGGTACCTCGTTCTCCGGAATCAGCCGCTTGTTGTAGACGATCGCGAGCGGCTCGAACGTCGTGCCATATGCCTGTTTCTGGTATTGCGCCCACGGCGGCAGGTGCGCGCTTTCCGGCGAGTCGTACGATGCCATCAGTCCGTCGTTGACCAGCTTCACCTGCAGGTCGATCGCGGCGCTCCACAGCACGTCGGCGCTCGTGCTGTTCGCCGCGTTCTCGCTGATGTAGCGGTTGTACAGCTCGGTGCTGTTCATGTCGTTGTACTCGACCTTCACGCCATACAGACTTTCGAAGTCCTTGATCAGCGGCCGCACGAGCCCGGTGTCGGTCGTCGAGTAGACGATCAGCTTGCCTTCCTGCTTCGCGGCGTCGATCACGCCTTGGTAGTTACCCGGATACCCGGCCGGAATCTGTGCGGCGGCCGCGCCGGCGGCGGTGCCCAGGACGATTGCCAACGTGGCGGCGAGGTGCTTCGGTACAAACGACATTGTTCCTCCTATTGCGCAGCGGGGTTGCTCGGGTGACACGGATGGTAATTGCGACGCACTTTCAGCCTGCTTTCATTTCGGTTCACAATGGTGCCCTTTGCGTCATGGATTTCCCGAGGTTCCGATGCGTGTGCTGCTCGTCGAAGACAATCCCCTGCTCGCGCAGTCGCTGACCGACGCGCTGAGCGCCGCGCGCTTCGCGGTCGATCACATGGCGGACGGCGAGGCGGCGGACCACGTGCTGCGCACGCAGGACTACGCGCTGGTGATCCTCGATCTCGGGCTGCCGAAGCTCGACGGCCTCGAGGTGCTGCGGCGGCTGCGCGCGCGCCGCAATCCGGTGCCGGTGCTGATCCTCACCGCGCACGGGTCGGTCGAAGATCGCGTGAAGGGCCTCGATCTCGGCGCCGACGACTATCTGGCGAAACCGTTCGAGCTGACCGAGCTCGAGGCGCGCGCCCGCGCGCTGATCCGGCGCAGCCTCGGCCACGAGCACTCGCGCGTCGAGTGCGGACCGCTCGCGTACGACAGCGTCGACCGCAGCTTTCGCCTCGCCGGCGAACCGCTGCCGCTCACGCCGCGCGAGCGCTCGGTGCTCGAGGTGCTGATCCTGCGCAACGGCCGCGCGATCAACAAGGAAACGCTGTCGGAGAAGATCTTCGGGCTCGACGAGTCGGTGAACGCCGATGCGATCGAAATCTACGTGTACCGGCTGCGCAGGAAGCTCGAGAACACCGGCGTGTCGATCGTCACGCTGCGCGGGCTCGGCTATCTGCTCGAAGCGAAGGCCGACGCGTGAAGAAGCCGAACCTGCGGACCCAGGTCGCACTGTGGCTGCTGATGCCGCTGCTCGGCCTGCTCGCGCTCGATTCGTGGCTCACGTACCAGCGCGCGATGAACGCCGCGCACGTCGCGTTCGACCGCACGCTGTCGTCGTCGCTGAAGTCGATCCGCGAAGGCGTGCGGCTCAACGACGGCGAGCTCGAGGTCGATCTGCCGTATCTCGCGCTCGAGATGTTCGAGTCCGGCGACGGCGGCAAGATCTACTATCTGATCCGCGACGACGACGGCCGCACGATCACCGGCTATCCGGACCTGCCGCTGCCGCCGGGCGAGCGCGCGGGCAACGCCGACGACGGCGCGCTATTCGTCACGCGCTACTACGACGTCGTCTATCGCGGCGAGCAGCTGCGCATGGCCGCGCTGCGCGTGCCGGTGCACGACGTGCCCACCGCGCAGACGCGCATCGTGTGGGTAATGGTCGGCGAGACGATCGAGGCGCGCCAGGCGCTCGCGCGCCAGATCCTGATGGGCTCGTTGCTGCAGGAGGGGCTGCTCGTCGTGCTCGCGCTCGGCATCGTGTGGCTCGGCGTCGGGCGCGGGCTGCGGCCGCTGAACCGGCTGTCCGCGACGGTCGCCGCGCGCAGCGAGGACGATCCGACGCCGCTCGACACCGGCGGCATGCCGAGCGAACTCGCGCCGCTCGTCGAATCGATCAACCAGTACATCGGCCGCACGCAGCGGATGCAGGTTGCGCGGCGGCGCTTCTTCGCCGACGCCGCGCATCAGCTGAAGACGCCGCTCGCGGCCGTGCAGGCCGGCGTCGAGCTTGCGCTGCGTCCCGACGAGCAGCCGCGCGTGAACGTGCACCTGCGGCGCGTGAACGGCGCGGTGCGGCAGGCCGCGAAGATCGTCCAGCAGCTGCTGTCGCTGTCGCGGCTCGATTCGGACAGCGGCCATGCGATCGCGCACAAGCCGGTCGCGCTGCATCGGCTCGCGCGCAGCGTGACGCTCGACTGGTCGCCGGTAGCGCGTGCGCGCGGCATCGATCTCGGCTTCGAGCACGAGGCCGACGTCGACGTGCTCGGGCAGCCCGATCTGCTCGGCGAGATGATCGGCAACCTGATCGACAACGCGATCCGCTACGCGGGCGACCGCGCGGTGATCACGGTGCGCGTGTCGCGCGACGGCGACTTCGCGCGGCTCGACGTGATCGACAACGGGCCCGGCATTCCCGAGAACGAACGCGATGCGGTGTTCGAGCGCTTTCACCGCGGCAGCCGCACGCAGACGGTCGAAGGCACCGGGCTCGGACTGTCGATCGTGCGGGAGATCGCGCGCGTGCATCGCGGCAGCGTGATGTTGTCCGATGCGGCGGGCGGCGGATTGATCGTGACGGTGACGCTGCCGATCTTGCGCGCGACGACGGCGGAGTAGGGGCGCCGTACGCCGGCGACGATGCGGCGTTACCGGCGCAAGCTACGTAACGGACACCGCAGTGCAGCGCGCGCGGCTGTGCGGCGCGATCCGCGCAGCTTTCGCACCGCCCTGGGTTCAATCGCCGAATCCGATTTCCGCTTCGACGGGCTGGCCCACTTCGAGCCAGCCACCCGCGCCTTCGACGACGATCGCATTGATGCCGAACGTCAGCGCGCCGTCGTAGTTCGGATTCGCGCGGTACGTCTGCATCGTGTCGGTCGGCTCGTGCGGCCAGTCGGGATTCGGCGCGCCGCTCGCCTGATCGATCGTCGGCACCGGGCAGCGCGTGCACAGCTTCACGAGGCGCAGCCGCACGGGCGTCGCACCGCCCGTGTCGAGGTGTTCGACGAAATCCTCTTCGTACGCGTCGAGCGCCGACACGACGACGTTCGGCCGGAAGCGGTTCATCGGGATCGCGGGCGTGCCTTTCGCGGCGAGCCGCGCGTTCAGGTCGTCGAGCGACGCCTGGCCGATCACGAGCAGCGGATAGCCGTCCGCGAACTGCGTCGACGCATCGATGTCGCCGGTCCATTTGCGGTTGCACGCGCGGCGCGCGTCCGGCGCGAAGCGCACGAGCTTCGTCGGCGTGCCGACGAACGCGGTGAACCACGCGGCCGTGTCCGCGCCGGTGTCGATCGCGTCGACGGTATCGCGCCACACGGTGGCCGACGTTTTCGGCGTCGCGGGCGACACGTCGCCGTCGAGCGGCGTACGGATCTCGGGCATTCCCGGCGCGTTCAGCACGAGCGCGTCGCCGTCGAATGCCGGGCGGATCAGCGCGAGCCGCGGATGCGTGCGCTGCGTGAGCATCATCCCGTTCGCGTCGATCAGCATCCAGTGACGGTCGTACGCGAGGCCCGTGTCGAGCAGTTGCGCGCGCGACAGCGCGATGCCGGCGCAGGATTTGATCGGATAGACGAAGAGTTCGGAGATGGCTGGCATGACGCTGGCTGACGAAGGCGGGATGATCGAACCGCGATTGTGCCAGATCGTGCGGACCGCGTTCGCGCGGCTGCATGCGGCCGCGCGGCACCGTCACGCGAGCGGAAATCCCGTGTCGAACGTCGTGCGCACGTCGAGCGGCTGACGCAGCAGCCCGGCCTTCAGATAGAAATCGGCGGTGCGCTGCTGTTCGGCGATCACGGCCGCGTCGATCGGCTGCCAGCGCGTGTGCCGGCGCTCGAACTGCAGCTTCGCTGCGGCGGGCGGAATGCCGACGATGCGCGCGAGTGTCGCCGAATACGCGTCGACATGCCGGTACGACCACGCCTGCGCGCGCACGACGCGTTGCACGAAGTCGCGCAGCACGTCGCGCTTCGACGCGATCGCGGCGTCGGTCGCCGCGATATAGCTGAGGCCCGACCACAGTCCGCGGCCGCTGACCAGCACGCGTGCGCGGCCGCTCGTTTCCGCGAGTGCGGTGTACGGCTCCCACGTCGCCCACGCGTCGATCGACCCGCTCGCGAGCGCGAGCATCGTGTCGGCCGGCGGCAGGAAACGGAACGACACGGCGTCGGGCGGCAGGCCGGCCGCGTCGAGCGCCTTCAGCGTGACGAAATGGCCGATCGAGCCGCGCGTGGTGCCGATGCGCTTGCCTTTCAGGCTCGCCGCGCCGTCGAGCGCCGCGTCGGGCCGTACGAGCACCGCGGTGCCGTACGGATCGGAGCGGTTCGCGCCGATCACCTTGATGCGCGCGCCCGATGCGAGCGCGAAGATCACCGGCGCGTCGCCGATCGGCCCGCAGTCGACGGCCGCCGCGTTCAGCGCTTCGGCCAGCGGGGCGGCGGCCGGGAACTCGGTCCACGCGATGTCGTACGCGATGCCGTTCAGTTCGCCGGCCGCTTCGAGCAGCGCGCGCAGCCCGCCTTTCTGATCGCCGGCACGCAGCAGCGGACGGGCGGACGACTGCGCGCGCAGCGCGCTCGGCGCAGCGGCGACGGTGGCGAGCGCGCTGGCTTGCGCGAGGAAGTGGCGTCGGGTCGGATTCATCGTCAGGTTCGGTCGAGCGGGAAAAGGGGGCGGCGATTCAGTGCGCGAGCCCGGCTGGCACGTCGCGCACCGGTTCGGCATCGATGCGCAGCAGCAGCGCGGTCAGCGCGTCGGCGCTCGCGTGTTGCGCGAGTGGGCGGGCGACCGGCGCCGAACGGCACAGCAGGTCGGCGTCCGACCAGCCGGCGCTGCCCGGCAGCGCGCGTGCGCGCAGCCAGCCGCGCCGGTC
>NZ_CABVPR010000079.1 GCF_902499135.1 Burkholderia dolosa
AGCGCACGCGCGTCGGCGACGGTGCGCACGTAGTGCGGCACGACGCCGTCGTCGATCGGCCCGCCGAACGCGCGTACGCGCGAGCCGGTCGCGAGCACGAGCCGCGCGTACGGCAGCGCGGTGCCGTCGTCGAGCCGCACGCGCTGCGCGTCGCGCTCGATCGCGTCGACGCGCGTGCCGAGCCGCAGCTCGATGCGCTGCGCGTCGTACCACGCGGCGTCGCGCACGAACGCGCGCCGCTCGCCGTCGTCGCTCAGCAAGGCGTCCTTCGACAGCGCGGGCCGGTCGTACGGCAGCTCGCGCTCCGCGCCGATCATCACGATGCGCACGCCCGCATCGCGCTCGCGCAGCGCTTCGGCCGTGCGGCGCGCCGCGTGCCCCGCGCCGACGATCACGAACGGATCAGCCGACATTGACTTCCACCTGTCCGTCGACGATCCGGATCGGATAGACCCGCACCGGTTCGGTGATCGGCGCACACTTCGGCGCGCCGGTGCGGATGTCGATCAGCCCCTGATGCAGCGGACATTCGACGCAGCCGTCTTCCACGTAGCCTTCGGATAGACGCGCGTGACCATGCGAACAAAGATCGTGCATCGCGAACAGTTCGTCGCCGATCCGGAACACGGCGATCGGCTTCTGCCCGGCGACGCGCGCGGCCGGTTCGTCTTCGGTGAATTCGTCGGGCGTGCCGAGCGGATGCCACTCGGCGAGCGTTGCTTCGGTCATGTCGTGTCCTCGTTTCGTCAGATCGGCGTCGCGAGCAGCGTCTGCACGCGCGACGTGTCGTAGATCACGCGCTTCGTCCTGTAGCGCAGTCCGTCGGGCGTGCGCACGATCGTGTCGTAGTACTTGCCCGCCTGATATACGTTCGATTCGCCGTTGCTGCGCGTCTGCACGACCACGTAGTTGCTCTCGGTGTCGATCTCGCCGTCGCGCTGCGCGACGATCGTCAGCCCCGACGTCATGTGCCGGTACGTATGCTCGTCGTAGATGTTCGCGTGCCGCAGCGACACCACGCGGTCGCGCAGCATCCGCCGGTTCGTGCAGTGGACGATGCCGACCGGCAGCCCGAGATCCGCATTCTCCTTCGGCACGATCTCGTACGTGCAGTCCTCCGTGAACATCTCCGGCCAGCGTTCGAGCCGGTCGTTGTCGAGGTGGCCGATGTAGCGGTTCTGCAGCATGTAGATCTCGAACCACGTCTTCATGTCTTCCGTCAGGTTTTCCATCGTTGCGCGCTCCCGCGTCAATAGCCCATCAGCTTCTGGTAGCCGACCCAGAACTTGCGGATCAGGCTTTCGGTGATCACCGTGTCCTGCTGGTCCGGATTGCCGCGCGACATCTCGATCACCGACGTCGCATCGCCGTCGCGCACCGTGCCGCGCTGCACGAGCTCGGTCGCCTCGGTGTCCTCCATCGAGATGTAGCCGGCCGGCCCGACGAGGTTCGCCTGCTTGATGCGCAGCGCGCGCAGCTCGGGCGTGTCGTCGGTGTAGCCGAAGAAGTGGAAGATCAGCTCGAAGTTGTCGGGCCCCTTCGGCAGGATCTGCCGCGCGACCAGCGTGTTGTGGATCTGCTGGATCACGAGCTGCGGGAAGATCGGCTGGATATGGTTCGTGCAGTCCTCGTCGTACTCCGACACGAGGTCGAGAATCGATTCGTCTTCCAGATGGAAGCCCTCGTCGAACGAGCGGATGTTCTGCTGCTTATACGCCGCCGACGTGTCGTCGCCCGTCTTCGTCACCGTGATGATGCTGTGCAGCCCGTGATTCGCGTCCGGAATCGAGCGTGCCTTCATCCCGACGCGGAAGATGTTGAACGTCGTATGGAACAGATGCAGCATGCTCGCGTGATACGGATCCTTCACGTTCTCCAGGTACAGCTTCCAGTTCGACTTCGAATACTGGCGCGTGCAGCCGAGATACTCGATCGGCTTGTGGAAGATCCGGTCGATCCACGGGCGCATCTGCTCGCCGAGATAGTCGGGCAGCGGCGCCACTTCATCGCTGAAGCTCGCGAACACGAGCCCGCGATAGCTGTCGACGCGCAGCTTGCGCAGCCCGTGCCGCTTCGGATCGAAATCGGCCGGCATCCCGGTCATCCCCTTCTGGCCGCGCCGGAACGGCACGCCGAGCAGGTTGCCGCGGTTGTCGAAGCTCCACTGGTGATACACGCACGTATGCGAGCTGGCGTTGCCGCGCGACTTGCGGCAGACCTGCGCGCCGCGGTGCGCGCAGCGATTGACCCACGCGGACAGCGCACCGTCGTCGGTGCGCGTGACGACCACCGGCGTGTCGCCGACGAACGTGCTCTTGAAGTCGCCGGCGTTCGGGATCTCCGCTTCGAGCGCGACGAAGCTCCACGTCGGCCCGCGAAAGATGCGCTCCTGCTCGCGATCGTAGACGGCGCGCGAGCTGAACACCTTGTACGGCACGCGCGAGCCGTCGTCGTGCGGAAAGGTCACGTCGGACGCGTCGTCGCGCGCGGCGAACACGACGGGCGATTCTGTGTGCTCCATGTCGGACTCCTTGTCGATCCGTTTCGTTTGACTGCATGGAGCGGATTTTTGAAACGCTAATATTCGGCGTCTATCCGGAAAGTGCGATTGCGGCGGCGCAGTATCCACTTTCGGCAGATTTCTGCGCTAGCATGACGGCACACGCGACGCGGCGCGCGATCGCGACCCGTTCGCCGGATCGCCGCGCGCGTCACCATCGAGGCCGATGCCCATGTCCCCAACGCCGTTCGAGCCGCTTGCGCTGCGTGCGCACCGGCTGTTCGAATCCCGCGATCTCGACGAGACGCGCGAGCGGATCTCGCGCGTGATGCAGCCGCATGCGCTGCTGCCGAGCGGCCGCGCGCGCGGCGCATCGCACATGGACTTCGTGCGGCTCGGCGGGCTCGGGATCGGCACGATCGCGTTCGGCGACGCGATGCGCGTGCAGGTCGACGCGGTCGACGGCTATTACCTGCTGATGTTCTGCCTGTCCGGGCACGCCGACGTGCGCGCGATGGGGCGGCAGCTCGGCGTGGACGCGCGGACCGGCGTGCTGTGCGCGCCCGGCGAGCGCTTCGACGCGGTGCTGTCCGCCGACTGCGAGCAGTTCGTGCTGCGCATCGACGCGGCGACCGTCGGCGCGCTGACCGGCGAGCCGCGCGCGACGCTCGACCCCGTGCTGAACGTCAGCGATGCCGCGCTCGCCGCATGGCGCGAGCAGCTGATGCTCGTCGCGCGCTCGCCGGAACTGCTCGAACGCGCGCGCGCGAATCCGCGCGTCGCGTCGCAGCTCGAGCATCTGCTGATCGACCTGCTGATCGAAGGCCATCCGCCGTCGGCATTGCGCGCGTCGCGCCACGATCCCGCGCCGGGCTTCGTGCGGCGTGCGCAGGAATTCGTCGACGCGCACTATGCGCAGCCGCTGCAGCTCGCCGACATCGTGCGCGCGGCCAACGTGCCGGAGCGCACGCTGCGCGATGCGTTCCTGCAGTTTCGTGGAATGAGCCCGATGCAATACCTGCGCGCGACGCGCCTCGACCATGCGCGCGAACTGCTGCGCGGCTCGGCGTCCGAGCGGCGGATCGCCGATATCGCACTCGACTGCGGGTTTACCCACCTCGGGCGGTTCGCGATCGCGTACCGGGAGAAATTCGGCGAATCGCCGTCCGAGACGCTCGACGCGAAGCGGTAACCGGCGATGCAGCGCCGCGGTGCGTGCGCGTCCGGCGGCTGCGCCGTTCGATGCGGCTTCGGCGCGAATCGGTCGAACGCCGCGTTGCGCGGGCGCCGAATCGGGAAGAACGGGCGTACGCCTGTACGGACACCGGCCGCGCGTGGCGTTCGCTATTCATGTGCGACCGGCGATCGTCATCCGGCCGGCGCGAACGTCTGCCGCGCGATCGCGCAGAACGCGGCCGTCGCCGCGCTTTCGCCGTGCAGCCGGCGGCTCATGATGATCGGCGACGTTGCCGCAGGCTCGGGCAGCCGCCGATAGACGACACCCTTCACCCGCACGCCTTCGACGCTCTCCGGCACCAGCGACACGCCGACGCGCGCGGCGACGAGCCCGAGCGCCGTCTGCAGTTCGCGCACTTCGTGGACCGCCGCCGGCACGAGCGCGCCGTCGCGCAGCGCGGACAGCTGCTGATCGGCGAAGCTCGGCCGCGGCGTGCTCGGATAGACGATCAGCGTCTCGTGCGCGATGTCGGCAAGCGCGAGCGGCCGTTCCGGATCGGCGAGCGGATGTCCGGCCGGCAGCGCCGCGATCAGCTTTTCCTCGATCAGCGCCTCGCGCACGACCTGATCGTCGTCGAAGCGCAGGCGCCCGAACCCCACGTCGATCCGCCCGCCTTTCAGCGCGCCGAGCTGTTCGAGCGTGAACATTTCGACCAGCGACAGCTCGACGTCGGGCTGCGCGTCGCGAAACGCGCGGATCGCGTCCGGCAGCGCACCGTACAGCGTCGACGGCACGAAGCCGATCACGATGCGCTCGGACAATTGCGCGAGCCGCCGCGTGAGCGGGCCGAGCTCGTCCGCCTGATCGACGACGCGCTTCGCCTGCGCATAAAACACGCGCCCCGCATCGGTGAGCCGCAACGGCCGCGCGCCGCGCTCGAACAGCGGCAGTCCGATTTCGTCCTCGATCGCCTGCAGCTGGCGGCTGAGCGGCGGCTGCGTCATGTGCAGCCGCTCGGCCGCGCGCGTGATGTTCATCTCTTCCGCGACGGCGATGAAGTACCGGAGCTGACGCAATTCCATTTCATGCTCCAAAGGTATGGAAGTAGTCGTAAAGAGTGTTGGACGGCGCGGGGCGGGAATTCCTACCATGTGCACCAACAGGAGGAATCGCATGATAGCAACTGCCGCCACCATCGAGCGCATCGACACGCTGCTCGTCGACGTGCCGACGATTCGGCCCCACAAGCTGTCGGTCGCGACGATGAATTGCCAGACGCTCGTGCTGGTCCGCGTTCGATGCACGGACGGTATCGAAGGCGTCGGCGAAGCGACGACGATCGGCGGCCTCGCATACGGCGAGGAGAGCCCCGAGAGCATCAAGGTCAACATCGACACGTATTTCGCGCCGCTGCTGACGGGCATGGACGCGACGCGTCCGGGCGCCGCGCTCGCGCGGGCGCGCAAGCTGTTCCAGGGCAATCGTTTCGCGAAGTGCGCGCTCGAGACCGCGCTGTTCGACGCGCACGCGCGCCGGCTCGGCGTGCCGTTGTCCGAGCTGTTCGGCGGCCGCACGACCGACGCCGTCGACGTTGCGTGGACGCTCGCGAGCGGCGACACGCAGCGCGACATCGCGGAAGCCGAAGCGATGCTCGACGCGCGCCGCCATCGCGCGTTCAAGCTGAAGATCGGTTCGAACGCGCTCGCCGACGACGTCGCGCACGTGATCGCGATCAAGCGCGCGCTCGGCGATCGCGGCGACGTGCGCGTCGACGTGAACCAGGCATGGGGCGAAACCGACGCGATCTGGGCCGCGCCGCGCCTCGCCGACGCGGGCGTGAGCCTCGTCGAACAGCCGATCGCGGCGAGCAACCGCGCGGGCCTGCAGCGCCTCACGCAGTTCGCGCGGATTCCGGTCATGGCCGACGAGGCGCTGCACGGCCCGGTCGACGCGTTCGCGCTCGCGCAGGCGCGCGCCGCCGACGTGTTCGCGGTGAAGATCGCGCAGTCCGGCGGGCTGCTCGGCGCGGCGAGCGTCGCGTCGATCGCATCGGCGGCCGGCATCGATCTGTACGGCGGCACGATGCTCGAAGGCGCGGCCGGCACGATGGCGTCCGCGCAGCTGTTCAGCACGTTCCCGTCGCTGAAGTGGGGCACCGAACTGTTCGGCCCGCTGCTGCTGACCGAAGAAATCCTCGTCGAGCCGCTGCGCTATGCGGATTTCAAGCTGCATCTGCCGACCGCGCCCGGCCTCGGCATCACCTTCGACTGGGCACGCATCGAACGGATGCGACGCGGCGCCCGCTGATCCCACGCGACAACCGAAACCGGAGACACCGATGACCAAGCAACAGATCGACGCCCTGCTGAAGACCTTCGACGATGCTGCCGAAAAGCCCGGCAACCCGCGCGTGCGCGCGATCGTCAACCGGATCGTGAAGGACCTGTGCTACACGATCGAGGATTTCGACGTGCAGCCGAGCGAATTCTGGACCGCGCTCAACTACCTGAACGAAGCCGGCAAGGAATTCGGGCTGATCGCCGCGGGCCTCGGGTTCGAGCGCTTCCTCGACGTGCGGATGGACGAAGCCGAGGCGAAGGCCGGCATTCAGGGCGGCACGCCGCGCACGATCGAAGGGCCGCTGTACGTCGCCGGCGCGCCGGAATCGGTCGGCCACGCACGCCTCGACGACGGCACCGATCCGGGCCAGACGCTCGTGATGCGCGGCCGCGTGCTGAGCCACGACGGCGCGCCGCTCGCGAATGCGCTCGTCGAGGTGTGGCACGCGAACCATCTCGGCAACTATTCGTATTTCGATCAGTCGCAGCCGCCGTTCAATCTGCGCCGCTCGATCCGCACCGACGCCGAAGGCCGCTACAGTTTCCGCAGCGTGCTGCCGGTCGGCTACAGCGTGCCGCCGGGCAGCAAGACCGAGCAGCTGCTCGACCTGCTGGGCCGGCACGGACATCGTCCCGCGCACATCCACTTCTTCGTGTCCGCGGACGGCCATCGCAAGCTGACGACGCAGATCAACATCGAAGGCGATCCGCACATCTGGGACGATTTCGCGTTCGCGACCCGCGAAGGGCTGATTCCGAAGATCCGGCAAGCCGAGGGCGCGGAAGGCAAGCCGTACGGCATCGACGGACAGTTCGCGCTGATCGATTTCGATTTCACGCTGGTCAAGGAACGGCAGGACGTGCCGGCGAGCGAAGTCGAACGCGCCCGCGCGCACGCGTGAAGGCCGGCACGCTGCCGATTCGACGAACCGACGACGCAAGGAGCGCACGATGCTGTTTCATGTGGAGATGACCGTCCGTCTGCCGGCCGACATGGATCCGGTCAAGGCGGCCACGCTGAAGGCCGAGGAAAAGGCGATGTGCCAGCGGCTGATGAACGAAGGGGTCTGGCGTCATCTGTGGCGGATCGCGGGTCGATACGCGAACGTCAGCATTTTCGACGTCGACAGCGTGCAGCAGCTGCACGACGTGCTGAGTCAGCTGCCGTTGTTTCCGTATATGGAGATGGAAGTGCGCGCGCTGTGCCGGCATCCGTCGTCGGTGCGCGACGACGATCGGTAAGCGGGCGCGCGTCGCGGCCGTCGGTCGACGGTCGCGGGCGGTACCGAGACACGGGCGGCCGGCGGGTTCTCGCGGGTCGCCCGTGTTGTGTTTTGCGCGGCGCGGCGCGGCGTCGCGCAACGCCCACTGTCGCGCGCGTGCATCGAGCGACGCATGCGCAGCGTGCGGCGCCTGGTGCGCGCGCTATGCGGCCAGATGCGCGGCGAACCCGACCTTCCCCGGCGCGATGTCCGGCTTCAGCGTCAACGCCGGAATCTCGTAATCGCCGGCGTTTTGCCGACGAAACGGAATCGGCGGCGTCGTGTCGAGTTCGTCCAGACGCTTGCCGAGCGCCGCGCGCGTTTCGGCGAAGCGCGCTTCGTCCATTCGCTGCGCGCGATAGACGACGAACGGCGGCAGCACGTCGAAGCCGGGGTAATACAGGATCCCGTGATGAATCGGGAACAGCACGTCGTCGATCGGCCCGTTGATCCCGCGCGCGCTGTAGTGCGACTCCCATCCGCCGGTCGTGACGATCACCATCGCGCGCTTGCCGGCGAGCGATCCTTCGCCGTAACGGTCGCCCCAGTGCCGGTCGGAATGCTCGCCGACGCCATACGCGAAGCCGTACGCATACACGCGCTCGACCCACCCTTTCATGATCGCCGGCATCGAGAACCACCACAGCGGAAACTGCAGGATCACGGTATCGGCCCACTTCAGCTTGTCCTGCTCGCGCGCGATGTCTTCGCGCTGCGCACCGTTCTCGTACGCGCGCTTCGAATCGAGCGCCGGATCGAAGCGCGCGTCGGGCGAGCGCTCGATCATGTCGTGCGCGTCGAGCGCGGGCTTCCAGTTCATCGCATACAGGTCGCTCACCTGCACGGTGTGACCGGCCGCCTGCAGATGCGCGACGGCAAAATCCCGCAATGCGCCGTTCAGCGAACGCGGCTCGGGGTGGGCATAGACGATCAGCACATTCATGTTCGTACTCCGTGAATCGAATGACGACAGGATGCCGCGACCGCCGGTATATTTGAAATGAATTCCCGATATGCCAGCTATAGTGATGAACAATCTCAGACGACTCGATCTGAACCTGCTCGTGACGCTCGACGTGCTGCTCGCCGAACACAACGTCACGCGCGCGGCGGAAAAGCTGAACATGTCGCAGCCGTCGGTCAGCGTGCAGCTGCAGAAGCTGCGCGATCTGTTCGGCGATCCGCTGCTGCTGCCCGGCCCGCGCGGGATGCGCCCCACCGCGCGCGCGGAAGCGCTGCGCGAGCCGCTACGCGACGCGCTCGAAGCGGTCGAACGCGCAGTGATGCCCGCGACGCCGTTCGATCCGGCCACCGCGACGAACACGTGGCGCGTGGCCGCGACCGACTACGGCGAATCGACGATCGTGCTGCCCGCGCTCGGGACGCTGCGCTCGGCTGCGCCCGGCACGCGGCTCGCGGTCGTCGAACTCGTGCCGCCGCGCATCGAGCACGACGCCGAGCGCAACGGGATCGACCTCGCGTTCCATACGACCGAAGGATCGCCGCCGGGCATGCGGCGCCTGCCGCTGTTCACCGAGCGCTACGTGCTGGTCGGCCGCGCCGATCATCCGAAGCTCAGGCGGCGCCCGACGCTCGCGCAGTTCGGCACGCTCGAGCACGTGATCGTGTCGCCCGACGGCGGCGGCTTCTTCGGCGTGACCGACGAAGTGCTCGCGAAAGCGGGCGCGACGCGGCGCGTCGTGCTGTCCGTCCCGCATTTCCTGTTCGTGCTGTCGGCAGTCGCGAGCACCGATCTCGTCGCGATGCTGCCCGAGCGGCTGGTGCGCGATACGCGCGCGCTGCGCGTCGTCGAAGCGCCGGTCGACGTGCCCGGCTACGAGATGTCGATGCTGTGGCACGAACGCGTGCATCGCGATCCCGCGCATCGGTGGCTGCGCGAAACGATCGCGGCATCGGTGTGAGCGCAAGCTCGGGCCCGCTCGCCCGTCTTCGCGTACGGCTTCATTCGGGGCTTGAAACTGCATCGAACACTGTATATATTTACAGTGCTTTTGCAGCATTTGACCCGAATTCCGTCACTCTCGACGGACGGACTTTTGTGAGGCGACCATGTTCCAGTCATCCGCATTCGATCCCGAGCAGCCCGGCTTCAATCCCCTTCACTTCGAGCGCGCCGCGCAGCGGGCGGTCGTCGATCTGCAGCGCGTCGTCGCCGGTCCCGCGCAGCGGGCGCTCGGCCTGCGGCGGCGCAATCATCCGGCCGCCGAGCGCACGATGAGCTGGAAGGCGCTGCTCGACGTCGAAGAGCTCGCGTTTTCGAATCCGGGATTCCTGAACCGCAACGATCCGGTCGTCGTCGATGCGTTCATCCGGCTGCGCGACAGCCGGATGGTGCCGGCGGACGTCGACGAGCCGGTCGACTGGCGCCGCGACGACGACGATCTGCCGGCCGTCTATCTGATCGTCAGGGCGATGCTCGAAGCGGAAGCGGCGGAACACGCGCAAGCGTGAGCGGCACCGTCGCGCCGCGCATCGCAGCGGCGTGACCCACGCGGCGATGCCGCGCGTACGAGGGCGCGTTGCAGCCGCGCATCGCCGTCGCGCATCACAATCGTGCAGCCAGACGCGCCCCCTGATCGATCGCGCGCTTTGCATCGAGTTCGGCCGCGAGTTCCGCGCCGCCGATCAGATGCACGGCGCAGCCGGCCGCCTGCAGCGGCGCGAGCAGCGCGCGCTGCGGTTCCTGGCCGGTGCACAGCACGATCGTGTCGACCTCGATCAGTTCGTGTCCGGTACGCCGCTCGCCGTACGACACGTGCAGCCCGCGCGCATCGATCCGTTCGTAGTTCACGCCGCCGATCATCTTCACCTGCTTCATCTTCAGCGTCGCGCGGTGAATCCAGCCGGTCGTCTTGCCGAGCCCCTTGCCGAGCGGCGCGGGCTTGCGTTGCAGCAGCGTCACTTCGCGCGCAGGCGCGCTCACTTGCGCACGCGTGATGCCGCCGCGCGTCGCGGCCGGGTCGGTGACGCCCCATTCGGCCTTCCATGCGTCGAGGTCGAGCGTCGGCGACGCGCCGTCGTGCACGAGATATTCGGCGACGTCGAAGCCGATACCGCCCGCGCCGACCACCGCGACACGCCGGCCGACCGGCTGCCGGCCCGTCAGCACGTCGATATAGCCGAGCACGTTCGGCCCGTCCTGACCGGGAATCTTCGGATCGCGCGGCGACACGCCGGTCGCGAGCACGATCTCGTCGTAACCGCCGGCGATCAGGTCGTTCGCATCGACGCGACGGTTCAGATGCAGCGTCACGCCGGTCACGTCGATCTGGCGGCCGAAATAGCGCAGCGCTTCGTGGAATTCCTCCTTGCCCGGAATCCGCTTCGCGAGATTGAACTGCCCGCCGATCTCCTTCGCGGCATCGAACAGATCGACGCGATGGCCGCGCTGCGCCAGCACGGTCGAGCACGCGAGTCCGGCCGGCCCCGCGCCGACCACCGCGATGCGTTTCGGCTGCTGGGTGCGCGCATAGTTGAGCTCCGTCTCGTGGCATGCGCGCGGATTCAGCAGGCACGACGCGATCCGGTTCCTGAACGCATGGTCGAGGCACGCCTGATTGCAGCCGATGCACGTATTGATTTCGTCCGCGCGGCCCTGCGCGGCCTTCACGACGAACTCCGCATCCGCGAGCAGCGGGCGCGCCATCGACACCATGTCCGCGCAGCCGTCCGCGAGAATCTGCTCGGCCACCTCCGGCCGGTTGATCCGGTTGGTCGTCACGAGCGGGATGCCGACCTCGCCCTTCATCTTCTTCGTCACCCATGCGAACGCGCCGCGCGGCACCGACGTCGCGATCGTCGGCACGCGCGCCTCGTGCCAGCCGATGCCCGTGTTGATGATCGTCGCGCCCGCGCGCTCGACCGCCTTCGCGAGCTGCACGGTCTCGCTCCAGTCGCTGCCGTCGGGAATCAGGTCGAGCATCGACAGCCGGTAGATCAGGATGAAATCGCGGCCGACCGCCTCGCGCGTGCGCTCGACGATTTCGATCGGCAGCCGGATACGGTTCTCGTACGACCCGCCCCACGCGTCGGTGCGCTTGTTCGTATGCATCGAGATGAACTGGTTGATCAGGTAGCCCTCGGACCCCATGATCTCGACGCCGTCATAGCCGGCATCGCGCGCGAGCTGCGCGCAGCGGACGAACGCGCGGATCTGCCGCTCGACGCCGCGCGCGCTCAGCGCGTGCGGCGCGAATGGCGAAATCGGCGACTTGATCCTCGACGGCGCAACCGCGAACGGGTGATAGCCGTAGCGGCCGGTGTGCAGGATCTGCAGCGCGATCTTGCCGTCTTCCGCATGCACGGCGCCGGTGACCGCGCGGTGCCGACGTGCGGCCGCCGACGTCATCAGCGTGCCGCCGAACGGCTTGGTCCAGCCGGCCACGTTCGGCGCGAAGCCGCCCGTGACGATCAGGCCGACGCCGCCTCGCGCGCGCTCGGCGAAATATTCGGCGAGGCGCGGCAGCGTGTGGCGGCTGTCCTCGAGGCCCGTGTGCATCGAGCCCATCAGCACGCGGTTCTTCAGCGTCGTGAAGCCGAGGTCGAGCGGCGCGAGCAGATGCGGAAAGAAAGTCGTCATGGCGATTGTGCGGATAGGCGATGGACGCGATCGTAGGCTGCGCGCCGCGTTGTCCGTGAGAGGGCAAACAGCCATAATGCTTGTCTTTTCCGGCCAAAAAAAGACATGACTTCACCGCATCGCAAGGATCGCCTCGGGCTGCGCCGGCCGACGATTCCGGTCGCGTATCCGCGCCTGCTGCTGCAGGCGCTGGCCGCACGCGGCGTCGATCCGGCCGCCGTGCGCGCCGGCACCGGCCTGCGCGATGCGGTGCTGGCCGAGCCGGACGCGCGCGTCGCACCGTCGCAATGGGGGCGGCTCGTGCTCAACGCGATCGAAATCGGCGGCGATCCGGGCATCGGCCTCGCGTTCGGGCTGCTGCTGAAGCCGACCGTGCACGGCTTCCTCGGCTATGCGACGTTGACCGCGCCGGACATCCGCGAAGCGCTGCGCGTCACGCAGCGCTACTTCCGGATGCGCAATCGCCAGTATCGGCTCGCGTATGCGGAAGACGAGCGCGGCGCGACGCTCGAACTGCACGGCGTGCAGGCGAGCCCGGTGTTGCAGCATCACGTGATGTTCGAGTTCGTGCTGACCGGGCTCGCGCAGAACATCGCGCAATGGGCGGGGCGCGCGTCGCCGACGATCATGCTGCGCTTCGCGTGGCCGGAGCCCGCGTATTTCGCGCGCTATCGAGATCGCTTGCCGCCGGTGACGTTCGGATGCGCGGCGAACGCGCTGTGGGTCGCCCGCGACGTGCTCGACTGGCCGCTGCCGCTCGCCGACGAGGTCGCGCACCGGCAGGCGCTCGTGCAGGTCGAGCATGAATATGCGCAGGTGCGTCAGGACGAAGGCGATCTCGTCGAGCGCGTGCGTGCGGAGCTCGCGAAAACGGCCGGCGCGTATCCGGGCCCCGACCGGCTCGCCGACGCGCTGTTCGTGTCGACGCGCACGCTTCGGCGTCGCCTCGAAGAAGCCGGCTCGAGCTATCGGCAACTGCTCGACGAAGCGCGGTTTCGCGACGCGAAGCAGCTGCTCGCCGCGTCGGATCTCGATCTGAAGACGATCGCCGAGCGGCTGCAGTTCACCGACCCGGCGAATTTCACGCGCGCGTTCCGGCGCTGGGCCGGACAGACGCCGAGTGCCTATCGCGAAGCCACGGCCGCGTCGGCGGAACCGGCGTCCGGGCCGGCGAAGCCCGACCGCGCAGCGTCGCCGACATAGATCCGCGCGCCGCCGTCCCCGTCGCTCGCATCGATCCGCACCGGCCCCGACGCGGCGACGATCGCGCGATAGTCGCGCTCCGTCACGCACACGACCGGCACCGCGATCGCATAAAGCTCCGCCGCGACGATCGCGCCGATCGAAATGATCAGGTCGCGCTCCTTCATCACGATTCCGGCCGGCCCCGTGCCGTTGCGCACCGCTTCCGCGAGCACGCTGCTGCTCGAACTCGATCCCTTCGCATGCGGCATCACGAGGATCCTGCCGGCGAGACTCGCGCCGGCCTGCGGATGCCCGCGATCGACGATGCGGCCCGCGGCCGAGTCGTAGCCGCCCCAGAAGCTGAGCGGCTGGTCGAGCACGATCGTATCCGCGCACACGCGGCCCGCAACGAGCGTGTCGGCCGTCAATACCAAGGGGTTGCGCTCAGTCATCGAATCGCACCCTTCCTTCGAACGCGGAGCGCACGCAGTCGCGCAGGCTGCCGTACGCCACCGCGACGCCGATGTTCGCCGGCGCATACGATGCCCATTTCGCCGAATTCGTCATCACGAGCCCCGACAGCTGCTTCATCACCGGCGTGATGTACGTGCACGTATCGACGACGATCTGAACGCCGCGCGCAGCAAACTTGCCTGCGAGGCCGAGCTCGTCCAGCTGCCACAGGATGAAGCGGCTCGTGTTCACGTAGACGTCGCATTTCGGCCGGCCGTCGAATGCATCGAGCAGCGCGTCGAGCGCACGGAATTCGGCCAGCGAAAAATGCGGCGTGCCGAGCGCGACCGCGGCCAGCGCGTCGCCGGCCGCGCCGTGATTCAGCGTGCGGCGAATCGCGTCGAGATCGGCGATCGTCACGTCGATCGTTCGCTGCGCGGCGCGCCCGTGCAGTGCGGCATCGAGCGTCGGCGCCTCCGGCGTCACGCCGACCGCATGAAACAGCGCGACCGCGCCGCTCGATGCGGCGGCCGCGCCGAGCGCTTTGAGTTCGTCCTCGGTGGTATCCGGCGGCAGCCCGACGATCGCCGGCACGATCGCGCCCGCGACCTTGCCGATCAGCAGCCCGAGCGCGGCGAAATGAATGTCGCGCGACGGCAGGCGGCCGAAATCCGGCGCATTGAACACGATCCGCGCCGCGCGGTTCGCTTCGACATGCAGGCCCGCATACGGCGCGCGCCCGGTGATCGCGGCGGCCAGATCGAGAAAGTCGCCATAGCGGCTCGTGCGCGCGCCGAGCACCGAGTTCGCGAAGACGATCGCATTCGATTCGGCCCACGCGATCTGCTCGCCTTGCACCGGCCGATTCTTCAGCTGATACGGCGCGCACGTGAAGCTCGGCTCGCAGCCGAGCTGCAGATGCGCATCCATCAGACGCCGCGCATCGCGCTCGATCGCACGATCGCCGCGATAAAGCTCCGGATGGATCAGGTCGAGCGACCCGACGTTCAGCGTGGTCGGCACCGCGACCTTCGCGCCGGTATCGACGAAATACTCGACGAAGTCGACGCTCGTGCGGCCGTGATACAGGCAGCCGTCGATATGCGCGCTCGCGATGTCGATCAGATGCGGCGCGGACATCACGTCGGCCGTGCGCGCGACGATCCGCATCGCACGCGCGACGCCGGCGCCGAAGGCGCCGCGCATCATCGCGTCGTCACGTTCGCTCAGTTGCAGCATGGGCGCTCCTCGTATTTCGTCCGGTGGATCCGGACGCGATTCGTCATACTACCGCGCCCCTCGCCGTCTTTATCGCATCGCCGTCACGCCGTGCAGTTCGCCGCGCAACGCCTTCGCGCGGCCGCGGCCGAACTGCGTCTCGAACTCGTCCTGCGCAGCCTGCCATGCGAGCTTCGCCTGCGCGAACGTGCGCTCGCCGAGCCTGGTCAGGCTGAGCGCATGCGCGCGCGCATCGTGCTCGGACGCGGCCGTCGTCACGAAGCCGTCGCGCTGCAACGGCTTCAGTGCGCGCAGCAGCGTCGTGCGGTCCATCACGAGCGTATCGGCGAGCTCGCTCATCAGCGTATCGGGCCGCCGCGCGAGGCTCGCCATGATCGCGAACTGCGCGGGCGTCACGCCGGTCGGGGCCAGATGGCGCTCGTACAGCTGCGTGACGAATCGCGCGGCCTGACGCAGCGCGAGGCAGTTGCATGCTTCGGCAATATGGGTGTCGTCCATGTGCGGCAATTTATATGTGCATATGCATAAAGTCAATGTACACTCCGCCGTAACTGACGGTCGGCGGCCGCCCGGCGCTCCGTCGTCGTTCCGAGGAATCGATATGGACTACATCGACAAGCTGCGGATTTTCCGGTCGGTCGTCGAGATGCGCAGCTTCACGCGCGCCGCCGACATTCACAGTCTCGCGCGGCCCGTCGTGTCGCGCGCGGTCGCCGATCTCGAAGCGCGCTTCGGCAGCCGGCTGCTGCACCGGACCACGCGTCAGGTATCGCTGACCGAAACCGCCGAACGCATCTACGAGCGCTGCGCGGCCGTGCTCGACGAACTCGACGCGCTCGAACTCGAAGCGCAGGCGCAGACGCGCGAGCCCGAAGGGCTGCTGCGCGTCGTCGCGCACACGACGGCCGCGCTGTACCGGCACGTGCCGCTGATCGCCGGATTCAAGGCCGCGCATCCGAAGATCCGCCTCGACGTGACGCTCACCGAGCGCCCTGTCGATCTCGTCGGCGAAGGCTACGACATCGGCATCGTCGTCCCGTACATGCTGACGAGCGAAACGACCGTCGTGCGGCTCATCGAGCGGATTCCGTTCGTGATCGTCGCGACGCCCGCCTACTTGCGCGCCCACTCGCACCCCGTCACGCCGGCCGATCTGGCCGATCATCCGTTCGTGCCGATGTCGCCGTCGCTGCGCCGGCCGTCGCTGTCGTTCCGCGTCGACGGCAACACGCTGACCATTCCGTACCGCTTCGACATCTCGTCGAACAGCCCGGTGTTCAACCGCGAGATGGTCATGCGCGATTTCGGCATCGGCGTCGTGCCGAAAACGCTCGTCGAAGCGGAACTCGCGTCGGGCGCGCTCGTCGAGCTGCTCGGCGATGCCGAACTCGTCGATGCGTCGGTCGAGATCAAGCTCGCGTACGCGAACCGCGCGCTGCTGCCCGCGAAGGTCAAGGCGTTCATCGACTACACGGCCGCGTACTTCGACCGCGAAGGCGGCGTCGTGCCGGCGGCGGCCTGAGCCGGCGCGCGAACGCCGACGCTTTCCGTCGATTGGTACCGCCACGACACCAATCTGATCCTGCCTCGGCCATCGCTTCGCAACGGCATCGCCGCCTAACATGTGCACATGCACAATACGGCGCTTACCGATGACGATTGCTTCGCGGTGCGACAGGCCGCGCGACGAATCTCGCAGTTCTACGAGCGATATCTGTCACGGGCCGGCGTCACGCCGTCGCAATACAGCATCCTCGCGCTGCTGCGCGAGCGGCCCGGCATCACGATGGCGACGCTGTCGGCGATCCTCGTCATCGAACGCACCGCGCTGCTGCGCGCGCTGAAGCCGCTCGTCGGCGCGGCGCTCGTGACCGGCAGGCTCGAACCGCAGTGTCGCCGTCAGACCTTCGCACTGACCGCACGCGGCGAAGCGAAGATCGCCGATGCGCATGTGCACTGGCTCGCCGCGCAGCAGGCATTCGAGCGGCGGTTCGGGCCGATGCAGGCGGCCCGCCTCAGAGACGAATTGTTCCGGATCACGCAGGACCTGCCGGAACGCTGACGTCGAACGTCAACCCTTTCCGCGATCGACGACACGCCGTCGATCGCTCCAAATAGTGCATATACATAGGTGAATCGATGGATACGACCCAAGCCGCTACCGCCCGCGACACAGCCACGGTCGAGCCGCCCGCGAAACAGCGGCGCCGCGTGCCGTGGATGCGGATCGCGGTGATCGCCGTCGTCATCGCGGTCGGCGCGGCCGCGCTCGACTGGCTATTCGTGCTGCGCTTCCAGGAGAGCACCGACGACGCGTACGTCGGCGGCGACGTGACGGTGCTCGCGCCGAAGGTCAGCGGCTTCGTCGACCGGATCCTCGTGACCGACAACCAGCGCGTGAAGGCCGGCGACGTGCTCGTGCAGCTCGACGCACGCGACTACGAAGCGAAGCTCGCGCAGGCGAGCGCGGAAGTCGACGCCGCGCGCTCCGCGGTTGCCGAGCTGGAAGCGAAGCAGCAGCTGCAATACGCGGTGATCGGCCAGCATGCGGCGGACAGGAACGCGTCGTCGGCCGAGTTGACGCGCGCCGCATCCGATCGCGTGCGCTACCGCGAGCTCGTGAAAGCCGATGCCGTGTCGAACCAGATCGTCGAGCGCGCGGACGCCGATTACGCGAAGGCGAACGCGGCCGTCGAACGCAGCGACGCCGCGCTGCTCGCGTCGAAGCGGCAGCTCGACGTGCTCGGCGCGCAGCTCGCCGACGCGCGCGCCCGCGTGAACACCGCGCTTGCCGCGCAGCGCGTCGCCGCCCTCAACGTCGAATACACGACGATTCGCTCGCCGGTCGACGGCTACGTCGGCAACCGCACCGGCCGCGTCGGGATGCTCGCGAACGTCGGCGCGCCGCTGCTGACGATCGTGCCGGCGTCCGGCCTGTGGATCGACGCGAACTTCAAGGAAGACCAGCTTCGCAAGATGCGCGCCGGCGATCGTGCCGACGTGTCGCTCGACGCGTCGGGGGCGCGCCTGCACGGCCGCGTCGACAGCCTCGCGCCGGCGACCGGTGCGACCTTCAGCGTGCTGCCGCCCGAGAACGCGACCGGCAACTTCACGAAGATCGTTCAGCGCGTGCCGGTGCGCGTGCACCTCGACCCGCAGCCGGGGCTCGAGCAGGTACTGCGCCCCGGCCTGTCCGCGGTCGTGACCGTGCATACCGATCGCGCGCACTGAACGGGAGCCGACGATGACCACCGCGTTTTCCGGCGACCCCGCGTCGCAACCGACGAAGCAGCGCGTATTCGCGTTCGCGCTGATGTGCGTCGGCTTCTTCATGGCGACGCTCGACATCCAGATCGTCGCGTCGTCGCTGCGCGACATCGGCGGCGGGCTGTCCGCGAGTCAGGACGAATTGTCGTGGGTGCAGACCGCGTACCTGATCGCGGAGATCATCGTGATCCCGATGTCGGGCTGGCTGTCGAAGGTGATGTCGACACGCTGGCTGTTCGTCGCCTCCGCCGTCGGCTTCACGATCACCAGCATGCTGTGCGGGCTAGCGTGGGACATCAACTCGATGATCCTGTTTCGCGGGCTGCAGGGCGCGCTCGGCGCCGCGATGATCCCGACCGTGTTTACGACCGCGTTCGTGCTGTTTCCCGGCAAGCAGCGGCTGATCGCATCGACGACGATCGGCGCGCTCGCATCGCTTGCACCGGCGATCGGCCCGGTGATCGGCGGATGGATCACCGATCAATGGTCGTGGCACTGGCTGTTCTATCTGAATCTCGTGCCCGGCATCGTCGTCGCCGTGCTCGTGCCGCGCTACGTGCATATCGACGAGCCGGACCTGAGCCTCGTGAAGCGCGGCGACTATCTCGGCATCGCGCTGATGTCGGGCTTTCTCGGCTGCCTCGAATACCTGCTCGAAGAAGGGCCGCGCAAGAACTGGTTCAGCGACGACGTGATCGTTGCGTGCGCATGGATCTCCGGCATCTGCGGCTTCCTGTTCATCGTGCATGCGCTGACCGCCGACGAGCCGATCGTCGATCTGCGCGCGCTCGTCGTGCGCAATTTCGGAATCGGCAGCCTGCTGTCGTTCGTGACCGGCATCGGGATCTTCGTCACCGTGTTCCTGACGCCGCTGTTTCTCGCGCAGGTGCGCGCGTTCAGCTCGCTGCAGATCGGCATCGCGCTGCTGTCGGTCGGCGCGTTCCAGTTGCTGGCGCTGGGCGCCTACGCATTTGCCGCGCGGTACTTCAGCCTGCGCACGCTGCTCGTGTTCGGGCTCGTCTGTTTCGGCGTCGGCTGCTATCTGTACACGCCGATCACGCACGACTGGGGCTGGAAGGAATTGCTGCTGCCGCAGGCGCTGCGCGGCATCGGCCAGCAGTTCAGCGTGCCGCCGATCGTGACGATGGCGCTCGGCTCGCTGCCGCAGTCGCGGCTGAAATCGGCGAGCGGGCTGTTCAACCTGATGCGCAATCTCGGCGGCGCGATCGGCATCGCGGTCAGCGCGACGATGCTCAACGATCGGCTCAACTTCCACTACCTGCGGCTGAACGAGCACGTGAGCGCCGGCGAGCCGCAAATCGCGTCGCTGCTCGAGCGGCAGGCCGCTTACTGGACATCGGTCGCCGGCAACACGCTGAATACCGCGCAGGCGAGCCTCGCGAACCTGCATCGGATCGTCTATCGCGAAGCGCTGACGCTCACCTATGCGGATGCGTACTACGCGCTGTCGCTGTGCTTCGTGGTCGCGCTGATCGCGGTCGTCTTCTCCAAACCCATTTCGCTGAACGCGCCGCCGCCGGACGCGCACTGAGGTCGTCATCATGAAAAAGCTACTCGTCGCCGTTGCCGTCAGCGCGTTCGTCGCCGGCTGCGCAGTCCAGCCCGCGCAGCATCCCGCGCTGCCCGATTCCGTTCGGTCGCTCGCGCCTGCGGCGTGGGACACCGACGTGCCGCACGCCGACGTCGATGCGGCAACGTGGTGGGCGCAGTTCCACGACCCGGTGCTGGACCGCCTGATCGCGACCGTGCTCGACGGCAACCTCGACCTGCAGGCTGCGGCCGAACGCGTGAAGCAGGCGCAGGCGCTGACCGTGCAAAAGCGCGCGGCGCTGCTGCCGGAACTCGATGCAACCGCGCATGCGTCCGACGCGCGCCAGAACGTTCCGCCGCCGCTCGGCTACGTGCGACAAGCCGGCGCGGGGCTTGCGCTGAGCTGGTCGCCCGACGTGTTCGGCGGCGAACGGCTCGATCTGCTCGCCGCGCGCGCGGAGCTCGTCGGGCACAAGCATGCGGAGGACGCGATGCGGCTCGCGCTGGCGGCCGACACCGCATCCGCGTATGTCGATCTGCGCTGGGCGCAGCAGCAGCTGAAGATCCTGCAGGACAACGCGACGATCCGGCAGCGCGCGCTCGAACTCACGCGCAAGCGGCAGGCGTTCGGGCTGTCGACCGAACTCGACGTCACGCGCGCGCAGAACCAGCTCGATGCGCTCGAAGCGCGGATTCCGCCGACGCACGCGCAGATCGCGCATCAGCTCAATCTGATCGCCGTGTATTCCGGCCGCACGCCGGAGTCCGTCGATCGGCTCGTGCTCGCGCAGCCGGGCGACATTCCGGCGCCGCCGAGCGGGTCGCCGACGACGTTGCCTTCGCAAGCGCTGCTGCGGCGCCCCGACGTGTTGACCGCGTACGCGCAGGTCGAGCGGCGTGCGGCGCAGGTCGGCGTCGCGAAGGCCGAGCGCTATCCGAAGTTTTCGCTGAATCTGACCGACGGGATTCTCGCCGCGTCGTATCTGGGTTTGCCGACGCTGACGGACAACCTGTTCAGCGCCGCGTTGAGCGCGACGAGCCCGATCTTCAACGCGGGACGCATCACGGCCGACATCGCGCAGAGCGAAAGCCGGATGCGCGAGTCGGAGCTCGCGTTGCGTCAGACGATGCTGCAGGCGTTGCGCGAGGTCGAGGATGCGCGCGCGAACCTCGTCAGCACCGATCAGGCGACGCAGCGGCTCGGCAGCGCGCTCGCTGCGTCGGACAAGGCGCTCGGCCTCGCGAACCAGCTTTACAAGGGCGGTGCGACGGATTTTCTCGACGTGTTGTCCGCGCAGGAGGTTTATTTGCGCGATGCCGATTCGCTGAATCAGGTCAGGCGCGAACATGCGCTGGCGGCGGTCGCGCTGTACCGGTCGCTCGGCGGCGGCTGGAGCAGGAACGACGCGACGCAGGAGCCGGCAACGGACGCTGTCGCGAACAATTGAGCGCGCGCGTGACGCGTCGCGTGCGAAGAAAGGCGCGGAACTGTGCCGCGGCGGCATGGCCGTTCGACACGGCCATGCGCACGGATGCGCCGGTCAGCGATCCAGCGCGAGCTTCGCGCCGAGGCCGAGCAGGATCGTCCCCATCACCGCGTCGATCGGCTTGCGCAGTTTCGCGTAGCCCGTCTGCACGCGATTCGTCGAGAACAGCAGCGCGACCGTGCAGAACCACGTCAGCGATACGGCGACGACGACCGCCAGCGTCGCACCGTGCACCCACGCCGGCGCATGCGCGGGCAGCAGCGTGACGAACAGGCTGCCGAAGAACGCGGCGGCCTTCGGGTTCGTCAGGCCGACCAGCAGCCCTTTCCGGTATGCGTGCACACCGCCGCGCACCGCGGGCGCGTTCGCGACGTCGGCCTGCCCGGCCGATTGCCGCAGGCCGGACAGCGACTTGATGCCGAGATAGATCAGGTAAGCGGCGCCGGCAATCCGGATCGCCTCGTACAGCCATGCAAGTTTTGCAACGATCAGGCCGAGCCCGAAAATCGCCATCGCCGCCCACACCGCATGCGACGACGCGATGCCGAGCGCGGCGAGCAAACCCGCGCGGCGATTGCCGAGCGCGTGGGACGAAACGGCGATCAGGTCGGGGCCGGGGCTGACGCATGCCAGCAACATCACGCCGCCCACTGCGGCGAGTTGGGGAAGATAGCTCATGGTCGTTCGTGGTGGTTGGGTCAGCGTGAACGAGTAAGGCCAACAGGCCGCATATTCTGGCCGGCGGTTTGCACATGCAGAGTGGCTCGACGCGCCGCGTATCGCGCCACCTCGAGCGTCGACCTCCGCTATTCCGCGGTCGACAACAGCACGACCGCGACAATAACGAGCACGATGCCGACCCAGCCGATCGGCTTCAGATGTTGCCTGTAAAGCACCTTCGCACATAGCGCGGTGCCGAGAATGCCAATGCCGCCCCACATCGCGTACGCAGTGGGGAGGTCGATGCTTTTCACCGCCTGGCCCAGCAACGCGAACGCGATCCATAGCAGCACGATGGCTCCGGCGCCCCACGCGCGTCGCCGAAATCCGTCGGATTTTTCCAGCATCATGTTCGCGGCGATGTCGATCGCGGCGGAGACGGCGACAAATACGATAGCCGAGGTCTTCATTCACTTCTCCTCGCCAATCGCCACGCACGCGATGCCGACGAGCGCCAGCGTAAGACCGATGATTTCCTGAAGCGACAGCGTTTCGCGGAAGACCACGACACCGATCACGGTCAATGCGGCGAGACCGAGCCCCTCCCACGTCGCATATGCGATGCCTACCGCGATTTGTCGAATCGAAAGCGAAAGGAAGAAATAAGAAAGCGCAAGCGCGACCGCCATCACAATGTAGCCGGCGTAAGTACCGCTACGTGCGGCCTCGGTCATGAAAGCCGTGCCGGCAACTTCAGCAAGGATGGCCAACAGCAAATAGAGCCACGATGTGGCGAGCCGCGTCTTTGGTTTATCCATGTCGTCGTTGTGATGTGGAGATGCACCAAGGGAAAATGGATCGACTACGCAGTTTCGAACACCACCTTTCTCGCGCGGCCGATGAGTTCTTCGTTCGGGCTCCGGATGCTCCGTCGGGATTCTACACGGTACCTGCTGCCTCCATACATATCCACCGCACATGCGCAAGCACGCTATCGCTGCAGCCGCCATGGCCGTGCGCAGACCGCACGCCGGTCCGCAACTCGATTGCGGCCGGTATCACGACTGCGGCGCCGCATGAGCGCGAGCGGCGCGCCGTCTTCAACGCTAACGGCCGGCGAGAAATGACGCACGCAGCCGGTTGCAAGTAACGGCAGCATGCCGGATCAACCTGTCGAATGCGCCGCCGTCGGCCGGACAGTCTCCTTGCCGCGGCTGCGGACGGCCACACTCGAAACAGCGGTGCCCGATACCTGGCCTCGCGGTCACCGGTCGCCGACGTCCGCGGACAACGGCACGACGATCCATTTTTTTGCGCGACCATATTCGACGGCCTTCCGAAAAAGACCGCTCTCGACGGAAGCAGATATGCCAAAGTAGACAACGGAAGCCATCAGTGCCGCCGTCACGATCTGCTTTTTCATCCTCACATCCTGTGTTCTACCGTATCGAGCCGCGGCGCTGCAAGACGCGTCGATTTGCGTCGACGTCCATGCGGCCCAGCTTCGCAACTCGGGCATCGGCATCGGGAGTTGCGCCGCAAACACGCCGTCTTCCGACGAAATAGCGCTATGCGGCGACACCGAATCGGCCCGGGCGGAACCGCTGACGACGGCACTTCGCCTTCCAATACGCTCGTCGACCTCGCTTGGTCCGCCGTCGCAGGAGCCGCGATGCGAGAACCGATGCTTCCACGCCAGTTGATTTTCATTCCGGTCTTCCGGTACACCGCGGCTGCTAAACCTCGGCCGTGCGCCGGAACCCGCGCGCCGAGCGGATCGCCGACGCCGCGGCTTCCCAGCCGCCCGCCCTGCGTCATGCCGGATCGTTCGCCGCGATGTGAAGCGATCGACAGACGCGGGTTCGACGAAGGCCACGCACTGCGGGCTAGAACGTAAAGCCCAATCCGACATAAGGGCCGTTCAGCAGCTTTTGCCCGCTCGCGCCGTTACGACCGGCGATGCGCTCGTATCGCCATCCGACCTCGACGATTGCCGGATCGACGTTCATTCGAACGCCGATGCCGGTCTGAACATACCCGCCCAGGCGGCTGTTGAATGCCGCCTTGGGCGTATAGAACAATCGGCTTGAAACGGACAACATATTCGACAGGCGCACGTTCGCTGCAACACCGACAGGTGTCGCGACGCCTTTTCCTGCCGCCGGCGAGTGGATATAGAGCGCCTTGCCGCCGACGAATAACGAAAGCGCGCCGAGCGGGACGCTCAAACCGAGACCCGGTCCGATCGCATACGTATCGTTCCGGCGATGCGACGCGTCGATCGTGAATCCCAATCCCGTTCCCGTCGGCTCGCGGCTGAAATTCTGGTACTTCTCGGAGAGAAAAACCGCGTAGTTTCCGGCCTGCACGGATCCCGACAGCAATACGCCGACGCAGGCAACAACGAACCTTCCGATTTTCATAAAATCGCCCAGCACATATAAACAAATTTCACCACTTCATTGCATCCCGCTTCACGACCGTTTCATACATCGCCTTATCTGCAAGTGCCTTGGTCGGTACTCTGCCGGCATGCCATGACGAGGTCCATGAATCTCAATCATTTCTAAAAACTAACATCGCCGCCAGACGCCGCCTATCAAAATTCGTGCACCATCGTTGCCCCAAGGTGCCGCGGCGACAAGGCCCGATATTTCCGCTGCCGCGCGCGTCCTTGCAGGCAGGCGGCCGCCTGCCGGCGCCGCCTCGCCCCACATCGGCGCCCGACGGGGCTAGAACGATCACGCGGAGAAACCACTGTCGCCCTGCCTCGTCAGCGTGATCGGACGGAATTCCGGACGACTTCGGAAAAGAGCGAATCCTGATAGAAGCTTGGCGCGAAATGAAATAAAGAAAATTTCCGCACCGATTCCAAATTCGATTCGCGTCATATCTCGTAATAAACGCCTTCTTGAGTGTAAGGTTTTTGTAATATACGATGCAGACTCTACCGACAATCGATATTGGGAACGATATGAATCTGAAGCATTTCAGCGCATCTTTTGTAATTTTTGCAATGGCTTTTGGCTTGACCGCGAATGCCAATTCAAAAGAATTGACGCGCGCCGAGGTGAAAGCGGAGCTCGCGGAATTGCGAGCGCTTGGATATAGCTTCGCGAACGACGACCCCCATTACCCGCGCCATATACAGGAAGTAATGAAGAAACTGCACGAAGCGCGTGCCGCGGCAAACAGTACCGGCATCTCGGAACCGGAACCCTCGCACAAGCAACCCGAGCCCGCAGTGGAGGCAGACCATCACCCGGACAAATGCGTCGGACCGGTCAGCTTTTGCAACACCTACTTCGGGTCTTGAACATGAGATTCGATCGGTTGTGAAGCTTGGTCGCGCTCACCGATTTTGTGACGGAAAAGTAACTTCATGAATCGAATCAAGAGTATGCGGGCGGCCAATGCCGCCTGGGCCCGCGAGACGCGTGAGCGTACGCCCGACTTCTTCGACGCGCTCTCGCGCGGGCAAAACCCGCGGGTGCTGTGGATCGGCTGTTCCGACAGCCGCGTGCCGGCCGAAACCATCACGCACAGCGCGCCGGGCGAATTGTTCGTCCATCGCAACATCGCGAACCTGTTCCACCCCGACGATGACAATGCCGCGAGCGTGCTCGAGTACGCGGTGCGCGTGCTCGACGTCGATCACGTGATCGTGTGCGGCCACTACGGGTGTGGCGGCGTGCGCGCGTCGCTGCTGCCGCCCCCGCGAGAACTGCCGCACGTTGCACGCCGCATTGCGCCGCTCTGCGCGCTTGCGCGCCGCCATCGCGATACGCTTGACGGACTCGACGACACGGCCGCCGCGGATCGCCTCGCGGAGCTGAACGTGCTCGAACAGGTGCGGCAACTGCGCGCGTCGCCGATCGTGCGCGACCGCGAGCGGCCGCCGCTCGTCCACGGCTGGATCTTCTCGCTCGCCGATGGACACCTGATGGAACTCGACTCGGGCGACCCGGCGGCGACAGCCTCCGCACCCGCCATTTCCGGCGCCTCGCTCGGCTGATTCCGCCTCCTACGCCAACGAAACCCGTCAACCATGAAACTGAATGAGCGTCTGTCCACGCTGCCGCGCGACATCGTCGCCGGCATCGTCGTGTTCCTCGTCGCGCTGCCGCTCTGTCTCGGCATCGCGAACGCGTCCGGCGTCGAACCGTTCGCCGGCCTGCTGTCCGGCATCGTCGGCGGCATCGTGGTCGCGCTGCTGAGCGGCTCGTCGCTATCCGTCAGCGGTCCGGCCGCCGGTCTCGTCGTGATCGTCGTCGAAGGGATCGCGCAGCTCGGCAGCTTCTCCGCGTTCCTCGTCGCGGTCCT
>NZ_CABVPR010000080.1 GCF_902499135.1 Burkholderia dolosa
CGAGCCCGCGTTCCATGCAGCGTGCGAGCGCGCGCTGCCGGTCGGCCACTTCGCGCAGCAGCAGCGCGCGCTGCGGGCTCGCGAGTTCGGCGGCGCCGGTCGGCGTCGGTGCGCGCAGGTCGGCCGCGAAGTCGGCGATCGTGAAGTCGGTTTCGTGCCCGACGCCGCTGACGACCGGTAGTTCGCTGGCCGCGATCGCGCGCGCGAGCGCCTCGTCGTTGAACGACCACAGATCCTCGATCGACCCGCCGCCGCGGCACACGAGCAGCACGTCAACCTCGCGCCGCGCGTTCGCCGTCTGCACGGCCGCGACGAGTTTCTCGGCCGCGCCCGCGCCCTGCACCGGCGCCGGATAAACGATCACGGGAATGTGCGGCGCGCGGCGCGCGAGCGTGGTGACGACGTCGCGCAGCGCGGCCGCCTGCAGCGACGTGACGATGCCGATCGCGCGCGGGTGGGCCGGCAGCGGCCGCTTGCGCTCGGGCGCGAACAGTCCTTCGCCTTCGAGCTGTGCCTTGAGCCGCAGGAACGCCTCGTACAGGCGCCCCTGCCCGGTGCGCCGCACGGCCTCGACGTTCAGCTGCACTTCGCCGCGCGGCTCGTACATCGTGACGACGGCGCGCACTTCGATCCGGTCGCCTTCGCGCGGCATGAACTCCGCATATTGCGCGCGGCCGCGGAACATCACGCAGCGCATCTGCGCCTGCTGATCCTTGATCGAGAAATACCAATGGCCGCTCGCGGCGCGCGTGAAGTTCGATACTTCGCCCGAAATCCACAGCAGCGGAAACGAGCGCTCGAGCATCGTCGAAATCGCGCGATTCAGCGCCGAAACGGGGATCACTTCGTCGCCGCCGCGGGTCGCGCCGGGCGCAGCGAAAGGAGAGTCGGAAAGCATGGACGATCGGATGAGTGCTGGCGGCGACACGATAGTCCGACAACCGCGCGACGTCCAGCAGCAACGTCGATCGTTGCGATACGTGCAAGGTTTCCACACGCGAGCAGCCGGCCGATCAAAACGCCGAAAAACCGCGATAAAAACCAGACAATTCTCCATAACGCCTTGATTTTTATCGCCTTTTAAACCTTTCGAAATGATTCTCGTCCGATTCGAGGTCCGCCCGGCGGGCGTTTGGCGCGATAGAGCGGCGAGTTTTTCACAGAGTTATCCACAGCCTGCCGCAGGCCGGTCGTTCGGATCGCGTCGCCCGGCCGCGCTTGCGGCATCGGCGTGCGGCGCGCTAGAGTGCCGCCTTCCGCAGACTCGCGGCATGCGCCGCCCAACGGAGAATCCGCCTTGACGAATCCGTCCTCCGCCGCAGCGCCCGACGCGCGGCGTCCGGCCCGATGAGCGCGACCGGCGGCCTGCTCGCACGGCTCGAAACGCGCGTGACGCGCGAATGGCAGCGGCGCGGCGCGTTCGCGTGGGCGCTCACGCCGTTCGCGTGCGTGTTCGGCCTGTGCGCGGCGCTGCGGCGCGCCGCTTATACGCAACGCTGGAAGACGCCGGTCGACGTCGGTGTGCCCGTGGTGGTCGTCGGCAACGTGACCGTCGGCGGCACCGGCAAGACGCCGACCGTGATCGCGCTCGTCGATGCGCTGCGCGCGGCCGGCTTCACGCCGGGCGTCGTGTCGCGCGGCTACGGCGCGAACGTGAAGACGCCGACCGCCGTCACGCCGACGTCGCGCGCGAGCGCGGCCGGCGACGAGCCGCTGCTGATCGCGCGCCGCACCGGCGCGCCCGTGTGGGTATGCCCGGACCGCGTCGCGGCCGCGCACGCGCTGCGCGCCGCGCATCCGGACGTCGACGTGATCGTCAGCGACGACGGTCTGCAGCACTACCGCCTCGCACGCACGGTCGAGCTCGTCGTGTTCGACCACCGGCTCGGCGGCAACGGCTTTCTGCTGCCGGCCGGCCCGCTGCGCGAGCCGCTGTCGCGCCACCGCGACGCGACGCTCGTCAACGATCCGTACAGCGGCGCGCTGCCGCCGTGGCCGAACACCTATCCGCTCGCGCTCACGCCGGGCGCCGCGTGGCACCTCGACCAGCCCGCGCTGCGCCGCCCGCTGTCGCAGTTCGCGAACGAACGCGTGCTCGCCGCGGCCGGCATCGGCGCGCCAGAGCGCTTCTTCGCGACGCTGCGCGCAGCCGGTCTCGCGCCCGTGACGCGCGCATTGCCCGATCACTACGCGTTCGCCGACAACCCGTTCGTCGACGACGCCGTCGACGCGATCCTGATCACCGAGAAGGATGCAGTAAAATTGGGCGCTTCCTGGCGCGACGCGCGACTGTGGGTCGTCCCCGTCGAAGCCGCGCTCGACCCTCGCCTCATTGCCCTCGTTGTGGAGAAACTCCGTGGACGCTCGCCTGCTTGAAATCCTTGTGTGCCCTATCTGCAAAGGCCCGCTCCACTACGACCGTGCCGCGCAGGAGCTGATCTGCAACGCCGACAAGCTCGCGTATCCGATCCGCGACGGCATCCCGGTGATGCTCGTCGACGAAGCGCGTCAGACCGTCGAAGGTACGCCGGTCGACCCGGCCGGCCGCTGAACGGCCCGCTGCCGAACCGACGCAACCGCGCACGCCGCCGCTCGCCGCTCGCCGCCTGCGTGCGCCGAACGCTGCAGGCGGCCGCTTCGTCTGCCGCGTGCTCCGCCCTCCTCACCGCCGAACCCGATGACTCACCCGCAACCCTTCATCGCCGTCATTCCCGCCCGGCTCGCATCGACGCGCCTGCCGAACAAGCCGCTCGCCGATCTCGGCGGCAAGCCGATGGTCGTGCGGGTCGCCGAACGCGCGCGCGAAGCGGGCGCACAACAGGTGCTCGTCGCGTCCGACGCGCAGAGCGTGCTGGATGCGGCGCGCGCGCACGGCTTCGAAGCGGTGCTCACGCGTGCCGACCATCCGTCCGGCACCGACCGGCTCGCCGAAGTCGCGGCCGCGTTCGGCTGGAGCGACGACACGGTCGTCGTGAACGTGCAGGGTGACGAGCCGCTGATCGATCCCGTGCTCGTGCGCGACGTCGCGTCGCATCTCGCCCGGCATCCGGCCTGCGCGATCGCGACGGCCGCGCATCCGATCCACGACGCGGCCGACGTGTTCAATCCGAACGTCGTGAAAGTCGCGCTCGACGCGCGCAGCGTGGCGATGTATTTCTCGCGCGCGCCGATTCCGTGGAGCCGCGACGCATACCAGCCGCACTGGCCGGACGTCGCCGCGATGCCGGCGCCCGCGTTTCCGGTCTATCGCCACATCGGCCTCTACGCGTATCGCGCGCGTTTCCTGCGCACCTATCCGTCGCTCGCGCAGGCACCGGTCGAACAGGCCGAGCAGCTCGAACAGCTGCGCGCGATGTGGCACGGCGAACGCATCGCGGTGCTGATCACCGAGCGCGCGCCCGAAGCGGGGATCGACACGCCGGCCGATCTGGCGCGCGTGCAGGCCCTTTTTCGGCCGGATTCAAAATAACCCGTGGCATAATCAGGCGGTTCTGCGAGCCGTCCGCGACCTGCACGTCCTCGCTTGACCCGCCGCGGCCCGTTACCGGCAGCCGTGCGTCGCCGAAGCCGACGCACCGCATCAGACCGGTCCGCCGCGCGCCAGGCAAGCCCCGCGCATCCCGTCGCCGACACCTTCGAGTGCTCGCCACACGAATCTACATACTTGGAGATACACCATGCGTTTGATCCTGTTGGGCGCACCTGGCGCGGGAAAGGGCACCCAGGCGAACTTCATCAAGGAAAAGTTCGGGATCCCGCAGATCTCGACGGGCGACATGCTGCGCGCGGCCGTGAAGGCCGGCACGCCGCTCGGCGTCGAGGCGAAGGGCTACATGGACGCCGGCAAGCTCGTGCCGGACGCACTGATCATCGGCCTCGTGAAGGAACGTCTGAAGGAGCCGGACTGCGCGAACGGCTATCTGTTCGACGGCTTTCCGCGCACGATCGCGCAGGCCGACGCAATGAAGGAAGCCGGCGTCGCGATCGACTACGTGCTCGAGATCGACGTTCCGTTTTCGGAAATCATCGAGCGCATGAGCGGCCGCCGCACGCACCCGGCATCGGGCCGCACGTATCACGTGAAGTTCAACCCGCCGAAGGTCGACGGCAAGGACGACGTGACCGGCGAGCCGCTGATCCAGCGCGACGACGACAAGGAAGAAACCGTCAAGAAGCGTCTCGAAGTGTACGAAGCGCAGACCAAGCCGCTGATCACGTACTACGGCGACTGGGCGAAGCGCGGCGAGGAAAACGGGCTGAAGGCGCCGCAGTATCGGAAGATCTCGGGGCTCGGCACCGTCGACGAAATCCGCGAGCGCGCATTCGACGCGCTGAAGTAAGCGTCGCAAACGCGATGCGCGCGAAACCGCCCTGTCGGGCGGTTTTTTTCGTCCGAACGCGGCCGGCATGCACGGGCGCTTGCACCGCCCGCCTGGCCGCGTACGTCGGACGCTCGTTGCGCAACGCGCAACATCGGCGCGCGGCCGGTTCAGTCGTCGGCGTCGCGCTGCATTCGCTGCCGCAATTCGGTGACCTGCGACTCGACGACCGTTGCGTCTTCCGCTTCCGGTCGCTCGCCGAGATACTGCTCGAGATCCTCGAGCGCAGGACGCAGATAGTCGAGCCGCGCATACGCGAAGCCACGATCGCGCACTTCGTCGACCTGGCCGGGCAGCAGAATCACGAGCCGCTGCTGTACCGCGAGCAGCCGCTGCCAGCGCTCGGTCTGCAGATAGATCGTCTTCAGGTTGCGCAGCATCCGCGCGATGATCTCGCGGCTCGTCGCCGGCTGCAATAGCGCGCGCAATGCGCTGTCGACCGCGCCGGCCGCACGCGCGACGTACGGCTCGAGCATCTCGACCATCTCCGCTTCCGACAGCGAATGGCCGTTGGTCGGATCGATGATCAGATCGCCGTCCGGCAGCGTGACGCGCAGCAGGAAATGGCCGGGAAACGACACGCCGCGCGCCGGCACGCCGATCTGCTCGGCGAGTTCCAGATACAGCACCGACAGCGAGATCGGAATCCCGCGTCGCCGTTTCAGCACGGCGTTCAGGTGGCTGTTATCGGGGTCGTAGTAGTCGTTGTGATTGCACGCGAAGCCGAGTTCGCGAAAGAAGAAATCGTTCAGCGCGGCGACACGGGCCTTCAGGTCCGCATCGTCGCCGAGCCGGCGGCGCAGCCGCGCAGCGAGCATGTCGATCTCGGCGAGCGTGCCCTGCAGATCGAGATCCGGATACGCGTCCTGAGCGAGCGACAGCGCGGCTTCCGTGACGGGCAGACTGTCGTCGTCCGCCACGAGCGTGCTGAAGTAGTCGAGGACGCGGGTCATTGCGGTCGTCACTTGGCGCGCCTTCTGAAGTAAGCGTATTTGAAGCCCATTACCCACAACATACCGAAATATAGTGCAGCGAACAGCACGAGGCATGCGCCCATCAGCGCGATGCGGGCAAGCGGCTGCGCGCGCATCGCGGTCCAGTCGAAGCTGATCGAGAACCAGTGCATCACGCCGGCGAGCACGAGCGCCGCGCCGACGAGCTGCGCGAAAAAGCGCAGCCAGCCGGGCGACGGCTGATAGATGCCGCGCCGGCGCAGCCCTGCGAACAGCAGCAGCGAGTTCAGGCACGCGCCGACGCCGATGCTCAGCGTGAGCCCCGCGTGGCCGATCAGCGGCACGAACACGTAGTTCGACAGCTGCGTGACGACGAGCACGCCGATCGCGATCTTCACCGGCGTCTTGATGTCCTGTTTCGCATAGAAGCCCGGCGCGAGAATCTTGATCAGGATGATGCCGACCAGCCCGATTCCGTAAGTCGCGAGCGCGCGCGCGACCATCGTCACGGTATGGGCGTCGAACTTCCCGTAGTTGAACAGCGTGGCGGTGAGCGGCGTCGCGAAGAAGAACAGCGCGAGCGCGCTCGGCGCCGCGAGCAGGAACGTCACGCGCAGCCCCCAGTCGAGCAGCGCCGAATATTCGTGCGAATCGGCGTCGACGTGCGCCTTCGACAGGCTCGGCAGCAGGATCGTGCCGAGCGCGACGCCGAGCAGCGCGGTCGGGAACTCCATCAGACGGTCGGCATAGTTGATCCACGACACGGCGCCCTGCCCGAGCCGCGACGCGATATTGGTATTGATGATCAGCGACAGCTGCGCGACCGACACCGCGAACGTCGCGGGCACCATTTTCGCGAGCACGCGCTTCACGCCGCGATGACGCAGCGCGCGCAGCGGATTGATGCCGATCAGCGGCACCATGTCGATCTTCCTGAGGCCCGGCAGCTGCACGAGGAACTGCAGCACGCCGCCCGCGATCACGGCCCACGCGAGCGCGAATACCGGCACCTTCAGATGCGGCGCGACGAACACGGCCGCGACGATGAACGCGACGTTGAGCAGCACCGGCGCGAATGCCGGCAGCGAGAAGCTCTTGTACGTGTTGAGCACGCCGGATGCGAGCGTGGTCAGCGAAATGAACACGATGTACGGGAACATGATCCGCGTCATCGTGACGGCGAGCGGGAACGCCTGCCCGTCGGTATGCAGGCCCGACGCGACCGCGTACACCACCCACGACGCCCCGGCGATGCCGACGACCGACAGCAGCGCGAGCGCCCACGCCAGCACGGTGGACATCGCATCGACGAGCGCCTTGGTCGCGTCGTGCCCCTGCTGATTCTTGAACTCGGCGAGGATCGGCACGAAGGCCTGCGAGAACGCGCCCTCCGCGGACAGGCGGCGCAGCAGGTTCGGGATGCGGAAGGCGACGTAGAACGCGTCGGTGTATTGACTGGCGCCGAACGCGCGGGCGATCAGCGTCTCGCGGGCCAGTCCGGTCACGCGCGACAGCAGCGTGAAGCCGCTGACCGTCAGCAGGGCTCGGAATAGATTCATGGGGCGCTTATTATACGGACGTTGCGCGGCGCGGCATCGACCGAAGCCGAAAAGCACGCCGGCCGCTGGCGGCCGGCCGGCGGACATCACGCCGAACTTGCCACGCGCTTGATTTTGTTGCTATAATCGCCGGTTTCTGAGCCTGTTACATGCGCGGCAGCCGCCGTTTCCATGTGTGGGCCTCGGTTAAACTCACCGTTTTTTTATGCGCCCCTGGGCAATCGTTCTCAGGGGACGGATCGAAAAGCAGCGCTTGGCCGTCAGGCTCCAAGCTCTGGAAACAGGACAGGATAAGGAACCGTCATGGCTAACTCCGCACAAGCACGCAAGCGCGCCCGCCAGGCCGCGAAGGCAAATTCGCACAACTCGGCGCTGCGCTCGAAATTCCGTACCGCAATCAAGTCGGTTCGCAAGGCCGTCGAAGCCGGCGATCAGGCCAAGGCCGCCGAGCTGTTCAAGGCTGCCGTGAAGACGATCGACACGATCGCCGACAAGAAGATCGTTCACAAGAACAAGGCCGCTCGCAGCAAGAGCCGCCTCGCCGCAGCCGTCAAGGGCCTGCAGGCAGCAGCGTAAATTCCGCGACCGACAATGGCGCCCGCCCACGCGGGCGCTCCTGTTTCCGCGATCGTAAAAAAGCCCGCCTAGGCGGGCTTTTTTACTATGCCGCGTCGCTCGACACTCCGAGCCGCGGACCGGCGGGCGGTGCGCAGCATGCGGGCACCGCCCGCCGACGTCACTTCTTGTCGCGGTAGTCGGGCAGTTCGCACGCCTCGGTAACGACCAGATTGTTGTCCTTCGCGAAGTTCAGCACGAAATCGAACGCCATCGGCTCGATGTCGCGCAGCCGGGAATCGAGAATCACGCACTTCGTGTCGCCGAGCATCGTCGGGCGCACGTACAGCGAATACTTGAGACGCGCATTCGGCCCGGTCGCGCCCGGCCCGAAGCAGGCCATCACGCCGGCCAGACGCTCCGACCAGTCGCTCGGGCGAAACTTTTTCCCGTCTTTCGTGACGCCCTGGATGAAATATTCGGTCGGAGGGGTTTCAGCCATGTGGTTACCCAAGTGACGGCCCGGCGATGTCCAGACGATGGCGCCTGGATACGCGAACACAAAGCTGGAATGGACGGCGGCACACGCGTGCAATATCCCGAAAACAGGCCGTCGCTACGCGCCGCCGGCGCGCCGCACCGGATTTGTGCAGCGCACGGCTTGTGTCCGGCAGAGCGCGAGAAGCCTTGCCTGCCGGGCTGGAGAAAACTTTCGAATTATACCGCAGTGCGCCATCGCGCGGCGTCCGGCACCCGGGCCTCGCGTGCCGCCGGAACCGCTTCGCGGCGCCGTCCGGCCGTGCGGCGCGGCTCGTCAAAGGCCGGAAAATCCTTTATGCTGCTTCGAGTTATCCACACCCGACGGCGGCGCCGTCCGGCCTAGCTGCCGGGTGAGACCCGCCGTATTTCGTTTCATGACCGCCAAAACCATTCGTCACTACCTGCAGTTCAAGGATTTCTCGCTGGAAGACTACGAGTACGTGCTCGAACGCACGGGTATCCTGAAGCGCAAGTTCAAGAACTATGAGACCTATCATCCGCTGCACGACCGCACGCTCGCGATGATCTTCGAGAAGAGCTCGACGCGCACGCGCCTGTCGTTCGAAGCCGGCATCTTCCAGCTCGGCGGCCACGCGGTGTTCATGAGCACGCGCGATACGCAGCTCGGGCGCGGCGAACCCGTCGAGGATTCCGCGCAGGTCATCTCGCGAATGGTCGACATCATCATGATCCGCACGTTCGAACAGGAGATCATTCAGCGCTTCGCCGAAAACTCTCGCGTGCCGGTCATCAACGGGCTGACGAACGAATATCACCCGTGCCAGGTGCTCGCGGACATCTTCACGTACTACGAACACCGCGGCCCGATCGCCGGCAAGACCGTCGCGTGGGTCGGCGATGCGAACAACATGTTGTACACGTGGATCCAGGCCGCGCAGATCCTCGGCTTCAAGCTGCGCCTGTCCACGCCGCCCGGCTACGCGCTCGACATGAAGCTCGTCTCGCCGGACAGCGCGCCGTTCTACGACGTGTTCGACGATCCGAACGAAGCCTGCAAGGGCGCCGATCTCGTAACGACCGACGTGTGGACGAGCATGGGTTTCGAAGCGGAGAACGAAGCGCGCAAGCAGGCGTTTGCCGACTGGTGCGTGGACGAGGAAATGATGGGCCATGCGAACCCGGACGCGCTGTTCATGCACTGCCTGCCCGCACATCGCGGCGAGGAAGTGACGGCCGGCGTGATCGACGGCCCGCAGAGCGTCGTCTGGGACGAAGCGGAAAACCGGCTGCACGTGCAGAAGGCGCTGATGGAGTTCCTGCTGCTCGGCCGCCTGAAGCACTGAGACGGCCTGACGCACCGACACCCTGACTGACGCGCGCGAACGCCGCAGCGCCGCGCGCAAAAGCAAAAGCGCCGATCGACGATCGGCGCTTTTTGTTTGGGCCGGAGAAAACGCCGCGGGCCGCGTTACAGGCAGACCGGTTCCGGTTCGAGCTCGACGCCGAAGCGCGTGCGCACGTCGGCCTGAATCGCGCGCGCGAGCGCGAGCACGTCGGCGCCGGTCGCGCCGCCGCGATTGACGAGCACGAGCGCCTGCCGGTCATGCACGGCCGCCGCGCCGAGTGCGCGCCCTTTCCATCCGCAGCGGTCGATCAGCCAGCCGGCCGCGAGCTTCACGTGTCCGTCCGGCTGCGGATACGACACGACGTCCGGCGCGCGCGTGCGCAGCGCGTCGAATTGCTCGGCATCGATCACCGGGTTCTTGAAGAAGCTGCCGGCGTTGCCAAGCACGAGCGGATCGGGCAGCTTCGCGCGGCGGATCGCGACGACCGCGTCGAACACGTCGCGCGGCGTCGCCGCATCGGGCGCGACGCCGCGCGCGTCGAGCTCGCGCGTGACGTCCGCATAGCCGAGCCGCGGCGTCCAGCGCTTCGGCAGCCTGAACGTCACCGACGCGATCGCGAAGCGCCCGCGCCCTTCGCGCTTGAAGAAGCTGTCGCGATAGCCGAACGCGCAGCGCGCGGCATCGAAGCGTTCGCTGCGCCCGGTCGCAAGTTCGACGGCCACCAGCGAATCGAAATACGTCTTCATCTCGAGCCCGTACGCGCCGATGTTCTGAATCGGCGCGGCACCGACCGTGCCGGGAATCAGTGCGAGGTTCTCGAGGCCGGGCATCCCGTGCTCGAGCGTCCACGACACGAACGCGTGCCAGTTCTCGCCGCCGCCCGCGTCGACGTACCACGCATCGTCGTCCTCGCGCACGACGCGCCGGCCGGCGATTTCGTCGAGCAGCACGAGGCCGTCGAAATCGCGCGTAAACACGACGTTGCTGCCGCCGCCGAGCACCAGTTGCGGCAGCCCGGCCACGCGTGCGTCGCGATGCAGCGCCTCGAATTGCGCGGCGTGCGTGACGCGTGCGGCAAAACGCGCGCGCACGTCGATGCCGAACGTGTTGTGCTCGGCGAGCGGATGGTCGGGAAGCAGCGACAGGGCGGAATCGTCAGAGGGCATCGGCATTCGCGGTCAGGTCCGCCGCAGCGGCGCGCGGCCGGCCTTGGGCAAACGGAGGGGCATCGGTAAAATGGCAAACAGTCCGCAATTATAGCGAGTGCCCGTGCGCGCCAGCCGGGCACTTGCGTCTCAAGGGAGAATGCCATGCCATCGTTCGACGTCGTTTCCGAAGCGAACATGATCGAAGTGAAGAACGCCATCGAGCAGTCGAACAAGGAGATTTCGACGCGCTTCGACTTCAAGGGCTCCGATGCGCGCATCGAGCAGAAGGAGCGCGAGCTGACGCTGTTCGCCGACGACGATTTCAAGCTCGGCCAGGTCAAGGACGTGCTGATCAGCAAGATGGCGAAGCGCAACGTCGACGTGCGCTTCCTCGACTACGGCAAGATCGAGAAGATCGGCGGCGACAAGGTCAAGCAGGTCGTCACCGTGAAGAAAGGCGTGACCGGCGACCTCGCGAAAAAGATTGTCCGGCTCGTGAAAGACAGCAAGATCAAGGTGCAGGCGAGCATTCAGGGCGACGCGGTGCGCGTGTCGGGTGCGAAGCGCGACGACCTGCAGAGCGTGATTGCGATGCTGCGTAAGGACGTGACCGACACGCCGCTCGACTTCAACAACTTCCGCGACTGACAGCACACCGACAGCGCCGCGCACGCCGTGTGCGCGGCTCACGTGCGCGAGCCGCGCGGCTCGTCACGCTTTCCCGCCGTCCTGCGCGCCGCTGTCCGCGGCGGCCTTCTTCTTGTCGCCGATCCGGCTTTCCTGCCCCGCGAGCAGCTTCGAGATGTTGCTGCGGTGGCGCCAGACGAGCAGCACGCTCATCGCGAGCACCGCCCATGCGATCGGATTGCGATTCGTGCCGAACAGAAACACGTCGAACAGCGGCGCGAACACGGCGGCCACCAGTGCCGCGAGCGACGAATAGCGAAAGAAGAACGCAACGATCAGCCAGGTCAGCGCGGTCGCGAGCCCGAGCACCGGGTGCACCGCGAGCAGCACGCCGGCAGCGGTCGCGACGCCCTTGCCGCCCTGGAACCGGAAGAACACCGGATACAGGTGGCCGAGAAACACGGCGATCGCGACCCAGGCGACCGCGACGTCCGGCAGCCCGATACGCCGCGCGAGCCACACGGCGATCCAGCCCTTGAACGCGTCGCCGACGAGCGTGAGGATCGCCGCCTTCTTGTTGCCGCTGCGCAGCACATTGGTCGCGCCGGGATTCTTCGACCCGTACGAGCGCGGGTCGGCCAGACCCATTGCGGCGCTGACGATGACGGCGAACGACACCGAACCGATCAGATAGGCAACGACGGTAGCGAGCAGGATCTGCATGCGGAAGACTCTTCTTTCAACGTATCGGTGAACGGACGGCTCGCAACCGGCAAGCCGAAACGGCGCCCATTCTACCGAACCGGCGACCCGTGCCACGAAGGTGAAACCCTCAGTCGCCGCTCGCGCACTGTACGGGCTTCGCGCCGAGCAGCGTCGTGAGCACCGACGGCTCGATGCTGACCAGATAGCCGCGGCGGCCGCCGTTCAGGTAGATCGTCGGCAACCCGAGGATCGTCGCCTCGACGTAGACGGGCATCGTCTTGCGCGTGCCGAACGGCGACGTGCCGCCGACCAGATAGCCGGAATGGCGGTTCGCGACTTCGGGCTTGCACGGTTCGACGCGCTTCGCGCCGATCTGCCGCGCGAGGTTCTTCGTCGACACCGTGCGATCGCCGTGCATCAGCACGATCAGCGGTTTCGCGTGTTCGTCTTCCATCACGAGCGTCTTCACGACGCTATGCTCGTCGACGCCGAGCTGGCGCGCCGATTCGGCGGTGCCGCCGTGCTCGACGTAGTCGTACGGATGTTCGCCGAACGCGACGCCGTGGCGACGCAGCAACTGCGTGGCGGGCGTTTCGGACACGTGTCTGGTTTTGCTCATGGCGGCATTTTAAGGGTGAACGATCGGCGGCTGCGCCGACGGCGGCCCGCACGCCCGGCGGTATACTCGCCGCCCGCCTTCCGGCGGCGGCCCGTGCAACGCGACGATTGCTCCGATGATCGTTGCGAACGACGCGAAACGCCATTACCCGATCGGCCGATTGTGATGCGCGCGCCGCCGTGGCACGATCGTTCGCCGGTATCGTCCCGCCGCAGCCCGGCCTCACTTCTGCCTCACTTGTGGAGACGCCATGACCTCGCCCGCCCGCCCGTCCGCGCCGCTCGACGTTTCGGCGCTGCTCGCCGCACTGCCCGCGCGCATCGCCGACGTGTCCACGCGCTGGGCGACGGCGTCGCCCGAGCGCATCGCGCTGATCGAAGACGCGCGCCGGCTGTCGTACGGCGAGCTGTCGCGCGCCATCGATGCGGCCGCCGCATGGCTGACCGGCGTCGGCGTGCGCGGCGGCGACCGCGTGATGATCGTCGCGGAGAACAGCGTCGTGCAGATCGTGCTGCTGCTCGCGGCCGCACGTGTCGACGCGTGGGCGCTCGTGTCGAACGCGCGGCTGTCGGCAGTCGAACTCGATGCCATCGCCGCGCATGCGCGCCCGAAGCTGATCGCGTTCGCGACCGACGCGTCGCCGGATGCGCGCGCACATGCGGCGCGATACGACGCGGCACCGGCCGGCGCGCTGCCGGTCGACATCGGCGCGTGGTCGTATCGCGTCGACGCGAGCGCGCCGGCCGAGCCCGTCGCGGCCGACGGCGCAGCGCAATGCGCGGCGCTCATCTACACGACCGGCACGACGGGCGTGCCGAAAGGCGTGATGCTGTCCCATCGCAACCTGCTGTTCATCGCCGCGATATCGAGCACGCTGCGGCGCGTGTCGCCGGACGACGTCGTCTACGCGGTGCTGCCGGTGTCGCACGTGTACGGGCTCGCGTCGGTCTGCCTCGGCAGTCTGTACGCCGGCGCGACGCTGCGCCTCGCGCCGCGATTCTCCGCCGAGGCCGTGCGCGTCGCCCTGGCCGACGAACGCATAACGATCTTCCAGGGTGTGCCGGCAATGCACGCGAAGCTGCTCGAGCATCTGCACACGCACGGCCATGCATGGTGCGCGCCGCATCTGCGCTTCGCGTATTCCGGCGGTTCGCCGCTCGATGCGAGCCTGAAGGCCCGCGTCGAACGCGTGTACGGAATACCGCTGCACAACGGCTACGGGATGACCGAAAGCAGCCCGACGATCACGCAGACGCTGCTGGACGCGCCGCGCGCCGACTGCTCGGTCGGCGTGCCGATTCCGGGCATCGAGATACGCATCGTCGCGCCCGACGGCACCGACGTGCGGCAGGGCGAAGTCGGCGAAATCCGCGTGCGCGGGCCGAACGTGATGCTCGGCTACTACCGCAATGCGGATGCGACGCGCGCGGCCATCTCGGCGGACGGCTGGCTGAGCACCGGCGACCTCGCGCGGCAGGACGCGGACGGCTCGGTGACGATCGCGGGCCGCAGCAAGGAGTTGATCATCCGCTCGGGCTTCAACGTGTACCCGGTCGAAGTCGAGCAGGTGCTGAATGCGCATCCGGACGTCGTGCAGTCGGCCGTCGTCGGCCGGCCGGTCGACGGCAACGAGGAAGTGTTGGCATTCGTCGAGCTGTCGCCGGGCGCAGCGGCGAGTGCGGCCGCGCTCGACGAATGGTGTGCGGCGCGACTCGCGCCTTACAAACGCCCCGCGCGCATCCGCATAGTCGATGCGCTACCGGCGGCATCGACCGGCAAGATACTGAAGCACCGGCTGCGGGAGCTCGAGTGACGGCGGCGTGCGGGCCGATGCACGCAACGGCGAACGCACAACGGACGCCCGGAAGCGAGCGGCGGCGAGGTGACGGGGCGGCATGCGAGCGCGCAAGCGCACGGGGCGGTAACGTAGCGAGATCGCGCCGCCGCGTCAGCATCGCCGACGCCCACGCCCCCGCATCAACCCCGCGGATGATGCTGCGCGTGCAGCGTCTTGAGCCGTTCGCGCGCGACGTGCGTGTAGATCTGCGTCGTCGAGATGTCGCTGTGGCCGAGCAGCAGTTGCACGACGCGCAGATCGGCGCCGTGGTTCAGCAGGTGCGTCGCGAACGCGTGCCGCAGCGTGTGCGGCGACAGGTGCGCACGTACGTCCGCGTGCCGCGCGTGGCGCTTGATGATGTTCCAGAACTGCTGGCGCGTCATCCCGTCGCCGCGCGCGGTGACGAACAGCGCATCGGCCGCGCGGGCGCCGAGCAGCGCCGGCCGCGCGTCGCGCAGGTAGCGCTCGATCCAGCCGTGCGCGACCTCGCCGAACGGGACGAGCCGCTCCTTCGAGCCCTTGCCCATCACGCGCACGACGCCCTCGTTGAGGCCGACCTCGACGGTCTTCAGCGTCACGAGCTCGCTCACGCGCAGCCCGCTCGCGTACATCAGCTCGAGCATCGTGCGATCGCGCAGGCCGAGCGGCGTGTCGATGTCGGGCGCGCCGAGCAGCGCCTCGACCTGCGCTTCCGAAAGCGTCGACGGAAAGCGCGCGGCCTGTTTCGCCGACGTGATCCGCAGCGTCGGATCGGCGCTCGCGCGATGCTCGCGCACGGCCCAGCCGTAATAGCGGCGAAATACGGACAGTCGCCGGTTCGACGACGTCGCCTTGCCGTCGCTGCGCGCGGCGATGTAGCCGGTGACCATCGCCTCGTCGGCCGCGTCGAGCGGCGCATCGTGCGTCGCCGCGAGCCATTGAGAAAACAGCATCAGATCGCGCCGATACGCGTCGAGCGTATTGCGCGCAAGCCCGTGCTCGAGCCACAGTGCGTCGCAGAACACGTCGATCGACGCCCGGCTCGCGAGCAGCGCGGGCGACGCGGCGCCTTCGGCGCCGTCGGCTTCGGAAGTCGGCAGCGGTTCGCTCATCGGTACTGCACACCCTCGTGCGCCAGCAGCCAGCGCTTCACTTTCTGGTAGTAGCCGTTGTCGTCGTGGTTCGCAAACCCGCCGAGGCCGCCCGCGGCGACGACGCGATGGCACGGAATCACGAGCGGAAAGTAGTTCGCGCCGCACGCCTGGCCGACCGCACGCGGCGCGCTGCCGATCCGCTTCGCGACTTGCCCGTAGGTCAGCACGGTGCCCGGCGGAATGTCGCTGATCACGCTCCACACACGGTGCTGGAATGCGCTGCCGACTTCGGCGAGCGGCAGATCGAAGCGCGCCGACGCGCGCTCGAAATAGCGTTCGATCTGCTCGACCGCACGCTTTGCGAGCGGCGAGTCGGGCTCGACCGACTTCATCGACTCGGGCAGATAGACGATCTCGCGCACCGCCGCGGCATCCGTGCGAATGCCGACCTTGCCGAACGGCGCGTCGATCACTGCGTTGAACATTGGCTCCTCCTAACGATGGATCGGCGCGGCCCGCTGCCGCGCGATCGCGTCGATCGCGGGCGTGGGCGGGCCGCGCATCCCGTCATGCACGCCGCGCGCCGCGCCGACGACACTTTACGCCGCCTTCACGCGGCACGCAGCGCCCATTCGACATGCTCGCGCACGATCGGCGACGGATCGTCGGCGCGCGCGCGCAGTGCGGCGACGATCGCATCGCGCGCGGCCGGCGCGAGCCGCTCCGCGGGCGCGCGCAACGCGTTGCCGAGCCCGACCGCGAGATTGCGCAGCCAGCTTTCGTAGCCGATCCGCCGGATCGCACTGCCCTGCATCCGCGCGTCGAACGTGCCGGCGTCCCAGCCGAACAGATCGACCAGCGTCGCGCGATCGAGGCCGTGCCGCACGTCGAAGTCGGCCACCGGCGCGGCTTGCGCGAACTTGTTCCATGGACAGACGAGCTGACAGTCGTCGCAGCCGTACACACGATTGCCGATCATCGGCCGCAGCGGCTCCGGAATGCTGCCCTTCAGCTCGATCGTCAGATACGAGATGCAGCGGCGCGCATCGACGCGGTACGGCTCGACGATCGCGCCGGTCGGGCACGCCGCGATGCACCGCGTGCAGCTGCCGCAGTGCGCGCCGGGCGTCTCCGGCGCGGCGTCCGGCGACGTTTGCGCGTCGGTCGGCAACGGAATGTCGACGTAGATTTCGCCGAGGAAGAACAGCGAGCCCGCGTCGCGCTGCAGCAACAGCGTGTGCTTGCCGCGCCAGCCGACGCCGGCCTTCTGCGCGAGCTCGACCTCGAGCACGGGCGCGGAATCGGTGAATACGCGGTAGCCGAACGCACCGATGTCGCGCTCGATGCGCTCCGCGAGCGTCTGCAGGCGATTGCGCAGCACCTTGTGATAGTCGCGGCCGCGCGCATAGATCGACACGACGGCCGCCTGCGGATCGTCGAGCCGCGCCCGTTCGCGCGCGCGCCAGTCGCGCGGCGCGAGTGCGCCGCCCGTCTCGTCGTGCGCGTCGCCGGCGAGCGTTTCGGCCGGCAGATACGCGAGACGCACGGAAATCACGCGTCGCGTACCGGCCACAAGTTCGGCCGGCCGCGCGCGTTTCATCCCATGTTTGGCCATATAATCCATTTCGCCGTGGCAACCGGCTTCCAGCCAGGCGGCGAGCCCCGCTTCGGCATCCGAGAGATCGGTATCGCTGATGCCGATCGCCCCGAAACCCAATTCATGCCCCCACGCCCTGATGCGCGCGGCGAGCGCAGTCAACGCCGCATCGTCGAGCGCGCACGGCGCCGCGCCTTCGGCACGAGTCGAAGGCCCGTCGGATGCGGCAAGTTCCGGTAATCGGTTCATCGCACTATTTTACGAGAATGCCAGCCACGCCCAGCCACCCGTCTCATGCCGCCACGCTGCCCGCGCCGCTCGCGGAGCGCGTGATCGCGCTCGCCGACGAGGCGGCGACCGAGGCGTTCGGCGAGCGCTTCGCGCACGCGCTCGACGCGGCACGTGTCGAACTGACCCGCGCGCATGCGTTCGACGGGCTGCAGATCCAGCTGGTCGGCGATCTCGGCGCAGGCAAGACGACGCTCGTGCGCGCGATCCTGCGCGGCCTCGGCCACCGCGGACGCGTGCGCAGCCCGACCTACACGCTCGTCGAGCCGTACGCGCTCGAGCGCGACGATGGGGAACTCGAGGTCTATCACTTCGATCTGTATCGATTCAACGATCCGGCCGAATGGTCCGATGCAGGCTTTCGCGAGTATTTCAATTCGAGCGCGATCTGCGTCGTCGAATGGCCGCAGCAGGCGGGTGCGCTGCTCGGCGTACCCGATCTGGTCTTCTCGCTCGACGTGGACGGCGACGGCCGCACGCTCACCGTCCGGGCGTACAGCGCTTCAGGAAACGCATGTCTCGAAAGATGTTGATCAAACCGTTCCGCTCGATCGAATCGGCGGCCACTGTGACGCACAACTGGCGCCGCCGCCAGATTCTTCGCGCGGGCGCATCGACGCTGGTGCTCGGGCTGGCCGTGCCGCGGCTCGCGCACGCGTCGTCGGTGCTCGGCGTGCGCGTATGGCCGGCCCGCGATTACACGCGTGTGACGATCGAATCCGACCAGCCGCTGCAGAATAGCCAACAGCTGCTGCAAGGCCCCGACCGGCTCGTCGTCGATCTGACCGGCCTCGAGCTCGATCAGGCGCTGCGCGACCTCGTGTCGAAGATCACGCCGAACGATCCGCAGATCCAGTCGGTGCGCGTCGGCCAGTATCAGCCGCACGTCGTGCGGATGGTGTTCGACCTGAAAGGCGCGGTGAAGCCGCAGGTGTTCACGCTGCCGCCGGTGGGCAGCTACAAGTACCGTCTCGTGTTCGATCTGTATCCGGCCGTCGCCCCCGATCCGCTGACCGATCTGATCGCGCAGACCGAACGCAAGGAGCAGGCGCTGAACGACGCGGCGCGCGCGCAGCAGATGCAGCCGCCGAGCGCGCTCACCGGGCCGGCCGCGCCGCCCGCGGCGACCGACAACAGCGACGCATTCTTCCAGCGCTTCGCGCAAAACACGCCGGCCGCGCCGCATCACGCGCCGCCGGCCGCCGGCACGGCGCCCGCGCCGTCCACGCCCGCGAAGCCGGCCGTCAAGCCGCCGCCCGTCATCGCGCGCCGCGACGACAGCGACGACGACGCCGACGACACCTACAAGTTCACCGCGCCGAAGTCCGGCAAGGGCGGCACCGTCCGGCTGCTCACCGTCGCGATCGATCCGGGCCACGGCGGCGAGGATCCGGGCGCGATCGGGGGCGCCGGCACGTACGAGAAGCACATCGCGCTCGACATCGCGAAGAAGCTGCGTGCGAAGATCGACGCGGCGCCGAACATGCGCGCGATGATGACGCGCGACGCCGACTTCTTCGTGCCGCTGAACGTCCGCGTGCAGAAGGCGCGCCGCGTCGGCGCGGACCTGTTCGTGTCGATCCACGCGGATGCGTTCACGACGCCGTCCGCGCGCGGCTCGTCGGTGTTCGCGCTGTCGGACCACGGCGCATCGAGCGCGGCGGCCCGCTGGCTCGCGAACAAGGAGAACGCGTCCGACCTGATCGGCGGCATCAACATCAAGACGCAGGACGCGGCGGTGAGCCGCGCGCTGTTCGACCTGTCGACGACCGCGCAGATCCGCGACTCGCTGCGCTACGGCAATTACGTGCTGAAGGAAGTCGGTACGATCAACAAGCTGCACAAGGGTTCGGTCGAGCAGGCCGGCTTCGCGGTGCTCAAGGCGCCCGACATTCCGTCGATCCTCGTCGAGACCGCGTTCATCAGCAACCCGGACGAAGAGCGCCGGCTCAACGACGACGCGTATCGCGACCAGATGGCCGACGCGATCTTCCGCGGCATCAAGCGATACTTCGCCGCGAATCCGCCGCTCGCGAAGAACCGGATGGCCTGACGGCCGCGCCCGCTTTCGCTCCCGCCGCCGGCACGCGCTGCGTGCCGGCGCGTCACGACGCCGCCAGGCGCCGCATCAGTTTCGCGCCGAACACGTTCACCGCAAGCCCCGCCATCACGAGCGCCGCGCCGATCAGCTGCGCGCGCGTCAGATGCTCGTCGAGCAGCAGCGCCGACGACGCGAGCCCGACGATCGGCACCAGCAGCGAGAACTGCGCGACCTGCGCAGCCGGATAGCGCGACATCAGGCGGCTCCACAATCCGTAGCCGAGCAGCGTCGCGACGAACGCGAGATAGACGACCGCGAAGATCGATGCGCCGTTCAGCGCGGCGAGCGCGGTCGCGATCCGCTGCGGACCTTCGAACCACAGCGACAGCGCGAAGAACGGCACGGGCGGCACGAGGCTCGCCCACACGACGAGCGACACGAGGTCCGCGTTGCCGACCTTCTTCGTGACGATATTGCCGATCGCCCACATCGCGGCCGAGCAGATCGTCAGCAGAAAGCCCGCCAGCGTCATCGCGCGGCCGCCCTGCGACGCGATCACCGCGAGGCCGGCCGCGGCGATCGCGAGGCCGATCAGGTTCTGCACGCGCAGCCGCTCGCCGAGGAACAGCATCGCGAACACGAGCGTGAAGAACGCCTGCGACTGCAGCACGAGCGACGCGAGGCCGGCCGGCATCCCGACGTACATCCCGGTGAACAGGAACACGAACTGGCCGAGCTGAATCGTCGCGCCGTAGAGGATCAGCATGCGCCACGGAATCTGCGGCCGGCGCACGAAGAACACCGCGGGCACTGCCGCCAGCGTGAAGCGCAGCGCGCCGAGCAGCATCGGCGGCATCCCGTGCAGGCCGACCTTGATCACGACGAAGTTCACGCCCCATGCAAGGATCACGACCAGCGCCAGCAGCAAGTCCTTCGGGGCCATCATCACCATCTCCTCGATCGTCGATTCGTCGTTCTGAAGCCGGTCAGTCTACCGGGTTTCGCCGTGCGGCCCGATATCCGCGCCGAGCGCATGGAATCCGCCGCGAGCAGCGACGCCGGCGCGATCGCTTTTCGTGCTCTCTCCGTACGCGGGTCGGCCCGGATCATCGCACGTCGTGCCTCGTGCCCCGTGCGGCGGGCGTCGCCGCGCGCCGCGGCCGCGCGACCAGTACAATGACCGGCATCCCCGCCCCCCAACAGGACCTGCGATGAACGAGCCGATCAAAGCCCTGCTGAAGCCGCACGTGCGCGACATCGGCAACCTGCAGGTCCGCCGCACGCTGCCGGCGCTCGCCGCGCGTCTCGTCGGACCGTTCATCTTCTTCGATCACATGGGGCCTGCCGCGCTTCCGCCCGGCACCGGCCTCGACGTGCGTCCGCATCCGCATATCGGGCTCGCGACCGTCACGTACCTGTTCGACGGCGCGATCCTGCACCGCGACAGCCTCGGCTCCCGACAGGAAATCGTGCCCGGCGACGTGAACTGGATGACGGCCGGCCGCGGGATCGTCCATTCGGAGCGCACGCCCGACGCGCAGCGCGCGAGCGGCCACACCGTGCACGGCATCCAGACCTGGGTCGCGCTGCCGTGCGCGCACGAGACCGTCGAGCCGTCGTTCGAGCACCATGCGGCCGACACGCTGCCGAAGCGCAACGAGAACGGCGTGTCGCTGACGGTGATCGCCGGCGACGCATTCGGGCTGCGCTCGCCGGTCACGACGTTCTCGCGCACGCTGTACGTCGCCGCCGAATTCGCGGCCGGCGGCCGCGTCGAACTCGACGCGTCGCACGAGGAGCGCGCGGTCTATGTGGTCGACGGCGATCTCGCGATCGACGGCACGCCGGTGCCGGCGGAACGGATGGCGGTGCTCGCGCCGGGCGCGACCGTCACGCTCGCGAGCGGCAGCGGCGCGCGCGCGATGCTGCTCGGCGGCGACAGGATCGACGGCGAGCGCTTCATCGAATGGAATTTCGTCGCGAGCAGCCGCGACGCGATCGAACGCGCGAAACGCGCATGGACGCGGCAGGAAATGGGCAAGGTGCCGGGCGAGACCGAGTGGATTCCGCTACCCGAATCGCGGCCGCGTTGAAAACGGGCGCGCCGCCCTCATCCTGAACACATTCGAACCGAAAGGAACGCCATGGACACCACGCTTGCCACTTTCGAGAAAGACGTCATCGAGGCGTCGCTGGACACGCCCGTGCTGGTCGACTTCTGGGCGCCGTGGTGCGGCCCGTGCAAGACGCTCGGCCCGCTGCTCGAGAAGCTCGAGCGCGACTACGAAGGCCGCTGGAAGCTCATGAAGGTCAACGTCGACGAGAACCAGGAGCTGGCCGCGCACTTCCAGACGCGCAGCATCCCGCACGTGATCGCGTTCGCCGACGGACGCCCGGTCGACCAGTTCATCGGCGTGCTGCCGGAAGGCCAGCTGCGCGCGTTCCTCGACCGGCTGCTGCCGCCGCCCGAGGAAGCCGAACGGCGCGACGCGCAGTTCGCGATGGCCGAATCGCGCTTCGACGATGCACGGGCGCATCTCGAAGCCGCGCTCGCGCTGAGCCCCGGTTTCGACGACGCGCGGCTCGACCTGATCGAACTGCTGCTCGCGAGCAACGAGATCGACGAGGCGCGCGCGGAAGCCGAGCGCCTGTCGCCGCAGACGATACAGGGCGGCGATCCGCGCTACCAGGCGATCAAGACCCGCTTCGATGCGCTCGACGCGACGGCCGATTTGCCGCCGACCGACGCGCTCGAAGCACGCATCGCCGAGAATCCGGGCGACCTCGATGCGCGCTTCGATCTCGCGCAAAGCCTGATCGCGCGGCGCGCATACGAAGGCGCGCTCGAGCAGCTGCTGGAGATCGTGATGCGCGACCGCACGTACGGCGACGATCTCGGCCGCCGCACGATGATTTCGGTGTTCGAGCTGGCCGGCGATCGTCCCGAACTCGTCGCCGCATGGCGCCGCAAGCTGAGCATGGCGCTGAACTGATCGCCGTCCGGCCGCGCCGGCCGGGCTGCGAAGAACGGGCCGCGACACGTCGTCGGACACGTCGTCGAGCGGCCCCGCATACGGCCCGCGCATCTTCTGCGCCGCTGCATCGAGCGGAATCGGGGAATTCGCCGCGGGCCGCAACTCAGCCGGCGGCGCGCGCGGCGATCGCGCGCAGCGCATGCGCGGCCGCCGCGAAGCCGAAGCTCGCGGTCACGCACACGCTCGATCCGAATCCCGCGCAGTTCAGCCCCGCGACGTGCGCGGCGGCGGACGGCTCCGCGCCGTCCTCGATGTCGCACGCGGCCGCTTCCGGATAGATCAGCGGCTCGTCCGAATACACGGCGCTGACCTTGAAGCGCGCCTTCGGCCCGCGCGGAAACCCGTGCTGCTTGCGCAGTTGCGCGCGTACCTTCGACAGCAGCGGATCCTGAATCGTCAGCGCGAGATCGTCGATGCGGATGCGCGTCGGATCGAGCTGCCCGCCCGCGCCGCCGACCGTCACGAGCGGCTGCCCTTTCGCGACGCACCATGCGATCAGCGCGACCTTCGTGCGCACGCTGTCGATCGCGTCGATCACGTAGTCGAAGCCGCCGCCGAGCAGCGCGTCGAAGTTGTCGGGCTCCGCGAAATCCTCGATCCGGTTCACGCGGCACGCGGGATCGATCAGCGCGATCCGCTCGGCCATCGCATCGACCTTCGGCTTGCCGTAGTTGCCGTCGAGCGCGTGGATCTGCCGGTTCGTATTGCTCTCGGCGACGTTGTCGAGATCGATCAGCGTCAGCGTGCCGATCGCGCTGCGCGCGAGCGCCTCGGCCGTCCACGAGCCGACGCCGCCGATTCCGATCACCGCGACGTGCGCGCGCTCGAATGCGGCGAGCGCAGGCGCGCCGTACAGCCGCGCGATGCCGCCGAAGCGGCGCTCGCGATCCACGTCAAGCCGGATCGCCGGGCTCGGGGTAAGATCGGAAAAATCGGGCGAAGCGGGTTCGGCAACGGACATGGCAGCAAGGAAAACGTAAGTCGTGCAGCCCTCTATTCTGCCTGAACTGCCCCGGCGGCACGTGCCGCCGCGCACGCACGATTCTTCGGCGTTCGCTATACTGGCCCCCGTTTGAAGCGTTTGCATAACATGACGACTCTCGCCGATCTCCGCATCAACTATTCGCGCGCTTCGCTCGACGAGGCCGACGTCGCCCCCGATCCGTTCGCGCAGTTCGACCGCTGGTTCAACGAGGCGCTCGCCGCCAGGCTTCCCGAGCCGAACACGATGACGCTCGCGACGGTCGGCGCGGACGGCCGGCCGTCGGCGCGGATCGTGCTCATCAAGGGCGTCGACGCGCGCGGGTTCGTCTTCTTCACCAATTACGAAAGCCGCAAGGGCCGCGAGCTCGCCGCGCATCCTTACGCGGCGCTGCTGTTCTACTGGATCGAGCTCGAGCGTCAGGTGCGCATCGAAGGCCGGATCGAGAAGACGAGCGCCGAAGAAAGCGACCGCTATTTCGCGTCGCGCCCGCTCGGCTCGCGCATCGGCGCGTGGGCATCCGAGCAGAGCGCGGTGATCGACAGCCGCGCGACGCTCGAAGCGCGCGAAAAGGCGGTCGCCGAGCGCTTCGGCGACGACCCGCCGCGCCCGCCGCACTGGGGCGGCTATCGCGTCGTGCCCGACACGATCGAATTCTGGCAAGGCCGCCCGTCGCGGCTGCACGACCGTCTGCTGTACACCCGCGACGCTTCGGCGCCGCAAGGCTGGACGATCTCGCGCCTGTCGCCGTAAAGCCGGCGCCAGCGGGCCGGCCGCATCTCGTGTTGCATCCGGGCGCCTGCGTCGTAGCCGCAGGCGCCGGTCAAGATACTTGGCTGTATTCGATTCAACGAACAAACGGAGAATCCAAATGTTCTGGGAAAAGAAGCTGGCACAGTGGGCGGACGAAGTACGGGCGAAGGCGAACATACCGGCGCGCCTCGTACTGTGGAACGGCGAACAACTCGATTTCGGCAACTTCAGCGCGCCGCAGGTCACGCTGAAGGTGAACAACGCGTCGGCGCTGCCGCTGCTGCTCGAGCCGAGCCTCGACAATCTCGGCGAGGCGTACGTGAAGGGCAAGATCGACATCGAAGGCAAGCTGTCGGACATCATCAACATCGGCTACTCGCTCGCGCGCAGCACGGTGACGAGCGCAAGCAAGCTCGCGCGCGTGAAGCGCTACTTCAACCACACGAAGAGCTCCGACAAGAAGGCGATCCAGTATCACTACGACGTGTCGAACGAGTTCTACAAGCTGTGGCTCGACGAGAACATGGTGTACTCGTGCGCGTACTTCGAGAACGGCGACGAGGATCTCGCGACCGCGCAGATCAAGAAGATCGATCACATCCTGACGAAGATCCGGCTCGAGCCCGGCCAGCGGCTGCTCGACATCGGCTGCGGCTGGGGCGCGCTCGTGCTGCGCGCCGCGCAGAAGTTCGGCGCGACGTGTCTCGGCGTCACGCTGTCGCAGAATCAGTACGATCTCGCGACCGAGCGCGTAAAGGCGGCGGGCCTCGAGGACAAGATCGAGATCCGTCTGCAGGACTACCGCGAGATCGAAGGCCAGTTCGATCGCATCACGAGCGTCGGGATGTTCGAGCACGTCGGCCGCAAGAACCTGCCGCTCTATTTCTCGCGGGTCCGCGAACTGCTCGTCGACGACGGCATCGCGATGAACCACGGGATCACGTCGACCGATGCGGAAAGCGGCGAGACGGCGCTCGGCGGCGGCGAGTTCATCGACCGCTACGTGTTCCCGGACGGCGAACTGCCGCACATCAGCCTCGCGCTCGAAGCGGCGCAGCGCGGCGGGCTCGAGGCGGTTGACATCGAAAGCCTGCGGCGACACTATGCGCGCACGCTGGAGATCTGGACCGAGAACTTCGAAGCGAAGGCCGAAGAAGCGCGCAAGCTCGTCGACGACGAAAAATTCCGCATCTGGCGCGTGTATCTGGCCGGCTGCGCATACGCGTTCGAGCACGACGACGTATCGATCTTCCAGATCGTGTGCCGCAAGGCCGGCCGCAGCGCGCAAACGCTGCCGTGGTCGCGGCGATACATGTACGAACACGCGCTGCCGCGCTAGGCCGCGCATCGAGCTGGACATGCATGGGTGACGGCAGCACGCGGCGCAACGCGCCGCCCGAACGACAGCAGCGCGACGACACGGACGGCACGCCCGCCGACGGGCAATTCGACCTGTTCGGCGCGCCGCCCGATCCCGCGCCTGCCGACGAACGCATCGGCGCGCGGGCGGGCGAGCCCGCGACGCCGCCC
>NZ_CABVPR010000081.1 GCF_902499135.1 Burkholderia dolosa
GCTGCGCGAGCGCCGTGCCGACGGCCGCGCCGAGCACGGCCGGCGCCGCGAGCACGACCCACGCCGCGCCGGTCGCCAGTGCGCGCGCGACACGGCGCGCGGCGTTGGGGTTCACTGTCCTCTTCATACGGTCACCAGCGGAGCGGGATTCTTCAGGTATTGCTCGCGGATCGCGCGTGCCGACCAGTAGGCGAGCGCCGCGACGATCCCGGTCGGGTTGTAGCCGATGCCCTGCGGCAGCGCCGACGCGCCCATCACGAACACGTTGTGCACGTCCCAGCATTGCAGGTAGCGATTCAGCACGCTCGTCTTCGGATCGGTGCCCATGATCGCGCCGCCGACGAGGTGCGTCGTCTGGTACGCGCGCGTGTCGAAGTGCTTGCCGAATTCGCGCGTCCACACGCTGATCGCCTTCGGCCCCATCGCCTCGGCGATCCTGCGCATCTGGCCGGTCACGTAGCGCGCCATCCGGATGTCGTTGTCCTTCCAGTCGAACGTCATCCGCAGCAGCGGCTGGCCGTACGAATCGCGGTACGTCGGATCGAGGTCGAGATAGACGTCGCGGTACGACATGTTCGTACCGTGCGCGTCCATCGAGATCGTATGCGCGTAGTAGTCTTTGACGGACTTCTTCCACGCGGCGCCCCACTGCGGCGTGCCGGGCGGCGTCGCGATGCCGCTCACGGGCTTCACGCCGGCCTGGTTCACCCACAGCGGCGAGCCGCCGACGAAGCCGAGCGGGCCGTGATCGAAGTTGTCCGCGTTGAAGTCGTCGACCGCGACGCCGTTGCCGCCCGCGCCGACGAACGGGTTCGTGAACGTGTCCTTGTCGAAGAACGCCTTGATCGTCGACAGGTTTTGATACGCGAAATTGCGGCCGACGACGCCTTCGCCCGAAATCGGGTCGTACGGCTTGCCGATGCCCGACAGCAGCAGCAGGTGCACGTTGTGGTACTGGAACGCGGCGACGATCACGAGATCGGCCGGTTGATGCACTTCGCGGCCGGCCGGATCGACGTACGTGACGCCGGTCGCGCGTTTCTTCGTGTCGTCGAGATCGACGCGCAGCACGTGGCATTTCGAGCGCAGTTCGAAGTTCGGCGTCTGCCGGAGCGCGGGCAGGATGTTCAGGTTCGGCGACGCCTTCGAATACATGTAGCACGCGTAGCCGCTGCAGTAGCCGCAGAAGTTGCACGGCCCCATCTGTACGCCGTACGGGTTCGTATACGGCCCGGACGTGTTCGCTGACGGCAGCCGGTACGGATGCAGCCCGATCGACTTCGCCGCGTCGAAGAAGCGCTGCGCGGAATACGTGTTGAGCTGCGGCGGCAGCGGGAAATGGTCGCTGCGGTTCGCCTCGAACACGTTGCCGTCGCCGACCACCTTGCCGCCGACCTTGTACGCCTGTCCGGACGTGCCGAACACCTTCTCCGCGAAGTCGAAGTGCGGCTCGAGTTCGTCGTAGCTGACGCCCGTATCCTGGATCGTCATCCCTTCCGGGATGAACTTCCTGCCGTAGCGCTCTTCGTAATGGCTGCGCAGCCGCAGCTCTTCCGGCGTGATCCGGAAGTGCACGCCCGACCAGTGCAGCCCCGCGCCGCCGACGCCCTCGCCCGGCAGGAACGCCGCGAGCTGCCGGTACGGCAGCGCGGTGTCGTTGATGCCGTGACGGATCGACACGGTCGTCTTCGACAGGTCGACGAACAGCTTCTTGCGGACGTTGTACGTGAGTTCGTCGATCGTGTTCGGATACGCGCCGTCCGGATACGTGTCGCGATACTCGCCGCGCTCGAGCGCGACGACCTTCAGTCCCGCCTCGGTCAATTCCTTCGCGAGAATCGCGCCGGTCCAGCCGAAGCCGACGATCACCGCATCGACATGCGGCTTCTTGTCTGCAGCCATCAGGTGCGCTCCCCGTTGATCGACACGGGGCCGTACGGATACGGCTTGCCGTTCTGGTTGACGAAGTCCATGAAGTCGGCGCGCGCGCCGGGGAAGCCGATCATCTTCCATGCGGCCATCCCGCGGTTGCCGCCGTGAACCGGATCGCAGAAGTAGCCTTCGCGCGTGTTCTGCAGCAGCAGGCCGAAGAACACGCCGGGCGGCACGTCGTCGATCTGCGCGCTGCCCTTCTCCAGTTCGCCGAGCACCGCGTCGCGCGTCGGCGCGTCGAGATCCGCGAACGCCTTGCCGCGGGTCTTCTCGCAATAGCGGTTGACGGCCGCGATGCCGAGCCGGTACAGATCGCGCGGCACGAGCTTCAGCTGGTAGCCGAGTTCGGGCGCGCCCTGCTGGAACGGTCCCCGCATGTACCACGTCGCGCCGTGCGCATACGGCGTGTCCATCTGGCGGTCGATGAATTCGGGCACGCCGGCTTCGAGCGCGCCGGGGCCTTCGGCATCGGCGGGAATCAGCCGGTCGACCGCGGCCTGCACGAACGCCCACTCCTTCGCGTCGAAGAAGGTCGGCTTGTACGGCGAGCGGTCGCCATCGGCCGCGGCCGGCGCGTTGCCGGCCGTCGTCGCGGACGGCGACGACGAACGCAGGTCGCAGCCGGCGACCGACGCGATCGGCACGAGCGCAACCGACGTGCGCAGGAAGCGGCGACGCGAGTTGGGTTTGTCTGGTGGCGTGGACATGGTCGGATGTTGATCGTTGGGGTCGTGATTCGGGGCACGTGCATTTCGCATGCGGCGTGCCCGGTGCGGCGGCCCTGCCGCATGCGGCGGGCCGTCCCGTCGTTTCGTGCTGCGGCAATCCGGATGCGGGCGCCCGCCGCGCACTCGGCGGCCGCGCCGTCATGCAACCGCGTTCGCGCCGAAGTCGCGCACCGCGCGGGTCGGTCTCTTCACGGACCTGTTGGTCGGACGAATGCAGACCGCTCGGCCTGCATCGCGTCGCCGCGGCCTTCGTTCGGCCCGATCGCGCATCCGTCTACGACGAAGCACGATCCGCGCCCTTCTGCACGGCGCTGGCGCGCGGTGCCGCGATTATAAATGGAACCGGTTCCATGTCCACCTGCCGCGTCACAATGGACTGCATCGAAAACGGCAACAATTGAAAAATAGTCCGGCCGGAGATGCGCAACGCCGATACGGCGGCCGGTTCGTTCGTATCGCGCGCGCTCGGCGCCGCTGGCCGAACGAGCGCGCCGCAACCTCGATGCTGCGACGCGGCGGCCGCCCGCAGCGTCACCGCTGCTCGCTTGACTTCGCCCCGCGCACCACTACCCTTTTTATTCCGACACGACGATCGATGCGCACGATCGGCGCTTTCCGCGGCGCGTGCGGACAAACGACGACGCGGCGACGACCAAACAACTACGGAGACGACCCATGCTGATCGGTGTGCCGAAAGAGATCAAGAACCACGAATATCGCGTGGGCCTCACGCCGGCCGGCGCGCACGAACTGACGCGGCACGGCCATCGCGTGCTCGTGCAGCGAGGCGCCGGCACCGCGATCGGCTTGCTCGACGACGACTACACGGCCGCCGGCGCCGCACTGTGCGATGGCGCGGACGAAATCTTCGCGCGCGCCGACATGATCATCAAGGTCAAGGAGCCGCAGCCCGCCGAGTGCGCGATGCTGCGGCGCGGCCAGATTCTCTATACGTATCTGCATCTCGCGCCCGATCCGGAACAGGCGGCGGCGCTCGTGAAATCCGGCGCCGTCTGCATCGCGTACGAGACGGTGACGGGCCCCGGCGGCGGCCTGCCGCTGCTCGCGCCGATGAGCGAAGTCGCGGGCCGCATGTCGATCCAGGTCGCGGCGACGCACCTCGAAAGCCCGCGCGGCGGCCGCGGCATGCTGATGGCCGGCGTGCCCGGCGTGCCTGCCGCGCACGTCGTCGTGCTCGGCGCCGGCGTGGTCGGCACCGGCGCGCTACAGATGGCGGTCGGCCTCGGCGCGCGCGTCACCGTGCTCGACACCAACGTCGCGCGGCTGCGCCAGCTCGACCTGACGTTCGCGAACCGGATCACGACCGTCTGCTCGAACGCGCATACAGTCGAAGCAGCCGTGCGGGACGCCGACGTCGTGATCGGCGCGGTGCTGGTGCCCGGCGCATCGGCGCCGCGGCTCGTCACGCGCGACATGATCGCGACGATGCGCGCGGGCGCGGTCGTCGTCGACGTCGCGATCGATCAGGGCGGCTGCTTCGAGACGTCGCATCCGACTACGCACGCGGAGCCGACGTTCGTCGTCGACGGCGTCGTTCACTACTGCGTCGCGAACATGCCCGGCGCGGTCGCGCGCACGTCGACGTTCGCGCTGAACAACGCGACGCTCGGGCATGCGCTCGCGCTCGCCGACAACGGCTGGAAACGCGCGATGACCGACGATCCGCATCTGCGCGCGGGATTGAACGTCTGCGACGGGCACATCACGTACGAAGCGGTCGCCCACGCGCTCGGGCTGCCATACGTGCCGGCAACGGACGTGCTCGCGTGACGCGCCTGCGCCGACGTTCGCGCTCGCGCTCGCGCCGCCCGTTGCGGACGCAACGGCCGGCGCGCCTCACGCGCCGTTCGGTCCGCCGCGCGCCGACACGCCGCTTGCACCCATCGTGCGCGCGAGCAGCGGCCGCAGCTGCGCGAGCGTACGCGTATTGATCACGTCGCGCCGCGTGAGCCAGCCGCGCCGCGCATGATCGACGCCGTATGCGAGGTTGTCGAGATCGTCCGCGCAATACGCATCCGAGCCGATCGCGATCGGCACGTGCGCGTTCGCCGCTTCGCGGCACCACACGTCCGGCAGATCGAAACGGCGCGGCTGCGCATCGAGTTCGACGAAGCAGCCGCGTTCGGCCGCATGCGCGATCACGCGCGCGACGTCGAGCTCATATGCGTCGCGTTCGCCGAGCATGCGGCCGGTCGGATGCGCGAGGATCGTGAAATGCGGACGATCCATCGCGCGCAGCATCCGCTCGGTCTGCGCGTTGCGCGACAGATCGAAGCCGTCGCGCACCGCGCCGACGACGAGATCGAGCCGGCCGAGCACGTCGTCCGGCACGTCGAGGCTGCCATCGTCGCGGATGCCGGCTTCGACGCCTTTCAGCAGCACGAAACCGTCGAGCGACGCGTTGATGCGATCGATCTCGTCGATCTGCCGCACGAGCCAGTCGCAGCCGGCGCGGTCGTCCGCAACGGCCGGCATTCGGTCGGTAACGGCAAGATAGTCGAGCCCGCGCGAGCGCGCGGCGTCCGCCATTGCGCACAGACCGTCGCGCCCGGCCGACGCGTCGGTGTGTGCGTGCAGATCGCCATGCACGTGCGCGCGCTCGACCAGCGGCGGCAGCGCACCGGCGCGCGACGCATCGATCTCGCCGCGATCCTCGCGCAGTTCGGGCGGCACGTATTGCAGCCCGATCGCCGCATAGACGGACGCCTCCGTCGCACCGGCAATCCGCTCGTCGCCGCGAAACACGCCGTATTCGTTGATCTTCAGACCGGCCGCCTGCGCGAGCCGGCGCAGCGCGATGTTGTGCGCCTTCGATCCGGTGAAGTAGACGAGCGCCGCGCCGAACGCGTCGGCGTCGACCACGCGCAGGTCGACCTGCAGCCCGTTCTTCAGCAGCACGCTCGAGCGCGTATTGCCGTTCGCGAGCACGCGTCCGACGTCGGCGCACGCGACGAACGCATGACCGACCGCGGCCGGATCGCGCGCGGTCACGAGGATGTCGAGATCGCCGACGGTTTCGCGGCGACGCCGGAAGCTGCCGGCCGGCACGGCTTCGACGACGCCGTCGACCGCGCGCAGGCGTTCGAGCAACGGCATCAGCGAGCGCGCGGCATCCGGCAGCAGGAATCGTTGCGGCTCGCGCTGCAGGCGTTCGTCGATCGCATCGAGCAACTGCGCTTCCGTCTTCGCGCCGAAGCCCGGCAGCGCGCGCACGTGTCCGCTCTTCGCTTCGGCGCGCAGCTGTTCGAGCGTATCGACCTGCAACGCATCGTGCAGCGCCTTCACGCGTTTCGCGCCGAGCCCCGGCACGTCGAGCAGTTCGACCACGGCGCCCGGCAACGCGCGGCGCAGCGTTTGCTGCAGTTCGCAGGTGCCGGTCGCGGCGATTTCCCGCAGCTTCGACGCGAGGTCGGCGCCGATCGACGGAATCTTCGCGAGATCGCCGCCGCTTGCGATCAGTGTCGGGATGTCGCGTCCGTAGTTCGCGATCGTGCGTGCGGCGTTGCGGTATGCGCGTACCCGGAACGGGTTGGCGCCCTGGATTTCGAGCATGTCGGCGATTTCGGCAAACACGGCCGCACACTCGGCGTTGTGGATCGGCATGATCGGCGTGATCCTCTTGCGCGTGGATGGCGCCGCGCGCCGGCGCGGCAGCCTGCGCCCGCGCGGCGCCGCATGACGCCGCCGCCGCGAGCCCTCGTGGTCATCCTACGCCGGCCGCGCGCTGCATCCAACGCTCGACCGACATGCCGGCCGTCACGGCGACTTCAGAGCGAGGCATGCGGCGCGGTTCCGTATCGTCGGTCGTAAATCGACTGACAACGCGTACAGCGCTCGGCCGTCGGACGCGCGAGCAAACGCGCGTAACCGACCGGCGCGTCGCAATCGATGCAGCTGCCGTAGCTGCCGTCGCGTATCCGCTGCTGCGCACGCGCGATCGCGCGCAATTCCGCGAGCCTGATGCCGGTCAATGCGTGCCCGACGTCGACAAACAGATCCGCGTTCGCCTCGTCGCCTTCGTCGGGGGCGGCGCCCGCGAGATCCGCATACGACTCCGACGCGCGCCGATCGTCGCTCGCGCGGATGTCGGCTCGCAGCGCGTGCTCGCGTTCGTTCAGCCGCTGTTGCAGCGTCTGCCGCTGCCGTTCGTCGAGCGCCATCGTCTGTCTCCGGTGCGGGGTTTCCGCGCATTCGACGCAGGATAAACCCAACGAACGACGATGTGTCGACCGGCATCGGTCGATGCGCGACAGGTGCGGAAAGCGGGGACCGACGCGAAAACGCCGCACGGGCGTATTTGATTCGATCGTCGGTCGACGCAGCGACGCAGCGGCGCGTGCGACGCGCGCCGTACGTCATGTGTAGCGCGCGCCGCGCGCAAAACGATCGCGCTGCGACGAATCCTCCGCCGCCGCACCGCACCGAGTGCACAGCCCGGCGCGCCGCCGCGTGCGTTGCGCGTCGAACCGCAATCGCGTCCGCCGCCGTTCACGCATCGGCGCGCACGATATCGAGCAATGCGCGTGCCGAGCGCCGCCAGCTGTAACGCCGCGCATGCTCGCGGCCCATCGTGCGCAGCCGGGCGCGCAGTTCCGCGTCGTCCATCACGCGCGCGATCGCCGCCGCGATGTCCGGCGGCGAATACGCATCGCAGAACAACGCGGCGCCGCCGCAGACCTCCGGCAACGCGCCCTCGTGCGACACGACCACGGGACAGCCGCAGCGCATCGCTTCGAGCGGCGGCAACCCGAACCCTTCGTAAAGCGACGGAAACACGAAGCAGCCGGCATGCTCGTACAGCGCCTTCAGTTCGCCGTCCGTCACGTAGCCGGCCCACGTCACGTACGGATCGTCGTCGCGCAGGCCGGCCGCGCGCGCGCCGAAGATCTTCGCATTCGCGCCGCCCGCGATCACGAAGCGCAGCGTCGGATGCGACGCGCGCATCAGCGCGATCGCCTCGAGCGCACGCGCGAGGTTCTTGCCGGGCGCGAGCGAGCCGACGAACAGCACGTAGCCGTCGGTGTCCAGCTTCAGCCGCGACAGCACGCGCGGATCGGCGTCGATCCGGTCGATATGGTCAACCGCGGCGGGCACCACGGACACGCGTGCGGGCGGCACGCGCAATCGCGCGGCGAGACGTGCGCGCGAGAAATGCGACACGGTGACGATATGGCGCGCGCGCCGCTTCAGGATCGAAAACGCGAAGCGATACCACAGCCGAAACGCGAGCGAATAGCCGGCGGGCAAGTCGAAGACCGCCGCGTCGTGAATCATCAGCAGCTGATCGCGCTTCGCGAGCGGACCGATGTTGCACAGGCTCAGCAGCGTGCGGCCGCGCGTCGTGCGCGGCAGCGTCCACTGCTCCCACAGCGTGCCGTGCAGGCGGTCCGACGTCTGCATGCGCGCGCCGGCCGGCAAGCCGGACGGATCGTGGTCCTGCGGCACGACGAGCGACGGCGCGTCGTCGGCATTCGCGATGCGCGCGAGCTCGGTCGTCAGCTCGTATGCGACCCGCTGAACGCCGGTCATGCGCTGCGCGGTGAACTTTCCGTTGATGGCGAGGCCGCGCGAGCGCGCGACGTGCGCGGCCGCGCCGACGCTCGTGTCCGCGCGCACCTCTGCGAGTACCGGTGCGCGCCCCTCACGAATCGACGTTGACATGATGATGATCGTTCCGATGGCTGCGGCGCGATTGCGCCGCCGGGCATCCCGCGACGCGGGATGCTGCTGTGCCGTCAGTGTCGGTGTCGTCGTCGATCCGGTCGGTACGTTCGACCGCACAACGTACGGTCGAACGTACCGCGCGTGCGTCAGAACGCGTTGCGCCCGACGAAGCCGCGCACGATCGTCAGCAGGATGATCTTCATGTCGAACCAGAAGCTCCAGTTCTGCATGTAGAACAGGTCGAACTTCACGCGCGCGGCCATCGCCTCGACCTTGCGCGTTTCGCCGCGATAGCCGTTCACCTGCGCCCATCCGGTGATTCCGGGCCGCACGCGATAGCGATACATGTAGCAGTCGACGAGCTGCCGATAGAAGTCGTCGTGCTCGATCGCATGCGGACGCGGACCGACGACCGACATCTGCCCGAACAGCACGTTGAAGAACTGCGGCAGCTCGTCGAGCGACGTGCGTCGCAGGAACGCGCCGACCGGCGTGATGCGCGTGTCGTTGCGCGATGCCTGCTTCAGCACGCCCGGCTGCGATCGATGCACGCGCATCGTCCTGAACTTCAGGATCTCGAACTCGCGGCCGTCGGCGCCCTTGCGTCGCTGCCTGAACAGCACCGGCCCCGGCGACGACAGCTTGACCGCGATCGCGAGCACTGCGAGCAGCGGCAGCAGCGGGATCAGCACGCCGATCGCGAACAGCCGGTCGAACGCGAACTTCGCCCACAGCTCCGGTGCCGAGCGCGGCGTGGTCGCGAGGTTGATCGCCGGCATTCCGAGCACGTCGGTCGCGGACCGCTCGACGAGCGCCATCTGCCGCACGTCGGGCAGCAGCCGCAGCTCGACGAACTCGTCGCGCAGCTCGCGCACGATGCGCTGGATTCGCCACTCGTGCGACAGCGGCAGCGTGAGCCACACTTCATCGATCCGGCCGCCGCGGATCATGTCGCGCAGCGCGCTCCAGTCGGCGATCACCGGTACGCCGCCGATGCCGCCCGCGGCGGCCGGCGCATCGTCGTCGAACACGCAGGCCGCCGCGAACGGACCGTCCGGAGCGAGCTGCATCCGCTCGATCGCGACGCGCCCGTATGCGGTCGCGCCGACGATCGCGACGCGCCGCTGCCGCACGCGCGGGTCGCGGCGCGCAAGCGCGAGCGCGAGCGCGGACAGCGCGGCCCGCCCGACCAGCAGGGCCGCGGCGCCGGCCAGCATCGTACGCACGATCCAGCGTGTATCGACCGTGCCGCCGCGGTTCATGATCCACATCGTCGCGCCCGCGGCGAGCACGCTCGCGCAGACGATCGCGATCGCCGTGCGCGTGAACGGGTGCATCGCACGCGGCGCGGCCGTGCCGTGGCGCGCGGCACGCACGTCGTGCGGCAGCAGCGCGACGCTCAGCACGCACAGCAGCGCGATCGCGCCGCGCTGCGCGTCGGACAGGTCATGCCATGCGAGCCCCGCCGCGGCCTGTGCGCCGAACGCGCCGCCCAGCACGAGCGCGGCGTCGAGCGCCGCGAGCGCGGCACGGCGCGCCGCATTCGTTCCACCTGACATCGGTTGCATCGTCACGCACCATGCGCCGGAAATCCGACATGCATGTCCGGCATGCGCGGGAGCATCGGCAGCGGCATCGACATCGGCCGTGCGTGTTCGCGCGAGCCGAGCAGCCGACGATAGTCCGCACGGATCAGCTCGTAGCATTCGCACGCGTGGTGTTCGAGCCCGTGCCGATCGAGGATCGTGATGCGGCCGCGTCGCTGCCGGATCAGCCCCGCGTCCTGCAGATTGCCGGCGGCCTCCGTCACGCCTTCGCGGCGCACGCCGAGCATGTTCGCGATCGTCTGCTGCGTGACGGTCAGCTCGTCGCCGTCGATCCGGTCGTGCGCGAGCAGCAGCCAGCGGCACAGCTGCTCGCTGACCGAATGATGGCGGTTGCACACCGCACTGCGCGAAATCTGCGCCATCGTGGCCTGGCAGTAGTTGAGCAGCAGCCGGTAAGTCGCCGGCGAACGCTCGAATTCGGCGCGCATCACGCACGTCGGCAAGCGATACGCCATCCCGGCGATCCGCACTTCGACCCGGTTCGATACCGCGGCGCCCCCGACGAGCGTCGCCAGCCCGACCACCCCTTCACGGCCGACCACCGCGACCTCGACCATCGCGCCGTCTTCCATCAGGTGCTGCACCGACATCATCGCCGTCGTCGGGAAATGCAGATGACGCGTCGGTTCGCCGACCCGGTCCAGCATGCCGGTCTTGATCCTGACCAGCTCGAGATGCGGTGCGATGGCGCGAATGCTCTCTTCCGGCAGAGCGTCGAGGATGGCATTGGCCGAATAGCTCGAATGAAGATGGAACATGTCTTTATCCCTTTTATTGTTCGCCCGGCGCGCAGCCGCGCCGGCCGAATTCGTTATCGCGATGCGTGCCAGACGATATGCACCGGTTGCGGCCCGCAACCAAAATCCACCCGACCATCGGCTCGTTGCCCCCGGATCGCGTCGGCCGTCCCGTTTCGACACGCCCGGCCGAATAAGCGATTTGCGTGCCAATATCGGCTCGTCCTTAATATATGAATCGCATCGGATTTAGGCCGGCCGAATAAGCCGACGAGAACCGAAGAAAATGTCTCATTTCCGGACACTCGCCGATGCCGCGGACACTGCACGTGTTTCGACTGATCAATGCCCGCGCGTCCGGCCAAGCGCGGCCGCACGGGCGCGACGGTCTTACGGTTCAAATACTTACCGCGGATTTTCAACGATTTTCATCATGTTCCAGCTGGTCCTGACATGAAGCGTTCCGTATCGATCAGACGTTTCAAACTGTCTCAAGTCTGAATCGTCACACCAAATGACGATACTGTCAGCTATCGCACACATAACATCCAAGCCCTTGATTCATCAGATAAAAACGGCTCCTGAAATTTAATTGTCAAATAATGTTCAATGCCTTTTCGGCATTTTGGCTGTACGATACGCTGCGCCGCCCGATTGATTCCCGAGCGGCGGTGAATACCGCCCTGACGTGTCATTCCATTCCAGGATGATTAATTCCTGGGCGATTGAATTGCAAAATCCGGATAACGTTTTCATTCAACCGAACCGTCAAACTTTGTGAGATGACGCAATGGGCAATCGGCTGAATTAGACCGGCTGCTAATCTTTTCGGCCTGGTCGACATTCGAATTCGACTCACGTATTCCGCACGCCCGTGCTAAAACGCCTCCGCGGAGCGCGTTAGCGCGCGTGCGGCCGTTACTCCTGGGGATACGCCGTGACTCTTTATGCCAATGACACCGTCGCCCATCCCGGCGGCATGATCGAGCTTTCCCACAGCTTCGATGCGAACCGGTTTCTCGCTGCGCTCGATCGCGACGATCGCGCGACGCTGGTTTCGAATCTTCAGCTCGTCCATCTGAAATCCGGACAGGTGCTGTGCGAGCCCGGCGAAACGCTCGCGGCGGTCTATCTGCCCGTCACGATGGCGATCTCGCTGCAGTACGTGTCGTCGGGCGGAATGACGCTGGAGGTCGCGGAGGTCGGCAGCGAGAGCATCGTGTGCGACGACGTGATCGGCGGCAGCGGCCGCATGCCGTGCCGTGCGGTCGCATGCCGCGACGGCTTCGTCTATCGGCTCGATCGCCGCATCTTCGACGCCGCGTTCGACGCGTCGCCGGTGATTCGCCACCTCGTATTCGTGTGCGTGCGGCTGCTGATGGCACAGGTGTCGCAGATCACGTTCTGCAGCCGCCATCACGTGCTCAAGCATCAGCTGTGCAGGTGGTTCCTGCTCGCGTACGACCGCTCGCGCAGCATCGAGATCCAGGTCACGCACAGCATGCTCGCGCAGATGCTCGGCGTGCGCCGCGAGACGGTCACGGACGCGGCCGGCGAAATCCAGAAGCTCGGGCTGATCCGGCAGTACCGCAGCTCGATCGTGCTCGCCGATCTCGACGGACTCGCGAAGATGTCGTGCGGCTGCCGCGCGATCGTGCGCGACGAGATGAAGCGGATCCTGTCGGCCGATACGAGCGTGCCCGCCGCCGCACGCGTGTGACGCGCCGGCCGGCGCACATGCGTGCGCCGGCGCTTGCGGGGTCGGCCGATTGTAGGGTGACGAACAGAACCGCGCGCGCACGAATGGTCTACTGATGCAGGACTGCCGGGGGATGTCAGCGCGTCGCGCGCGTCTGCCCCGTGCGGACGACGACACCACGCACGCCGGAGCTGCACGTGAAAACCGAAATCAGACACATCCTCAAGCACGTTGCCCATCTCGAAGCCGCGATCGATTCGATCGGCGACGGCGACGACCTGTACGAAGCAGGCCTTTCGTCGCTCGATACGATCCAGCTGATGCTCGCGATCGAGAAGCAGTTCAACGTCGAGATTCCCGACGACATGTTGAACCGCAACCTGTTCCGCAGCATCGACGCGCTCGCCGACACGATCGCGATGCTTCAACGCACCGAGCACTCCGCATGAGCACGCTGCTCCACGACCTCGCGGCCGACAGCGAATCGTGCCGGCTCGACGAAGCCGCGCGCGCGGTCGCCCAGATCGCCGCGCAGCATGCGGACGCCGTCGATCGCGACGCGCGCTGCCCGGTCGAGGCGATCGAGGCGATGCGCGCACGCCGGCTGCTGAGCGCGATGGTGCCGACGCACCTCGGCGGCGCCGGCGCGTCGCTCGCCGACATCGCGTCGGCCTGCTCGATCCTCGGCCAGGCGTGCGCATCGTCGGCGATGGTGTTCGCGATGCACCAGATCCAGGTCGCGTGCATCGTGAATCACGCGGTCGACCAGGGCTGGCACAAGCTGTTCCTGCAGCAGCTCGTGCGCCATCAATGGCTGCTCGCGTCGGCCACGTCGGAAGACGGCGTCGGCGGCAACCTGCGCGCGAGCCAGTGCGCGCTCGAGCTCGACGGCGCCGAGTTCCGGCTGCGCAAAGCCGCACCGACGATCTCGTACGGCGACTACGCGGACGGCATTCTTGCGACCGCTCGGCGCGACGCGGACGCGCCGCCGTCCGAGCAGGTGCTCGTCACGCTGCTGCGCGACGGCTATACGCTCACGCGCCGCGGCGAATGGGACACGCTCGGCATGCGCGGGACGTGCAGCAACGGCTTCACGCTCGATGCGCAAGGCGCGGCCGTGCAATGCCTGCCGGTGCCGTTCGCGCAGATCGCCGAACAGACGATGGTGCCGGTGTCGCACATCCTGTGGGCCGCGGTATGGATCGGCGTCGCGGGCGACGCGTTCCATCGCGCGCATCAGTTCTTCCGCGCGCAGGCGCGCCAGACCGACGGCGCGCCGTCGCCCGCGTCGCGGCGCATCGCCGAATCGCTGGCGCTGATGCAGGCGATGCAGGCGCGCGTCGACAACGTGCTGCGGCTGTACGAGAACGCATCGTCGCGTTCATGGTCGGCCGGCATGGCGTGGGCCGCCGAAATCAACACGCTGAAGACCTACGTGTCGTCGACGGCGCTCGAAGTCGCGCACCAGGCGATGATGATCTGCGGAATGGCGGGCTACAAGCACGGTACGCCGTTCAGCGTCGGCCGCCACATCCGCGACCTCCATGCGGCGCCGCTGATGATCAGCAACGACCGCATCGCCGTCAATACCTCGAACCTGCTGCTCGCGCTGCGTCCCGCAACGCTGGAGAAACATACATGAACGATCGACTCGCCGTGCCTTCCGCCGCCGCTGCGCCCGCCTCCGCATCCGCCGACGCACCGTTCGACCGTGCCGGCATCAATCCGCTGCGCGACGCGATGATCGACTCGGGCCTGCTGGTGTCGACCGGCATCCAGGGGCTGTTCGGCCGCAGCGAGCGGTTCGAGCGCGTCGTCGAAGCGCTCGACGCGTTCGTCACGCGCATCGGCGCCGACCAGCACGCCGAAGTGCTGCGCTTTCCGCCGGCGATGAGCCGCACCGAATTCGAGCGCAGCGAATACATGAAGAGCTTCCCGCAGCTCGCCGGCAGCGTGCATGCGTTCGGCGGCAACGAGCAGCAGCACCAGCGCCTGCTGCAATGCCTCGATCGCGGCGACGACTGGACCGAAAACCAGAAGCCGACCTACGTCGTGATGACGCCGGCCGCATGCTATCCGGTCTATCCGGTCGTCGCCCGCGCGGGCGCGCTGCCCGACGACGGCCGCCTCTTCGACGTGTTCTCGTACTGCTTCCGCCACGAACCGTCGCTCGACCCGACCCGCATGCAGCTGTTCCGGATGCGCGAGTACGTGCGCATCGGCACGCCCGAGCAGATCGTCGCGTTCCGCCAGACCTGGATGGAGCGCGGCACGCGGATGATCGACGCGCTGCGGCTGCCGAACACGATCGACCTCGCGAACGATCCGTTCTTCGGACGCGGCGGCAAGATCGTCGCGGACAGCCAGCGCGAGCAGAACCTGAAGTTCGAGCTGCTGATCCCGATCGAGCACGACGGCCGGCAGACCGCGTGCCTGAGCTTCAACTACCACATGGACCACTTCGGCGTGCTGTGGGACATCCGCACCGCGACCGGCGACGTCGCGCATACCGGCTGCGTCGGCTTCGGCCTCGAACGGCTCACGCTCGCGCTGTTCCGCCATCACGGCTTCGACATCGATGCGTGGCCGGCCGACGTCCGCGACGCGCTGTGGGGGACGCAATGAGGTTCGTTTCCCGCGACGGCGAACATGCGTCGTTCGAGGACGTGCGCCACCGCGCGCGCCACTACCGGCCGCACCCGCTGCACAGCCAGGAAATGGTGTGGAAGCAGACCAACTGCTACGTCGACATGTGGCTCGAGGTGCTGCGCTGGTGGGGCTTCAATCCGTACGCGGCGCTGCCGTTTACGATCGCGCTCGATTTCGAAGGCGACCAGTTCACGTTCTTCAAGTTTCCGCACGACGAACTGGAGCGGCTGTACGGGATCGTCGTGCAGGAGCATTCGATCTACGAGCCGCTCGATCAGCACATCGAGACGCAGGTCGCGCGCGGCCATCTGATGATCGTCGAGGTCGACGCGTGGTTCCTGCCCGACACGCGCGGGATCAGCTACCGCACGCAGCATACGAAGACGACGATCGGGATCGACGCGATCGACCGCGCGCATCACCAGATCGGCTATTTCCACAACAGCGGCTACTACGTGGCCGAGGATTTCGACTACAACGGGCTCGTCGGCGGCAACACGCCGATGCCGCTGCCGCCGTACGTCGAATGCGCGAAGCGCCGTTTTCCGCCGCTCGACGAGCGCGTGCTGTGCGAGGTATCGCTCGCCGCGCTGCAGCGGCATCTGCGGCGCCTGCCCGTCGTCAATCCGATCGCCGCGTTCCGCCGGCAGCTGCAGATCGACGCGAAGGCGCTCGCCGATTCGCCGCTCGAACGCTTCCACGCGTACTCGTTCAACTCGGTGCGGCAGCTCGGCGCGAACTTCGAACTGTTCGGCCACTACGCGCGCTGGCTGCAGGCGAGCGGCTGCATCGGCCCGTTCGCGGAGATTCGCGCGGCGTGCGACCGAATCGCGTCCGAAGCGATGGTGCTCGAGTTCCGCCTCGCGCGTGCGTGCGCGCGCGGCAAGGAAGAGCGCGGCGACGCGACGCTCGATGCGATCGAGGCCGCGTACGACGATCTGATCGCGTGCGCGCGGCAAATCGCGCCGCCGGTGCACGCGCCGCCGCCATTTGCGATACCCGTTCGGCACGACGCGGCAGCCGTGCCGCTGATGCGGTGACGGGCGCGTGCGTCGCGCCCGCGTGGTCGATGCTCGCCACGGCCGCGGGCGCCGTGCGCGTGCCGCGCGAGCTGCCCGCCGAAGGCTGGATCGACGCGCCGGTGCCCGGCACGGTCGCGCAGGCGCTCGCGTCGGCCGGCCGGCTCGACGAAGCGGCTTCGCTCGACGAACGCGATCACTGGTACCGCACCGAGCTGCGCGGGCACGGGCCGCGCGTGCTGCGCTTTCACGGTCTCGCGACGCTTGCCGAAGCGTGGCTCGACGACACGCCGATCCTGCGCTCGAACAGCATGTTCGTCGCGCAGGACGCCAGCGTGTCGCTCGACGGCACGCACCGGCTGACGCTGTGCTTCCGCGCGCTCGCGCCGCATCTGCGCGACGCGCGCGCCCCGCGCCGCGCACGCTGGCGTACGCGGCTCGCGGAACCGGCGACGCTGCGCACCGTGCGCACGTCTCTGCTCGGCCACATGCACGGCTGGTTTCCGCCGTACGTGCCGACCGGACCGTGGCGGCCGATCGACGTGATCGATCCGGCCGACGGCCCCGTTCTCGTTCATCGCGACCTGCACGCGCGCGTCGACGGCGACACCGGCTGGCTCGACGCGGAGCTCGCGTTCGCCGCGCCGCTGCCCGATGCGATCGCGGCGCGGCTGTCGTGCGGCGAGCACCGTGCGACGCTCGAGCGCGTCGGCGCGGACCGGCTGCGCGCGACCGTGAAGGTACCGGACGTGCGCCGCTGGTGGCCGCATACGCACGGCGAACCGGCGCTCTACGACGTCGCGCTGCAGATCGGCGACGCACGGCGTGCGCTCGGCGCAACCGGCTTTCGCACGATCGAGCTCGACGCCGGCGCCGACGGCAAAGGCTTCGGGCTGCGCATCAACGGCGTGCCGGTGTTCGCGCGCGGCGCGTGCTGGAGCAGCGCTGCGCCGCTCGCACTGCATGCGGACGACGAGACGTACGGCCGCCTGCTTGGACACGCGCGCGATGCGGGCTTCAACATGATCCGCGTCGGCGGCACGATGACCTACGAAGCCGACGCGTTCCACGCGTGGTGCGACCGGCTCGGGCTGCTGGTCTGGCAGGACTTCATGTTCGCGAACTTCGACTACGCGCTCGACGACGACGCGTTCGCGGACGCCGTCGATCGCGAGGCCGAACAGTTTCTCGTGCGTCATCGCGCGTCGCCGTCGCTCGCGGTGCTGTGCGGCGGCAGCGAAATCGCGCAGCAGGCCGCGATGTCGGGACTCGCGCCGAAGCAGCGGTTTCTCGAACTGACCGCCGAGCGGCTCGCCGCACACGCGGCGGCGCGGCGGCCGGACGCAGTCTATGTGCCCGACTCGCCCGACGGCGGCGTGCTGCCGTTCGTGCCGCGCGAGCGCGTGTCGCACTACTACGGCGTCGGCGCGTACCTGCGCCCGCTCGACGACGCGCGCCGCGCGGACGTGCGCTTCGCGAGCGAATGCCTCGCGTTCGCGAACGTGCCGTGCGACGCGATGCTCGCCGAACTGGGCTGGCCGGGCGTGCACGAGCCGCGCTGGAAGGCGGCCGTGCCGCGCGATCCCGGCACGTCGTGGGATTTCGACGATATCCGCGACCATTACCTGCACACGCTGTACGACGTCGCGCCCGACCGGCTGCGGCGCGAGGATCCGGCGCGCTACTTCGAGCTGTCGCGGGCGGTGGTCGCGGACGTGATGCGCGACACGTTCTCCGAGTGGCGGCGTGCGGGCTCGCGCTGCGCCGGCGCGCTCGTCTGGCAGCTGCAGGACGTGATGCCGGGCGCCGGATGGGGCGTGATCGACGCGTCGCACCGGCCGAAATCGGCATGGTATGCGCTGCGCCAGGTGCTGCAGCCGGTGCAGGTGCTGCTCGTCGACGAAGGGCTGAACGGGATCGACGTGCACGTGCTCAACGAGCGCGCGGCGCCGCTCATCGCGACCGTCGAGCTCGTCGCGCTGCGCGACGGCCGCACGCCGGTCGCGCGCGCGAGCTGCCCGGTGCGGATGGCCGCGCACGACGCGCTGCGGATCGGTTCGGCCGAACTGCTCGGCCGCTTCTTCGACTGGACCTACGCGTATCGCTTCGGCCCGTGCGAGCACGACACCGTGGTCGCGACGCTGCGCGCGGAAGACGGCACGCTGCTGTCGCAGGCGTTCCATTTTCCGTCGCGCACGCATCCGGCCGTGTTCGCGCCGCGCGAGCCCGGCATCGACGCGTGCGTCTCGCGCAGCGGCGATACCTGGCACGTCGACATCGGCACGCGGCATGTCGCGCGCCACGTGCAGATCGACGCGCCGGGCTTCGTGCCGCGCGACGACTGGTTCCATCTGGCGCCGGACACGCGCGCGCGCGTCGAGCTCGTCCCGCTGCTGCCGCGCGACGGCGCCGACGGGAACCGCCGAGCGGACGCGCCGCCGACCGTGGAAATCCGCGCGGTGAACGCCGCGCGCGCGGTACGCGCGACGCTGGCAGGCTGACGCAGCGCGCGCGGCGGCAGCCGCCTGCTGCGCCGCTGCCGGCCCGTCAGTCCGACGAGCCGGTGCCGCGCGGCCGCTCGATCCCGTACGCCTCCATCCACCGATACAGCGTCGCGCGCGACACGCCGAGCTCGCGCGCGGACGCCGCGACGCGCCCGCGCGTGCGCAGCAGCGCGGTTTCGATCGCCTCGCGCTCGATCGACTTGCGGATATCGGCGACCGACGGCGACGCCGCGTCGAGACAGTATTCGAGCTCGAGATCGCGCGCGGTGATCAGCCGCCCCTCGGTCATCACGACCGCGCGGCGCACGCGGTTGATCAGCTCGCGAACGTTGCCCGGCCAGTCGTGCTTGTACAGCGCGGTGATCGCGTCGGTCGAGAAGCCGCGCACGCGATGGCGCGCGTCCGCGCGAAAGCGTTCGAGCATGTGATGCGCGAGCAGCTCGATGTCCTTGCCGCGCGCGCGCAGCGGCGGCTGATCGATGCGCATCACGCAGAGCCGATGGAACAGGTCCGCGCGAAAGCGCCCTTCCTCCATCGCTTCGCGCAGGTCGACGTGCGTCGCGGAAACGATCCGGACGTCGACCGGCACCGGATTGCTGCCGCCGAGACGATGGATCGAGCGCTCCTGCAGGAAGCGCAGCAGGCTCGCCTGGCTCTCGTGCGGCAGATCGCCGATTTCGTCGAGCAGCAGCGTGCCGCCGTTCGCGGCCTCGACGTAGCCGATCTTGCGCGCGTTCGCGCCGGTGAACGCGCCGCGCTCGTAGCCGAACAGCTCCGACTGCAGCAGATGCGGCGGGATCGCGCCGCAATTGACCGCGACGAACGGACCGTTGCGCCGCTCCGAATGACGATGGATCGCGACGGCCGTCAGTTCCTTGCCGGTGCCGGTTTCGCCGAACACGAACACCGGTGCGTCGGTGCGCGCGAAGCGCCGCACCGTGTCGAACAGCCGCAGCATCGCGCTGCAGGTGCCGACGATTCCGTGCTCGTCGGATTCGAGCCGTTCGCGGTCGCGCGCGAACAGGCATTCCATCCCGTACGCATGGCCGACGGTATCGGCGATCCGCTGATGCGACGCAGGCAGCGTGATGTAGTCGAAACAGTAGTCGCGCAGCAGCGCGCGCACGTTCGGCGACGCGGTCTGCCCGGCTTCGACGAGCGCGACCCAGACGACGTCGCGCATCGACGCGCACGTGGACGCGATGCTGCCGATCGCGTCGGCGTGACCGCCGCTCAGGTCGAGGATCCCGCAGGTGATTTCGCCGGAGGTGTCGCGCAGCTCGCTGGCATGCGCGACGATCGACACTTTCCAGTCGCGCCGCGTCAATTCCTTGCGCAACATGACGGACGGCGACTGCGTCCAGTAAATGAGAGGACGCTGCCCGTTGCCCCTCTCCCCGCCGGCGCGTTTATCGCGCGTTATTGGCATATTCATAGCGAACCATCAATTTCTCCACTCCGCGAACCGTTCGCGTGCACTGCGGCGACGGCGCATGGCCGCCTGTCCGCCTGTCCGCGCTGCGCTTGCGCAGCATTGGCGAATATCGAAACTGCACACGGCGAGAGCCCCCGGAGGTCGAGCCGGATTGTCATCCGGCCTCGTTGTCGTCGAACTCGAACGGAACGCGCGACCGCGCGTGCCGCGGCGTTCCGGCTGTGATGCGACGCGCCGTCAGGCTGGGCACGTCCGCAACGGAAATTCCGTCCGCATGTGCGTCGCGTCGTACACGACAGTCACGCCCGATGCTGAACCGGACGGCGGCCAACCCACTTTCGGAATGACCGCCTCATTCGATCGGCTCCTGAATTTACACCTGGTTCGCGAATGCTCGTGTTACCAAAAGATAAACATCGATTCAGCCGGTAACGCCACGGCGAGCCCCGCACGGCGCGCCTTTGGCGACTGAGATTTGATTATCTACGACCATTGCCGTCAATCAGTGGCAAATACTACTTTTCCGCAACATCGGCGTCTCGCATTGGCCGCAATTTTCGCCGAAAACCGGCAAAAAAAACGGCGAGCCCATTCGTTGCGTCGGTAATTCCGCGAACCCGGCCGCGCGGGAACGGCGCGGCGAGCGCGCCGCGCGAGGCGATCGGTTACAACACTGTAAGCCGGCGGTCAGGTTCGCAGCGCCGCGGCATGCGGCGCCGCCTGCCGGTCGTGCATGCGCTCGCCGGCCGCAACGCCGTCGGGCGGCACGAACGCGGCCGTCTCGGCCAGCTCATCCTGCAATGCAGCATAGCCGTCCATCACGAACCGCGTGAACTCGTCGCGAAATCGCGCCGCGCCGAAATACTCGGCGTTCGCGCGGCACGCGTGCGGATCGAACGCGCCGCGCGGCAGCGCTTCGAAGCGCGCCAGCGCGTCGAGCAGCGCGTCGGTCGTCTGCTCGCGGTAGAACAGCCCGGTCGCGCCGGCGCACGGCCATGCGCGCACCGACTCGCGCACGCCGCCCTTGCCGTACGCTATCACGGGCGTCCCGCACGCCTGCGCCTCGACCGGCGAAATGCCGAAGTCTTCCTCGGCCGCAAACACGAACGCGCGCGCGCGTTGCAGATGGTCGTGCAGAACGTCGAACGGCTGATAGCCGAGCAGCGTGACGTTCGGCCCGGCCAGCGCGCGGATCTTCGCCATGTCCGGACCGTCGCCGATCACGACGAGCCGCCGCTCCGGCGTACGCGAGAACGCGTCGACGATCAGGTCGATCCGCTTGTACGGCACGAGCCGCGACGCGGTCAGGTAGAACGGCTCCTTGTCCGTGCGCAGCGCCAGATGCTCGACGTCGACCGGCGGATAGATGACCGTCGCGTCGCGCCGGTACGTCTTGCGGATCCGGCGCGCGACGAAGCGCGAGTTCGCGGCGACGCGATCGACGCCGTTCGCCGAGCGCGCATCCCAGTTGCGGATGTAGTGCAGCAGCGCGCGCGCGAGCGCCGACTTCGGTCCGCGCGCGAGCCCGGCCTCGTTCAGATACTGATGCTGAAGGTCCCACGCATAGCGCACCGGCGAATGCACGTAGCTCGCATGGAGCTGATCGGGGCCGCTCAGCACGCCCTTCGCGACCGCGTACGAACTCGACAGCACGATGTCGTAGCGCGACAGATCGAACTGTTCGATCGCGAGCGGAAACAACGGCAGGTAGCTGCGGTAGCGCGTGCGCGCGAACGGCAGCTTCTGGATGAACGACGTGTGCACCGCGCGGCCGCGCACGCACGTGCGGTCTTCGAGGAAATCCACGAGGCTGTAGACGTCGGCCTGCGGAAAGCAGTCGATCATCTGCGCGAGCACGCGCTCGGCGCCCCCCTGTACGACCAGCCAGTCGTGAACGATCGCAATCTTCAAGTACGGCCCCCGTTCTTCATTCGTGTCGATGCGGGCGGCCTGCACGTCGCAGTGCGAGTGCGGCCGCCGGGACCTGTCGATTATCGGCAAGCGGCCGCGCCGGCGATGTGTGCTACCGCACCGTGAGCGGCTGCCGGCTCGCGCAGGCGGCGTCGCGCTGCATGCGGCATGCCGGAATCCGGAACGTGAGTGCGCTTTCGAACAGACCGGCGCGCGGCGCGTACGCATCATGATCCTCGCCACGCCGCACGGGCCGCACGGGTCCGTGCGGCATGGCGTGCTGAAGGCTTCACACGAGGACCGCAACATGGAATGGCATTGTCGTGAATTCGAACATCTGAGCGCCGTCGATCTCTACGCGATCCTGCGCGCGCGCAACGCCGTACTCGTCGTCGAGGATGCGCATACGCATCTCGACATCGACGGGAAGGATGCGCACGCACTGCACGTGTACGCAACCGTGCGCGACGGCGATAGCGCGGAAGTCGCGGCTTACGCGCGCATCCTGCCCGGCGACGACGTCGATCCCGAAATCGTGATCGACAAGGTGCTGACGAGCGAGGCGTGCCGCGACGGCGACACGCTCGAGCACCTGATCGAGCGCGCGCTCACCGCCGCGCATGCCGCATGGCCGGCCGCCGCGGTGCGTACGCACGTTCCGGCGCCGCGCCAGGCGTTCTACAAGCGCTTCGGGTTCCGCAAGGCGTACGGTCCGTTTCTCGAACAGGGCGCGCCGTTCGTCGGCATGATCCGTCCGGCCGACCGCGCGGCCGGCGCGCTGCGTCAACTGCTGTCCCGGGCCGTTTCGACGTCCCGGCCCCGAACCGAAGAAGCGCGCGCCGACGGCCTTGCCCATACGCGGCTGTCCGCCGATACCGGAGCCAACCGATGACCCCGAACCTTCGCCCGGTTCCCGAACCCGACCAGCCGTCGATCCTGCCGGTGATTCTCGCCGGCGGCTCCGGCACGCGGCTCTGGCCGCTGTCGCGCGAGCAGTACCCGAAGCAGCTGATCGAGCTGACGTCGAACGAATCGCCGCTGTCCGCGACCGCGCGGCGCCTGAACGGCATCGCGAACGCGTCGCTGTGCGACACGCTGCTGCTCGTCTGCGGCGAACAGCATCACATCATGAGCGCCGCGCAGGTGGTCGGCCGCGGCGCGCCCGCGCGCATCCTGCTCGAACCGGCCGCGCGCAACACCGCACCGGCGCTCACGCTGGCCGCGCTCGATGCGAGCGTGCTCGCCGACGATCCGGTGCTCGCGGTGATGCCGGCCGATCACGTGATCGTCGACGCCGGCGCGTTCCAGGACGCGGTCGGCCGCGCCGCCCGCTACGCGCAGGACGGCGCGATCGTCACGCTCGGCGTGCTGCCCCGCCGTGCGGAAACCGGCTACGGCTACATCCAGGTCGGCGAGCCGCGCACGAGCCGCCGCGGCGGCCAGGGCGGCTACGCGATCGGCCGGTTCGTCGAGAAGCCGGACGCCGCGCTCGCCGAGCGCTATCTGCAGTCCGGCGACTACTGGTGGAACAGCGGAATCTTCGTCACGCGCGCATCGGTGTGGCTGAAGGCGATCCGCGCGCTCGCGCCGGCCATCTACGCGGCGTGCGAAGCGGCATGGCGCGCGGGCGTCGCCGAGGATCCGTTCTTCCGCGTCGACGCGGCGGCGTTCGACGCATGTCCGTCCGACTCGATCGACTACGCGGTGATGGAGCGCCTCGCGGGCAGCAGCGAACTCGGCATCGAAGGGATCGTGGTGCCGCTGTCGGCCGGCTGGTCGGACGTCGGCACGTGGGACGCGATCTGGGAAATCATGCCGAAGGACGATCACGGCAACGTGGCGCGCGGCCCGATCGTGTTCGAGGACACGCAGGACAGCCTCGTGCGCGCCGAAGGGCGGCTCGTCGCGTGCGTCGGGATGAAGGACGTCGTCGTGATCGAGACGCTCGACGCGGTGCTCGTCGCGAACAAGCACGACGTGCAGCGCGTGAAGAACGTCGTCGCGCGCCTGAAGACCGACCGGCGTCCGCAGGCGAGCGAGCACCGCAAGGTGCTGCGGCCGTGGGGGCACTACGATTCGATCGACCTCGGCGAGCGGTTCCAGGTGAAGCGCATCGTCGTCGAGCCCGGCAAGCGGCTGTCGCTGCAGATGCACTATCACCGCGCCGAGCACTGGATCGTCGTGCACGGCACCGCGAAAGTCACGCGCGGCAACGAGACATTCCTGCTCAGCGAGAACGAATCGACGTACATCGCGGTCGGCGAAGTGCATCGGCTCGAGAATCCCGGCCGGATTCCGCTCGAGATCATCGAGGTGCAGTCGGGCAACTATCTCGGCGAGGACGATATCGTCCGCTTCGACGATCAGTACGGACGCGCGGTGGTCGACGCACTGCCGCCGCGGCCCGCCGCCGTGCCGCGCGCGTCGCGCGATGCGCGGGACGAAGACGTCGAGCGCGATGCGGTCCGCTGATGCGGCCGCACCGCACGCGCCGGCCTGCGCGGTGCGCGGTCGGCGCGATCAGCCGGC